>CAVDXU010000032.1:0-23874 GCA_963613135.1 bacterium
GGCCAGCGCACGGCTCGAGGCTGATTTATGCCAACTTTTGGGAATCGAGGGGAAATTTCGGGAGCCGCAAGAGAAGCGGCGACAGCCAACGAAACGGCTGCTCCTTTCTGAACAGGGATTTCTTTCGTCGCGACGTCTCCTGCGGCTTCAAGCCCACACGCCCGCGACGGCAAACTGCCAAGAAATCGCGGTCAAGGGGCCAAAATTTCCCCTCGATTCCAAATTCTTGGCAGTTTTCAAACATTTCCCGTGCGCTAAGGTTCAAACGAGCAGGCAAACTACCATCAGAGCAGCCGGAACCCTAATCGACCCTGAGAGACGCAGGACACATGCGAACCATTTGCAAGCACCTCGCCAATGGCGGCGGCACCCTGAGCAGCAGCCAACAAGCACCTCTTGCAGCCGCGCAATTACCGAAAGCGGTCGATGCGGCCTTGCAGCAGTTTTGCAGCGTCCGTTACCAGCGTCACATTCCGCTCTATGCCCTGGTGAATGAAATCGAGCCGCCCTTCCGCGGCCGCCCAGGTGCTCGACCGCAAGATGTCGCAGGCCTCGTCGGCGAAATCTCCCAATGCGGAAGGATCGAACCAGTCGAGGTCGTCAACGAACGCCAGCTGAGCATGAACATCGAAGGCGAACGGCCGCACAGCAAACGCCCAGTCCCCCGCAGAAACCTCGCGCGGCGTCTTCCAATACCAAAGGGAATTACCGCTGTCGAACAGAGGGGCGGCTCGTAAGGCGAGCGTATCGACGTCCCGCACAAACCCGAAGTTTCTCCAATGCCTGTCCGAATTTGCAAGAATTGCGTCGCATACGATCATCTTCGACACGCTCGTCCTCAGCGCCTGCGCATCTGCTCCGAGATTCGCACCCGTCGCGCAAAACCTGTCGTACATGTTCTTGCCGCGAGCAGCGCCCGCCATATCGCGCACCAGGGCCGCTGGAACGTACTCCTCGCGCGTGCATACGAAATCCGCGCTGCGACATGCTGGGCCATCTGCGGTTTCGACAATATCGTACGGCACATAATCGTCCGGATTGAGCAAGCGGCGAAAGAGCGTGGTCGCAACGACTTCGTTGTAAGGTCTCTGGTCGTCGGTGCGGCACCCTTTGAGCAGATAGCGCATGCCATCAGCACCGATAACCCATTTTTTTGGCAGCTCGCCCTCCGATGTATTGTCGGGAGAACTTAAACCGATTCCGGAAAGCCAGCTGTCCCAGTCCGACTCGCTCGAATCAACGAAGTCGTTTTCGAAATAGTTAACCGATTCCCAGGTTACATGAGGCGCATCGGCCGGCCTTAGCCAGTAGCAATCCGAAAGCGAAAGCCCCAAAGACCGAACGGCCGCATCCATGGGCGAGCTAACGCCGAGTGCGAGCAACTTCGCGTCAAGACCGGGGCGCGTGGAGGGGATGGACCGATGGGCCCACCATTGGTTCAACGCGCGTTTCTTCTGATTGCCGTTGCGGGTCAGGACGCCAAGGGGCGCACGGTGCGCGTCCAAGACCTCCGAAAGCGAAAGCGACTCCACGGCGGAGGAGTCGTATTGCAGCGTGCCGACTTCATGGTCCGCATTCATGAGCATGTATTCCGCCACCGAACCGCGCGTTGACTTGGGCGGACGACCCCTTCGCGGTTTCCCCTGATCGCTGTAAGCGCGAAGAGATTCTTCCGAAATACGCACGTTCCCGCGAATGGTGACGTAGTCGAGCTTGCCTTCACCAATCAATTGCGAAATGCGGCTCACGGAAACACCCAGAAGCTGTGCTGCTTTTTTCTCAGTAAGCTCGTACTTCATTTTAGAATTACCTCGCGTTTGATTAATACTTATTCCGTGTCATAATTCTAAAATGATTGAAGAGGGCAATCAAGGGTCCACGCCGAACGCAGGCCTACAAGCAGCAAGCCAAGCTCGCCTTTGAATTCCTCTCGCATAAAGAAACGCCGCACGTTGCTGTGCGGCGTTTGCTTTAGTAGAACCAGCGCTTTTTGGGGGCTGCTGCCTGTGGGGCTACCGCTTGCGGGGCCGGGGCACCAGCCGAGGCGGAGGCTGCATCCGCGGAAGCGTTCGGACCGCCTTCTGCACCTGCAACGCCACCTGCGCTCGCAACGCCAACCGTGCCCGCGCCGTCAGCCGCGCCTGCAGCACCAGTCGCGCCCGCAACGCCGGCCGCACCAGCCGCGCCTGCAACGCCGGCCGCGCTCGCAGCCGCAAACTCTTGCTGCGAGGCTTCCAGTGCGCTTCCCTTCCAGATATCGAAGTCGCGCTTCTTGCCGCGCGAACGGCCCCAGAGGTACAACGCCAAGCAGCAAACGGCGTTCACGCCCACGGCGAAGATCGTCCCCTCGACGCCGAACACCGTGTCGTAAGCGAAACTGTTCGTCGCATCGCCCACCAGACCGAAGAACGAATAGCTCGATGCCATGCCGCTGTTGGGCAGGCCGAACAGGATGTTCTGCGTGAAGTTCCACGCGGCGTGCGCGCCCATCGCCATCCAGATGCTGTCGCAATAGCGCACCATCAGCGCATACAGGACACCCGTGAAGAAGATGTCGACCAGCGCGAGCGGCGTCACGCCCGGATTCATGATGTGCCCAAGCGAGAAGATCAGCGCCGACCCGACAACGGCAACGACCGTGCCATATGTGCGCTTCAGGCGCTGATAGGCGAAACCGCGGCAGATCAGCTCTTCGGTCGCCGACTGCACGAAGATGCAAACCAGGAATAGGACGCATCCGATAAGGGAAAACTGCACGAACTGGATATGAATGCTGCCGGCGAAAATGGCGCCCAGGATGCTCACGGCGTTCATCGCGAAACCGATAAGCAAGCCAAGCAGCAGCATGCGAACGCGGTTGCCGGAAGGGCCGGTGCCGTACGCTTTCAGGTACGGCCGCCACGGCTTCACGATAAACAGGACAAGCAGGAAGCTCAACGCCAAACCGATGAACATAGCGTAATCATTGAGCAGAGAAACCCCGCCGGACCCGAGGATAGGCTCGAGGAACATCTTGTTCGGAATCGCGATCAACAAACCCAGCAGCACGCCAAAGATCGCGCAAACGATGCTGGTCAGAACCTCGCACAAAACAGCCGTCGAAACGAAGCCGCACAGAACATAGGTCTTGGCATCCTTGCTGCCGAGCTTCTTGCCGCCATCCGCCTGGTCAGCTGAGCCTGGCTGGGTGGGCTGACCGGGCTGGTTGGCCAAATCGGGCTGACCGGGCTTGTTGGCCGAATCGGGCTGACCGGGGTGGACGGACTGAGCGGGCCGATCGGTTTGCCCGACTTGGCCGGTCTGACCTGCTTGCTCGACCTGACCGGCCTGCTGCATCCCCTGTTGCGAATCACTCACGCTATCTCCTCCTGTTGCAAAATAACCCGCTACAGTATAGCTGAGTTGCAAGATTATCTTTTTCGCAAGCGAAAGAAACACGGAGGCAGCACGCATCGCATGCAAGTACACGCCGAGCCCGCCAGCTTACCTGGGAAACCACGGAGTAGCGGGAGTGAGAAGACCGGCGAGCGGGACAGGCACCCGCTCGTCGCGCTCGCTTGCCCACCTTCGCCGCACGCTTAATCCACCCGCGTGTAGCCGTTGCCCTCAAAGGTCCAATCGAGCGAGGTCGCCTTGCCGGAATCATCGTAGGCGATGGTGTATTCGAATCCTTCGTTCCCCGCTTCCTCGACGATGTCGATATGGTCGATGGCGGTGAACTGCCAGGACCCGGTATCGGAGCTGTAGGCACCCGAGAACACCGCCGTGCCGTTATCCTTGAGCTCGAGCGTGGTTTCGTTTTTCTGCGACTGCCATTTGGTGTTCGCGATCTTGGCGTGCGCCGCGTCATAGTCGCCGCGTGTGAACCAGGTTTCGCTGGCGGCATCGTAGCAGGTGAAGGGGTCGTTGAACACGAAGTCGAACTCCGCGGCGCCCTCGCCGTCGGGCAGCAGATGGCCGTCGACGACCTTGGCCTTGGTCGCGACGGGAGTTTTCTCGGTGCCGTCGGCGTTCAGGAACACCGGCGTCATGATGCTGTTGTTCGCAAAATACAGCGCCGGATGCTCGCTGTCGCCCTCGGCATACCAATAGTCAGTGTAGGTGTGCGCGCCTTTCGTGTCGGTGTTGCTGTCCCCCGCCCTTAATGTGGTCGGGTCGAAATTCGCCTCGGGCGTGCGCGTCTTCGCGGGGCCGCAAGCCGAAAACGCGCAGCCGAGCACAAGCATCAACGCACACGCAATGCAAATCCGGCTGATCAGGGGCGATTTCTTGGTTTTCGCATTCATGATGAAGCCTCCCTTCATCGCGGGCGGAGCACGGAACGAAAAGCGCAACGTACCGCAAGAACAGCGGGCGCCACTCCGAGCCTTTCGCCCAGCATAGAAGGGCACGTACCGCAATAGAAGGCCGGCATGTCCAAACCTCAGGCATCGCAAAAGACCGCAAGTCCAAAATTGAACGGAGCGGCAAAGGGACATGCCTCATGTCACCCTAGCAAGTCAAAAATTGTGTGCGCTATTCTTCTTCCCAAGGATGCGAGGTTAGATGCCAGCCGCCGCAGTAGGGGCATTCGTAGATTTGCAAGCCGCGCCTGCCTTGATGCTCGCACCATGCGAGATTCTCCTGCGCCTCGGCACGCGTGGCGTAACGGTTCTTCGACTCGCACGCCTTGTAGCGCTGCGCGGCCTCGTGATCGTCGGACGCAGAGGCATGGCGGGAATCCTCGCGGGCAAACAGGTCCGCCAGCGGATCTATACCCCCGAGTTGCGCGTTGAACTGCGCTTTCTCCTTCGCCCATGACGAGCGGTTCTTTTTCAATGCCATCGAGCCCCCTCTGTCGCACGGCATGTCCTCGCAGGTCATACTAGCAGAACGACATGGGTCCTGGGTTGAGGCGCGCGCTACAGCCCCGCTATCGTCTTCTTCAGCACGCCCATGTCAATCGGCTTCGACACGTGGGCATCCATGCCGGCGGCGAGGGACGCCTGGATATCCTCGGAAAACGCGTTGGCGGTCATGGCGATGATCGGGATGTCCGCCGCCTGCTCATGCGAGCTGGCGCGCACCGCGCCCGCGGCCTCGTAGCCATTCATCACGGGCATCTGCACGTCCATCAAAATCATGTCGAACGCGCCCGCCTTCGAATTCTCGAACACCTCGAGCAGCTCCCGCCCGTTCTCGCAAATGGTGCACTGCGCGCCCTCGACGTCGAGCAGCTCCGCGAGAATCTCCGCGTTGAGCGCGTTGTCCTCGGCGCACAAGAACCGCATGCCCGCAAGCGAAACCTCGCCCCGCTCGCCGGCCTCGCCCCGCCCGCCGGCGGCGCCCCTGCGCTTTGCGACCCCAGCCGCACCCGCAGCCTCGGCCCCTTCCTGCGCCACCTTCATATCAAGCATGACCACGAAGCGGCTTCCCTTGCCCTTCTCGCTCGAGACGCTGATGGTGCCGCCCATCAGCTCGACCAGGCTCTTGGTGATCGCCATCCCCAGGCCCGTGCCCTGAATCTTGTTCGTGAGCGTGCTTTCCTCGCGCGTGAACGCGTCGAACAGCTTACCTTGGAAATCCTCGTCCATGCCGACGCCGTCGTCTTGCACCACGAAGCTGAACTTCGCGTAGGCTTCCGAGCTTGCCGCGTACTCCTCGATGGTAAACCGGATGTTTCCGCCCGGCTGCGTGTACTTGACGGCATTGGACAGCAGGTTGCTCGCTATCTGCATCAAGCGCACGCGATCGCCGCGCACCCATTGATGTTGGATACCCTCGGTGACCAGCTCGAACGTCTGCCCCTTCGCCTCAGCCTGGGGGCGGAACATGTCCTCGGCGTCGCGCGCGAAATCGACCAGGGAAAAATTCGAGTAGCTGAGCGTCGTCTTCCCCGATTCGATCTTGTTCATGTCCAGGACCTCGTTGAGGATTTCCAGAAGGGCATGGGAGGAAACCTGCACCTTGTGCACGTGCTCGCGCACGCGGCGCTCGTCGGCGGCGTCGTGCTCGATGAGCGAAGACAGCCCGATAATCGCGTTCAGGGGCGTGCGGATATCGTGGGACATGTTGGACAGGAAGCTCGTCTTCGCCTTGTTCGCGACCTCCGCGGCCTTCAAGGCCTGCACCGTGACGGCCTGGGTTTCCTTCAGCTTGCCGTTGAGGGCTTCCAGCTTCTCCATGCTCTGGCGTTGCTGCTCGAGGCTCGTGCGCTGGTAGGCGGCCTTTTGGTTGGCGACGCTGGCCCTCCACAAGCCGAAGAAGAAGCCCCCGAGCAAAAGCAGCAGGATCACCGCCATGGCCACAACCGAGAGGAACACCGTCTTTTGATACGAGGCGAGCGTGTTGTCGACGACCCCCTTTGCCGCAATGCAGACGATGGTGAAGCTGCTGTTCTCCATCGGGACATGTCCCAGGTAATACGCGTTGCTGTCGTCACCGAGAAGTTCCACGTCGCCGACGCCTGCGGCAAACGAATTCTGCAGGTGATCGAACTGGTCCTGCGTAAGGGCCCCGTCCCTGTTCAGGTGCTTGAGCAGCGAGTAGTTTTGGAACAGCTTCTCGTCGGCCTGGTTGGTGTAGAGAACCTCCCCGTCCGAATTCAGCATGAACACGAACGCCTTTTCGCCGTAAGCGTGAAGCTTCAGCGCGGAGTCCATCTCCGAACGGTCGATCAACGCCCCGATGGACGTGAAGGTCTGCCCGCCCAGCGTATACGCCTGGCAGGGGATGGCGACCAGGAATTTGCCCTCGGTCGTCTGCCCATCGCTGTAGGAAACGAGCTTGGCGATGTTCTGGCCGCTTTCCAGGTCGGACAAAAACGTGGCCGAGATGTCGAGCTTTCGCTCGTTCCCGTCAAGCATCATCGCGGTGCCGTTGTCCTTGATGAAGAGGATCTGCCAGCTCGTCTGCCCTTCAAGCGTTTCCACGAAGCGGCCGAAATCCCCTCCGTCGGCAAGGTCGGAGCTTCCTTGGGCCGCATAAGCGTCCACCAGGCGCAGGCGGCTGTAGTAGTTCTCCACCTGCAATTCGTAGGATTGTTCCAGCTGCTCGACGACGGCCTGCATGCTCAGCTTGCCGTTGTCCTCGATGGCGCGGTTCATCTGCCCCAAAAGCAGCTGGACGCACGTTGCGCCGATAAGCACCAGAACCGCGGCCAGGATAAGCGGAAGTGCGACCTTACGGGCCGCAATCGGTTTCTTCTCAGCTTCCATGGCTATCCCCGCACCTCAAGGTAGTCCTCGGGTTCGGCCAGTTCGCGACCGCTTCCCACGGCCTGGGTCCATGCCGTCGAAAGCGTCACGTCGGCCAGCGCCGCAACATCGCTTCCCAAGCCGGAAACGACGCCGTCGGTGAGCAGAACGGAGTACTGCGCCCCCTCGTCTAGGGGCGATCCGTTCACCAGCACCTCTTCCAGTTCGAAGTTCGCGCCGTCGGGGCGCACCGCAAGCTTCATGCCCGAAGCCACGGGAAGCTCCCAAGCGTTTGCCGGGCGGAAATCCCCGTCCGTGCCCGCAAGGTTGTTCGCCACCAGCGCCCGCAGCTCGCCGCCGGACAGGGTGACGCGATACAACGATGCGGGGTTAGGCTTGTTGGCAACCATGAGGCTGACCCGGTTCTTCGAGCATTCGCCCTGGTAGATGGACGACGTGAAGTAATAGTAGGGTGCGATGGCCAGATCGGCCCCGTTTTCCCGGCGCACCGTCGAGAGGATGCAGGACGCGGCGTCGCGCCCGCCGGCCGCGTTCGGGGCGAGCGCGTAGTCGCGGGTGAACTTCGCGAACAGCTCGGCTTGGGCGTCCTCGCTGTTTATCGCGGCGCGGAACGCCTCGAAGGCCTGGCTTTCGTCCATCGTTTGCGCAAGCAGGCCTCCTACGGCTTTCACGCTGGCACCAAACGACTTCTGCGACGAATAGCGGATGTAGTACTGATTGTTCGCGATCTCGTCTTCAAGCCCGACCATGCCGTCGGTGATGGAGGCGACGCTCGGATTGAAGGAGATGACGCTGCTGCCGTTGGCGATCAGCTTCTGCCCCTCGGTCGAGAGGATGTGCGTCAGGACGCCGAGCGCGGCATCGAGGCGATCAGGGCTGCCCTCCAGGTTCGCGTTCAACGCAATATGCAGAGACGGCGTCATGTACACGTAGCCCTCGTTGGATATTTGCGAGAAATACGGCACGCGGACCAACTCGGCGCTCATCTGGGCCTGGCACTGCTTGAAATGCACGGGCGATCCGTGGAACATGGCCGCTTTACCTTCGACGAACAGGCGCATCGCGTCGTCCGTGTCCAGGGAGAGGTCGTTGGCGGTGAAGCCGGAATCCTTGAGCAGCGTGGCCGTTTGCGCGAAGATGTTGCGCCATAGCGTCTCGTCGAAGGCGATTTCGCCTTCCGCGCTTTCGGCCTGGGCGCGCCACGTGATGCCGGCGAGGCTCATCAGCTCGCCGATGCCGCCCGCCTGGACCATTTCGTGGCTCGACCAGTCTTCCGCCAAATCAAGCGCGTAGGGCTTGATGCCCGCGCCCGAGAATGCCTGGCAGGCCTCGGTGTATTCCCGATAGTTTTGCGGCAGGCCAAGGCCATGCTGCTCGAACAGCGTCTTGTTCGCGATGATGGTTTGCGGGATGCCGCAGATGGGAAGCCAGTTGATTTCGCCGTTGGCGTTCTTGTAGTACTGCAGCGACGACGAGGTGAACCCCGAAACGACGTCATAGTACGAGAAGTCCAGAAGATGCGGGCGCAGATCCTTCGCCTCGGTTCCCGCGAAACGGCGCACGGTGATGATGTCGGGCAGCTCGCCGTGTTCGAGCAGATAGCTGTACAGGTCCACGTCGTTGTTGCCGGCAATGAACTGGATCGGGGTGTCCGGCATCTGTTCGTGCAGATAGGGCCCGAGGTCGCGAATGAGGTCCGTGTCCCAAAGATAGACGGTGAGCGGGTTGTCGGCGCCGGTAGCGGCGCTACTTGCCGCGCCGGTTGCGGATTTCGTCGATCCGGCGGTCTTCCCCGACGGGGAGCACCCTCCCAAAGATGCCAGCGCCAGCGCGGCAACGGCCGCCTTCGCCAGCGTTCGCCTCGTCATGTTCCTGCCCATTCCCGCAGCCCTATCCTCGCCTCGTCCCACGCAAAAGGCGCCTTTGCGGCGTTCCCGGCACTTGCAGCGCGCGGCGCCCTCGAGAGGGGCTGCAACTGGCTGCCATTTCCAGGCCCTATAGCTTTGCGTCCCAGCCTTTCAGCTGGTTTGCCGATAAAAAGTCAATCGTCTAAGTATAACCGCTCCGGTCGCGAAGTGGGAGGAAAGACGTTCAGCCCTATCACTTTGACAGATGCATATACCATATGTATGTTATATGCATGACACCAACCGATTACATAGACTTCGAGTGGGATGACCGCAAGGCAGCTTCAAACGAGGTCAAGCACGGCGGATCGACTATCAGAATCATATCCGCGCGTAAATCGACGCGCGGGGAAAGAGAATCCTATTGGAGGTATCGCGATGAGGGATGAATACGACTTCAGCAACAGCAGCCCCAACCCGTACGCAGATAAGGTGCGCCGGCGCGTAACCATCAACATCGACGGCGACACCATTGACTACTTCAAAGAAGAGTCTCGGCGCACGGGCGTGCCGTATCAAACGATCATCAACATGTATCTGGGGCAATGCGTTAAGGAAAAGAAGCACCTGTTATTCGCCTAAAGGGCGTCACCCTACGCGTCGGCTTTGGTCTGCGTATCGAGGTCTCGCTTGCATGCACGCCCGTCATGGTGTTAGACTAGGAGGCGTCCGCGCGAAGCGGACCGTATTTATCCAGAGTCGGGGTAGAGAGTTGGCTCAACGATCCCGGCACCAACCGGCCTATGGCACGGTGGTCCTGCCAACATCGATGAAAGGAGCCTGTCATGGGCGCATTCCCTGAGCTCAATCTGAGCGATTTCCACAACCTAACCTACGAACCAAGGCGCATGCGCCTGCTGGACAAGCCGCACGGTTTCGCCGACGGCATGAGTAAGGACAACCTTGCGCACCAGATGCGTTACTCGGTGAACGCCTTGGAGCGCGACCTTAGGAAGTCGGGCGCCCCGCATGTGCTGCAGCTTATACTGGAGGGCGAAGACCCGAAGAACCCTGTTGGTTGGGAGTTGCGTGCCGACGGCGTCGTGGTGGCAGAGGGCACGGGCGAGTTCGCCCGCGAGTGCTTCATGAGGCACGAGAGAAGGTTCCTTTGCGTGTGCCGCGACGCCGTAGCCGCCGCCAAGCTTCACGAGTGGAGCCCACGAGAATACGAGCTGCTTTCCGCCGCCCGCAACATTGCGGCCCTGCAAGGCTGACCGGCCAGGGCGGCAGCGACCTTCTGTCCGCATGCGTACCCGGCCCGCCCGACTGGAAAGGCGGGCGGGCCTGCAGCCCGCGTTACTGCTCGAAGTCCACGTTCTTGCTTTCGCGGAAGAACAGTAGCGCCACCAGGGCGATCGCCGCCATGCCGCCCATGTACCAGCCGAGCGCCTGGATGCCGAAGTTCATCACGAGCGCAGACGCGATGGTCGGGGCGAACGCGCCGCCGGTGATGGCCGCCAGGTTGTAGCTCAGGCCGGCTCCGGAATAGCGCACCTTCGCGGGGAACAGCTCGGGCAGGTAGCTGCCGCACGGCCCGAAGATGGTGCCCATGCAGCAGAAGCCGACGCAGAGGAACACCATGACGGTAAGCACGCTGTTCGCGGCCAGCAACGATGGCGCCACCAGGGCGAACAGCAGCGTGCAGGCGTTGCCGACAAGAAGCACCGGCTTGCGCCCGCGCGCGTCGGCGGCAAGGCATCCCACCAGCACGAACCCGGCGAAGAACACCACCGACACCAGCTGCATGCCCAGGTACTGCTGCTGCGTGAACCCGAGCGTCGTGGTGCCGTAAGACAGCGACCAGGTTCCCAGCACGTAGAACAGCGTGTAGGTGATGGACATGGTCGCCGTGCCCAGCACCACGCGGCGCCAATGGTGGCACAGATCGCGCAGCGGGGTTTTCGTCGTGCGGTTCTCGGCGGCGGCCTTGCGGTACACCGGCGTCTCGCTCATGCGCGTGCGCACCACCAGTCCGACGATCACGAGCACGCACGACAGCAGAAACGGGATGCGCCAGCCCCAGTCCGCCATCGCGCCGGCGGGCAGCATCACGTCAAGCAGCAGGTTCACGCCGTACGCGCAGAAAAATCCGATCGGGGCGCCCAGGTTCGGGAAGCTACCGAACAGCGCGCGCTTGCCCGCCGGCGCGTTCTCCGTCGCCACGAGCGCGGCACCCGACCACTCGCCCGCAAGACCGAGGCCCTGGCAGGCGCGGCAGACGCACAGCAGCAGCACGGACAGGGGGCCGAGCACGTCGTAGCCGGGCAGCAATCCGACGCAAAACGTTGCGGTTCCCATCAACAACAGGGCTGCCACCAGGGTTTTCTTGCGACCGAGGCGGTCGCCGAAGTGCCCGAACAGAAGGCTGCCGAACGGGCGGGCCAGAAAGCTCACCGAGAACGTGACGAACGCGAGCAGCGTGGCCAGCACCGGGTCGGATTTCGCGACGTCGGTGAAGAAGATGGCGCCGAAGTAGCTGGCCGCCGCAATGGAATAGCAGTAGTTGTCGTAGAACTCGATGGCCGTGCCGATCATGGACGCGACCATGACCTCGGCCGTGGAGTCGCGCTTGACCGGCGCGGTTGCAGCCGGCGCGGCCGCGGCGCCGGCTGCGGTTGCGGCGCCTGCGGCTGCCGGGGTGAGCGCGCCCGGCATGCTCGCGGACGCGAAAGCTGCGTTTGCCTTGCTGCTTTCCTCTCCCAACAGGGGTTTTCGTTGCTGTGTGCTCGACACTTCTTTCGCCTTGCCTTTCTGTTTCGCGCAGCGCTCCTTCAGGCCGCACGTCGTCGGTGATGACCGGTTCATGATGTGGAGGATGTTCGGGAAAACGATGGGGCTGCCGGCTGGGCCGGAGCGAAACGGGCTGGCCATGCGGGGCATTTTCCACACGCACCGAAGCCGTCTCGCCGACGCGTTTCCGACGAAGGACGCAAAAAAGCCGGAGGCCGTCATTCCAAACAGCCTCCGGCTCGTGAAACCATCAGCTGCCCGATTAGGGTTCGGGCAGCGACATTGCAACCCGGACCCTAGATAATGGAGCTGATAATTCGAGAATCTAGGTTTGCGCAGGTCATCATTGCTTCCTTACTTTTTGCGCATCGAAGCGACGCGCACCTTCCAGCTGCTTTCGCAGCTTCGATCGCACACCCTTCGTGTCCGACGCGCCCTATCATCGTCCTTTCACCGCCCAGGTCAACCCAAAGCGCACGCTCTTAACAAAGCGTTAACATTTCCTAGTTTCAGGGTTGGGTTTCAGGCCGTCGCGAGCGTGTGCGCCATGCGTGTCGTCGGGTTTCCCGAATTTCCAGGTCTTGGTGCAAAGATTTGATTCGGAAAGTCGGAAAACCCGCCCGCCTGGGTTCACCAGCTGCAGCAACCCGGAAACCTGCCAGCTTGGACTTCGCCAGCTGCGGAAATCCGGGTAACTGCAGCGTTCGGTCCTCTCGTCTGAAGCCTTAAATCGTCTCGAGAGCTTGCTCGATGTCGGCGATGAGATCGCTCGTTGCCTCAAGACCACAGCTCAGACGCACCATGTCGGGGCTGATGCCGCAGGCCTCGAGCTCGGCATCGTTCATCTGGCGATGCGTGGCGTTCGCCGGATGCAGGCAGCAGGTGCGCGCATCGGCCACGTGCGTGGCGATCTGCGCGAGCTTCAAGCTCTTCATGAATTGCTCGGCCGCCGCGCGCCCGCCGGTGAAGCCGAAGCTCACCACTCCGCAGGTGCCGTTGGGCATGTATTTCTGAGCCAGGTCGTAGTATTTGTCGCCCTCAAGCCCCGGGAAGCTGACGAAGCGGATCTTCGGGTGGCTGTTCAAAAACTCGGCCACGGCCAGGCCGTTCGCGCAGTGCTGGGGCATGCGCACGTGCAGGCTTTCCAGCGAGCTGTTCAGGAAGAACGCCGCCTGCGGGTTCTGCATGGGGCCCAAATCGCGCATGAGCTGGGCGGTCGCCTTGGTGATGAACGCGCCTTCCCGGCCGAATTTCTCCGCATAGGTCACGCCGTGGTAGCTCTCGTCAGGCGTGGTGAGGCCGGGGAACTTGTCGGCATGCGCCATCCAGTCGAACTTGCCGGCGTCCACGATCACACCGCCCAGGTAAGCCGCGTGCCCGTCCATGTATTTGGTGGTGGAATGCGTCACGATGTCGGCACCCCATTCGATGGGTCGGCAGTTCACAGGCGTGGGGAAGGTGTTGTCGACCATCAGCGGCACGCCGTGCGCGTGCGCGGCCGCGGCGAAGCGCTCGATGTCGAGAACCGCGAGCGCCGGGTTGGCGATGGTTTCGCCGAACACGAGCTTGGTGTTGGGCTGAAACGCCGCCTCAAGCTCCTCGTCAGTGCAGTCGGGCGCGACGAACGTGCAGGTCAGCCCCATGCGGCCCATGGTGTGCGCCAACAGGTTGTACGTACCGCCGTAAATGGCCGAGCTTGCGACCACGTGATCGCCCGCGCCAGCCACGTTGAAGATGGCCAGGAAGCTTGCTGCCATGCCGGAGCTCGTGAGCATGGCTGCCGTGCCGCCTTCCATTTCGGCAATCTTCGCGGCCACCAAGTCGCACGTGGGGTTTTGCAGGCGGCTGTAAAAGTAGCCCGACTCTTCCAGGTCGAAGAGCTTGCCCATATGCTCGGAAGTGTCGTACTTCCAAGTGGTCGATTGGTAAATCGGCACCTGTCGCGGCTCGGCATCTCCGGGGCGGTAGCCGCCTTGCACGCACGTGGTTCCAAGTTCGGTCATGGGATC
Organism: bacterium; assembly: GCA_963613135.1. Lineage (GTDB taxonomy): Bacteria > Actinomycetota > Coriobacteriia > Coriobacteriales > Eggerthellaceae > Senegalimassilia. The sequence continues at coordinate 13,843 of CAVDXU010000032.1, forward strand.
TCCTTTCGATGACGCGGCGGGCACGGATGCGGGCGTCGTGTGCGGATGCGAATGCGCCTCGCCCGAGCTCCGCCGCGAAGCAGTCCTGAAGAGTATAAACCCCAAATGCTAAAGGGCAGCAGCGTTTCCCGTAGTTGGACGATTGCGCGGCGTTCCCTTAGTCTGGCCGCAAAGCTACCTCAGCGTAGTTCAGCCCTTTTTCGGTGGCGAGCCATTCGAAGAATTCCTTGCTGCTGTATGCAGGAATCGATGATGCTTCGAAGTCTGTTTGGTTCCTGGTGATGATCGCTTCAGCGCGCACGGATCGCGCTGCCTGGGACACCAGGGCATCTTCCAGATCGTCGAAGTTGCCGGAAAGCGCTGCTTGAGCCTCGTCATGCCCAAGAGTGCAGACGCGCACGAACGAGAAGAGATCGGAAAGTTCCGCGCTTACCACTTTCGCAAGGCGCTTTTTTCCGCCCGATGTGAGGATATAGAAGAGATCAGAAAGCTGCGAGGGGCTGATCCAGAGCTCGAATTCATGCAGCTTTCCCAGGGCGAGAAGAAGCCGAGATTCCTCATAGTCAAAGTCCCGTTTGCGCAGCACATCAACGAGGATGTTCGTGTCGAGCAGCAGGTTCATTCGAAGTCCTCTTTCGATGCTCGGCCTTTCCCGATAAGCCGTCGCTGCTTAGCTTCGTCTTCGTCCATGTCGATGAAATCGTTCGGCGGGACGCGGGCAATTCCGTCGATGAAGGCGAGAGCGTCGCTTAAATCCCGCAAGTCGATAGGCATTTTCTTGCTCGGCGCCAACGGCCATGCGTGCGTCTCCAAGACGCGGTCGTACAGCTCGTTTATTGCTTGCGAGGCGCTATAACCAAGCTCTCGGAGGATTTCGTTCCCGGCATTCTTTTTCGATTGCGACATTCGTGCCGTCACCATTGCGTCGGGCATTTCAGTCTCCTTTCGAGTTGCTTTTACGCAGGCCCCGCGTCGCAGCGGATGGGGCGCAGGACAGGCGATTATCTGCGCGGCGGCCGTTATTGCACTTCCGAAGCATGACGTACAACGTACAACAAGTATATAAGGCTGCGACAAATTAGGCAATTGAAAATCGAAGATTTGTTCGGTTTTGAATGCCTCTCGCCGCCGGCATGCCGAGGCGGGACACTCTATCCGGTGACGAATTGCAAGGTTTATCGCGTGCTGATAGACATCCAGTTTTGGCGGCGAGATTTTCCGGGATTGGGCGGGCTTATCATTTACTGCGTAGTTTTCCTTATCAGAAAATGATAAAGTCCAGCAGGTGTTGGGGTCGCAAAGGGGTTTCGCGCGAGATTTTCCGGGAGGCATTCCTTGCCAACGGGATAAATCGGGAAGGCCCCGCGGTGTCACCGAGTCGTTTTTGGGCGCGCTTGCGAACGCCCCTACAGGCAAATCCTCGCAGGCCCGCCTCAGTCCAACGCAAAACAACACGAGCCCCGACCTTATTGGGACGGGGCTCGCGACTGGGATGCCGGCCGTTTGCTATTCCGTGGGCTTTACTACGGTGAGCTGCATCTTGAAGGGGGTGACGCCGCGGACGCTGTGCGGGCTGCCGGCGGTCATGACGATGCTCTGACCTGCGGAAAGCTGATGAGGCACGTCATTGACGGTGATTTCGCCAGTGCCCTCGAGCACGGTGATGAGCGCGTCACCCGGGGCGGCGTGGCTCGACATGCCCTCGTCGGCGTCGATGGCGAATACGGTCACCTTGCAGCCGGGGGTCTGCGAGAGCGTGAGGCTGTTCACCTTGCCAGCCTCAAGCTCGACCAGGTCTTTCAGGCCGAAAATGGTGCCGTGCTCCACGTTCTTGATGAGTTCTGCCATGCTTGTTCCTTTCGCTTGGGATTACTTTGCTTACTGCCGCGCGTTGAGCTGCAGCACTTTGAAACCGTTATCGTCAGCCGGCTCGACCGCGTGCAGCACATGGGCCGGCACGCGCAAGACTTCGCCGGCCTTTAGCGCAACAGCGGTGTCGGGCAGCGTCACCCGCGCGGCACCCTCCACCAGCAGGTAGAGCGTATCGCCGAAGTATTCCTCCTCGCTAACGCTTTCGCCGGCGGCGAAAGCGAGCAAAGTGAGGTCGAAGCCGGCGTCGCGGGTGAGCGCCATGCTGGACACCTGGCCGGGCTTGAGGTCTATCAGGCTCGCTAGCGACGCCGCGGCGTCGGTCGGTAGATTTCGAAGCGGCATGCGTGCCTCCTTACACGTAATAGAGGAACGAGCGCAAGCGGTCCTCAATGCTTTGGTCGAGCGCGCCGTCGAACGCCAAGTGCAGAAGCGGGGCCTTCGACGGGATGCCCTTCAAGCGTAGCATGATGTCGGTGTTTTCGTACATCGATGCCGCAACGATCACGCCGTCGGCCGCGCGTCCCGCCTGAACCGCCTTCGCATAGCGGTAGCGCCCGTTCGCACCGGAGAAACTGCCGAGCGCGTCGGTTGCCAGGCTGCGCAACTCTGCGCGGTCAGGCGAAAACGGCGAAGCGGTGCCCAGCGCATCGGAAACCTGCTGCATCCAGCTTGCGTAGCGGTCCAACTTCTCATGCCACGCGTCTTGCGGAAGCGTTTTCTGCTCGGCACCGAACAGCGGGTTTTCCTTCACGGCTTGGCTCACCTCGAGCGGGCCGGTCGCGAGCGCGGCGTGCGCGTGCGTACCGCAACCCGCATCGGCTGCGTGGTCGTGCGCGTGCGTACCGCAGCTGCCGGCGGCTGCGTGGTCGTGCGCGCCGTCGCAGGAGGTGCCGGTTGCACAGGTGGCGGAGCTTGCGCACGCGTCGCAGCCGGACGCCAGGTTCTGCACGTCGGCGGCGGTGAGGGCTTGGTCGGGGTCAGCGGGCGCGGGCGCCGGGTCGGGCAGGCCGGGGGTCGCGGTTGCGCCCGTCTCGCCCATCATGGGCATGAGGCCGCCCGTGACCTTTTGATGCTTCGCCTCGTCGCAGCCGTCTTCCCAGATGAACCAGAGATATTCCGCGAACGGCGCGCGGCGGATGCGGTAGCCCTCCAATTCCAGTTGCGTCCACATGCCGCCCACCAGTTCGTCGCCGATGACGAGCGGCCATTCGCCTACGATTGCGAGGGTTTTCGCCGCAGGCGCGGTTGCGGAGGCGTTCGGCCCCGGGGTGCCTCCGGGTTGAGTTATCGAGCTTTCGCTCGACCCTACAGACGGATTCCGCAGTTCATCCGGATGCCGCGGTTCGTCCGGATTCCGCGGTTCATCCGCAAGGGTGCCGACGGCCGCGGCAGCAGCCAGAACGTCTTTGAGCGTCAAGTTCGGCTTTTCCAGTTTCTTGCGCAGTTTGGGGCGCGCTTGCGGCTCGGCGGCCCAGAGCACGTCGCCGGCGAGCATGTGCAGGAAGAAACCGTCCGCGTCTTCCAGGTTGCACGGCAGGAGCTCCACGTCGGGCGCCACCACGCGCACATCCTCAAACCCCTTCGAGTCCAACACGCTGCGAATCACGCGATCGAACTGCCCATCGGCCTCGCCGCCCTGCGACGACGGCATGAGCAGCTGCCGGATGGGCTCTGCCGCGCCGTCCGCGGGCGCGCCTTCCCTTTCCTGCGCGGCAGCTAGCGCTACTCCGAGGAGGCTGGCGAAGGTGTAGTACTCCTTGCTGGTGGTTTCCTTGCGGCCGAGCTCGAGCGTCTCCGGCGTGGGCACCAGTTCGCGTACCGAAATGCCCTGGTCGCGCAACCATTGCGCCGCAAGCGGGCCGTACGGGCCGAACGACGGCAGCCCCGCGACCTCGTCCGCGCGCACAGGTTCGCACGCGGTGTTCACCACGCGCGTCGAGGTCGGCGTGCCGCGCAAGTCGGACGCCTCGTAGCGCTCGATGGCGTTCAAGAACGCCTCGACGCGCGTTTCGACACCCACCTTCGAATAATGCTCGTCCATCTCGATAGCCAGGTAGGGCTTGCTACCCATTTCCTCGGCGAACAGGTGGCTGATCATGGTGTCGGGGCCGCAGCCATGGTTCGTCAAATAGACGGCGAACAGGCGCGGGTCGCGGCGCACGAGCTTCGCGCCGGAGAGGATATGCTGTCCGAACGGCCACACCACTCCGGGATAGTCGGCGGAAATCCCCAGGTCATGCGCGTGCAAATGGCTCACCGTGATGACCTTCTGCCCACGGTCGAGCAGCAGGTCGGGAATGCCCATGTTCAGCGCCGGATCGACTATGCCGTAGTTGCGCGTGATGATGACGATGACGCGTTCGCCGGGCTTCAGGCTGGAAAGCAGCTGATCGCCCAGCTCCTCGGTCTTGCGCGTGAATTCGGTGACGGCGAACCCGCCGGCGAGCATCGCGCGCGCGGTTTCCTGCGGCGTGCGCCCGAGCTGCGCGCCCACTTCCAGCATGACCTCTGCCATGGCGCCCTGCCCGAAATCGAGGTTCATTTGCGGGCTCAGCAGCGTGATGCCGTGCCCCTCGTAGTCGAGCTCCTTCGCCACAATCTCCGGAATGGACTGCATGTAGGGGCACGCGTAGTTGTGCGGCACGGTCGATTTCAGGTGGCGGATCGTATGCACGTGCGGCATGAACACGTAGTCCACGCCGGCGTCGAGCAGCTGCGCCATGTGCCCGTGCACGAGCTTGACCGGGTAGCACGTCTCGCCCTGGGCGCTGGCCTGCGCCAGGCGCACCGTTTCCTCGTCGGAGGCGTCGGTGAGCACGACGTTGAAGCCGAGCTGCGTGAAGAAGGCGTTCGCCATGGGGAACAGCTTGTGCAGCATGAGCGCGCGGGGAATGCCGACGGTCTTCTTCTGCGGGTCGCGCACGGGGTTGTAGTCTTCCAGGTACATCTCGTCGACCTTGTGGAAGAAGGCGCGGTTGGCCGCGATCTCGGCGGGATCGACGCGCTTGACCTGCCGCGATTCGCCGCTTAAATCCCAGCCCTTGAAGTTGCTGGTTGCGATGGCCTGTCGGCCATCGCAAGTGCTCGACGCTGCGGCCGTGCCATGTGCCCTGCCTTCGCGTTCAGCTTCACGGGCATGGCCCAAAGGCCAATGCCCGCTTGCTTCACGCGAATCCAGGGCACCTGGCGCGGCCTCGCTGACTTTTGCCAAACCTGCAACGGTAGAACCCCCATCAGCATTTACACCGGCTTGCACCGGTTCGGTTGCACCTGCAGGCGCACCTTGCAGCACGCCTTGCGCCTCGGCCGCCAGCAGCGCGGCACCCACCGCGCCTGACACCGCGAACCAAGGGCTCACCGTCAAATTCTCGCCCGCATACGCGCGAAACGCCGCGACGATGGCGGGGTTGTACGCCACGCCGCCCTGCAGCACGATGCGCTTGCCGACCGGCTTGGTTCCCACCACCTTGTGCAGATAGTTGCGCACGACCGACAGGCACAGGCCCGCGGCCACCTCGGCCTTGGTCGCGCCCTTCGCCAGCGCGGCATTGATGGCCGTCTCCACGAACACCGTGCAGCGCTCGCCCAGGTCAACGGGGCCGGTCACCGAAAGCGCCAGCGGGCCGTAATCGGGAAGCGCGATGCCCAGCCGCCCGGCCTGCTCCTCGACGAAGCTGCCGGTGCCGGCCGCGCACACCTTGTTCATCTGGAAGTCGGACACCTGGCCGTGCGCGAGGCTGATGTATTTGGAATCCTGCCCGCCGATTTCGAACACGGTATCGACCTGCGGGTCGGCCTGGGCCGCGCCGCGCGCCTGCGCCGTGATCTCGTCGCGCACGGCATCGGCGCCGATGAAGTTGCCGATCATGGTGCGCCCACTGCCCGTGCAGCCGGCCGCCACCACGTGCGCCCTGTCGCCCACGCGTTCGGCAAGCGAGGCCAAACCATCGCGCACCGCCTGCTTGGGGTTGCCGCGCGTGCGCAGGTACTGCGCATCGAGCAGCACGCCGTCCAAGCTCATGAGCACCAGGTTCGTGCTGGTAGATCCCACGTCCACGCCCAACGCAACGGGGACCGGGGCGCCTTCGGGCAGCGAATCGACCGCCGCCGAGCGCGGCACGGCGGCACCTTCTTGCGCGGGGCTACCGGCGGGATTCCAGGGAGTCGGGGCCAGCGCGAATCCGCGATTCGGCGTGCAGTCGGTCGGGGGAAGCTGCGGCAAGCGCACCAGATCGTCGGCCGCGGCGGCGGTGCTGCCCGCCAGCGCGGCGGCGAGGTCGGTGAGCGTCGGGGCGGCAAGGGCGGGAGCAGCAGGGGCGGCAGCAGGGGCGGCGGCAGGGGCGGCGGCAGGGGCGGCAACCTCAGCGGAAGCCGCGCCAGCGAAACCGGCGACCGCGGCACCCCCGCGAGCAACCCCTTCCTCACCAGCGGCTGCGTCCGCAGCCGCCAACGCAGCACCGAGCGCCTGTGCGCACACCAGCCGCTCGTCGGCGACGAGTTCGCCCTCTTCCAGGCCGAACACCTCGCGCACGGCACGCACGACGCCCGCGTTGAGCAGCGTGCCGCCCGCCAGCGCCAGCGGCTTTTCCACCGGAAGGTTGCGCACGATGGTGGCCTTGAACGCCTTCACGGTCGCATGGCACAAACCCTGCAGGATGTCCTCGACACACACGCCCTCCTGCTGGCGATGGATGATGTCGGTTTTCGCGAACACCGAGCAGCGGCCCGACAGGCGCGGCACGCTCGTGGCACGCGACACCAGCTCGGAATAGCTGTCGAGCGGCAGCCCCAGGCGTTCCATCTGGTCTTCGAAGAAGCTTCCCGTGCCGGCCGCGCAGCTCTCGTTCATGGAGAATTCCGGCGCGGCTCCGCCAGCGAAGCCCGTCACGAACACGCCTGATTGCGCGCCCATCTGGATGACGCAGCCCGCACCGGGCGCAATCGCGCGCACGCCGCGCACAAGCGCCGGCACGTCCTCGAGCACGCGGATGCCCGGCAGCAGGGTGGCGACCATATCGGCACCGCTGCCAGTGGCGATAAACCCGGCGCAGTCGGCCGGCGCAAGCGACACGGCAGCCGAGCCGCCGCCAGCAGTTTCGCCGGCAGCGACGCCCGCCACGTCCGCACCCGCCGCCAGCTCGTCCAACATCTCGTGCAAGCACGGCAGCGGCGATCCCTGATGCGCGCGGCGGCTCACCGAAAGCACGCTTCCCGCAGCGTCCACCGCCGCCAGTTTCACCGACGAAGCGCCGATATCGATACCAACGTAGTACACGCGTCTCCCCTTCTCCAGCGGCGGCATCCATACCCCGCAAAACTCTTTCCACCAGCACCAACGGCCACGCGCCGCATTTTGGGGCGCAGTCGGGTTCCAGACCTCGAGACACCCAGCAGCGACAGCATCCTAAGGCGCATCCGCCAGCGCTTCGCTACCGCGCACGAAGTGCGAAAGCTGCTACGCCTGCGCAGCCTTGTACGCCTCGAACTCGGCCAAAAACTCGTCGCGATCAAGCCCGCGCACCTGGCACACGTCCTCGAACGTCACCAGATCGACGATGGGGTTATCCAGCGAGAACGGGAACCCCTTCGATTGCAGAAACGACTCCAGCGCAGGCTCGTCGCCGCACAGCTGGCGCATCGTCTTGGTCGTATCCATCGCTATTCCTTTCCCGCAACGGGTGATTGTTCCTGATCGGCGAAACCCGCAAGCCACGCCTCGTTCGCGCCGGCGCCCGCGGCCCCGCCATCCTGCACGTCGGCAAGGTTCACGCGGTCGGCGCCGAGCAAGCGCGCATCGTCTTCGCCGTGCGTCGCCACCAGCAGCGTGCGACCGGCGCGATGCGCAAGCAGAAACTCGATGACCTTCTCCTTCGTGGCCTGGTCAAGGCCGGTGAACGGCTCGTCGAGCACCACCATGCGGCTAGGGAAGGCCACCGCGCGCGCAAGGGACACGCGCCGACGCATGCCGCCGGAAAGCTCCATCGCCGGCTGGTCCAGGCAGTCGGCCGGCAGAATCTCGCGCAAAAGCCGCGCCACGTCGGCACGACGCGCGGACGGCGGCAGCACCAGCGCCACGTTCTCCACCGGCGTCAACGTCTCGCACAGGCGGTCTTCCTGGAACATCATGCTGATCTGGCCGGGCTTGATGCCACGGATCTCTCCGGAATCGGCCGATTCCAGGCCCAGCAGCACGCGGAACAGCGTCGTCTTGCCCGATCCCGAAGGCGCCATCAGGCAGCGAACCCCGCCGCCAGGCAGGGAAAACGTCACGCGCCGCAACACCTCGTTCGCGCCGTAGGTCTTGCACACGCGGTCGAATTCCGCGTCGGGCACGTCCGTGAGCGCCTCCATCGCCGGAAGCTCGCATTGCCTAGGCATCGTCGCCCCCCTTCTTGCCCAAAAGACCGCCGAGCGGGCGGTTCGCGCGCTTCAGCAGCGCCATGAACGCCTTCTCGAACAGCACCGAGGCAACCATGACCACCACGGTCCACGCAAGCAGGTCGGGTGTGTCCAGAAACGTGCGCGCCGTGGCCATTTCCTTGCCGATCGAAGGCTTCGGCGTGGCCAGAACTTCGGCCATGATGCCGCTTTTCCAGGTCATGCCCAGCGAAATCTTGGTGCTGGAAAGCAGAAACGGCATGAACGCCGGGCGGTACACGTACAAAAACGTGCGCCACTTCGAAAGTCCGTAGACGCGGGCCATCTCCAGCATCTGCTTGTCGACGCTTTCGAAGCCCGTGACCATGTTCGTGTAGATGAGCGGCAACACGATGAAGAACGCCAGAAACACGGTGAGCGCTTGGTTGCCCACCCAGATGAGCAGCAGGATGATGAACGACGCCACCGGAATGGTGCGCAACAGGCTGATGATGGGGTCGATGAAGTCGCGGAACAGCCGCACGCGGCACGCCACGAGCGCCAGCAGGAACCCGACGACGAACGACAGCAAAAACCCGAGCGCGATGCGCCCGAAGCTGGCGCCGACGATGGCCCAGAAGTTCGGCAGCACCACCAAGTCGCCCAGTGCCTCAATCGTGCGGATGGGGCCGGCCAGCACCAGGCGATTGTCGACGATGCGGTCGAGCGCCTCCCACACGATGAGCCAGAACACGATGATGAGCGCCTTGCGCAAAAACGCCTTGCGCGCAGCCGTCTTGTCGGCGGCGGCCCGCTGCTCGGCGGCGGCGCGCTCGGCCGCCAGAATGCGCAGCGCCTCGTCCTCTTCCATGAGGCCCTGCGCCTGCATCACGCGCACGATCTGGCTTTTCTGCACGCCCATGGCCGTGAGCATGCCCATAATCTCCTCGCAGGTGACGCCCTTGGCGGTGGCCGTCTGCATCATGAAGCCCATCTGCGAGTCGGCCATGCCGTTTTGGCGGATCATGTTCGCCATCAGGGCGACCTTCTCCTCGGGCATGCCGATTTTCGCGGCGATGGCGGCGAACTGCATGCGCGGCGCGTCGTCTGCGAGGGCGCCGGTGCCGCCGGCCGCGGCCGAGCCAGCACCCGCACCCGCAGAGCCCATCCCGCCAAGCAGGCTTTTCAGCTTCTCGAACATGGCACTCCCTTCGAAGCGCTACTTGCCGCTGGCCGTGCCGCCGAACGCCTCGACCGCGGCCTGGGCGTCTTCCTTGCTGGCGGACACGCCGTCGTTGCCGGTGCCGGCGCTCGATTCGTGCTTGGTCGCTTCCGCCAAGCCCGCCTGCAGATAGCGCTCGTCAAGCTGGCCGGTGGGCGGCAGGTAGTAGAAATCCTCGCCCGGCATAGCTCCGCCGATGGAGTCGGGGTTGGCCAGGTACAGCTCGTTCAAAAAGCCGGAAAGCGCCGTGCGCATGTCCTCGCCCGTCAGGTTCACCATGGAGATGTAGGGCATGGCGTCAAGCGCGACCGAGTTGTTCAAGAACGTGCCCAGCTCCTCCTGCAACGCGGCGGCATCGCCCATGTTCGCAAGCGACCAGGTAACCGATTGGCCCGCCATGTTCAGGTACTCGACGACGGCCTGCTCGTGCTCCTCGGCGAACTTCTTGTTCACGATGGTCGTGGTGGTGACGGCCTGGCTGCCCGTGTCGGCGAAGGCCTTGTCCCACTCCACCGTGATGTCCACCGGGATGTACAGCGGGTTCACCAGGATCTTCGCCAGCGAGACGAACGGCTGCGGCA
>CAVDXU010000033.1:0-23305 GCA_963613135.1 bacterium
CGCCGGATATCTCCCCGCGGCCACCCGCTTATCATCCCCCTTGACTGCCCGCCGCTGAGTATTCCCTTGATCGCATGCGCATGCATGTCACGTTCGTCGACGATATGCATGCGCATGCGTGCATCGCCGTGATCGCCCCGCGCCTATGTAGGGTCGTAACACGTGCTCTGCATCGGTATCACGATTCATGTCGTTGGCTCGCTATGATTTTCGCGTGGTGTGCGTATTGTTGAACACGCTGCTGGGCGCGATGGCGAGGTTGGTGCTTGAATCGGATAGGTTCATGCCGATCATGGGGCGAAGACGCGTGGGGTGTCTGTATGGGAATCGCTGTCTTTGCTGTATCCGTTATCGTTGTCTTATTGCTTCTTTCAGCCCGATAGTATCTTCTGAGTGTGGCACTGAGATTTTGGTCTTACTCTGTCTGGGCGCGATATCCGGCTAGCGTTTCGGCTAGCGTTGCCCCCCCCGGCATTTGCATCCTTTCCTGTGGCCTCTTGCCGACGACAAATGGGTTTTATGCTTGTCAGCAGAGGGGCGATCGTGTAGACCTGGTTGCTTTCAGGCTTTCGAGATGCCAAGGTTTCGGTAGAGGGCGGTCGCGTGCTGCTGCTTATATTGGTGGCCGTGGTCAGGGTTCCTCGCTCTCGTCCTTAGATAGACTATCGCCGAAGTCTACCGTTGCATTGCTAGGGGACCAGATCTGCGAACCCTATCTTTCGTGATCAATACGTCGTCCAAATGAAAACAGGCGCTGACTTGCGTCAACGCCTGTTTTCGGAGGGAGGGAGGGGGTAAGGTGGGGGTTTACTTCAACACGTCGATATAGTTGTTGTTCACCTTGATATTGACCTGCGTGATGGTTCCGTCGGTCTGCAAGAAGCTTACGTACCCAATGCACTTCTCTTCACCATTGATATCGACGTAAATGCCGAAGAGGTCGCTTTTCTTATCAAGGGAATCATCGTGGTACTTCCAGCAACCGAACAGTTCTTTCACCTTGTCAATGGAGTCGCCTACGTTGATCCCGATACCGGAAGCGAAGCTCGAGCGGTTCGCCAGGCTGTTCTTCATGTCCTCCGCGCTTGCGTCGAAAGCCATGCCGAGAAGCGTGCACTGATCCCACTTGACTGCGCTATCGCTGGTGGTGTTCATAATGTGCGTCTGGATCTCGTTGGAAGTGGTGCCGTATTCGTCGGTAGAGCCCTTCTTGAAAACGACCCAGTTCTCACCATAGTTCTTCTTGAAGGTTCGATCCTCGGTGATCTTGGCGATACGCCATTCGTTTGATGCGCTCAGTTCCCAGCCGTCGTTTAGCAGCTGCTTGACTTCGCAGGGGAAATTGTACTGCTTGCCGTTAAGCGTTGCGCTGAAGATTTTCTTCGCGTCGCTGAGGGATGCAACATGCTTCTTGCCGGTAACTTCAAGCGTAACGGTGCCGTTGGTGTAGGTTTTGGTCGAGTCGTCTAAGTTGCAATAGCCGGCGTTGTTGTTGCCGTATTTGCCGATCTCGGCTTGAGCCTGGGCTTCCGTGACGGTTGCTTTGGTCGTGTCTGTTTTGGCGCTGCAACCGGCACCGCAGCCGAGCGCAACGCACATTGCCAAAGCAGCGCAAGCGCATTTCGTCTTGGTGTTCATATCTAAGCCTCCTTTCATTAGAAGAGCAGGAATACGTGGCCGCCGCACAGGTAGAAGACCATGCGCAGGCAGATCGCTGAGACGACGCCGCAGATGACGATAACGATGCCCCATACCTTCCAGCCTTGCTTCTTGCCCATGAGCGCAGCCAGGATGGCCAGCACGACGGCAACGATGACCGCGATCGTGCAGGGCAGAGCCGTTGCAGCGAACGGGGAGAAGGAGGCTGCGTCCGTCATGCCGAACGTTGCGCGCGTCGGGTCGAAGTAGTAGCCCATATCGGTGAACGAGCCTTGGGCCGCAACCATCGAGATGAGGTAGACGATGGTGAGCACCGCATTGGTGATAGAACCAGTGAGCACCTCGCCGGCGAAGTCGTCCTTCGCATCCCCGGTAAAGCAGGAGAGCACGATGAACGTCGCAGGGCCGAGCACGCATGCCGCGCCGATCAGCGAGAGAATCTGCAGAACGGTGTTCCAGGTCGGCAGCGCCGCCATCATGTAGGAGTGCCCGGTCACGGCGACGAGCGCTACGGACACCACGATGCCTGCAATGCAGACGGCTTTATGAGCTGCGCCGTTCTTCTTAAGTTGAACGATGTAGACAAGGGCAACGATCGCGATAAGGATGATCGCGATGAACTCCTGGGTGATACCGGAGGTGACATGACCGAAGCCGTTGAAGATGCGCTCCCAATGCTGAAGGTGCATGAATACCGATATACCGCCGATAACCAGCAGGACTGCGGATGTGATCCAAGCTGCAAGCTGTGTCTTGTTGCCTTTACCGCGAATAGCTAAAAGGCACTGGGTTGCGAACAAACCCCCGCACCACGCGATGAAGGTGGTGAACAAAATCAGTGGCCATTCGAGTTCCATTACCTGTCGCCTCCTTCCCAATGATGACGCCTAAGGATGTACAGGCAAGACGGGTCATTGCCAACGTCCGGCAAGGCGTGAACCTGGTCTTCAGAGAATTCTTCGATGAAGTCGACCATCTTTCGATAGCCGCCGTTTCCGTAGGTGCCTTCACCGCGTTCACCCGAGTTCATAGCTCCTATGAAGCTGCCGTAGCCTTCGTCAAGATCGCCAACCCAACGGGCATTGCCGCCGCACTGCGCGACGCACTGGGGAAGCTCGCCTTCCTTCAGGCGCTGTTCGCACATGGTGCACTTCTCGACGACGCGCTCGTCCTTGTTGAGGTATCGAACGCCGTACGGGCAGGCCATAACGCAGAACTGGCATCCGATGCATTTCTCCTTGTTGATCTGTATGGTGCCGTCTTCGGCTACATAGGAAGCTTCGGTGGGGCACACGGCGACGCACTGAGGGTTCTTGCAGTGCTGGCAGGTGATAGGCAGGAAGTACATGTATGCATCCGGCCACTTGCCCGAGCCGTTCGGATCGAGGTTCGGCCCGACGCGAACCACTTTGTTCCAGTAGCTTCCAATCGGGACGCCGTTAATCGCTTTGCAGGCGGGGCTGCAAGCCAGGCAACCAACGCAGCGATTAAGGTCGGTAATAATTGCCATGCGAGTCATGATCTATTCCCTTCCTTCATAGGTCGGTAGCCATTCGTTCAGGCGCGGATCGTCGGACGTGTGGATAATCGGCACGCCCTTCGAGTCGCACGGAACCGGGTTGTTGAACGGGCTGTTCTCAGGCGTTGCCTTGTAAATCTTCACCTGATAAGCGCGCAGGTTCGAGGAGCCGCAGTGCGGGTCGCGGGCATAGTGGTCGATAAGCTGGTTGACGGCGGAGTGCTGGAAGCCGTGACCCGCGTCCTGCACCTCCGGGTACCACCAGGTGTGCTCGAGGTTGATGACGTTCTCGTCGACGCCGTAGTACAGGTCGGCAACTTCGCGGATCTTGCCCCATTCGGTTTCGATCCAAACCCAATCACCTTCCTCGATGCCGTACTTGGCGGCGGTAACCGGGTTGATCTCAACGCGCGGCACAGGCCACAGCTCGCGGCACCAGGGCAGCTGGCGATGCTCGGAGTGGAAGTACACCGGGATACGACGGCCGGTCGTCGCGGTGAGCGGGTATTCCTTGATGCGGTCGCCGTCTTTGGGGCCATGCGGGGGCTCAACCCAGCTCGGCAGGTACCATTTGGTCTCGTCGGGGAAGAAAGTTTCCATAACGGTGGACCAGATCTCCTGCTTCATGGTCGGCGTGAACCAACCGGGCTTCCAGTCAGCGATGCCGGGGCCAGCCGTGTAGTCGAGGCGCGCCCACACGAAGTCGCGTGCGCGCATTCCGCCAGTCTGGTAACGGCGATAGGTGCCCCACTGCTTCGGATCGACTTCCTTGGCTTGCCACCAACCGTTCTTTTGGAAGTCGGCTACGTAGTCGTCCCACTTCTTGTATTTCGGGGTCAGCTTGTCAAGCTCGGTGCCGCGGCGGGTCATGGAAACGACTTTGCCGTTTTCGACATGCCATGCGGTGTTGGTCCACTCTTCGTTGGAGAAGAGCTTGATCGAGTCATCGAGCTGCCAGTTGATGTCGGGCCAGAAGTCGTTCGGGTCGTCGCTCCAGGGTTCCTGGGTCCACGGCTCGCCGATGTACTTGAACAGACCCATGACGATCTCGGGGTCGTAGGTCGCCTCGGCCGGCGGCTGCACGCACTTGACCGTCGCGCCCATCGAACCGGCGGAGCCCTGCGAAGCACGCGGGGAGTTCAGCTCGATCCAGTGAGCAACGGGCAGGATGACGTCTGCGGCATCGGTGGAGGGGGCGTGCCACAGGTTCAAGTCGACGTAGAAGTCGAGCGAGCACAAAGCTTCCCAGGCGCGAGTCGAGTTCGTGAAGGACAGGAAGTTGCCGGACTCGTTCCACAGGAACTTAACCGGATAAGGATCGCCCGTGATCATGGCGTCGTAGCAGGTTGCGCCGTCGCACCAGTAAGACCACCAGCGCAGAAGCGGGAACTGCTGGATGCCGAGCTGCTTGTCGTTGACCTCGGCAGGAGGCGTGGAGGCGCCGGGTGCCCAGGCCGAGAAGCCCTGCAGGTCGCCGTCGATGGGAACCATGGTCGGGCCGCGGTTGCCGCCCGGGGTGTCCATATTGCCGGTGATGCCGACAAGCGCGTCGGATGCGCGGCAGTTCTGAATGGCATTGCAGGCGTGCTCCTGCGCGAGCATATACTGAATGCCGCCGTTGCCGTAACCGGTGGAGGGATCGAGGCGCGTGCCGTAAGCCTTCGCGGCGGCTTCGATCTTGGCGGCGGGAATGCCGGTGATCTCCTCTGCGGTTTGCAGGTCGTACTCGGCGCAGCGCGCCTTGAAGTATTCCCACGCGGGCTTGACCTTGACGGTGCGACCGTCTTTCAGCGTGATTTCGTATTCGCCCTCAAGTGCCGGGTCGATTGCCGGGTCGAACGGAGCGAGGTCGGGCACCCAGCCCTGAACCTGACCGGGGAGCAGGTTTGCCTGATTGGCCTCCTTGCCCTTGTAGGCGGCGTCGGTGTCGTAGTTCTCGCCCTCCCAGAAGCCGCCGGTGTTGTCGATGACCTCAAGCTGGTCGGCGTTGAACCAGGTGAACGCCCCGTATTCGTGCGTGACGCCCTCCTCGGCGAGCTTCTGCCAGTTCTTGTCGTACACCAGGAACTTGTACGGGCTGCCGCCTTCCTTGATGTCGCTTTCCTTCAGCAGATGGGTCTTCATGTCATAGGTTGAACCATCGGTCCACTTCGCGGGGAAGCCGGTCGGCTCCATGTCCATGCAAACGAGGAACGGCGCGTCGGTCCACTTCTTGACATACAGCTCGTCGATAAGATTGTTCTCGATGATGACGTTGCACCAGGCAAGGGTTAGCGCACCGTCGGTACCCGGACGAAGATTCATCCAGTAATCCGCTTCTTTGCCGAGGTTCGCCATGCGCGGGTCGACGGAGATGTGGTAATCCGCGCGGCTCGCCACGTCGACCGTGGTGCGGCAAGAGTCGTCGTAGTTGGAAAGCTCCGATGCGCCTGCCCACTGCACGAATACGCGCGGACGGGTAATGGTTTCCATCCAGGACATCGCGAACTGGGAAACCATCGTGGTCGCGAAGTGACGCGGGCCCTTGCAGATCTGCCAAGCCTCGATGTTGTTCGGCGTTTCCAGCAGGTTCTTCAGGATGGATTCCGAATGCATGCACCAGATACGCGAGGTGCCCACCTGGCATGACGTGCCCTCGCCGCCATACTGAGCCTTGATCTTCGTGATGTTGTCCGCGATGAGCTTGTAGGCCTCATCCCAAGAGATGCGCACCCAGCCGGGCTCCTCGCCCTTGGGGTTGGTGCGCTTCATGGGGTAATGCAAGCGGTCGGGGTGGTATGCGGCCTGGATGGAAGACTGCGATTTCGCGCAGCAGTTGCCCATGGACTGCCATGCGCCCTCATCCGATTCAACTCGGATGGCGCGGCCGTTTTGCACAATGACCTTGACGCCGCATTCCATCTTTCCGCAGCCACGACAACAAGACTTAACCGCGACGGTGTCTTGGCCGGAAATCTTTGGATAGGTTTCTTCGGCCAAAGCGCGAGGCATAAACGATCCAGACGCTACTGCAACAGCGCTCGTCACGGCTGCTGCTTTTAGAAACGTACGGCGCTTCATGTTAAGTTTGCCCATGTTCTCCTCCTCTAAGTTTGGTAGTGACTGACATGTAGACGTAAAGAGCGCTTGGACATATCGGGGGACAAGCGCTCTTTCGTCGGCTGCAACGATATGGGTTCTTATAGGGGCAAGACATCTACGGAAAGTCGTGAAGAGGCATAAAGTGGCATCATAAATATTTATGATTTGTCTGTACCGCAAAACTCTTACAGTCTTATGAACTGGGGGAATGAGTTTGTGAATATTCGCGCATGAGAATAAAACGAATAAGCTATCTAATCTCTTCGCGTATAAATGCTTTACAATCTTCCCGCAGATGGATTTTGGCTCCGGAGGGTGAAAACGAGGCCAAAATTTTAGGGGGATTACAGTGGCTGCTAACGCAAGTAACGCAGGCTCGGTGTTTGAGCAGCCGGGCGAAACGGCATCTGAGATATCGCCGATGAAAAAGACATGGGCGGAGCGCGTCTCCGAAGTGTCCATGATAAGGGTGTTCGGCTTTAGCCTTGTGCGCCTATGGACCTTCGTTCTTTTCTATAGCGTGATGCCGTATCTCGCGGCCGGCGAAGTGAGAAGCACGCTTTACGAGAATCAGACGGTTTCTCTGTTCGCTTTCGTGCTTGGTGCTGGGCTGATCTTCTCGATTTACAAACCGCGAACGTATACGATTCAGTCACGTGCGTTCATCTATGTCGGCGGCGTGTTCGCCGCAGTCGGCACGCTCATGTGCGGCATATCGGACGTATCGACCCCTCAAGGGATGCTTCTATGCGCTCTATCTGCGGTTATGACGGGAGTTGGGTCGGCTTTCCTGTTCGTGCTATGGGTACGCATGCTTTTCGGGAAAGACCGTTCGGTCTTATTGATCGAATATGGCGCTGCGACGGCGATGGCGCTTGTGCTCGGTCTTGTTTTTATGATTCTTCCCGGTGCTATCTCGCTTGGCTTAACCGCTGCCGCGCCTATGGCCTCCGCCGTTATCTTGGCGAAGCTTATGTCGGCGCTGATGACGAAAAAGCATGAGTCCAAAAAGGATTCAAGCGAGGTTTTTGAATCGAGAAAGCAGGAAAACGCAGGTGGGTTTTTGTTTGTCAGCCCGAGCAAGTTTTCCAAAAGCACCAAGAAGCTGTTCACTAAAAGCTTGATCGCCTCTTTGATTTTCGGCTTTTTGGCGGGGTTCACCGATATCGTGTCGGGCTTTTCGGCGTTTTCGGCGAACGATAGCCATGGTGTGGCCATTTTCCTTGTCGGCATATTGGCGGCCTTGCTGATGATGATCATCGGCTTGCTCTGCCGCGAACCGCTCGACCTGCTTTACCGTGTCGCGATGCTGTTCATGGGCATCGGATTCGTCCTGCTCTCGCTTATGGAGGCCGGCGTCACGTTTTACACGGCGCTCAGCTTGGCTGGGTATTCGACGCTTATCGCGTTCATGATTCTGTGCTGCCATACCATCTACCGCTCATTTAGAACGGGGGCAACCCAAACGATCGCCCTGTGCGTCGGCGTTCTCTATTTAGGTGAAGCGCTTGGCCTTGTCTGCGGCGATGCGCTGGTCGTCACGCTTGAGGGCGACATCAACATCAACGTGCTGAGCATTTTGTGCACTATCGTGTTCCTTGTTACCGCATTGATCGTATTCACCGAAGGCGATCTGACCCATGCCGGTATCGGCGAGCTTGAGACCGAGCCCTCATCGGGGATGCCAGGCGATACCGCCAGCGGCGCTGCTGGTTGCCCTCAGGTAAATGGTTGCGCGAATTGCAAAGCCGCAAGCGACGTTGTCCAGGACCCTGTGGCGCCTATTCAGCATTCCGCGGATCTGATTACCGAGCGCTTCGGGCTATCTCGGCGCGAGTCGGAGGTTCTGCTGCTTTTGCTGCAGGGCAGAACCATGGCGCGCATCCAGGAGACGCTTTTCATCTCGGCTGGCACGGTGAGCACGCATACGCGCCATATTTATCAAAAAGTTGGTGTACCGAATAGGCAGGCGCTTCTTGACCTGGCGTTTAGCGGCGAACTTGATGTCGAAGAGATGCAAAATCAGCAAAATTTATGATGGTGAAATCTCGAATCCGCGTGCATAATAGCCGCTGAATTTAGACGAGTTTTGCTCACATTGAGGTCGGGGGATCTTCGGGGCAGGCTTCATCCGGGTATTGCAGGATGGAGGCTAGTATGAGCAAGCAAACCATTTCGGTCGAAGAACTTGATAGCGTCCTTGCCGGGCATGGCATGGCGCGTGTAGCTGTGTGTGCTCCCAGCAACGTGAATATCGATCAGGCGATCTTGAACAAGGCTGCAGCTCTTGCCAAGGCGTGCGGGCGAGGAACGGTTGTTTGCGCGACGCGGGTGCATGCGATCGCGCTTTCGGGCATCCTCGAGCGCTTCACCGATGTACAGGGCGTGGAAGTTGTTTTCGTTCAGGATCTAGCGCTGCGCCAGCTTGAGGACGAGCGGGTGCAGGCGGCGACGCTGCGTTCGAGCAGGGTTCTTGACGCGAACGAGATGGATGTCTTGACGGAGGACGTAAAGGTCTGCGGCTTGAAGCTCAAGCGCGTTTCCGAAATGCTCAAGTTCTTCTATCGCAGTTTGGCCGATTGCTCCGCCGAAAAGGAAGGCTGGCTTGCAAGCCAAGAGGAAGCAACGGCCTTCGCCATTCTGGAGGAAAACCTGGAAGCGCGTCGAGCGTGCGTGCCGGCGGAGGTTGCGGCTAAGGCCTACTGCGGCATGAAGGCCGCGAATGTCACTCCTGAAAGTTGCCCTATCGTTGTTGACGACTATGCGGCTCTCAGCAAGTCTTCCCAACGCCTCGTCGATTATCTGAGCGGCGGTTCGTTGGTCGCCTTCGGAAACACCGGTTTCAAGATCCTCGACGACGAGCCTTACCCGAATCCCTCGGGCATGGCCGACCTTCTTGAAGAGGAAGGCGTTCGGGCTGTTTGCCTCGATGAGGAGCAGCCGCTGAAGATGCCCGTGAAAACCCTTGCAAACCCTATCGACGAGTTTGAGTACGTCGCCGATTACGTTGGGCGCCTCATCGAGGACGGCGCTGACGCCGCCGGCATCATGGTCGCCGCTCCGAATGCAACGTGGGCCAAGCAGATCCACAAGAAGCTGTGCGCGCAAAACATTGCCTGCGCGCTTGATTTGCAGCCGAGAAAAATCGCCGGCGACCCGCGAGATGCTGCGCGTTGCGGCGAGATCCGTTTGCATGCATTCGCGAAGCTTCTTGGAAACCCGAGCGACTTCACTGCGTTTCGAACCTTCATCGGAGCGGGTGACTGGCTGGTGGGAAGCGATGGCTTCTTGGAGCTTCTGGCATATGCCCGCGAGAGAGGCCTTGCCGTTGATGAAGCCGTCAAGCAGATGCGCCGCCCCGAAAACAGCGAAAGCATCACAGCTAGCTTCAAAAAGCTTATCAAGCCGATGGATTTGCTCGATGAGGCCCGTTCGGTTTGGCGGACGAAAACCGTTGCTGAAATCGAGGCGTATATGCAGAAGATCGGGATGCCGTTGGGTGGGCATGCGGCATCGTTGGGCGATGGGCAAAGCTGCCCGAATGTCGAAGCGTTTATCGATAGCTTCGCCATGAAGCGCTCTCCCTTGCCTGATGGCGTTGTGGTAACCACGTTTTCCCGCACGCTTTCCCATCCGTGCAAAACGTTGGTGATTCCCGGCATGGTTGATGGCTTCATGCCTAAGCGCGATGCGGTTGACGACGCGTTCGACCTGGATCATAGGCAGCGTGCGCTGGCTCGTGATGGCCGGCTGCTCAAGGCGGTTGAGGCATGCGCGCAAAACTGCATCGCTTACACGAATTTCGACCACGATGCTATCGAGAACACCGCCGCTCTGCATATGTTCACAACGCGCATTTACGAGAAGGACGGAAGAAGGATGGCGCGCGTTGCGCCCTCGACCCTTCTTAGGCGGATCGAAGGCGACCAGTAAGAAGAGCGTGCCATCTTGCGGAAGACGAAGAAAGGGTTATGTGATATGGAAAAGATCGAAGTGTTCGAGCTTGAAGACGATTTCGATCCGCTTGCCGACGCCGGCCTTGAGCTGGAGACCGAAGGCGAGTATGCCGGCGGTATCGAATATCAAGTTCCCATTCCCGATGCGGATAAATCGGTGGTTCCCGAGGCGGTTGAGCTTCCGGCGAGCGAGCGCATCGAGAAGCTGATCGCCGGCATACCGGGGCAGAAGTTCCGTATTTTGAGCGCGATCAAGGTGTGCGATTCGCCGAAAACCTTGGAGGCGGCAGCTGAAGAGCTTGAAGATGAATATCCGCAGGGCTCAAGCGTGTACGACGCGATCCGTATCATCGAGCTTCTGCGCGGCGCGGGTGCTCTGGCATGCGTTGACGAAGAGGGAAACGAAATCGATCCGAATGTTGCATCCGGAGAAGAAGACGACCCTTCGGGCGGCAATGTTGAAGCGGCTTCCGTTGCGGCGGAGCGTGGGGCGGCGGAAGACGCCGAAGAGGCGCGCGTCGACTCCATCAGCCTCGACGAGCTGGACGTCGAATATAACGAGGTTGAAAAAGAGGCGCCGGTGTTCTACGTGGCCACCGAGGCCGGCACAACCGCCGTCGAAGAGATGTGGAGCGCCGCCGCTGCTTTCAAGGTGGTTCACGAGGAAACTCAGTACCTGCCCATTTGGAAAAAGATCCTGGAGCTTTGCGGCGCCGAGGGTGGGGCGACGAAGAAGGAAATCGCCGATGCCGTCGATGCGCATCCGCTCCTGCAGGAGCCGCGCCGTTGGTGCCAGTACTTCCTGGAGAAGCTGAAGAACGTCAACGCGCTCGAATTCACTACCGGTTGGGTGATCACGGATATCGGGAAGCAGCTGCTTGCTGACGAGGTTTTCGCAAACGTCGAGGTAGCTGAAATCGACGGTAAAGACGAGACGAAATAAAAATAGGGGGATATCATGGCGGGCGAGACGATTACTATCACTGACATTTTGCAAAACCGCGTCAAGATGTACAGCTTCATCTCGAGGCTGTTCATCAAGGAGGTTGATCAGGAGTTTCTTGACGAACTGAACGCGATGAAGTTTCCCAAGAATACGAAAAGCACCAATGTTGACAAGGGTTACGAGCTTATTCGAACCTTTTTGAACAAAGCTGACGTTAACGTGCTCAACGTGCTGGCGGTTGACTACGTTCATGCGTTTATCGGGAGCGGCGTTTCGGGCTTTTCCGCGGCGTACCCGTACGAGTCCGTTTACACCAGCCCGAAACGCCTGATGATGCAGGAGGCGCGCGACGAAATGCTTGCGTTGTACCGGGCTGCGGGGCTTTCCAAGATGGATTCGTGGAAGGAAGGCGAAGACCATATCGCCTTGGAGACCGAGTACTTGGCGATTTTGGCGCAGCGCACGGTCGATGAATACGAAGCCGGCGACGAGGATGCCGCTATCGCCCTGCTCGTTCAGCAGCGCAATTTCTTGGAAGATCACCTGATGGCCTGGTATCCGATGATGGAGCGGGACGTTCAGAAATTCGCTCAAACGGATTTCTATAAAGGCGTCGGCAAGCTGACGCTCGGTTTCCTGCAGTGCGAGATCGAGCTGCTCGAAGACCTGCTCAGCGAAGTTGATTTCGAGGATGAGAGCGCGGCTGCGCGCGAGCAGGCTATATCCGACGCTCAGGAATCTGAAGAGAAATAAGGCCCGCGATGAATCAGGGAAAATCACAAAAAGCAGCAGCGCCGGCATTTTCCCGCCGTGACGTTATCTGCACCGCAGCGGGCGCGGCGGCGCTGCTTGCCGTGGGGGTCGTGAGGCTCGTGCCGGCAGAAGCCATGGTGCGCCCTCCTGGGGCGCAGGACGAATCGCTGCTTCTGTCGAAATGCGTACGCTGCCAGAAATGCTTGGAGGCCTGCCCGCAGAAGGCGATCGCAATTTCCCATGTTGAAGACGGCTTGCTGAATGCACGTACCCCGAAACTTTCATTCAAGGAGAGCTGGTGCGATTTCTGCGAAGACGTCGATGGCGGGCCTAGGTGCTCCGCGGTATGCCCCACAGGCGCGATCGCCCCGATAGCGGCGCCGCGCGTGAATATCGGCATGGCGAAGTTGACCAGGGAGTGGTGCTTGGCGTATCGCGGCGAGGGCTGCCGAAGCTGCGTGGACGCGTGCCCGTATGGCGCGCTTGAGCTGGATAGTTCGCATACGCCCTACGTTATCGAGGATAAGTGCAACGGCTGCGGCGCCTGTGAGAGCGCGTGCATCTCGCTTACGGCCGGCAGCTTGTCCGGAACATGGGACGCGTCTTCGCCGACCGATCGCGCCATCACGGTTAAACCCCTGAGCAACTAAGGAGGGCTGCAGTATGAAAAAGAAGAACACGGCGCGCACGCGCTTCATCGTGATGATCGCTGTTCTGGCCCTTGTTGCAATCGGGTATTTCACCGCGTTCGGCATCGGCAACGTTTGCGGCATCGGCTTCGATTCGATAACGCTTCTGTGCCCGCTCGGCGCCCTTTTGAGCATGATCGCCAGCAAGACGGCGATTCCGATGGCGATCGTGAGCGTTATCGCGGCCTTCGTCATCTGCGTGCTTTTGGGCAGGGTCTTCTGCAGCTGGGTGTGTCCCGTTCACTTTTTGTCGAAGCTGAAGCCGCGGAAAAAGGGGGGCGCGCAAGCGGGTCGGGATGGCTCGGCTGCCGGCGCGGGCCGCGCTGCAGATGGCCAGATGGTGCCCCTGAGTGACGGCGAGCGTAAGCTGCTGAGCAAAAAGGGATGCGGTTTGTGCGAGCATCCGTGCGGCAAATCGAGGGGAATCAAGCTCGATAGCCGCCACGGTGTTTTGGTTGCGGCGTTGGTTTCGACGGGTATTTTCGGGTTCCCGGTGTTTTGCCTTGTTTGCCCGGTGGGTTTGACGTTCGTCACCGTGCTTTTGCTTATGCGCCTGTTCGCGTTCGGTGAAGCTACTTGGACGATCGTGCTGTTCGTCGCTGTCATTTTGGTCGAAGTCATCTTGCTGCCGCGTTGGTGCAAGCACTTCTGCCCGCTCGGCGCGCTGCTTTCCCTGTTCAGCGGGGCCAACAAAACGTTCGTGCCGAAAATCGATGAAGGCAAGTGTCTGAACACCACCTCCGGCGCCGAGTGCAATCGTTGCGTCGCCGCATGCCCTGAGGGCATCAACCTGCATGACGTTGCCGCTGGCGAAACGACGCTGAACGACTGCACGAAGTGCAAAGCTTGCAGCGATGTTTGCCCGGCCGGCGCCATCACCTTTGATTTTCTCCCGGGTGAAGATGCAACCGCGAAGCCTCGGCCTGTTGGCGATGAGGCGTCCGCGGCTGGTGCTGTGGCGGTAGGCGAGAGGGCTTCGGAATAGGGAAGCGGCGAAGAGGCTGGCAAGGTGATTGAACATGGCTTTTATCGATAGTTTGCTCACGATGTTCGAAGGCATGGTGCCGGAGAATATCGCGGTTCGCGAGGAGAGATGCGTTTGCATCCGCAATCGAAATGCAAAGTGCTTAAAGTGCGTCGAGGTGTGTACGACGGGGGCGATTTCGCTTACCGGCGCCAATCAGCTCGAGGTTTTCCCCGAGAAGTGCATTGGTTGCGGCACGTGCGCCAATGCGTGCCCGACCGGCGCCCTTGAGGTTGCAGGGCTTTCCGATGACGAGCTGACGCGCCAGGTGAAGCAATCGATCCGCGCGACAAGCGGCCACCCGGTCATCGCTTGCCGAAGCGCCTACGATGCCGCGATGCGGTCGATCGAGGATAACGCATCGGGGAAGGGGGGCAAGCACCCTCGATTGGATGAAAACGCCATGTGCGTCGTGCCCTGCTTGGGAAGAATCGACGAGAGCATGGTAATCGGCCTCGGCGCGTACAAGTGCCTGGATGCCACATTCGTTTGCAACGATTGCGAAAGCTGCGAACATGTGAAGGGCGGCGAATTCGTTCGGCAGGTGCTGGCCGATTCCGACCGCATGCTGAAGGCGTTCGATTGCGATTTGCCCATTTCGATCACCGATCACATCCCGGATAGCGTCTGGCTTGACGCCGACGAGCCTGGCTACACCCCGGTTGCGTGCGATCAGCCGGGTGCAAGCAGAAGGCAAGTGCTCAAAGACGTCGGCAGCGCCGGCGCAACCTTGGCGCGCGAGGGCATCGATAGCGCGTTGGGCGTCGAGAAACCGGTCCTAGTCCCGGTCGCGTATCGCAAGGTTGATCCTGAAACCGGCACCCTTTCGCATTTCGTGCCCACGCGTCGTACGCGCATGTATAACTACCTCAAGCACATCGGCGATCCGGTTGTCGATGAGGTGACCACGCGCGTCGTGGGAAAAATCAGCATCGACAAAGATGCGTGCACGGCTTGCCGGATGTGCGCGGTGTTCTGTCCGACGGGGGCGATCTTCAAGGTTGAGGAGCCCGAGCTGTTCGGGATTTTCCATAGGCCTGCGGCGTGCATGCAATGCAGGCTGTGCGAAAGCTTATGCCACTCCAACGCCATTACCGTCGAGAGCGCCATTCCCATCAAGCAATTCATGGGTAAGGAAGGCGTGCTTTACGAAATGAAGAAGCCCAAGTGGGAACCGAATAAGCCCGATTCCATCTTCAACAAGATCCATAGCGTGATCGGCGAAGATCTGCAAATGCATGCCTTCTAGGCGGTTTGCGAGGCGGGGGTCGCGATCGACCCCGCGGCTGATCGCGATTTGCGCGGCATGCCGGGGAATGTGCGGGCACCGTGGTGCGTACGCGCAAGACAGGAAAGGGAGGCGTGGCATGATCAAATATTCCCTGCCGGATTTCACGAGCGCCCTTGGGCTCAACTTGTTCTTCGCGCGATTGGAGCGGTTCAGCCCCCAGGTAATACGTCCGGGCGTGAAAATCGATAGCATCTACGGCTGTTTCCCGCAGTGCAATTTAAACGGCGGGCGGGCAGCCATCAATGCTGCATACCCTGCCGAGAAGGTTCGCTGGACGTTCGACGTGCTGGCCGAGTACGGTTTGACACCGCGCCTGACGCTGACCAATATGCTCGGCACCGTCGACGACTTGGACGACCCGTATACCAAGCTAATTCTTGAGCAAGCCGCAGCGGCGAACGCCCAGGCGATCGTGTATTCGCCGGAAGTGGGCGTCGCGATTCGTGAACGCTATGGGCTTTCGATCGTGCTCTCGACAACCCATGAGATCCTGACTGCCGAAGCGCTGAACGCGGCGCTTGAGCAGTTCGATATCGTGGTGCTGAACTATAACTTCGGCAAAGACGCTGACTTCTTGGCGCAGGTGAGATACCCCGAAAAGCTCGAGGTGATGGTTAACGAGTACTGCCAGCCCGCATGCCCGCGCCGCCAGGCTCACTATATGCATAACAGCAGGAATCAGCGCGATGGCAAGCTGGAGGCGTTCGATTGCCCGGCCAAGAAGCCGAGCTTTTTCTCGCACCCCGAAAACCATCCGATACTGTTTACGGCGGCAGAGGCTGAACAGACATCAAGGAAGTACGGCATCGAGTATTTCAAAATCGTTGGCCGCGGCACATCGTTCGAGGCGAACCTCGAGGCGCTCACGTACTATCTTGTTCGTCCGGAGTTCCACGCGAGGGTTAAGCAGGAGGTGCTCAGGCAGACAGGGTGCTCGAGCTTGTGATTAGTCTATATCCAGTTCGCAGACCGCTTCCTCGACGGGGGCTTTTGGATACGTGGCGAAGGCGTTTCCCTCATCGGGCGATTCGGCGAGCTTGATAATGTGCTGGTAGAGCACTTGCTTCTTGTTGCCTAATGCGGCATCTACGTGGTAGTGGCCGCAAAACCATGCACCGTAATCAAGCTTGTCGCTAACCGCCTCGAGCCAATCGGTGTATTCGTCCATGGGGTGATCCTCAAGACGATCGGTTACGTTCGAGATCGCTTGCGCTGCCGATGTGGGGGCGCAGTGGGTTACGACGACGTCGACCGTCCAGTCGTGCGCCTCCAGCACTGCTTCGGCGTGTTCGCGTTCTTCTTCGTCGGGCACCTCTTCGGCGAACCATGATATCCCCGGCTCGCGATGCTTGCGGTCGTATTCGCTTGAGGCTGCGCCACCCATGGCGAATAGGCGGGTCCCTTCGATGTTGAACACCTCTCCGCGCATAAGATGGAGCACGCTGTCGTTGATCCGATGAACGCGCCCGCCGTTCCACTCCTGCACCGGATAGCCGTTCAGCAACTTGAATCCCTCGTGGTTGCCATCGACGAACAAGGTGGTGAAGGGACGCGCCTGAAGCCAGCGCAACCAGTATTCCTCTTGATCCGTTCCGTTCCAGACGAGTCCGAAATCGCCGCAGATGATCACGTAGTCATCTTTGGAGAGGTTGCTTGCGTCGAAGCGGCTCTGCATCAGTTTGTGGATGTCGTAGGTGGCGTGAATGTCGCCGGTTATGAAAATGCTCATGATGCTTGCTTTGCGGCCTTAGAACAAGGACATGGTTTCCTGCTGCGCCGCTTTTTTCTTTTGAGCGGGGCGTCGCGCCTTCCCGGTTTTTATGCTGCCGAGCTCGGCCTTGATCTCTTCGTTCTGCTCGATTATCTCGTCGATTTTCTCGAGGATCGACGAGATCGCCTCCGTTTGCGCGGCAGGGTCTGCATTCGGGCTTGCGGGGCTTGCGTCCGGTGAGCTTGGTGCGGGAATGCCGCTTTCAAGCAGGTTGTTCAGCTTCTCGTCGAGTGATTGAAGCTGCTGCGCCGTGCTCGTTTCCTCTTCGACGTAACGCTGCAGCGCCTCGACGATGGCGGCTGTCCTGGTGATGCCTCGCTTGGATGCGACGTGGTCGACTTTTTCGGCAAGTTGACGCTCAACCCATGCGGCCATTTGCCGCTTGTCTTTGCTGTGCTCGTCCGACATTCGATCTCCTTGTTTGTTTATGGTGCGATTGATCTGTCGATTCGCCTAGTATAGCCGGTAACAACCGGTTACCGGTAATCTTTTTGCGTGTTTCGGTCCGATCGGTTTCTATCGTGTTGCGAAATACGATGCTATCGGATATCTGTATAACGTCGTTTTCATGTTCGACGAACGCATCAACCGATCGTTCGGTATAATCCGATGCCATGAATACGATACACAACATTTTCCAACAGGCCTCAAAGGCCGGCGCGCAACCGATTTCGTTCGAGATCTTCCCGCCGAAGGGCGAACTGAACATCGAGAGCGCTCGCGACGTCGTCTCGCAGCTGTCCCAGCTTCAGCCCGATTTCATTTCGGTGACCTATTCCGCGGGCGGCACGGGGAACAAGCACGCCACGGCGGACATCGCCGCCATGATCCAGGATGAATTCAGCATTCCCTCCATCGCTCATCTGACTTGCGCGGGGGCTTCCGAGGAATCCATTGCGGCTGCTATCGAGGATATGAAATCGAAGGGGATCTCGAACGTTCTGGCACTGCGCGGCGATTTGCCCGATGGTGCCGAGTTGACGTCGTTCCGGTTCGCCAAGGATCTTATCCCGGTTCTGGTCGACGCTGGTTTTTGCGTGGGCGCGGCTGCGTATCCCGAGGGGCATATCGACTGCGATAGCCTTCGTTTGAACATCGATCATCTCAAGCAGAAGCAGGATGCCGGCGCGAACTTCTTCGTCTCGCAGCTGTTCTTCGAAAACGACTGCTTCTACCGTTTCCGCGAAGATGCGCAGCGCGCGGGGGTCGACCGTCCCATCGCCGCCGGCATCATGCCCTTTATGAGCAAGCAGCAGATTCAGCGCATGGTGTTCATGTGCGGCGCCTCGTTGCCTAGCCCGATCATCAAGCTTCTGGCGCGTTACGAGCACGACCCCGAAAGCCTGCGCCAGGCCGGCATCGAATATGCGTGCCGTCAGCTCACGGACTTGCAGGGGCATGGCGTCGACGGGTTGCATGTGTACACGATGAACAAGCCCGCGGTGGCGCGCGCTGCCGCCTGCGCGCTGAAGGTGGCGCTGGTTCGGTGACGATCACCTATGGCCGGTTCGGTGCGGCTTCGGGTCAGATCGTGCGGCTTGACAGGGAAGAGGCGCTGAGATATCTGGGTTATGCGGGTCAGCAGGTCGACGATGCCTTGCTGGCCCGTTTTCATGCCCTTGCGGACGAATGCGAACGCGTCATCGAGCCCGGCTACGCTTGGGGGATTTTCGACGTTGACGACGGTGCGGCCGTCGCGAACGCCGGTGGCGCCGCCGAGCCCTGCGGGGTTGCGAGCGCTTGCGGTGGCGCGGCTCCTGGCGTCGCCGCTGATCCCCGGGGCGCCGAGGGCTCTGCCGCCGCCTCTGCCGCGAACGCCGGTGGCGCCGCTGATCCCCGGGGCGCCGAGGTCCCCCGCGTTGCCCTTGCCTTTGCGCCCGTCGTGCTGTCGGGCAACGATATCGCCTCGCATCTCGAAGGCGCTCGCAAGGTTGCGCTGATGGCCTGCACGCTCGGCATGGCCAGTGAGCGGGAATATCGCCGGCATGCGGCTTTGAGCGCTGCCGACGGCGCGATGTTCGGCGCCTGCTGCTCGGCTCTGGTCGAGGCCGCCGCGAATGCGGTCGAGGCGCAGATCGTGGCCGAGGCGAGGCGTCTGAACATGTATACGAACTGGCGTTATAGCCCGGGCTATGGCGATTTGCCGCTTGATGTGCAGCCAGATTTCCTCCGTTCGCTCGATGCGACGCGCAAGCTCGGCATCAACGTGACGAAGACCAACATGCTGGTTCCCGTCAAAAGCATCACCGCCGTGGTAGGCTTATTCGACGAAAAGGAAGGCGCTGGTCCTGCCGGCACGCCGCAGGGCGCCTCTGCCGATGCTGCCGGTGCCTCGCATGCAGGTGACGCCACGTGTGCCGCCTGCCCGGCATTTCAAGATTGCGAATTCAGAAAGAGAGGATGCACCTGCCATGGCTGATCTTCTTACGCAAACCGAATCGAGCGCCAAGGGCGCGGATGCGGCCCCGCATGATGTCGCGGCCTCGAACGTGGGCTTGTTGAAGCCGGATCTTTCGGATCTGGTCATCAAGGACGAGCATCTTCGCCGTGCGCTTTTGGGCGAGGAGTTCCTGATCGTCGACGGGGCGATGGGAACGCAGCTGCAGGAACGCGGGCTGGCCGATGCGGGGCAGATCCCCGAGCTGCTCAACTTCTCGAATCCGGATGACATCACGGCGATCCACGAACGCTACGTGGCCGCCGGGGCCCAGGTCATCACGACCAACACGTTCGGAGCGAACGCCTGCAAGCTGGAAGGGCGCGCCGAGGTCGCCGAAGTGTACGCCGCCGCCGCCGCTTGCGCGCGCCGGGCGGGCGCCCCGTACGTCGCTGGCGACGTGGGGCCGATCGGCGCACTGCTCGAACCTATGGGAACGATGAGCTTCGCCGAGGCGTACGACCTGTTTGCGGAGCAAATCGACGCCATCGTCGCCGCCGGTTGCGATTTGGTGCTGATCGAGACGATGGCCGATTTGCGCGAGGCGAAGGCTGCGCTTCTTGCGGCGCGCGAGCATAGCGACCTCCCCGTTTTCGTCACCATGACCTTCGGCGAAGATGGGCGAACGTTCTTGGGCACGTCGCCGCAGGTTTCCGCGGAGGTCCTGTCGAGCATGGGCGCCCACGCCGTGGGTCTGAACTGCTCGCTGGGTCCCGCCGAGCTCGTCGGTGCCGCGCGTGAGATGGCGGCCCGCTCGCGTTGCCCGCTGATGGTTCAGCCGAACGCCGGCCTTCCTCACGTCGAGGACGGGAAGACGGTGTTCGACGTGCTGCCGGCCGACTTCGCCTCGGCTATGGAGCGCATGGTGGAAGCCGGTGCCAGCATCGTCGGCGGCTGCTGCGGTACGTCGCCGGAGTACACCGCGCTTCTGGCGAAGATGGTCGACGGGCGCAAACCAACGCCGCGTCCCTACGAACCGGCGACGGTGCTGTGCAGCGCTCAGGATGCCGTGGTGCTTCCGGCGGGTCGTCCCCGCATCGCCGTGATCGGCGAGCGGATCAATCCGACTGGCAAGCCGAAGCTCAAGGCCGCGTTGCGCGCGGGCGATCTTGATTACATCGTGGGCGAGGCTGTCATGCAGCAGGAGCACGGAGCCGATGTGCTCGACGTGAATGTCGGCCTGCCCGAGCTTAATGAGCCCGCCGTTCTGACGGCCGCCGTCGACAAGCTTGCATCGACGGTGACGCTGCCTTTGGTCGTCGACTCGTCGGATCCCGAAGCTGTCGAATCTGCGGTACGTGGATATGCGGGAAAACCCCTGATCAACAGCGTGAACGGCAAGCGCGAAAGCCTTGAGGCGGTGCTGCCCATCGTTAAGCGCTACGGATGCGCCGTCATCGGCCTCGCGCTTGACGAGGATGGCATCCCTCCGACGGCCGAGGGGCGCTTCGCGGTGGCGAAGCGCATCGTCGAGACGGCGGAGTCCTACGGCATACCGCGCACCGATGTGGTGATCGATTGCCTAACCATGGCGTGCGCCACCAATCAGCCGGAAGCTCTTGAGATTTTGCGCGCCATCACGATGGTGAAGGAACGATTGGGCGTTCGCACGGTGCTGGGCGTCTCCAACATCAGCTTCGGCCTTCCGCAGCGCAACATGGTGAACTCGACGTTTCTGGCGGCAGCGTTCGGATGCGGGCTGGATATGCCCATTCTGAACCCGAAGGCGCAGCGGTATGTGGACACGGTCAACACGTTCAAGGTGCTGAATTGCCAGGACGAGGGCGCTGTTTCGTTTATCGAAACCTATGCGAACAGTAATGATCCCTACGACGTTCCCGCTGGTGGCGTTCAAGGCGACGCTGCGACCGCGTCGGCTTCCGGCGCCGCGCGCGGATCCGAGGATTGCCCGGTCGAGATTCCCGAATCGCTCGCGGATGCGGCTGATGACGTTCGCGCCATGGTGCATCTGATCATGACGGGGCGCAAAGGGCCCATGGGCGCGGCAACCGAGTCGCTGCTGGCGGGTCATGATCCGCTTGACCTGGTCAATGGCGTGTTCGTCCCGGCGCTTGACGTGGTGGGGGACAAGTTCGACAAAGGGGCTTTCTTCCTTCCGCAGCTGATGGCGTCGGCCGAGGCGGTCAAAGCCGGGTTCGATGTGGTGAAGGCGCATATGGGCGAGTCCGGCGTTGCGGCATCGCCGTCGCGGACGATCGCGGTGGCGACGGTGAAGGGCGACATCCACGATATCGGGAAGAACATCGTGAAGATGCTGCTGGAGAACTACGGTTATCGGGTCATCGATCTTGGGCGCGACGTGGATCCGCAGGAGGTGTTGCGCGTGGCGCGCGAAGAGCACCTGCGGTTGGTGGGGCTTTCCGCGTTGATGACCACGACGGTGCGCGCCATGGAGGAGACGGTGCGCCTTCTGCACGACGAGCTGCCTGATTGCAAGGTGTTCGTCGGGGGAGCGGTGCTGACGCCGGAATACGCGGAGCAGATCGGCGCCGATTTCTATGGGAAGGATGCGGCTGCTTCGGCAAGAATCGCCGAGAGCTACTTTGACGAGCTTGGCTTATAGGGTTTTCCGCCGGTTTCAAGGCGGCTTCAAGCGTTAAACAAGGCGGTGTGCTCGCTCGGCGGGCGCACCGCCTTTCTCGTTTGCGCGCGTATTCCAGTCACGCCGGCGGCGGTAACGCGTGGTTGGGCGGCTCCCGCGCGTTTGCTTTCCTACCCGATACCGCCGAGCGCGATGCCCAGTATGATGACGATTGCCGTTATGGGGACGAAAAGGTAGCGGCCCCATGCTTCAAAGTATTTGCCGATGGGCTTTTGCCGTCCCGATTGCGCCTGCGCGGTGGCGAAGCCCTTCGGGCATATCCAGAAGAACATGATGGCCGCGATCAGCGCCCCTGCGGGGATGGCGTACATGCTGACGATGTCCATCCAGGTGCTTACCGTATCGCCGCTCTCGATGAATATGCCGATCGCGAACGACGCGATTCCGACGAGGGCCACCGCGGCACGTCTTGATAGATGCGCCTGCTGCTGCAGCGCCTCGATCGGCGGCTCGTAGAGGTTCACGAGGCTGGTGATGGCCGCGCACGATACGGCGAGGAAGAACGCGAAGCAGAAGAGGTTTCCCAGAGGCATTGCCTGCAGCACCTGCGGCAGCACGATGAATAGCAAAGGCGGCCCCGATTGCGTGTCGACGCCGAAGGCGAACACCGCCGGCACCACCACCATGGCGGAAATAATCGACGCCAGCGTGCTGAAAACGATGATGTTTCGAGCCGAGTAAACGACATCGACATCCTTCTTCAGATAGCTTCCATAGACGAGAGTGCCGCCTCCCGCAAGGGATAGGCCGAAGAATGCCTGGCCGAGAGCGAGCGCCCAGGTATAGGGGTTGGCAAGCGCTTCCCAACGCGGCATGAAAAGATAGACGTAGCCATCAAGGGCTCCGGGCAGCATCGCCACGCGAACGAGCAATGCGATGAACAGCACGAAGAAGATGGGCATCATAACCTTGTTGAGCTTCTCGATGCCGCTGGATATCCCAAGGGTCATCACGCTCAAGGTGATGACGAGGGCCGCGGCGTGCCATCCGACGCTGCCGAAATCGCCCGTGAAACCGGCGAAATAGGCGGAAAGGTCTGATTGCGAAAGAAGCTGCCCGCAGCCGGAGGCAACAAGGTATTTCAAAAACCAGCCGAGCACGATGGTGTAGCCGATGGCGATGCCGAGCGCGGCTAGAACGGGGATGATGCCCGCGATGCGTCCGAGGATATCTGCATGCGGGATGCCGCGCAGGGCGAGCGCCTTCTGGAACGCGCCCATGGGGCCGCATCCCATTGCGCGGCCGAAAGACATCTCCCCGACGACGCCGGTAAGGCCGAGCAGGGCGACGAAGAAGAGATACGGGATGAGGAAGGCCGCCCCTCCAAGCTCCGAGACGCGGTAGGGGAACAGCCAGATGCCGGATAGCCCGATTGCCGAGCCGATGCAGGATATGATGAAGGCGGTTCGCGAAGTGAACGAGTCGCGCGTGGGTGCAGCGGATTCGGGGCTTCGACCCATGAATCTCCTTTCGCTACGCGTGCCATCGAATGCGTCGTTGGGCAAACAAAAAGCCACCTTTCGGCGGCTGAGAGTTTGGTGGAGCCTAGGGGGATC
>CAVDXU010000034.1:0-8582 GCA_963613135.1 bacterium
CCGTTGATGTGAACGTTGTCGGCGGGAACACCGAGAGCGGCGCAGCTGCGGCGAAACTCGTCGTCCCGCGCCGCGGTGATCTGCTCGGTCGTGAGCGCATAGGTGTGCTTGGTGTTGCAAAGGCTGCAGAGTTTCCCATCGGAAAGCTCCTCACGGGCGGCCGTCGCGCTGCCGTCGGTGCACAGGATGACGTGCACATCGCGACCGTTGGCGATATCGGCCAGAATGCCCGCCGCAAGAACGAGCGATTCGTCGTCTTGGTGGGGAGAGAACCACAACGAGGTGTTGGATTCCGCGGTCGTTGAAGAATCGCCGGGGTCGCCTTCCGCCGCTAAGCCTTCGGAAGCACCGCCGTCTACAGCCAGCGCCTTCGAGATGTTGTCCGCTGCGAGCAGCCCTCCCGCCACCGCGGTGACAGTCAAGCACGCCGCCCCCGAGATAAACGTCCTGCGTGAGATGAGATTTCCGCCGTTTTCCAGAATGCCCACATCCGATCTAACGATACATAGCTGCAAAAGACTGCCCGCGGGCATTCGGGAGCAAACCGAAGTTCGTCGAGCACGAGCACATTCTAGCGCGCCGGCGCCCAAAGAGGACAAGCAAGATAGATGCCCACGGAATAAAGTTCAAAACGCCAAATTAGCTGCGAAAGATGACGCGACGAAAGGAGACGCGACCATAAGATCGCGTCTCCTTTTCATCACCATTCGCACCTGCGGGCGCACACGTCGCGCCTCTCGGCACCACGATTCGCGAGCGCCGGCACGGCACGGCGCACCTGCGACCGCGCTCGCGGGCGCTATTCGGCCAGCTGGCGCAGGACGTATTGCAGGATGCCCCCGTTGGCGAAGTACTTGCCCTCGGTCGGCGTGTCCACACGCACCGTCGCCTTGAACGAGACCGTTGCCCCATCGGGCTTTTCGGCCGTCACCTCAACCACCGACGGATTCGGCAGGCCCTGCGAGAAATCGACCGTTCCGACCGTGTAAAGCTCGGTGCCGTCAAGGCCAAGCGAAAACGCGCTCTCCCCTTCGGCGAACTGCAACGGCAGCACGCCCATGCCGATGAGGTTCGAGCGGTGGATGCGCTCGAAGCTCTCCGCGATGGCCGCGCGCACGCCAAGCAGCATCGGGCCTTTCGCGGCCCAGTCGCGCGAGCTGCCCGAACCGTACATCTTGCCCGCCACCACCACGGTCGGCGTGCCGGATGCCTGATAGCCCATCGCAGCGTCGAACAGCGAGGTCACCTCACCGGTTGCGAAGTCGCGCGTCCAACCGCCCTTCCTGCCATCGGCCAGCTTGTTCGCGAGCTTCACGTTGGCGAACGTGCCGCGCATCATGACCTCGTGGTTGCCGCGGCGTGCGCCGTAGGTGTTGAAGTCGGCAGGGGCCACGTTGCGCTCGGAAAGGTACTTCGCGGCAGGCGATTCGGGCGCGATCGAGCCGGCCGGCGAGATGTGGTCGGTCGTGATGAAGTCACCCAAAAACGCCAGGGCGCGCGCATTCACGATAGGGGCCGCCGGCTCGGGCAGCTTGCCCATGCCATCGAAATACGGCGCGCGGCGCACGTAGGTGGAGGCGTCGTCCCAGTTAAACGTTGCGGACGGCTCGCTGCCGAGCTGCTGCCAGGCCGCATCGCCATCGTACATGCCGCGCGAACCCTCCTTGTAGAGATCCTCGGTCGCGAAACGCGCCAGCAGCTCGTCGACCTCGGCGTTGCTAGGCCAGATGTCGGCAAGCGTGACGGGGGTTCCATCGGCACGGCAGCCCAGCTCGGCACTCGCAAGGTCGACATCCATCGTACCCGCAAGCGCATAGGCGATGACCGTCGCCGGGGCACCCAGATAATTCTGGGAAACGTCGGGCGAAATGCGGCCCTCGAAGTTGCGGTTGCCGGACAAGACGCTCGCAAGCTCGATATCGTCGGCAACCTCGTGCATGCCGTCGAACACGGGGCCGGAGTTGCCGATGCA
Source organism: bacterium (assembly GCA_963613135.1). GTDB lineage: Bacteria > Actinomycetota > Coriobacteriia > Coriobacteriales > Eggerthellaceae > Senegalimassilia. Next base: position 1,973 of record CAVDXU010000034.1, read on the forward strand.
GCTCATGCAGCCGAAGCCGCACGTGTAGAAGCCGAGCTTGCGAAGCCCGTCCGCCAAGCCCGCGCGCTCGAGCAGAAGCTCGGTGGCGTGGCTGCCCGGCGCCAAGATGCACTTGACCCAGGGCTTCGGGGCAAGCCCCGCCTCTGCGGCCTTTTTCGCCACCAGGCCTGCCGCGAGCATCATGCGCGGGTCGGTTGCCGTCGTGCAGCTGGTCACGGCGGCGATAGCCAGCGCCCCATGGCCGAGCTCGTAGGTCTCCTCACCGATTTGCACCGGCACGCGTTTCTCAAGATCAAGCTCACGTTCGGCGCAAATCTCATGGAAGCGCTGCTGGGCGATCGTCAAATCGATGCGATCATGCGGACGGGAGGGGCCTGCGATGGAGCGCACCACACTGCCCAGGTCAAGCTCGATCACGTCGGCGTAGACACGCCCAGCCGCGTCGTCGTTCCAGAAGCCCTGCGCTTTCGCGTAAGCCTCGACAAGCGCAACCTCGTCGGCATCGCGTCCCGTCAGGCGCAGGTAGTCAAGCGTCTGGTCGTCGACGGGGAACAGCGTGGAGGTGGCGCCGTATTCGGGCGTCATGTTGGAGATGCAGGCGCGTTGCGTGGCGGACAGGTTGCCCACGCCGGGGCCGAAGCATTCGACGAAGCAGCCGACGACGCCCTTCGCGCGCAAGATCTTCGCGAAGGTCAGCGCCACATCCATGGCGGTGACGCCTTCGGAGAGCTTCCCCGTCAGATGCATGCCGTACACCTTCGGCACCAGCGTCGTGATGGGCTGGCCGAGCGCCGCGGCCTCGGCCTCGATGCCGCCGACGCCCCAGCCGAGCACGCCGATGCCGTTGGCCGTAGGCGTATGGCTGTCCGTGCCCACCAGCGTGTCGAAGTACACCGTGGGGTTCTCGCCTGCGGGCACGCTTGCGCCGGCGGCGGTCGAGGTCATGGCCACATGGGCGAACTTCTCGATGTTCAGCTGATGGCAGATACCGGCCCCGGGCGGGACGATGCGCACGTTCTCGAACGACTCCTGCGCCCACTTGAGGAAGTTGTAGCGTTCGGAATTGCGATGGAATTCCAGCTGCATGTTCTTTTCCATGGCGCAAGCGCAACCCGCCTCGTCGGCGATGACGGAGTGGTCGATGACCAAGTCGCACGGGATCTGCGGGTTGATCTTCGCCGGATCGCCGCCTAGGGCCGCGCACGCTTCGCGCATGACGGCGAAATCGACGAACACGGGCACGCCGGTGAAGTCCTGGAACAGCACGCGGGCCGGGCTGAACTCGACCTCGCTTCCCACCTCGCCGGCGTTGCCGGCGGCGACGACGCGCCCGGCAAGCTCGGCGGCGTCTTCGGGCGTCGCCGCGTTGCGCAGGATGTTCTCGAGCAGCACCTTGAGCGCATAAGGCAGCTTCTCGGACCCGCTCACCCCCGAAACCGGATAATAGGTGTAGGCGGCATCCCCCACGGTAAGCGTGGAGGCGAACTTCTCGTTTTTCATGAATGTCCCCCTCTAATGGCGCATGCGCGCCGGCGGATTGGAAACGTTGCGAACAAAAGGGAAGCTAACCGGCCGAAATTGCGAAGGTGTAACGAACCCGCGCAAAATCGACCAGCGGCACCCCTCTGCCGGCAACGTGCGAAGGAAGGCCCGTGCAAGCCGGCTTTACGAAAGCGACTTGATGGCGGCGATAAGCGTGTCGGTGAACTCGGTGCAGCTTGCCGCAGCGGCCGAACTGCCCGTGGCCTTGCGGATATCGCCCGTGAGCACGCTGCCGTCGGCGTACACCGCGCGCACGGCGCGACGGATGCGATCGGCGGTTTCAAGCTCGCCGAGGTGATCGAGCATCATCGCCGCCGACATGATCTCGGCCGTGGGGTTGGCCTTGTTCTGCCCGGCGATGTCCGGTGCGCTGCCGTGCACGGCCTCGAAGACCGCGTACTCCTTGCCGATGTTCGCGCCCGGGGCGATGCCCAAACCGCCCACCAGGCCGGCAGCCAGGTCGGAAGCGATGTCGCCGTACAGGTTGGGGAACACGACGACGTCGAACTGCGACGGGTCGATGACCATGTTCATGCAGAACGCGTCGATGATGCGGTCGTCGAAAGCGATCTTGCCCTCATATTCCTTGGCGACCTCGCGCGCCTCGCGCAGGAACAAGCCGTCGGAGTACTTCATGATGTTGGCCTTATGAGCTGCGGTGACCTTCTTGCGGCCATGCTTTTGCGCATAGTCGAACGCATAGCGCACGATATCGCGCGTGGCGGAGACGGAGATCGGCTTGACCGAGATGCCGGAATCGGGACGGATGATGCCGGCGCCCTCGTCCGCGCACAGCTCGATGAGCTTCTTCGCCCCTTCAGACCCTTCCTCGAACTCGACGCCCGCATAGAGGTCCTCGGAGTTTTCGCGCACGATGACCAGATCGACGTCGTCGTAGCGTCCGCCGGCGCCGGGCATGGACACCACCGGTCGCAGGCACACGTACAGCTGCAGGGTTTTGCGCAAAGCGACGTTCACGCTGCGGAAACCGGTTCCGACCGGCGTGGTGCAGGGGCCCTTGATGGCAACCTTGTTGCGCTTGACGGCCTCGATGGTTTCTTCGGGCAGGGGCGTTCCCGTCTCCTCAGCGCATGCGGCGCCCGCGCGGGCGACCTCCCACGCGATGTCCGCGCCGGCGGCCTCGACCACCTGCTGCATGGCGGCGGAAGTTTCCAGCCCGATGCCGTCACCGGGGATGAGCGTTACCGTGTGTTGAGCCATAGGTACTCCTCTCTGAAGGGTAAAGAAAACAGGCTGCATCTTCGCGACGCAGCCTGATGGTTCATGTGCTTTACTTGCCCTCGACGACGTCGATGATGACTTGCGCCTTGCGCTTGATCGACCCCTTGCCGTTGTTGGCGTCGAATGACATCCGCGCCACGAGCGATTCCTTGACGTGATCGGACAGCTTGCCTGCGGCAAAGTCGGTGACGGCCGCGATCATATCATTGAACTCGACATCGCCGTGATAGCACTGGATGGCCTCGTCGATGAGCGGCCAGCAACGCTCCGAGCGGTTCTCGGTGGTTTTGCCCCACGCGCACAAGAAGCGCATGGCGGCAAGGCGCACGAAGCCGCTCTCCTCGTCGAACAGGGCCGTTTCGGCGCCGGGCAGCGCCTTTTCGCACGCGCGCGGCTCGCACGGCACCAGGCACGTGAGGATTTCCAGGCACTCCCAGCGCGTCTGAGCCTCGGGGCGATTGAGGGCCGCGATGATGTCGGACGTGTAGGGCGCGACGAGATGCACGGCGTTCGAGGCGACGTAGGCGAGCACGGCCGCGGCCCCCTGGCGCTGACGACGGGAGGCGCCCCCCAAAAGCTCGACGAACATCGTGAGCTTCTCGGGGTCGGCGATGGCGGCGTCGCCCTGCACCTTCACTTCATCGGAAATTGCGGACACGAGATCATTCCTTCCTGATGTTAGGCTTCGGCGCGCAGGTCGACGCCGAGCTCGGAAGCGACCAGATCGAAGGCCGCATCGATGGCCTTGTCCATGTCGTAGTACTTGTAACCGCCCAGACGGCCGGCGAACACGACATCGCCCTCCTGCTTGGCAAGCTCGACGTACTGCTCGTAGAGCTTGGAGTTGCGCTCGTCGTTGATCGGGTAGTACGGCTCATCGCCGGGCTTCCAATCGGCGGGATACTCGCGGGTGATGACCGACACGGGGCTTTCCTGCTTCTCGAAGTGCTTGTGCTCGATGATGCGCGTGAAGGGCACCTCGCGCTCGGTGTAGTTGACCACCGCGTTGCCCTGCCAATTCTCACACTCGACGGTTTCGGTCTCGAAACGAAGGCTGCGATACTCCAACGTGCCCAGCTTGAAATCGAAGTACTCGTCGATAGGCCCGCAGTAGATGATGCGGTCGGCAACGCCGGGGTTGGCGGCGATGAAGTCACGGTACTCGGTTTCGAGCAGGATTTCCACCTCGCCGAACATACGCTCGACCATGGCGGTGTAGCCGCCCATCGGGATGCCCTGGAAACGGTCGTTGAAGTAGTTGTTGTCGTAGATGAAGCGCACCGGCAGACGCTTGATGATGGAAGGCGGCAGCTCGGTGCAGCTGCGGCCCCACTGCTTCTCGGTGTAGCCCTTGATCAGCTTCTCGAAGACGTCCTTGCCAATCAGGGACAAGGCCTGCTCCTCGAGGTTCTTCGGCTCGCCGTCGCCGATCTGCGCGGCGGCCTCGGCCTTCTGCTGCTCGATGATCGCGCGAGCCTCCTCGGGGGTGGCGATGTTCCACATCTTGGAGAACGTGTTCATGTTGAAGGGCAGGTTGTACAGCTCGTCCTTGTAACGCGCGACGGGGCTGTTCACGTAGTTGTTGAACTCGCAGAACTGGTTGACGTAGTCCCACACGGGGCGCAACGAGGTGTGGAAGATATGCGCGCCGTAGCGATGGACGTTGATGCCCTGGACATCCTCGGTGTAGATGTTGCCGGCGATATGGTTGCGACGGTCGATGACCAGGCAGGACTTGCCGAGCTTGGCAGCCTCGTGGCAGAAGACGGCCGAGGAGATGCCTGCGCCGACGACCAGGTAGTCGTAATGGGACTGATTCATGGGAAAACCCCTATCTTGATGTCGATCATTGCTGTCTGGCTAAATATGGTAGCAAACGCCGCGGGGCGATGACCTCGTTGAGCGCAGAGTTAACAGATAATGAACAGGTGGGCGGATCTACTTGCCCTGATACGCGTACGTCGGCAGGTGGGACCCGCAATGCCCGATGACCAAAAGGCGCTTCTCGTGATCGGGGAAGAAATGCACGCGCAAGGTCGACTGACCCTCGTTCACGCGCCCCTTCACATGCGCCGACATGTCCTCGACACGTCCCTGGTAGGAAACCTTGCGAAGGCGCATGAGAGCAGGGTCTTTCTGGGTCATGGGCCCTTCGCTCATGGCGATGCGCATGACGCTTTTCTCCTCGAAGCGCGCGGGGATATCCACCGATTCGTCGCCGAACACGAGCGGCCAAAGCACCACGGCCATATCGCGCAGCGCCGTCCATGTTTCGCGCACGTCGCCGCCGCTGAAGTCGCGAGCGGAACGTATCGCCTGGTCGAGAATGCATAGCCGGTCGGGGAAGGCGCGCTGCGCGAGCAGCAGCGCATCCAGGCACGTCTGCGGGATCTCGAGCGTGTCGAACAGCTCGGCGCGGATGCCGGCGGCCGCGGCATCGGCCTGCGCGCGCGAGGCCTTCTGCTCGGCGAGTCCGAGGTTGTGCGTGAGCGTAGCCGTCTTCGACACCATCGACGAGATCATGCTCTGCTCCTTCGACAGCTGGGCCCCTTGAGCGTTGAAGGCCGCCAGAAGATCGGCATGCTCCTGCTTCATCCCCTCGATGCGCTGCTCGAGCGCGCGCACGCGGGCTTCGGCATCGGCAGCGCGCTTCTTGATGGCGGGAAGGTTGCGGATGTCGCGTTCGCGCTCGGCCCGCTCGCGCTCGGCCCGCTCGCGCTCGGCGGCAGCTTGGCGCGCCTGCTCGCGGGCGCGCTCGGCAGCCGCCTCCTCCTGCGCACGGCGCTCATCCTCGCGCGCCACGTCCTCGGCCTTCGCCGCCGCGATATCGGCTTGGCGGCGTTCCTCCAGCCGGCGGTCGACCTCGCCCTCGGCGAACGTGATGAAGGTGCGGATATTGGTGTCATCGCATTCGCGGACGTCAAGCGTGTCGGTGAGCACCATGGCGAACATCTTGTCGAGGAGCGGGGCGGTCTCCAGCCAGGCGGATTCGTTGATCCAGTCATATGAGCCCGGCTCGATCGGATTGTCCAGGGGTGTTTTCGCCAGTATGCGGTCGCGCTGGCGGCAGCCCGCGTCGAACGAGCCGGCCGTGTAATAGAGCGGGACGCTGACCAGGTCAAATCGGTCCCCCTTCTCCATCAGAAGATCGTAGAGGACGACCAGCTGCTTTTCGATGGTGGTCATATGCATGAGCGCGCCGACCACCGGCAGATCCTCGATGGGCGACGGGATGTTCGCCAGACGCAGATCGACGCAAACGCAACGGCCCGTGAGAACGCCGAAGATGGCGCCCATCGGGAACCCCATCTGAACGCTTGCCGTGCGGGCGGCCTCGGCAGCCTCGGCGGTGACGACGACGAACGTGCTCGAGTAATCCCAGAGCGCCATCGTGGTGGGCCCGCCGATGTAGCGGGACGGGCGCGTCGCGCGCTTGGGCTGCTTGCTCGCGGCTGCGGCGATGGCCTTGTCGCCATGAATGCTCGTACCGACGGGGAACAGCGTCTGCATGGCCGCGGAAAACCTCACGCCGGCTTCGATATTGCCGGTGAGGAAGTTGGTGGTTTCCTGCAAAGACGGAAGTATTTCCAGCTCCATGGGATGCTGGGAACGGTAACGCGCAACGGCGCGCGGCCAATCGTAGCCGCGCTTGCCAGTGGTTTTCCACTCGTAGTTCTCAAGCAGGTGCCTGCAGAAGGCCTCGTCGGGCTCTTCGAGGTCGAGCACGAGGGAATCCGAATCGGGGTCGGCGGCGGGGGCGGCGGCGGGATCGGCGGCGGGGTCCGGGTTCGAGCCAGCGGGATCGGCGGCGGAGTCCGGGTTCGAG
>CAVDXU010000034.1:8592-17010 GCA_963613135.1 bacterium
ACAGAAGGCCTCGTCGGGCTCTTCGAGGTCGAGCACGAGGGAATCCGAATCGGGGCCGTCAGGGTCGTCGGGGTCGTCGTCGGGGTCGTCGTCGGGGTCGGCGGCGGGGCCCGGGTTCGAGCCGACGGCGGCGGGACCAACGGGATCGATGGGATCGGCGGGATCGATGGGTTCGGCAACGTCAATGGGATCGGCGGGATCGATGGGTTCGGCGCTTGCATCAAGACCGGAACGCGCAGCGTCGGCAGGCGCGAGGCCTGCATCGGGGCCGGAAAGCGCGACGTCGGCAGCGCCTTCGCCCGACTCCGACGGCGAAGAGACGGCGGGCCCGACCACGCGCGCGACATTCGGGCCTTTCGCCTTTCCCCTGCCGTTGCGTCGTTTGGCCATCTGGCACCCCCCTCGATGAGTCTATCTTGCCGGACAATAATACTATATGCATTTTACGTATTCTACCTGCACCGACGATAAGCGCTTCTATATGTCACGAAATAAGTAGCTTATATCCCTCCCCGCGCGGCTCGGTATGCTAGAATCGGCGATTAGGACGAGGGGCGCCCGGTCGCAAGGGCGGGCGCCGCAATAACGAAAGAAGGAATCATGGCAGAAGAAGAGTGCACGCACGACTGCGGCAGCTGCGGCGTTTCGGGGTGCGGGGAGCGCACCTCAGGGGGTCCGACGAAGCTGGAAACGAACAAGCGCAGCAACGTCAAGCACGTCATCGGCGTCGTGTCCGGCAAGGGCGGCGTCGGAAAGTCCCTGGTCACCAGCCTGCTGGCAAGTGAAATGAACAAGCGCGGCTTCAAGGTGGGCATTTTGGACGCTGACATCACCGGCCCGTCCATCCCGAAGACCTTCGGCGTGGACAACCCGCTGACGGCAGACGCCGACGGCATCCTGCCCGCGCAGACGCAAAGCGCCATCAAGATCATGTCCACCAACCTCATGCTTCCGAAGGGTGACCTGCCCGTCGCGTGGCGCGGCCCGGTGGTTTCCAACGCCATCCGCCAGTTCTGGGGTGAAACCAACTGGGGCGAGATCGACTACCTGTTCGTCGACATGCCTCCGGGAACCTCCGATGTGCTGCTGACGGTGTTCCAGTCACTGCCCGTTGACGGCATCGTCACCGTGTCGGCCCCGCAGGAGCTCGTCGCGATGATCGTCGGCAAGGCCGTCAACCTCGCGCACGACATGGACGTCGAGGTGCTGGGCCTGGTGGAGAACATGGCCTACTTCAAGTGCCCCGACTGCGGCAAGGAGCACCACATCTTCGGCGAGCCGCAGGGCGCGGAAGTGGCGAAACGCTACGACATCCCCGCTTACACCACCCTGCCCATCGACCCCGACTTCGCGCGCCTGTGCGATGCGGGCAAGGTCGAGGAATACGACGTCGAGGGCAAGCTCGACGTGATCATCGACAAGATCGAGGAAGCCGGCGCCGAGGCGGCGCAAGCCGAAGCCGAGGCCACGGAAGGCGGCGAATAGCTCGCGAAGGCAGCGGCAAGCCGAATAGCCGAATAGCCGAATGCCCGTAGTGCGCGAAGGAGCCCGTTTGAGGGCTCCTTTTTCGTGCCCCACACAGGAGAGCCACAGCCTTAGCCCTTGAAATGGCGCCTCTCCGCATATACCCGATTACCACGACGCACGCTTGCACCCACAGGTGAAAACTCGCACTATCCATGCCCTCCCATTCCTTGGTGCGTACCAAAGCCAGCAGGCTCGCGCAAAACCAAAATCGCGCAGATTTCGCCGCTTGCGAATTTTTTTCTTGACCTTGCGCGGAAAGTAAGCCTATGATGCCAACCAGTTTCGACAAACCGTTGAGGCGGAAGTCAAAGCAATTGTGCACGCACAGAGAGTCCGGGGTGCTGCGATCCGGATCGAACGCAGGTTGCCAAATGGGCCGCTGAGGGCGCGGTGAACGGCAGGGTTTCCTGCCCAGTATTCGCGACGTGAGGGCATACGTGAGTTGCCGGAAGCGTGAAGGCGCTTCGCAAAGGGCTCGGCGCAAGCCGGGAAGCAAGGTGGCACCGCGGGTTTTCTGAAAGCTCGTCCTTGGCAGACATTCGTTTGCCGGGACGGGCTTTTTTCATGCCCCGACCGGCCCGGCCAGTAAGGCCGGCCGAGGTTTGAGGAGGTGCCGCACATGTTCCCGTCCATCGACGAGGTTCGCGCGTATGCCGAGGTCGGCGCGTACAAACGCGTGCCCGTATGCCAAGAGCTGCTCGCGGACCGGTTCACGCCCATCGAGGTCATGCGCACGCTGCGCTCGGCGAGCTGCCACTGCTTTTTGCTGGAAAGCGTCGAGGAAGGCCGCAGCTGGGGGCGCTATTCGTTTCTGGGTTGCAACCCAACCCTAGAGCTCACCTGCACGAACGGCCTGCTGCGCATCACGGAAGGCGCCGAGGGCACCCAGCAGCAGGTGACCGAGCGCATGGTCGAGCATCCCGGCGAGGCCATCCGGGCGGTGCTCGCGCGCTTCGCAAGCCCCAAAGTGCCCGGGATGCCGCCTCTGGCCGGCGGGCTGGTGGGCTACTTCTCCTACGACTACATCAAATACGCCGAAGGGCGCCTGCGCGCCAACCAGCTGGCCGACCGCGACTTCCGCGACGTCGATTTGATGCTGTTCGACCAGGTCATCGTGTTCGACAACCTGGAGCAGAAGCTGCTCATCGTATCCGGCGTGGCGCTTGACGACCCCGAGGGCATCGACGCCGCCTACGAGCGCGCCCGCGCGCGCTGCAACGACATGGCGGCGCTGCTCGAGGGCAACACGCGTGCCTATTTCCCGCCGCTGCACTTAAACGAGCCTCTGACCCCGCGTTTTTCGCAGGACGAATACGCCGACATGGTGCGCCGCGCGAAACACTACATCCACGAGGGCGACATCTTCCAGGTGGTGCTCTCCAACCCGCTCACCGCGCGCGCCTCGGGCAGCCTGCTCGACGTGTACCGCGTGCTGCGCACCACCAACCCCTCCCCCTACATGTTCTTCTTCGTGAGCGACGACATCGAGCTGGCCGGCGCGTCGCCCGAGACGCTTACGCGCCTGGAGGACGGCACGGTGAAGACGTTCCCGCTTGCCGGCACGCGCCCGCGCGGGGCGACGCCGGCGGCCGACGAGGCGCTTGAGGCCGAGCTGTTGGCCGACGAGAAGGAGCTGGCCGAGCACAACATGCTAGTCGATTTGGGTCGCAACGACCTCGGGCGCGTCTGCGAGCTGGGAAGCGTGCAGGTCGACCGCTACCTTTCCATCCACCGCTTCTCGCACGTGATGCATATCGGGTCGGAGGTTTCCGGACGCATCGGGGAGGGCTTCGACGCGGTGGACGCCATCGACGCCATCCTGCCGGCGGGCACGCTTTCCGGCGCGCCGAAGCTGCGAGCGGCGCAGATCATCCAGGAGCTCGAAGGCGCCAAGCGCGGCATTTACGGCGGGGCCATCGGATACTTGGACTTCACGGGCAACATGGACACGTGCATCTCCATTCGCCTGGCGTACAAGAAGGAAGGCCGCGTGTGCGTGCAGTCCGGCGCGGGCATCGTGGCCGACAGCGTGCCGGAAACCGAGTACGCGGAATGCCGGAACAAGGCGCGCGCGGTCGTCGCCGCCATTGAAGCCGCGGAAGGAGGCGTGCGATGATCCTGCTCATCGATAACTACGACAGCTTCGTCTACAACCTCTATCAGATGGCAGGCTCGATCAACCCCGACATGCGCGTGGTACGAAACGATGCGCTGACCTGCGACGATATTGAGGGTTTGGCGCCCGAGGCGATCATATTGTCGCCCGGTCCGGGCCGGCCGGCCGATGCGGGCGTGTGCATCGAGGCGGCACAGCGCTTCAACGGCCGCATCCCGATCTTCGGCGTGTGCCTGGGGCATCAGGCCATCTGCGAGGCCTTCGGAGGCACGGTCGGATACGCCAAGGAGCTGATGCACGGCAAGGTTTCCCAGGCGCTCGCCTGCGCCGATTCGAAGCTGTTCGCCGGGCTGCCGGCGGCGTTTCCCGTCGCGCGTTACCACTCGCTCGCGGCCGACGAGGCCACGCTGCCGGAGGCCCTGCGCGTGAGCGCACGCACGGCTGACGGCGAGGTGATGGCGGTGGAGCACGGAAGCGCGCCCACCTTCGGTGTGCAGTTCCATCCCGAAAGCGTCATGACCCCCAACGGCGCGGCGATCATCGGGAACTTCCTCAAGGTCGCAGAGGAGTTCAGGGGCGCGAAGCGATGATTAACCAACCAACGAAAGGAAAACCCATGATCACCGAAGCGATTCATAAGCTGGTCGATAAGCAGGACCTCACCTATCAGGAGGCCTACGACACCATCAACGAGGTGATGAGCGGCGAAACCACGCCCGTGCAGACGGCGGCGTTCCTCGCGGCGCTTTCGACGAAATCAACCAAGGCGGAAACCATCGAGGAGATTTCCGGCTGCGCCGCCGCCATGCGCTCGCACGCCACACCCGTCGCCTACGCCGGCGAGACGCTTGAAATCGTCGGCACCGGCGGCGACAAGGCGCAAAGCTTCAACATCTCCACCACCGCGTCGATGATCATCGCGGCCGGCGGCGTGAAGGTCGCCAAGCACGGAAACCGCGCGGCTTCCTCGAAATCCGGCGCCGCCGACTGCCTGGAAGCCTTGGGCGTGAACCTGCAGCAATCGCCCGAGCTATGCTGCAAGCTGCTCGACGAGGTGGGCATCTGCTTCCTGTTCGCGCAGAAGTATCACGCGGCCATGAAATACGTCGGCCCCATCCGCAAGGAGCTGGGCATCCGCACGGTGTTCAACATCTTGGGGCCGCTCACCAACCCCGCCTCGCCTACCTACATGGTGCTCGGCGTCTACGACGGCGCGCTCGTGGAGCCGCTCGCGCGCGTGCTGGTGAGCCTGGGCGTCAAGCGCGGCATGGTGGTGTTCGGGCAGTGCGTGCTCGACGAGCTCTCGACCGCCTGCGACACGCTCGTGTGCGATTTCAAGGCCGGCGAGGGCGAAGAGGGCGCCGAATACCTCACCTACACGCTCACGCCCGAGCAGTTCGGCTTCAACCGCTGCACCCGCGACGACCTGCGCGGCGGCGACGCGGCCGAAAACGCGCAGATCACGCGCGATATCCTGTCCGGCGCCGACAAGAGCTTCCGTCGCGACACCGTGGTGCTCAACGCCGCCGCGGGCCTCTACGTCGCCGGCGCGGCGTCATCGCTCAAAGACGGCATCGCCCGCGCGAACGAGCTGATCGACTCCGGTGCGGCGACTGCCACGCTCGATGCGTACGTGGCGGCTTCCAACCGCTAAGGCAATCGGGGAGAGACATGAACATTCTTGACGAGATAGCCGAGAAAACCCGCGAGCGCGTGGCGGCGCAGAAGCGCGAGCGCAGCCTGGCGAGCATGCGGCAAGCCGCCGAAGAGGCGCTCGGACGCGATTGCCAGCGCTGCAACGCCGAAGATCCGGGGCTTTCCGCCGACGAATTCGCGCAGGCGCGCCTTTTGGCGCCGTGCAGCTTCCCCTTCGAGGGCATGCTGGAGCAACCGGGGATGAGCTTCATCGCGGAAGTGAAGCGTGCAAGCCCCTCGAAAGGCCTGATCGCGCCCGATTTCCCCTACCTTGAGATCGCGAAGGACTACGAGGCGGCGGGCGCGGTGGCCATATCGTGCTTGACCGAGCCGTACTGGTTCAAAGGCGCCGACGAGTACCTGGCCGAGATTGCCGAAGCAGTGCGCATCCCGGTGCTGCGCAAGGACTTCGTGGTGGACGAGTACATGGTGTACCAGGCGAAAGCCCTCGGCGCGAGCGCCGTGCTGCTCATCTGCGCCATTTTGGACGACGCGCAGCTTGCCGCCTATCGGCAGCTCGCCGACGAGCTGCGGCTCTCGGCCCTGGTGGAAGCGCACACCGCCGAGGAGGTCGAGCGCGCCGCGGCTTGCGGGGCACGCGTCATCGGTGTGAACAACCGCGACCTGAAAACGTTCAACGTCGACATGTCGGCCGCCCGCCAACTGCGCGATCTGGTGCCGCGAAACGCGCTGTTCGTGTCGGAAAGCGGCGTGAAGACGGCGGCAGACGTGGAAGCGGCGCGGGAAATGCGCGCCGACGCGGTCCTGGTGGGCGAGGCGCTCATGCGCGCCGAGGACAAGCGGGCCAAGCTCGCCGAGCTGCGGGGTGACGGGCTGTGAGCGCGAAGGGCATGGCGGCGGACGGCGAGACGTTGCCCGCAAGCAGCAAGGCCCAAGCAGGCGCGGCGCCGGTGGCGGGCGCTGTCGAAGCCGCTTCCGCCGATAGCCCCGAGCTGCTGGTAAAGCTGTGCGGCATGCGCACCGAGGCCGACGTGGCGGGTGCGGCCAGTGCCGGATGCGACTTCGCCGGCTTCGTGGTGGAAGTGCCAGGCAAGCGGCGCAGCGTATCGCAGGAACAGCTCGCCGCGCTTTCCGCGAAGCTGCCGGCGGGAGTGCGGTCGGTCGGCGTCTTCGTGAATGCGCCGGTGGAAGCCGTTCACCGATTACTTGCTGAAGGCGTTATCGATGCTGCTCAGCTGCACGGCGACGAAAACGATGCCTACATCGCGCGCCTGCGCCAGCTGCTTGCGGAAGACGACGCAGGCGAAGCGGAAGCGCCGGCAGCGGCGCGGTCCGGCCGGCCGCTGCCGCCCGAGCAGCCCGCTCAGCCGGCGGCATCCACGCAGTCCAACCAGCTGGCGGCAGCCCGATGCGGCCAGCAAGCGGGCGCGGCCCAGCAACCGGCGGCGGCCCAACCCGGCCAGCCGATGCCAGCCACACCTGGCACGCACGCCCAGCCGATGCCAGCCACACCTGGCACGCACGCCCAGCCGACGCCAGCCACACCTGGCACGCACGCCCAGCCGCCCGCAACCGCGCCCCGTGACCCGCGCGCCGCCCGCATCATCCAGGCGTTCCGCATCCGCGGTCACGACGACATCGCCGCCGCGGCCGCCAGCGCCGCCGACCTGGTGCTGCTCGATAGCGGCGCCGGCAGCGGCAAGCCGTTCGACTGGCAGCTGCTCGAAGGCTTCCCCCGCCCATTTCTGCTGGCGGGCGGCCTTGGCCCCGACAACCTCGCGCAAGCCATCGCGCAAGCACGGCAGGCGGCAGGCGCGAACCTTGTCGGCGTGGACATGTCGAGCGGCATCGAGACCGACTACGTGAAAGACCCCCTGAAGATGAAGGCGGCCGTCGCGGCCGCGAAAGGAGCAAACCGATGAGCAATTCCCCCACTTCCCGCGGGCGCTTCGGCGTCCATGGCGGGCAGTACATCCCCGAGACGCTCATGAACGCCGTGGGCGAGCTTGAGCAGGCGTACAACCACTACAAGGACGATCCTGCCTTCAACGCCGAGCTGACCGAGCTTCTGAACAACTACGCCGGCCGCCCGAGCCGCCTGTATTTCGCCAGCCGCATGACGCGCGATTTAGGCGGCGCGAAGATCTACCTGAAGCGCGAGGACCTCAACCACACCGGCGCGCACAAGATCAACAACGTGCTCGGCCAGGCGCTTTTGGCGAAGAAGATGGGCAAGACGCGTCTGATTGCCGAAACCGGCGCCGGCCAGCACGGCGTCGCCACCGCCACCGCCGCGGCGCTGCTCGACATGGAATGCGTCGTGTTCATGGGCCGCGAGGACACCGAGCGCCAGGCGCTCAACGTGTACAAGATGCGCCTGCTCGGCGCCGAGGTGCACCCGGTCGATTCGGGCACGGGAACGCTCAAGGACGCCGTGAGCGAGACCTTCCGCGAATGGACGACCCGCATCGCCGACACGCACTACTGCGTCGGCTCGACCATGGGGCCGCACCCCTTCCCCACCATCGTGCGCGATTTCCAGGCCGTCATCAGCCGCGAGATCAAGGAGCAGATCCTCGCCGCCGAGGGCAAGCTGCCCGACGCCGTCATCGCCTGCGTGGGCGGCGGGTCGAACGCGGCCGGGGCGTTCTACAACTTCATCGAGGACGAATCGGTGGCGCTCATCGGCTGCGAGGCGGCCGGGCGCGGGGCGGACACGTTCGAGACCGCGGCCACCATCAACACCGGCAAGCTCGGCATCTTCCACGGCATGAAAAGCTACTTCTGCCAGGACGAATACGGTCAGATCGCGCCCGTGTACTCCATTTCGGCCGGCCTGGACTACCCCGGCATCGGACCCGAGCACGCGGCCTGGCACGACAGCGGGCGCGCGCAGTACGTCCCGGTCACCGACGACGAGGCCGTTGACGCATTCGAGTATTTGAGCCGCCTCGAGGGCATCATCCCGGCCATCGAGAGCGCGCACGCCATCGCGCACGCGCGCAAGATCGCGCCGAGCATGCGCCCCGACCAGATCATCGTTGTGAACATCTCGGGCCGCGGCGACAAGGACTGCGCCGCCATCGCCCGCTACCGTGGGGAGGAAATCCATGAGTAAT
>CAVDXU010000034.1:17325-23244 GCA_963613135.1 bacterium
GTGACCACTGACGACGTGTTTTCCCTGGTCGAACGCATCCGTGCGCGCACCGACGTGCCGCTTGCCATCATGACCTACGCCAACGTGGTCTACAGTTACGGCATCGAGCGCTTCTGCGGTCGCATGGCGCAAACCGGCGTGGCGGGGCTGATCCTGCCCGACGTGCCGTTCGAGGAGAAAGAGGAGTTCGCCGCGCCGTGCCGAGACGCCGGCGTGGTGCTCGTAAGCATGGTGGCGCCGACAAGCGCCGGGCGCGTGCAGATGATCGCACGGGAAGCCGAAGGGTTCCTCTACTGCGTGAGCAGCCTCGGCGTCACCGGCGTGCGCGGCAGCATCTCCGGCGACGTGGCGGGGCTCGTTGATTTGGTGCGCAAGGAAAACCCCGACATCCCCTGCGCCATCGGCTTCGGCATTTCCACACCCGAGCAGGCGGCGAAGATGGCCGGCGTTTCCGACGGCGCCATCGTGGGCAGCGCGGTGGTGCGCATCATCGCCGAGCACGGCCGCGACAGCGTCGAGCCCGTGCAAGCCTTCGTAGCGGAAATGGCGGCAGCAGCGAAAGGCGCTTAACGCGGATATCGTCAAGTTGGCGCCCGGCTCGTCCTCGAGCCGGGCGCCTCAAACCCGTCATTCAACCGCAGCGCACGATACCCGCAATACGTTCGATGCGCCACTCAAGAGCTGACCGGATGTAGGGCAGACGCCCTGCAAGCTCGACGTTCCTCGACAAAATGTCGATCGCCTCGTCCGCAAAGCCCTCGAGGGCATCGACGTCAACCCAGCTCATGTTCTCCACCAGCAAAAGTTGCCGCGCGGGGCTCGCGAAAAACTGCTTCGACTCGAAGCTGTGTTCGCCGGTTTTAAGTCTTGCCAGGGGAACATCATGCCAAAGGCTTGCCCCCGAGTCGAAAATGGGGGCACAACGGCATTGGAGCGTTTCGACGTTTCGGACGAGGCCGAAGTTGCGATGATGCCTGTCAGAATTGGCGATGATGTTGTCGCAGACAATCATGTGTGCAAGCGAGTCTTCGACATGTTTCGTCCCAAGGCTTTCCGCACACGCGACATAGTGCCGATACCCATCGCTGAAACGATCCTCGTCGAGCAAGCGCTCAACGTAAAAAGCCGGCACGTACTCCTCGTCATCCGCGAGAAAATTCTCGCAGACACTCGCAAACCCCCCATCTGCCGCTTCTGCTTCATAGCGCACGAACTCCCCCTCATCAAGAAGTCGCCCATGCAGCGCCGTCGCCACGACCTCGTTGAGCGGTTCTTGGCACAAAGCTCCCCCACCCTTTATCAAAACGCGGCGACCGTCACGGTTTTCCCAGGTTTTCGTTAGGTTTCCGTCCGACGTGTTGTCAGGATGAGGGTCGCCCTTCCCCTCCGAAATGGCCACAGGCTGCAGCAGGGCGGCAATGCGCTCGAAATCGTTGTTGAAGAAATTGACGCTTTCCCACGTAAGCCCGCTGGCGTTAGGCTTAACCCAATATTGATCCGAGAGGGACAAGCCAAGATTACGCTCAAGCAGCTCCTCCGGAACGGCGCACCCGGCTTCGCGAAGAAGATGATCGAGGTGAGCGCGGGTGTCCGGAATGCCGCGGCCACGCCACCACTGGTTGAGGGCGAGCAGAGGCAAGGCTTTTTCCGAGCCGATTCCCACCGGGGCGCGCCGCAGGTCAAGCAGCTCCTTGACTTTGGAGAAACGCTTTTCCCGCGTGTCATAAACGACTTCGGCAACCTCATGGGTGCGGTTCATAAGCGTGAGGAGAACTTCGCCTCGAGCGTTACCGCTGACGGGGCGGCCGCCCTTTTTGCTCGCAGAGGCAAGCCTCTCGATAATCGAATCCTCGCTCACGAGCCAAACGCCGGAAACCTTGCGAGCCTCCAGGCCCCCCGTCCTCGCCAACTCGGTCACGCGACGCGCGCTCACCCCCAGTTGCTTTGCAGCTTCGCTCGCAGAGATCATGTCCGCCTTCTTCCTAAAAAGGGTTCCATCATTAGGTTCCGTCGTTAAAAAGGGTTCCGTTGTCGGAATAGTTTATAACAGCATGGCGGAAGTGAAAACTATTCCGATAACGGAACAGTTTTCGGACTGGAGAAGCACCACGAACGGAGATCCCGGCCATCCACCCGTCATCGGAAACGCTTGCGTGACGGAGGCGGGGTTGCCCGCCCATGGGGGCACCCCTTCGCTATAATAGCCGGACACGATTTAAGGGAAGGAAGGGGAATCCCATGTCTATGCTGCAAAAATCCGCAGGCGCCTCCAGCGCAAGCCCCGTCGCTGCTTCCACCACGCGGCCCGTCGGCGCATCCGGCTCGCGGCCCGTCGCCTACATCCATGCGAACGTGCTCGACGGCACGCGCGGCATGCAGGTTCGCGAAGACCATGCCGTCATCGTGCGCGACGGGCGCATCGTGCAGGTTTCCCCCACCGGCTCGGCCGATATCGCCGGCTGCGACGTCGTCGACCTTGCGGGCGCCTACCTCGCGCCGGGGCTCATCAACATGCACGTCCACCTCGCGGGCAACGGCAAGCCGCAGAAGAAGCAGCGCGACAACGAGGGCCTGGTCAGAAAGATCATGGCGACGAGCCTCACGCGCCGGGTCGCCTACAAGCTGGTCTGCGAATACGCGCGCCTGGAGCTGCACAGCGGCGTGACCACCATCCGCACCGTCGGCGGCCTGGGCGATTTCGACACGCGCGTGCGCCGCGACGGCGATGCGGGCGTCATCGAAGCTCCGCGCGTGCTGGCCGCCAACCAGGGCATATCGGTGCCGGGCGGGCACATGGCCGGCTCGGTCGCCATAGCGGCGAGCAGCACGGCCGAGGCCCTGCTGCAGGTCGACATCGCCAAAACCCAGGGGGTCGACCTCGTCAAGCTCATGATCACCGGCGGCGTGCTCGACGCGAAGGAGAAGGGCACCCCCGGCGAGATGAAGATGCCGCCCGAGATGATCCGCGCCGTCTGCGATAAGGCGCACGGTCTCGGCTTCATCGTGGCGGCGCACGTCGAATCGCCCGAAGGCGTGCGCGCGGCGCTTGAAGGCGGCGTCGATTCCATCGAGCACGGCGCCACCCCCACGCCCGAGATCATCAACCTGTACAAGGACCGCGGCGCCTTCGTCTGCACCACCATATCCCCGGCGCTTCCCTATGCGCTGTTCGATCGGTCCGTCTCGTGCGCCAGCGAGGTGGAGCAATTCAACGGGAACGTGGTGTTCGAAGGCATCATCAACAACGCGAAAGCGGCGCTTGACGAGGGCATTCCCGTGGCGCTCGGCAACGATGTCGGTTGCCCGTGGATCACGCAGTACGACTTCTGGCGCGAACTTCGCTACTTCGAGAAATTCGTCGGCGCCTCGCGCGAGCTGGCGCTGCACACGGCCACGCTCGGCAACGCCCAGCTCGCCGGCATCGCTGACGAGACGGGGTCGATCGAGGTCGGCAAGAGCGCCGACATGATCGTCCTTGCCAACAACCCGCTTGACGACCTGCGCGCCCTGCGCTCGCCCAAACACGTCATCTGCCGCGGACGCGCCATCATGAAGCCGAAGGTCAAGCGCCGCGCCATCGTCGACCGCGAGCTGGACAAGTTCCTGTAGGTCAGCGGGGCGCCGCGCTGCTCAAGCAAAGAGCGTTCGACGAGGCGGGCTGTGCCTATCCAGCGGGCTGCTCCTACCCATTAAGTTAAGTTTCGGTATCCCGGCTGGTTTTACGCCATTTTAACCGCTCACCCGCTACACTGGGAAGGATGAACCCCTTGCGTTAAGGAGGCGCTTCCCATGCATCAAGACCTGCATTCTTCGGTATCCCATCCGTCGAAATCCCATCGCGAAGTCGTGCCCGTGCGTTCCCGCTTGCTGCGCGGCGTCGTGGCCGCGAGCCTTGCAGCGTCCATGACCGTATCGGTGCCGCTTGCCGCGTCCGCTGACGAGCAACCCGACAGCACCGACCTCGACGCCGCCACGGCCGCGGCCGTCCAGTCTTGGAGCGACGCGCTTTCCGCATCGGAGGCCGCCGACTACGCGCCCTATGCGTCGTCAATCAACTCCAACGGCAATAGCGCAATGCTGGCCACCGAAAGCGCCAAAACCTTCCCGGAAAGCTACGACCTGCGCGACCCGAACAGCGACGGCGACACGTCCGACAGCGTCGTCACGCCGGTGAAGCAGCAAAGCCCCATGAACACCTGCTGGGACTTCGCGGCAACCGCCGCTTCCGAGACGAGCATCCTCTCCAAGCTTGGGACGACCTACGCCAAGACGGGGCTCGACCTGTCCGAGCGCTACCTCGGCTGGTTCGCGTATTCCCAGGTCCCGGAATCGTATGCCGGCAGCGCGCAGGCGGGCGAGGGCTTCGATTCGAGCGCCACCGGAGACAAGTCGTCCGTCTTGCTGCGCGGCGGATACGAGCACTATGCCACGACGATGTTCTCGGCGGGCGTCGGCCCGGTTTCCGAAAGCGTCGCCCCCTACCGCAACGACGAGGGATACATGACGTGTTCAATCATCAATCCCAGCGGCGTGGCGGAAGATGAGCGCGACCTTACCCAGGATGAGGTCGCGGCGCTTCGTCTTCAGGGCTATACGGTCACCCCGCTTTATTACTCGATAAGGGTTTTCGTGGAGGGGCAAGGCTACAAGCTTCTCACCTGGAGCCTCGACGATGACATCTACGGGCAGTCCGAATACACGCTCGAGGAAAGCTACATCCTTCCCGAGCTGTGCAAGTTCAACGATCGAGGCTACTACATAGGAATCAACCAGGAAGGCGTCGACGCGGTGAAGGCCCAGCTTCTTGCTGGTCGCGCGGTCGCGACCTCGTCGTATATGGACCCGGCCACTCCCAGCGCCGGCACGCCGGCTTGGATCAACTTCAAGACATGGGCGCAGTACGCGACCACGGCCAACAAGGCCCAAGGGGTACTGCATGCCTACACCATCGTGGGCTGGGACGACAATTACTCGAAGGACAACTTCATCAGCACCCAGAAGCCCGAGGGCAACGGCGCTTGGCTGGTGAAGAACAGCTGGGGCGCCTCGACCAACGATTTTCCCAACCAGGGCAACTGGGGCATCGAGGACGCGAGCGGTAACAATACCGGCTACTTCTGGGTTTCCTATTATGATGAAACCTTCCAGGAACTGGAGGCGTTCGACTACGACGTGAATTCCGCCACGTCCTCCGAGAAGTACGACATCGACCAGTACAACTTTCTGATGGCCTCGGACAGCACCCTGACGAATTCCTCGACCAAGGAACTGAAGTGCGCGAACGAGTTCACAGCCGATGACGATCGCGTGCTTAGCGCCGTGACGTGCGAGACGGTCAAGCCGAACACCGACGTCACGTACCAGGTGTATCTGCTGGATAGCGACGATGCCGAGCCCACCGACGGCAAGCTGGTGCTGACGAAGACCGCGAGCTACGAATACGGCGGCTACCACCGCTTGATGCTTGACGAGTCCGACCAGATTGCGATGCGCTCCGGCCAGCGCTATTCCGTGGTGGTGACGCAGAGGTGCGCGACCGATGACAAATACTACCAAACGGCGTCGCGAACCGACAACAAAAACTACGGGAGCATAAACGGCAAGTTCGTGGCGAAGGTGAACGCCGGGGAAAGCTGGGTATCCTACGACGGCGATTGGTTCGACTGGAAGCCTATTTCGGAAATGATGACGCTCGACACCACGTATGTGGTGGACAACTTCCCGATCAAGGGCCTGTCGCAGGAGCGCAGCTGGGCCTCCGTCGACGAGCTCGACTCGCTGGCGGCGGCAATAGCGGAGGCGAAGGCGAAGCTGGCGGCGGCGACCGTGAGCACCGACGGGGCCGACGTGCCCACCAGCGGCACGTGGATGACGCAGGCCGAATACGATGCGGCCTCGGCCTCGATCGCCGCCGCCGAG
>CAVDXU010000035.1:0-22900 GCA_963613135.1 bacterium
GCAAGGACCACCGACAGCACCCGCTTCGCCGCGGCGCTCAGGTCCTGCGGCCGCGTAAGGGAGCCGCGCGAGCCGCTTGCCGCCTGCGCGCCTTGGGCTGCGGAGAACCTCCTGCTCTGCAGCAGGCAGTAGGCCGCGCCCGCCACGAGCACGACGGTCCCGGCGACTGCGAGGGGCAGGGCGTCGCCCGTGGCGACGGTCTTCTTCGCGTTGGCCGACGTCCCCTTGTCGCCCGACGGCGTCCCGCCGTCGGACTTCTGCATAGTGATCGTCATCGTCGAGTCGACGTGTTTCGTGCCCTGATCCGCGTGCGCGAGGGCCGGCGCCGCCAGGAGCAGCGCCGCTGTCAGCAGCAATGCCGACATGCACGTGGATATCAAGGCAAGCTTCGAGGGTCTGTACATGGTAGTTCCCTTCCTCATGCTCGCTTGGCCCTTCCGTGTTTTTTGCAGTTAGAGGAATTGTATAGCATAGCCTGCGCAGGGGGACCCGCAATCGCAGGACGCGAAGGAGTCTCCGGAAGAAATGGCGACCTTCTGCGCAAAGCTTTTAAGGGATGGGCTGGGCGCGTGACTACGGCGCAAGGCACCCTATGGGCACGACAAACACCCCATCGTCTCTACGGTAGCCGTATTTGGTGCCGGTGACGACCAGCTTCAAATCCGGCAATCGCATAGGACATTGGCGTTCTGACTCATTAGCCTTCGCGACAAGGCCTTCGATCTCGCAAAGATGCCGCGCTCCCTCGTCAACCTCGTTTTCACCTAGCTTGAATTCGATAAGCGCATAGCGGCCATCCTCGAGATGCAAAACACAGTCCGCTTCCAACCCGTAGCGGTCACGATAATAGGAAACGTGGCCTCCTACCGCCGACGAGTACGCCTTGAGGTCGCGTATGCACAGGCTCTCGAACAGGAATCCAAGAGTCTTGAATCGGTATTGAAATACGCAGGAGACAACCCCAGCGCCGCAACCGCCAATGAAGGATCAACCAGGTTCCGCTTCCTGGAAGCCCTGATGGCGGCTTTTGAGCGGATCGCCGGGCACCATGCCTCAACGTCGCTCACAAGATAAAGCTTCTCGAGCGCGGCGAGGTAATCGAAGAAGCTTGATTCGCTCATGTCGGTTGAGGACAGGGCATCGGCGCGAATCGTCTTCGTTTCCGCAAGCGTGCAGATATTCCTGGCATAGGATCGCATGATCGCTTTCGCCCAAGTTGGGTTACGCTTCGCTCCATCTCGCACCCCAATCGTCTCATCTGGTGTAATGATGTCATATTGGAGTGATTTGCGGTGTTTCGCTGGAGTGATTTGCGGTGTTTCGGACGCGCCGAACACCGCAAATCCAGTCTGCCGCAGGTTCCGCGGCCACCTGTACCGTTATTTCGAACACGCATGTTCGGAACGGATCAGCAACCCGTAATCTTCTTCTTGCACACCTTCGGCGCAGTGAGTCTGTAGCTCATGTCCAAGAGCATCTTGATCTTGTCCTCCGGCACGGTGCCCTCAAGCGCCACCGTGATCCAGTTCGCTTTGCTCATGCGGTACGCCGGGAAGAAACCGGGTTCCTTCCGGAGAGAGCCGATGAGGACGGGGTCGCGCTTGAAGTTCGCCACATCCATCAACTCGTCGCCCTGTAAGCCGAGCTTGCTCCCAGGGACATCCATAATCAGCGCGAACCACTTCCCGTTGTTCGCATAACGAAACACCGTGTAATTGAGTATTTCGTCCACGAATAGTCTTGGTCAGCGCTATAGATCGCCATCAGCCCGCCGATGTGGAACCGCATCACGTATTTCCGGTTTCCCGGCCGCACGCCAAACCGGTTTAAGATCGGCATGCTCACGGGAAATCTCTTCGTAAGCGCGCCTGATGTTGGACGGATTAACCTCGGTTCTGTCCGGTATATCGAACGAATTTCTTCTCGACCTGTTCAGTATACTGGACGTTTTGATATAGAATCTGTTCAGCATACAGAACAGATTGGATTCACCATGAACCACGAAATCCTGAAGAATGTTATTTTCGATCAGCGCGAGGTCATTCGAAATGCAGATATCGTGCCGCGGCGCTACTCGTTCGACCCGCAAGCAAACTACGTGGTCACGGGCCTGCGCCGCTCGGGCAAATCGACGCTGCTATATAAAATAGCGCGCGACCTGGTGGAATCCGGCGTTGAGTGGAACCAGATCATCTACGTCAACTTCGAGGACGAGCGCCTGGCCGAGTTCCGCATCGGCGATTTCAACGACATCCTGGCGGTGCAAAGCGAGCTCAGCCCGCTGCGCGGCTACTTCTTCTTCGACGAGATTCAAAACATCGACGGCTGGGAGAAATTCGCGCGCCGCCTAGCCGACGCGGGCGAGCGCGTATGGATAACCGGCAGCAACGCCAAGATGCTCAGCAGCCAGATAGCAACCACGCTCGGCGGGCGCTACCTCGTCAAGCACGTGACGCCCTATCGCTTCGACGAGTACCTGGACGCTTCCGGGATTTCCCACGATGCCGAGGCGCTTTACTCCACAAAGGGGAAAGGCGCCGTCGCAGGGGCGTTCGATATGTTTTACCAGCGCGGCGGGTTCCCGGAGTCGCTACGATTCGCCTCCGCCCGCGAGTACGTGGAAAGCGTCTACCAGAAGGTGCTGCTCGGCGACGTGGCGGCGCGCAACGGCGTGCGCAACCCCGATGCCCTGCGGGTGCTCATGAAGAAGGTCGCCGAAACCGTTTGCAACGAAACGTCGGCCACGTCGCTGCACGGCATGCTGAACGCGCTGGGCTACAAGGTGGGCAAGGGCACGCTGGTGGACTACCTGGCCATGGCACGGGAGGCGTACCTGCTGTTCGAGGTGAGAAATGCCGTGGCGAAGTTCGTTGAGCGCGAGGGCAATCCCAAGCGCTACTTCAGCGACAACGGGCTGCTCAACCTGTTTTTGGTCGGCAAAGAGCCGGCGCTGCTCGAGAACGAGGTGGCCGTCGCCATGCGCGACGCCCTCGGCGAGGGGCTTTGCTACCTGAAATCGCCGAAAAACGGCATCGACGTGGACTTTTACGCCCCCGACCAGGGGCTTGCCGTGCAGGTGGCGTACTCGCTGTCCGAAAGCGCAAAGCCTCGCGAGGTCGGCAATTTGACGAAGCTCGCGCGCATGGACGATTCCGTCCGCCGGCTAGTTATCGTGACGAAAGAGGAGGAGGGCGAGATCATCGAAGACGGCGTTCGCATAGAGGTCAAGCCCGCGTGGAAGTTCTTGCTGCAAGACCTGGCATAGGGCCGCGAAAAAGAGCCGGAAAGCTTCCCGCCACCCGGCTCAAAAGTCGAACTGCATGCTGAGCAGGGGGTTCGCCACCGTGTCGTACGCGCCCGACGAAAAGTAGGTGGAGTGGCAGTTGCCGCGGCACACGTGCGTGTTGATGACCAGGTCGTCGGCGGGCGCGGAGGCGATCACGCGATTGTTAATGGAAACGAGCAGGCTCATGTAGGCGCCAAGCTCCTCGTCAGTGGCCAGGCCGGTCAGCTGGCGAGCCTTCTCAGGGTTGACGAAGCCGCGCACTACCCCACGGCTCCACATGGCGAATGCTACAATGCTTGCAATTGACGGCGTACGAGGCAAGCAAAGGAGGCGGACTATGGGCGAGAAACCTTTTCGGTATTTGAAATGGGGCGACGACGTCGTGGCGACCGTTGCCCGCGACCTGACGCTCACCTTCACTGACCCCGCCTACAACACGATCGTGAAGCTGTATTCGAAAGGGGCTTCAAGCTGGACGGCCGAGCAGTTCCTGTCGTTTCTGTCCGAGCGCATCATGAGCCCGTCCCGCCGCGACATCGAGAAGCTGCTTTTCCGCTGCGGCCTTTCGAGCTACGACGTTTTCCGCATCGCCGACGCGACGCACGCGATCAACCCCCGCGACGAGCTTTGGCTCGCCCCGACGCCCGCCAGCAATCCGCAGGATGCCGCGACCGATGTGTTCGAGACGGTTTTCCTCGGCCGCACCGATGCGCAGGGAGACAGCGTGGACACGCCGGAAGGTTTCAATGTCAAGCGATACGGCGCGCTTGACGGCCGCTACGGAATCGTCAAGCAGCGCATCAGCCCGCTGAGCACCGACGTCGAATCGGAAATCGCCGTCTATCTGCTTGCTCGGGAAATGGGAATCCCCTGCTGCCCCGCGCGCCGCTTCGACCAGGATTCCGTGTTCTCGCAATTCTGCTACGACTTCACGAGCGAATACCTGGTGCATTTCCGCAGGCTTTTCGACGGGCCTCGCGGGACGAACGAGATGGACAATTTGCTCTCCGTGCGCCCGGGCTACGCGAACGACTTCTACCGCATGCTCATACTCGACTTCGTCACCAGGCAGGACGATCGGCACCTTTCGAACATGGCTATCAAAGTGACTGCGCAGGGCGAGGAGTTCTACCCGCTCTACGACAACGGACGCAGCCTGTTCTACGAGGACACGGAGGAGTTCGCGACCGCTGCGGCGAGCGATCCGGCAACGTACGCGACCACGTTCGGCTACGAAGGAACGTATTGGGATCACTTGCAGGATGCCGCCAGCCGGGGCGTGACCCTAACCGACCTGGCACGACTCGATATCCCCCGAAGCACCGTTCTCGACATTCTGGACGAAGCCGGAATCCAAGGGTATCGGCGCGAAGCAGCCGCAAGGTGGGTATGCGCATCCTTGGATATGATCCGGGAAATCTCATAGGGCGGGCAATGGCGCGGACGGCCGAGGAATACAAGCAGCTTTCCATCAAGGAGTTCACCCGGGCGGCGAAAGTGTACGAAACGCAGCACGCGGGCATTTACGAGATGTGCCGGGACGATTATCCCCAGATGCTGGCCGAGCTGGAGCGCGAGCCGTTCTCCGACGTGCTGGACGTGGGATGCGGCACCGGGGCCGTCATCGAAAAATTACCGGGGGGCTTCCCGCCCCGAAACAACAACACGGCAAAACATCGAGCGTTCGTTCGGTATCTTCAACAATACGGCAAAGCATGCGCGGCACGAAACGCTCTCACGTTGCCATCATCCCCATCTCACAACCTTGAAAGAACACGAGCGCAGTTTTTCGTCACCTCTTCAACCATAATGCCAGCAACGTCATCGACATCATGGACCCCTTTGCTTGCCGATTCCTCCAACACGGCATGAAGCGCTTGAGGAACGAGCTCTGCCATAGTTGCGAGCCGCTCACGCAGCAAATTGAAATCAAGACCCAGCTCACCAAGCTTGCAATCCGGCACCATTTTCCTTACGTTCTTCGCCTCAAGCATCCCGAATCTGTTCTCGCCGCCAATGGACAACGCCGCGCGCAACGGCTTGCGCTTCGTCGGCGCGAGCGTTCTGTAGGGCGCAATTGACGCCACGTCGTATAGCGGAGCAATTCTGACATCGCCCGGCGAAGCGATCACGAGCGAATGATTCTTCGCATGCGCGTCTGTCGCCCCAATCAAATTCCTGCGCATTTCGGCCTCATCATCGTCGACGAGGGGCACCGGTCCATCTTCAAGAAGTACCGCGCCATCTTCGAGTACTTCGACGCGCCTAGCTTTCCTCCATCTTGCTCTCCAGCAGGTCGAGCAGGTCTTGGCGGGAGTGGATGTTGCACTTGCGATAAATATTCTTGATGTGCACGTTCACCGTGGACGTCGAGATGAACAACTTGTCGGCAATCCAGCCGGCCGTGCGCTGGTCGCACAGATGGCCTAGCACCTCCGTCTCACGCTCCGTCAGGGAAAACTCCTCCGCCAGCGCCGCCTTGCCGCGCTCGGCGCGGTTGTCGGCCACAGCAGCAGCATCGGTGACGCACAGCTGCACCATATGCTCCTCGGTGAACACCAGCACGTACACGAACGCCAGCAACACGCCCGCCACCACGAACAACTTGATATGCACCATGGGCTCGGCCACAAAATCGCTCACAGGCAAGAACAGCGCCGCGCTGCGCACCGCAAGCGTGGGGACTTTCTTAACGCACTCGCCGATGCCGAACACCACCAACGGCGAGAGTTTCGTTTTCACGCACACGCGGTACTCGATAACGAACACGAACGCACGGATAAGCGTGTTGAATACAGCCACAATGCCATACGCCACATCGAAGCTGCCCTCGAAAAACGGCACGCAAAACAAACCCACCAACGAGGTCAAGAACACGATGCGGAACAGCGCCACGCTGCGCAAGCTTTCGCGTTCTCCGCGGATGGAAAACGCCAGAAGCACGCCGAACGCAAGCGTGGCCAGCAGCAATGCCACCGAGTCGGCACGGGCATCCACCGATTGCGCAAACACGCGCATAACCGACAGACCACCGAACGCCACCAGCACGAACACGC
This sequence comes from bacterium, assembly GCA_963613135.1. Taxonomy (GTDB): domain Bacteria; phylum Actinomycetota; class Coriobacteriia; order Coriobacteriales; family Eggerthellaceae; genus Senegalimassilia. The sequence goes on from CAVDXU010000035.1 coordinate 6,343, forward strand.
CCGCGCGCACCAAAAGCGGCACCATGACGCGCACGTTCTCACCCGGCGCGTCGCCCAACACGTCATGCTGCGAATCCTCAGCACTCGACACTGCGCGCTGCGCACCGGGCGCACACACCACGAACGTGCATAGCATGGTTGCAATGGGCATCATGATGACCAGCACCAACAGCACGATGGCTGGCAACCATTGCACAAACGAGCACACGGCGTTCGCCAGCAAAAACGCGAACACGCACAAAACGCCGGCATCTCTCACGCGCAGCATGGTAAACGCCAGCATCATGACCACCACGGCCGAACCCACGCCCGTCATAATGCCGGCGGCGATTTCAACCGCGGCATTCGACACGATAAACGCACCTGTGGTCATGGAGAGCAGCGTTCCGATGGAGCACAAGAACGCCGACGCAACCATCACGCCCGAATCGAACACCTTGCCCGACAGCCGCCCGGCAAGCACCGCCGCCAACAACATCGCCGCGCCATTGGCGTACACCGATGCATCGTAGGCAAGCCCCATGCCCGACGACGCCTGCAAACTCATGAATTGATACGAGGTGAAGTTGAAGTGAATCCAGACCGAATAGCAGAAAAACGCGACGAACGTAAGCGCCATCGCTTTTCCGTCCTGGCCTAAACGCGCCGTAAATCGGGTTTGGCCCAGCGTCTTTCCGCCGCGCACGCTGACGGTCTTTCCATCATCCCCCGTTTGGGTATGAGCGCTCACGCGCTCCCTTCCTGCGAAACCCATACTCCCCCTCTTTCGTTTCGCCTCCGCTCCCTCCGAAGGTCCTCTCCTTTCTACATTATACGTAATCCCAGCTCACAAGCATCTACCTAATACATAGGTAGATGCACCCAGTCAGCCCGAGGGCGCATACCGATCCATCTACCCATCATCTTCGCGAAAGCATAACGAGTGCACCGGCGGCAATTTACCCCGTTGCTCGCGATTGCCGCGCGGTCCTTGCTCGCGGCATGCTGCGAACTGCGACGAGATGGCTCGCACCGGCTTCCCCCAAACCCCCCTTGCAAGCGTCGGTGCGAGCCATTGTTGCGAAAAGACAAGCAAGACGAGGAGAGGAAAAAGGAGGAGGAATCATGGGCACGGAAGAGAAGCCACGCAAGAGGCTCTTCGACATGAGCCGTCGCACGTTCCTGAAAGCAAGTGCGATCACCATGGCCGCGCCAACGCTGGGCGCGCAAGCGGCACCGGCAGCGTTGGCGGCAACGGACGCGCCGACGTCGGCCACGGAGGTCAAGCGCGTGCGCACGGCCTGCCGCGGATGCGGCAAGATGGAATGCGGCGTGTGGGTGACCGTGGAAAACGGGCGCGCCGTAAAGGTGGAGGGCGACGACAGCGCATTCCATTCCAACGGCAATTGCTGCACGAAGTCGCAATCGTCGATCCAAGCGGCATACCACCCCGACCGCCTGTACCACCCCATGAAGCGCACGAACCCCAAGGATGCCGACGATCCGGGTTGGGTGCGCATCAGCTGGGACGAGGCGTTCGAGTCCAGCTACAAGGGGCTGAAAGAGGTATATGACAAATATGGTGAATACGGCCTGATGAACTACGGCGGCACCAGCCGCATGTGGGCCGACGGCTTGGTGGTGCGCGACCTGTTCCACGCCATCAACGGTCACAACGCCGTGCAAATCTGCAAGGGCCCGCGTCGCATGATCGGCGCGTCCACCATCGAAAACGGCTTGCACTGGCACTCCACCATCGACTACCCGCCGGTTTTCGTGCAATGGGGCAGCGACCAGACGCAGTCAAACTACGACGACAGCTGCCGAACGGTCAACGAGGCCGCGCAGCGCGCCGACACGTTCATTTCCATCGACCCACGCGTGTCCAACTGCGGGCATTCAGCCGACTACCACATCGCGCTGCGCCCCGGCACCGACTTCGCGCTGGCACTGGGCTGGATGAACATGATGATGGACCGCAACCTCTACGATGACTTCTTCTGCCGCTACTGGACCAACGCACCGTTCTTGGTATGCGACGACATCGAGCCCAGCGGCTGGACGGGCGTCAAGGGCAACGTCACGAAGGGCCTGCCCGTGAAGACCCGCCTGCTCAAGGAGTCCGATCTGGTGGAAGGCGGCAACCCGCGGCATTTCATGGTATGGGACGAGGCGACCAACGCGCTGACCTGGTTCGACGCCGACGAGGACAACACCGAGCACGGCGGCATGTGGGAGCGCCAGACCGAGTTCGACATTCCTACCACAGGCTACATCGCCAAGCGCGGCGGCTGGGTGCCCGACAACCCCGACTTCTCGAAGTACTGCATCCCGGCCTTGTGGAGCGGCGACGGCTTCGATGTGACGCTCAAAGACGGTCGCACCGTGAAAGTCAAGACCGCATGGCAGCGCTATTGGGACGACTGCGTAAGCGAATGGACCCTCGAGAAAACGGCTGCGACCTGCGACGTCGATGCGAAGATCATCGAGGACGCGTTCATGGCCTGGATCACGCGCAAGGATCCGCGTGTGGGCAATGGCGCCCTGGGTGCGCAGCTGGCCCCCGAGCAGACGGGCAACCCGTCGCAAACATTCCGCGCCATCTTCATCCTGATGATGTGCTCGGGCAACTACGATGTGCCCGGCGGCAATCGCGCCTACACGCGCCACAACTGGAACAGCTCGAACCTGCCGTATCGCAACAAGTGGATGAAGAACCCGCACAAGGCCTACTCCGCCACCGACGACGCCCCTACCATGGAAATCCGCAAGGACGCCGTGGGCGTGAAAAAGTTCCCGCTAACGGCCTGGTGGGACGTATGGATCGATACCACGTCCTCCGTTGACGCCGCGCTGACCGGCGACCCCTACCCCATCAAGGGCGGCTTCTGCGGCGGCGGCGACTTCATGAACCAGGGCAACGCCATCGATTCGTGGAACGCCTGGTGCCAGATGGACTTCACCGTGGTGTGGGACCTATGGGACACCCCGCAGGCGCACGCGGCCGACATCGTCATGCCGTGCCTGCACTGGATGGAGGTGCCCGGCTGGCTGCGCGGCGCGCAAGGTGCGCATGGCGGCCTGGGCGCGAACTGCCAGTGCATCGAGCCGCCGGCTGACTGCAAGGGCGACTGGGACATCGAAATGGGCATCATGAAGGCGGGCGGCCAGAACTGCTGGGACACCTCCGACGGCGGCGACGCGTTCGAGCGCGACTTCAAGGAGGCGCTGGACAAGCATGTTCGCACCATAAAGCCCGGCAAGGGTTGCGATTTGTCGTTCAAGGATTGGGACGACTTCGAGAAGAAATTCCAAGAGCACGGCTGGTGGTACGCCAAGGAGATCTACCCGCAGGAATGGGGCAACTACAAGCGCTATTCGATGGGCTACCTGCGCAACGGCCAGTCGGCGCAAACGGCCGGCAAGGCAGAGGGAGTACCCGGTTTCGGCCTGCCCACCATGAAGGCCGAACTGTGGTCGACCATCTGGGAGTCGGTGGTTCCCGAGGAAACGCATGGGTTCACGGCGCTGCCATCCTACCGCGAGCCACCCATTTCGCCGGTTTCCACGCCCGAGATCTACAAGGAGTACCCGTTCGTCATGACCACCGGCCGCCGTATCCCGGTGTACTTCCATAACGAACATCGACAGCTGCCCTGGTGCCGCGAGATCTGGCCGGCGCCGCGCTGCGAGATCAACCCCCACGACGCGAAGGATCTCGGTATCGAACAGGGCGACTGGGTGTGGATCGAAAGCCCCGTGGGTAAAGTTCGCCAGACGGCCGACCTGTGCCATGGCGTGAAACCGGGGGTCATCAATTGCGAGCATTCCTGGTGGTTCCCCGAGCTTGAGTGCGCCACGAAGGGCTTCGACCTGTGCGGTATCGAGTGCATCCTGGATCCCCACGCGCAGGACTACTTGTGCGGCTCGTCGCAACTGCGCGGCCAGCTGGTGAAAATCTACAAGGCCACGCCGGAGAACAGCCCCTTCGGCAATCCCGTGCCCTGCGGGCCCGACGGCACCGAGATCATCCACGACGCCAGCGATCCGCGCCTAAAGAAGTGGAAGGCCGGCGTGGACAAGCTCCAGGCCGACCCCGATTCCCGAGGGGAGGAGTAAACGATGACTCAATATGCTATCGTCACCGACCTTGACCGTTGCGTCGGCTGCATGGCCTGCGTCACCGCGTGCAAGATGGCGAACAACGTTCCCATCGGCAATTACTGGAACAAGATTCTGCGCATCGGACCGAACCCGAAATACGAAGGCGCGGTCTCTCCCGATGTGGAGACGTACTGGCTGCCCGTCGGATGCCAGCACTGCGAGAACCCCGCGTGCGTGGCGGTGTGCCCGACGCAGGCCAGCCACAAACTGCCGGACGGAACGGTGCAGGTGGACAAATCCAAGTGCATCGGCTGCCAGTTCTGCGCCATGGCCTGCCCGTATGGCGTTCGCTATTTGAACGAGGAGGAGCTTGTGGTCGAGAAGTGCACGCTGTGCGAGCAGCGCGTGGCGCAGGGCGAGCTGCCCCAATGCGTCATCAACTGCGGCGGGCATGCGCGCTTCTTCGGCGACGCGGAAAAGGGCGTGAAGTCGTTTGAATCCTACAACCTTTCGACGAAATGGGAGCCCGGCACCGACGCGGACCACACGGGAACCTGGGAAGGCGCATCTTACGATGAGATGACCAAGAACCGCACGACTGTGGCCGAATGGTGCGAGGAATTCAGCGACGATCAGGTATATCACCTGCCCAACGTGGGCAATGACCCGTCGTTTATGTATATCCTTCGCAAGAGCACGTGGCAGGGAGGCGAATAACATGGAACTGCAATGGCCTTTGATCCTGTTCAGCACGTTCATCGCGTGGTCTGCGGGACTGTTCGGCACGCAGGCCGCGGCCGCGCTGCGCAACGTGGGCGGCAAGGCGCAGTTGCCGGCATTGGTTACGTCGCTGGCATTGATGGCGATAGGTGGCATCGCGGTGTTCTTCCACCTGCAGCATTGGGAGCGCATCTTCAACGGCTTCGGGCACCTGACCAGCGGCATCACCCAAGAGCTTATCGGCGTGGTGCTTATGTTCGCCATGATGGTGGTGCTGTTCGTGTTCGTGCGCCGCAGCGCGAAAGTCCCCGCTTGGGCATGCGTGGCCTCCATCGTGGTGGCCGCGGCGCTGGTGATGGTTGCCGGGCATTCGTACATGATGGCCGCACGACCCACCTGGAATTCCGCGTTGCAGGTGCTGTCGCTGGTGGGCGCCGCCCTTCCCATGGGCGTGGGTACGTTCGCGCTCATCTGCGGCGTTGTTGGCGAAGGCGATGCTGCGGCGCGGGCGAGCTTGCCGGCGCTGGTGGCAAGCGGCGTTAACGCGGCGACCACGGTGGCGTTCGTGGCCGCCATGGCCGCAGGCACATCCGGCATTCGCAGCTACGGGTTCTACTTCCAGACGAACCACCCCAACAGCGTGGTTCCCACTGCGGCCGATTTCAGCCCGTTTGCAGGCGACGCCATGCTGGCGACGGTTATCGCCATCGTGCTGGCCCTAGCGGCCGTGGCGTTCGCCGTGTGCGGAAAGAAGAGAGGCGACTGGAAGGTATGGGGCGCGGCCATCGCGGCAAGCGCGGTTGCGGGCGCCATCTGCTTGCGCGCCGTATTCTTCATGACGGGCGCCAGCGTGTTCGTACTGTAGCGGGAGGCTTGCAATTTTTGCGGGCAATCCCTTCGTCAACCGCGGCCCTGTTCGGGCAAGGTGACATTTGGCGTGTGCCTTTGTCACCGGAGTATCCCTTTGTTACCAAAAAGAGCCGGGGGGCTTCCCGCCACCCGGCTCGAAAATTCTAACTGCGTACTAGGATTACTTGCCCCACACCTCTTCGGCGATCTCGCGCACGAGGGCGACCTTGGCCCATTGCTGTTCTTCGGTAAGCTTGTTGCCCACCTCGCAGCTGGCGAAACCGCACTGCGGGGACAGGTACAGGTTCTCAAGCGGCACGTATTTCTCGGCCTCATGGATGCGGGCGATCACGGCCGCCTTATCCTCTAACTCGGGGCGCTTGGTGGTGATGAGGCCCAGCACCACCTTCTTGCCGGGGGCCACCTGCGAAAGCGGCTCGAACCCGCCAGAGCGCTCGTCGTCGAACTCCAGGTAGAACGCATCGACGTCCTGCGTGCTGAACAGGGGGTTCGCCACCGTGTCGTACGCGCCCGACGAGAAGTAGGTAGAGTGATAGTTGCCGCGGCACACATGCGTGTTGATGACCAGGTCGTCAGCCGGGGCAGAGGCGATCACGCGGTTGTTGATGGAGACGAGCAGGCTCATGTAGGCGTCAAGCTCCTCGTCAGTGGCCAGGCCGGTCAGCTGGCGTGCCTTCTCAGGGTTGACGAAGCCGCCCCACGTGCAGTCATCCAACTGCAGGTTGCGGCCGCCCGCGGCGTAGAAGTCGGCCACGAACTGGGAATAAGCGGCAACCACGTCGTCGGCGAAGGCCTCGACGGTTCCGTAATGCTTAAGCGTGTTCTCCAGTTGCTCGGCGCCGGTGAACAGGGCGTAGAACTGGCCCGGGGCGGGGATGGTCAGCTTCGCCACCGTGTTCTCGTCCTCCTGCGCCTTGACGAAGCGGAAGTGGTCGATGAACGGGTGGTTCTCGACGGAAAGCTTGCCCTCAATGGCGACGTCGTCGATGGCCGCGGCCTCGCCCTCGAAGGTGGTGTTGCCGGTTTCGGACTTCACACGCGCGACGCCCGTGATGCTCCACATGAAGTCGAGGTGCCAGGTCAGACGACGGAACTCGCCGTCGGTGATCACGTGCAGGCCGGCGGCCTTCTCCTTGGCGATCAGATCCAAGATGGCCTTGTCCTCGGTTGCCTTCAGCTCCTCGGCGGAAAGCTCGCCGCGCTCGAACGCGGCGCGCGCCTGGCGCAGATACGCCGGACGCAGGAAGCTGCCTACGATGTCGTAACGCTGCGGTGCATGGATAGTGCTCATAGGGAATCTCCTTCGTGGTTCGCTTTGTGACAGGAGCATCCTACTTGAGCGATTGCCAATCGTAAAATACAAGCTTCCTTGCGTTGTCCATAGCTTTTTCCTATGGTGGTGGCCGCTGTCCTTACGCGCAATCCTTCAGAGCGGCTCGTGGGCTTGCAGGCTGCTGCGGTCATCTCTCCGAGGCCGATGACGGAGCGGACGACGGCGACGACGTGCACGCGTCCGAGGCCGATGACGGGGCGGACGCGCCCGCGTGGCCGGGACGACAAAGGGATCCCGGCTCCAGCGGCATGCCGAGCACGTAAATTGAGCGAATTCTGCCAAAAAATCGCGATCGAGGGGAAATATTGACCCTTTGTAGCCCGATTTCTCCCTCGCAGGCCGTCCCCCTGGAAACAGCTAAACCCGGCTTTCAAGAGAAACCCCTGTTCAGGGCAAGGCTCTATCATTTTGTGAATCCTCGTCGCACCTCGAATGCCCAGATTCTTTCCCCCCGATTCCAATTTCTTGGCAATTTTCGACCCTCAGAGCTGCGCACCACCCCGCAACTTTCGCGTTTCGCCAATCCTCGGCCAATCAACCACTGAAACTTTCAATCCCAGCCGACACAGGGGCATACCCAACCCTAGCCACGCATTCGGACAGCTAGCCTGAGCACCCGCATCGAATAGCCCCGTGTCTGCATCTAGCAAACGAGCGCGGACTTGAACCGCCCGCGGCCCGAGATGCCCTACCTGCCGACAAATGAAACGCCCCATCCGTTTCGCATTTCTTTACGGATGCTGAAAACCCGAGGCGGTAATGCTATAACGGTTCTGTCCAAGTGTTTGAACAGACGAACCGCAGCGTGTCGCTGCGCGGGAGGGATCTCATGAACTCGAAAGAAGAAGAATCCGCCAAGCTGCTCCAAGAATTCGCGGCATGCCAGAAGATGCCCGCCGGCCGCATCAAGATCCACGTCCTGCACTGCGGGCGCGTGTGCGTGTCGAAATACCTGCCGTTCGGGGGCGAGGGCTGCAGCCTCATCAAGGCGTCGGGCGTGCTCGGCAAGAAGAGCGACCGAGTTTGGCTGCCCGTATCGGCCTACCTCGTCGAGCACCCCAAGGGACTTGTCCTGATAGATACCGGTTGGGAGCGCGCCATGAGCCCGCGGGGCACGTTCGACGCGAAGGCGCAGATCACCTCGCTGGGCTCCGCTCTGCTTTACAAGACCAACCAGGGCGTCGTCGAGTGCGGGCAGACCGTCGGAGAACAGCTCGCGCAGCGCGGTATCGCGCCGTCCGACATCGACTGCGTGCTGCTCACGCACCTGGACTGCGATCACGCCAACGGACTGTCGGAGGTGCGGGGCGCGCGCCGGATACTGGCATCGGCCGACGAGCTGGCATTTGCGGAAAAGTTTCCCAACAACGCCGTGCGCTACAAGAGGCGCTGGTGGGCCGACGCAGGCTTGGAAACCTTCGAGTGGACAGGAACCGAGGGCCCGGCCGGCAAGTCCTACGACCTGTTCGGTGACGGGAGCATGCTGCTCGTGAACATCCCCGGGCATGCCGAGGGGCTCTTCGCCGTGAAGGTCACGGGGGCCGACGGACGCTTCGCCCTGCTGTTCTCCGACGGCGGGTACGCGACGCGCTCCTGGCGGGAGATGATCCTGCCGGGCATCGCCTCGGACCGCGAGCAGCAGAGGCGCTCGCTGGCGTGGATACGCGAGCAGAGCCTTTCGCCAGAGTGTATCGAATCCATCGCGAACCACGACCCGGACGTGAAACCCCACGTGATAGAGCTGCCCTGAGCAGCCGAACATCCAGAGAACAAGGAAATCGAAAGCAGACGATGATCACCGATGAAGAGGCAATTCGCCAGCGTCATTCCGTGCGCCAGTACACCGACGAGCCCATCAGCGAGCCGCCCGCGTGGTTCGCCCGCGGCATCGAGTTCTCGCTGCTCGCTCCGACGGCCGTGAACCAGCAGAAGTTCCGCTTCGAGCTGCTTGACGACAGTGCGGATGCGGAAGGGGCCCGCGTGAAGGCAACAACGGGTCTGGGCTCTTACACCGACATAGACTTAAGCATCACCAAGCTCCACTTCGAGCTGGGCGCCGGCACGGGCAGTTTCGAGTGGGCTTAGGGACGCGCTGACAAGCATGACTAGCCGGCTCGCTCGCACATAAAGCTCGCGCCGTCATACCAAGATCAGGGACGAGGCCGGAATGCATCTCGCCCACCGTCACTCGACTTTGATGACCAACTTGCCGCGCGGGTGATTTCGGCGATAGTCGTGTTGTCCTTGGTGTTGAAATGGATGACGGCCTTGCTTCCGTCGTAGCAGATGAAGTCGGAGTTTCAGCGTGCTGAACATCTTCCGGCTTTTCCCTTAGCTCCTGCTCCGGGGTGACCATCGACCGCCAAGTCCAAACGAGACTCCTTCAGAAAATACTCGTGCATGTCTTCCCTCATGGGCATGGTCTGCTTGATGGAAATGGCATCCGTCGGGCACGCCAGCTTGCAATACCCGCAACCGAAGCAAGCCTCTTGATTCACCACGGCCTTGCCGTCGTTTGCGCGAAACTGCAACGCATCTTGAGGGCAGATGGTTTCGGCGCATTTCTTACACCCGATGCACTTATCGTGGTCAATCGTGGCCGTAAATCCAGACGGCGTGAACCGACGGCGGATATCGCGCGTAGTCGACTTGCACAGGTTCATGGCCGTGCAGCAGCACGGGCAGCAAAAGCAGATCTCAACCATGTCAGACATCTGGTCGTTACGAAGGCCCCACACAAGCTGCTCGACCTCAACCCACAGCGACATGCAAGCAAGCCCCAGATCAGCCGCCTTTTCAACACGAGCTAGCGCCTCTTCCTTCGTCGCCTCGTGGGCAATGCCGTGCTTAACCACCATGCGCCCGCTTTTGCCCAGAAACAAGCACGCCAAATCATGCGGATAATGCTTACAGCCATTCGCCTCGCGACATAGGCACTTCTCCATCGCGCCGATGTAATCAGCCTTCTCTATAGCATGCTTCACCAGGTCGAACGGGACAATGACGCTCCCCTGCTTATCAGACAGGTCAATGTCCACATTCAAGTTGTACAGGGTGCCGCCCGTATGTCCCTTATCGGGATCGTTCATCATAAGGACACTGCGCAACACCTTGCCACGAAGCGACTCGGGGTCGTCGGTCCACCACAGCTTTTCCTTCATAAGATGAAACGCCTTGGCGTACGCAGGAAAATTCCACGGTCGCGTGGAAAAGCGCGGCCAAAACGCATCTTTCACGCCCATGCCGTGCGGATGATTCTCGAACACCGACTTATCGAGCTGTTCTTTTCGACGAAGGCGCTGTTCGTCGAGGTAACGCACGCCCCCCTGCTCATCTATGTTGTCGTAAGAGCAGGGAAGACCCTCTACCGTTTCCCCTTTACGGTCGACCATAGCCTCTTCGGTCATCTCATCCCCCTTTCGAGCGCTCCGTCGCCTCGGCTTACCCAAAGCAACGAAGCTCGTGCGCAGCTTCGACTGGCGATCTCGCTAGTCCACCGTCTTGCCCAGAATCTTGTTGGCGGCGTAGATGCCGGAGATGGCGGCGGGCTCCATGCCCAGGCCGTTCACGTCACCGGCCATGATCAGGCCCGGCGCCAGGTTTTGCGGCAGCGCCTCGTGCGCGGCGGTGTACAGCGCGTACTCCCAGTACTTCTTGCCGATGACCTCCCACTGCTCGAAGTACTTGTCGAGCTTGCGATCTTCCTCGAAGTCCACTTCCGTGAAAATCTCGTAGTCGCCGTCCAAGCGCTTGGCAATGTAGATGATGGGGATGGTGTCGTCGAATAGGTGCACGGTGTGCCCGGCGTACTCCGGACGGGCCTTGCCGCGGATGAGGTAGCCCGTCAGCTGCGAAGCACGGCGGATGTCGAGCGCCGGCAGATCGGTGCCCTCGGCCAAAAGCTGCGCCGTGATGTGCGCCGGCGTTGCCAGAACCAGGTTCTCGCAGGTCAACTCTCGGTCGCCCACCTGCGCCAGCCAGCCGCCTTCCGCACGCGCCACGCGCTCAGCCTCGCCGATGAGCACCTCGCCCGACCCCGATGCCAAACGCGCCTTCACGCCTTCGGAGTCGAAATCGAAGCGCTTCAAATCGAATAAGAGGTTCAGCGGCGGCACGCCCACGATCTTCATGGTGAGCGGCTGCACGGTGTTCAGGTAGTCAAGCGCCGTGAGGTCGCGGATTCTCGTGCCCGTGCACGCATGCGCGAACATGCTGATCAGGTCATGACAGATGGGCCCGAAATGCATGCGCTCGATGAAGTGCTCGGCCGACTCGGTGTAGAGCTGCTTGATCATGGGATCGAGTTCCAGCGCGGCCGACACCTCCATGGTGCAGCAGTTGTCTTTGAAGGCGGCGTAGCGCGGGATGAACGTGTCGCGCATCCACTTCATGTAGCTGAACAGCGACGGCGCGTCGGACACCGTGGTCAGCGACACCGGCTCGTAGGACTTGCCGTTGTCGTGGTGGCACTGGCCCATCGACAGCTTCGGCAGCACGTCCACCGTGCCCTGCAACAGCCCCGACGCCAGCATATATTTGTAGGTGCCGAAGTAGAACACGGCTCCGTAGTTCATGTGGCGCTGCTCGTCGTTGCAGATGCGTCCGCCGATGTTCGGGCTTACCAGCAGGTACTCGCGCCCCTCTTTCTGCAGCTCAAGGCAGCAATTCATGCCAGCCGCACCCGCGCCCAGCACAATGGTTTCGAAATGGCTTTTCATGATAGTCCTCCTTGACAGTAGGTTCCGCACGCAGCGCACCCCATTGCGCCATGCGCGAGATTTCGCTTAGCGTTTGCTTTCCGGATATGTAAAACGGCCTTCGCACAGGTCCTTCATTACGTCCATGAAGCGACGGCCCATCACAATGGATGCGGTGCCCAAAATGAACACGACGAAGTACTTGTTCAGGCGGTGATAGCGCGCGAACGTGCAATCGCAGCGCCAGATCAGGCGGCAGCGGTTCCCGTCAAGCGGCACCACCAGCCAGTTCCACGTCCAGCAGAAGTACTTGAACCACAGCTTCAGCGCCTTTTCTTGGTTGGGGCCGGGATTTTTGTAGCCCGGGTCGGTGCGCGTGTCGGAATGCGACGCCCAGCCGTACGGCGGCTCGTCGGACACCCACGTCACCCATTCGCCAATGGAAAGCGGCGCCTGATGGAACCACTGGAAGTCGCCAGGCTTGAGGTTTTGCCACTCGGGATGGATGTCGTAGTGGTTGTGGATGTCGAACGTGAACAGGCGCTCCAGCCAGTCGAAGCTGTACCAGCCCGCCTGCGTCTGGCCCGACTGCTTCACCTGCGCCCACACGCGCTCGGCCGGCGCGTCGATGGTGATGCCGGAATCGTAGCGCAGATGCTTCTCGCCAGGCTTGATCCAATCGTCGCCCGGGAACACCATGGCCTTTTCGGTGCGCGTTTGCTTGTACGCCATGCCGTAAATCCACATGCTGGACAGGATGAGGAAGCAGATCGCCACCACCAGCCAAAAGATGGACCAACCGGTAATCTGCGAGCCGATGATGCTGTACGCGAACACGGCCGGGTCGGCCGCGCCCGCGGCGACAATGGCGAACTGCACCACCACGTTGAGCGCCGCACCCCAAATACCCAGGTAGATAGCCTCTGCCGAGCATTCCATCATCTTCTTGCGGTGCCCAATGGCCCAGTCGATAAGCACGCCGACCACGCCAAGCAGGAAGCCGAGCGCCACATAGCCCAGCTTCGCGGCGAACGACAGTCGCTCGCCATCAACGTTCACGTCAAGGTTTTTCATGGTGTCCCCTTTCTGTCCTTTGACGTTGCTTCTATTTGTATAACCATATGCGTATATGGTTATAGTTGCTGCACAAGAACCTGCTGTCCGAAACGCATGCGAAAAGGATTGCTACGAACAGGTATCGGCGTTCGGGCAGGTTGAGCAGTCGTAGCCGTTTGTGCAGGGCGAATACGCATGCTCGAACGCGTAGTCGAGCAGCGCACGGTATTCGTCAAGCGCCTCGCGGTGCAGCGCGTAATACACACTTGCGCCCTCGCGCTTGCGCGTAAACAGGCCCACCGACTCCATCACCTTCAAGTGCTTCGTGGCCGCCGGTTGCGAAATACCCAAAATGGCGGCGATGTCGCTCACGTTCAGAGAATTCGCCGCATGCGAGCCCAAGATCTTAATCATCTTCATGCGATTCGGCTCGCTTATAGCTTTGTTGTAGGCGCACATGCGCTCAACAAGCCCCTTCTCTATCACGACACCGCCCCCTTTGCATTGACGCAAACCCGCATCAATAACCATTACTTTATGGTTATATGTTTATAGCTCGAAGTCAATCACATTCTTTCTGCCATTGCAATACCTATCCTCAAACCATTTGGCATACACCAGGCGCTCGCGCAGCTACACCTTGCGCACCTGCAGTTTGAAGCCTTTTGGAATGGGAGCTTCCAGGTACAGCGACAGGAAAGGCAGCGCGTACAGGGGCAGGTAGAGGACTTTGCCACGGCGCTCAACGTTGCCACGCGACAAGACGATGCCCAGGTCAGCGTTGTATCCTTCAGTTTCCAGCACATGGTCGAGCGCGGCGTGGGCATGGTAATAGCGCCCGGATTTCACCTCGATAGGCACCGCTTTGCCGTTGCCCGCGTCAACCACAAAATCCACCTCGCCGCGCTTGCGCGTTTGGTAGTAGTACAGCCGGTGATCCTGCGCTATCAGCTGCTGAGCCACCGCGTTCTCGTACACGCCGCCGAGGTTCGGGTCCTTCTCGTCCAAATACGCCGCCTGCGCCACGGAAATGGGATAGCGCGCCATCAGCATGCCCGTGTCGGACTGGTACAGCTTGAATTTCATGGGGTTCGCCGTTTTCAGCAGCGGTGACTTCGGCTCGTCCACCAGGTCGGTCTTCAGCGCCACGCCTGCATTCGTCAGCCACACGAAATCGCGCTGATACTTCTCGAACCGCGCCTGCGGGTCGATGGAGTTCAGTACGAAGCGCCGCGTGTCGCCCTCAAGCTGCACGGGCAGTTGATCGAAGATGCTTTGCGCCTGCAACGCCCGCGTCCCAGCGTATTTCGCTATGTCTCGGCGATACTGCCTGTTCAGGCCCTCGAGCACCTGACGAACGGAGGCAAGGTCACCATCGGAGTCTATGAGTCGGCACACCGCCTCGGGCATGCCGCCCGACACAAGGTACGTGCGGAAGTTCACCATGAGCGCCTCGTGGATGTAGTCCGCAACGGGCTTTTCGCATCGGCAGCAGTCACGCACAACTTCAAGCGTTTCAGGGGCGACGCCGCAGGCCCAGCAGAATTCCTCGAAGTCAAGCGGGTGCATGGCCAACTCGTGCACCGAGCCGACCGGATACGAACGCACGCCTTTGAACTCCGTGCCCAGCATGGAGCCGGAAAATGCCCACCGGCAGCGACCGTCCTGCACCAGGAACTTCGCCATGGTCACGATGTCGGGAGCTTCTTGGATTTCGTCGATGAACACGAGCGTGTCGCCGGGAACGATGGCTTGTCCGGACAGCACGGTTATGCGCGAGATGAAGTCGCCGGCATCGGAAGCCGCCCGCAAGGCCTCGCAAGCGCGGCTATCCTCGAACAGATTGATCTCGATGAAGCACCCGTAATTCGCCTTGCCGAATTCGCGGATAGCGAAGCTTTTGCCCACCTGTCGCGCACCGACGACGAGCAGAGCCTTCTCGTGCGCAAGCGATTTCCACTCTTCAAGCTTAGCCGTAATTTTTCGCTCCAGCATACAGCACCATCCATCTGGCATTTCGCCATAGTTCCTACGGAATGCAAAATTTATTCTATTGGATTATCGACGAAATGCGGAATTTCTCTAGCGGGAATTTCTACGAAATGCAGCATTTTAAACACTGCACCGCTCACCCGTGCTTGACAACAGCCCAGCGGACCGATCGATCCGTATGGCGGCCCCGTTCGGCAAAGGTGACATTAGGAGTGCCCCTTCGTCACCAAGATTCGTCACCGCGCAGGGCGTCGGGCGTCGGACGCAGCTCGCAGCGCGCAGCAATAAGTTATCCCCAGGTCGTCGTTAGGGAAATGCCCCTGTCCCCGCAATATCGCTCGCAGCCTTCGCGCAGCTTCGGGAATTCGACCTGAAGGACATCCCAGACGATTCCCATATCAACCGTCCCGTACGCATGGGCGAGTCGGTTGCGCAGACCGCTCATTTCCCTCAACTCGAAACCATACCCAGAGAACAGCTCTGACAGCTTGCCACCCTCCTCGGTCACCCGAAACACCCTGTTTGCGAAACCCTCCGCAATAAGCTCATCTTCAACCGATTCCGGCGACACAAACCGATCCCACGTCATTTCAAGCTCTTCCACCTGCGCCAACGTCAAGGTAACCACGTCGTAAATCTCCTGAATTCGCAACAGGTCGTTCCCTTTAGCGCTCATAGATCACAACCCCCTCCGACTCGATGGCGCGGGCAAGATTCTCGTTCTTGATGACATCGGAAGTCACCGCATCGACCTCGCGCCCCGTCGCTTTGGCGAGGCTTTTCTGGAAGCGGGCAAGATCGTAAAGGCTGAAGGGAAACGACCGATCGAGGACTAGGCGAAGGTCGATGTCGCTTTTCGAAGTCGCATCGCCCCGCGCGAACGATCCAAAAAGAATAACCTTGCAGATGGCCGGGAATTTGCGCGCTTCTTCGCGGATTGCCTCGTTTACGACCCATGGATCGAGCCCCCGAGGTTCGCTTACTTTGTCGAGGACCTCCTCAAGAAGGCGCTCGATTTCAGCGAGCCGCGCGTCGTCGCGGGTTTCCCGGTCGCTATTCAAACCAAGCCTCAGGAAATGAAGGAACGCATCGGTCTTGGTAATCCTGTTTTCGCGAGCATATGCGGCAACCGCCTCGACCTCGGAGCGGGGAAGCCTCATAGCGACGGGCATTCTATTCTCCGCGGCAGCGTCCATGAGAAGCCCTTTCCGTATTGCATTTGCATTACGCCAAGCATACGGCAGAAGGCAGCGAAATGCAAGAACTTGCAGACAGGCAACGACACGTGATGAGACGGCGCCGAATGGCACGGGAGGCCCGGGACGCAAGGCACCCCTCCGCTTGAAGGCTTTCCCGTTTCCGTTTACTTGCTGGACAGCTCAGCGGACTGTCCGATGCGTTTAGCGAGCTCGCGAGCGATAAGCCCGCGGCGAAGCTGCGCTGCGCACCTCAGGACGCAAGACGGCCCCCTCCGCTTGAAGGCTTTCCCGTTTGCAAGGGGGTTTGGGGGAAGGGAAGCCTCCAAGCGGAAGGGGCCGCTCGAGGGGTTATTCAGTTGCGGTGCCCCGCCGCCGGGGAGGGGTTCCGACGGCGGGGCACCGGTTGCCTAACGGCCTAGTAGAACATGAACACGGACAGGCCCATGTTGTAGAAGGCCACGCGCAGCATGATCGCGCCGGCGAGCGCCGCCACGACGGCCACCGCACCGAGGGCCTTCCAGCTGGCGGCGTCGCCCTTCTTCTTGGCGAAGAACACGCAGGCCAGGGGCACGATGGCGCCCACGACGACCGCGCCGAGCCACAGCAGC
>CAVDXU010000036.1:0-20532 GCA_963613135.1 bacterium
GTGGATGACGCAGGCCGAATACGATGCGGCCTCGGCCTCGATCGCCGCCGCCGAGAAGCTGCTGGCCGCGGCCGGCGACTACCATAACTCGCTGGCGAACACGACGCCGTCACCCGACGAGGTCTCCTCGGCGGCTTCGGCGCTGGCGTTCGAGACGCACGCGGGAAGCAAGGCCGACCCGACGCCTGATCCCGAGCCCGAGCCCGAGCCCGACCCTGCGCCCCAGCCTGAGCCGGCGCCGCAGCCTGGGCAGGAGCCGGATGCCGGGGCCAAGCCCGAGCCGACGAAGGCCGCCGCGAGCACGGTGGCCGCCGGAAAAGCCGGTAAAGCGTCCCCCGCCACCGGCGATGGCACCCGCGACGCTGCGGGCCTCGCGCTCATCGCCGGCCTTTTCGCCGCCGCGGGCGCAGCCGTCGGCAAGGGCCGTCTGGCGACGAGGCGGCAAAGCGGGCGCAAGCAATAGTCTTGCCCCGCGCGAGCGTCTGGGCGGGCGCGAAACCCGAATTATGGTCTTACTTGTTAACCCAGTTGAAACGAACGGGTTCTTGCGGATAGCCAGCCGATGTCTTGGTAGAATCACCTAAAATTTTCGACCCGTATATCCCGGAGTTAAGGAGCGTGCCCGCCAATGAAGCGTTTCGCGGCCATCGCATGCATCGTCATCGTCGGCCTTTTCGCCCTCGGATGCTCTGCCAATCCGGCGCAAAACACGACTTCAGGCTCGGATAAGCCGGTGCTGAAAATCGGCATCGACATCTACGAGCCCTATACCTACTACGACGACAACGGCCAGGTCACCGGCGCCGATTACGAGATCGCGGTGGAGGCATGCAATCGCCTGGGCTACACGCCCGAATTCATCGGAATTTCCTGGGAGAAGAAGAACGAGCTGCTCGCATCGGGCGACATCGACTGCATCTGGTCGTGCTACAGCATGACCGGCCGCACGGACAAGTACCTGTGGGCCGGCCCGTACATGAACAGCTACCAGGCGGCGGTCGTGCGCTCGGACAGCGGCATCACCTCGCTTGACCAGCTTGCCGGCAAGCGCGTTGCCGTGGAGGCAACCACCAAAAGCGAGGAAGCCTGGGTAAGCCACGGCGGCGATGTCGTCCCGCAGGCGTCCAACGTGCTGACCTACTCGACGATGAACGAAACCGTCTCCGCCCTGCGCCTGGGCTGCGCCGATGCGACCAGCGGGCACGTCGGCCCCATGAGCGCGCTCGTCGAGTCGTCCGACGGCATGCTCTCCCTGCTGCCCGAGGGCTTCTACGCGACGCAAATCGGCGTGGCTTTCGACAAGAACTATTCGAACACGCAGCTCGTCAAGGCGCTCGACGGCGTGCTCGATGACCTGCTTTCCGACGGAACCGTGGCGCGCATCGTGGCTGGCTACGGGCTTGATCCCGATATGGTCACGGGGGGGTAAACAATGAGCAGTAATTTCGAAACCGCCAATGCAGCGGCGGCCACCACCCCGGCTGGCAACCAGGCACCCACCACCCCGTCCGGCAAGGCAACGTCCTCCGCAGACGCCCAGACACCCGCTGCAGCCGCGACCCCCACGCCCGCACGCAAGAACAAGTTGAGCAGCGTCACCGCCGGCGCCATCTGCCTTGCCGTCGGCATCGTGTTGTTCGCGATCGCGTACGTGGTCTTAAGCGATCGAGCCGTGGACGAGGCGTCGGAGGTTGCCCAGGACACCATCGCATTCGCGCGGCAAAGCGTGCAGCGCAACGAAGAGAGCATCTCCAGCTCAAAAACCAAGAGCGCCACCTCCGTGTGGGAGAAGCTCAAGGAGTTCGAAAACCGCTTCGACCTCACCAGCGACGCGAACGCCGACGCCGACGCCATCGAGCAATACCTCGGCTACATGAACCTCGACTCGGTGTTCCTCATCGACGCCGACCGCAAGATCGTGCGCACCGCGGGAGACCAGAAAGTCATCGAAGCCGTCGCAGGCACGATAACGGGCAGCGACAACCTCGAGCACCTGGTCGCGCATCCTTCCAACAGCTACCTTTCGCGCATCACCGCGCAAGACGAGTCCTACGACTATGCGGCTTTCAGCACCTCGACGCTTGAAGGGGGCGTCCTCGTCGGCGTGAAGCACGTCGAGCGTGGAGACGTGAACAGCGGGCAGGCCATGTTCGGCGCCATGTTCGACAACTACGTCTTCAGCATGAACGGTGCCGTGGTGGTCGCCGACAGCGATGCAGTGCTCGCGACGAATGTCGCCAGCGTGTCGGATTTCACGCGCAGCTCCTTCGACGAGAAGCTCAACCTGGCAACCGACCACGCCACCGGCGGGCTTGTGAAGGGCTCCTTCGACGGCGCCCCCTGTTACGGGCTGTCCACCACCACCAACGGCTACGACCTGTTCGTGATCTTCCCCGAATCGCAGGTGATGGCGCAGCGCAACACGCTTTTGGCCGTCGGCGTCATCCTTTACGCCATGATCGTCCTGGCGACGCTGGTCGTGCGCGCCAACGTGCAGAACTCCAGGCTGCGCCGAGAGCGCGAGTACACGGAAAGCCTCGAGCGCGCCAACGCGGCCAAGACGGACTTCCTGCGCCGCATGAGCCACGACGTGCGCACGCCCATCAACGGCATCCGCGGCATGCTGGCAATCGGCGACCACTATGCCGAGGACACGCAGAAGCAGGCCGAATGCCGCAGCAAGATGTGGGAAGCGTCGAGCTTTCTGCTCGAGCTGGTGAACAGCGCGCTGGACATGAACAAGCTGGAAAGCGGCGAGATGCGCTTCGAGAACAAGCCCTTCAACCTGAAGCGGGCGGCGCAATCGGTCGTCGACGTGCTGCAGGTGCAGGCGGACAACGCCGGCATCGAGCTCACGTCAGCCATCGATGTTAAGCACAGCTGCGTTCTGGGAAGCTCGCTGCATGTGCGGCAGGTGCTGCAAAACCTGGGAAGCAACGCGATCAAATACAACCGCCCGGGCGGATGCGTTCGTATAGAGGCGCAGGAGATCGGCACGGAAAACGGCCGCGTGACCGTTCGCTTCGTGTGCAGGGACAACGGCCTTGGGATGAGCGAGGAATTCCAGACGCACGCCTTCGAGGCATTCGCTCAGGAAGACTCCGATTCGCGCTCGCTCTATCGCGGAACCGGATTGGGACTGGCGATCACCAAGCAGATCGTCGACCAGATGGGCGGCACCATCGAGCTTGAGAGCACGAAGGGCGAAGGCACCACGTTCACCGTCGAGCTCGCCTTCGACATCGACCCGAATGCAGGCGCCGACTCAAGCGACAAGGCCCCGGCATCCATCGAGTCGCTTTCGGGCATGAAGGTGCTTTTAGCCGAGGACAACGAGCTGAATACCGAGATCGCCCTGTTCATGCTCGAGCAAGAAGGTATCTCGACGGACGTTGCGCGAAACGGCCGGGAAGCGCTCGAGAAGTTCAAGCAGTCGCCGAACGGGCTCTACGACGTGGTGCTGATGGACGTGATGATGCCCATCATGGACGGCTACGAGGCCGCGCGCGCGATTCGCCTGCTTGAGCGCCCGGACGCCAAGACGGTGCCGATCATCGCCGTCACCGCGAACGCCTTCGCTGACGACCGCGAGCTCAGCTCGAATGCCGGCATGAACGCTCACATTTCCAAACCGCTTGAAGCCGACAAGCTCGTCGCAGCCATCCGCGCTGCCCGAGCATAGTAGGTGACGAAGGACGCGGATTTCCCGCGGGGCGAGCGCAAGTTCGCCCCGCAACCATCCAATCAGGCGCAACGTAAGAGGGGCGAACGCGGAATCGCGTTCGCCCCTCGTTTGCGTCGTTCGGCTTTTACGCCTTGGGGAGGCCGGCCTATTCCTCGCCGCCGGCGCTGTCGGCGCCTTGCGCGCCCTCGGCCGCTTCGCGCTCCAGGCGCGAACGGCGCGCGCTGTAGGCCGCGAATCCCGCACCGGCGGCCGCCACGGCCGCGAGCGCCGGTGTGAGCGATCCGAGCGCGCCGTCGCCGGTCTTGGCGCCAGCTGCACCCTTGCTTGAACCGGATCCGCTGCCGCTACCGGCGCCGCCATCGCTGCCAGAACCCGAACCGTTTCCGCTGCCGTCGCCCGAGCCGGAACCAGAATCGCCCGAGCCGCCATCGCCGCCCGGCGTCACATCGCCCGGAAGCGTCTTGCCATCCAAGCCGTTGTCCACCGCCGACGCGATGGTCAGCTCGACGGTCTCGGAGTTATTCTCGGTCGTGCCGTACACCGCCACGCCGGAGCCGTCGACGGTCACCTCGCCGGAATCCGGGTCGACGTAGCTCAAGCTCGCCGAAGGAGCGGTGACGGTGAGCTTCCTCTTCCCGCTCCAATCCGCCGGAATGTCGATGGAAACCATGAACGTGCGCTCCTGGCCCGGGACCAGCGCCGCATCACCGTTTTCAGCTACCAGGATGTTGCGCTTGGCCGCGTCCGACATGGTTTCGCTGTGATAAATGTCTTCGTACAGGCCGCTGTTCTGGGCGTTCTTCGCTTCCTTGAAGTTCAGGACTGCGTCACCGATCAACTTACCCGTCTCCGCGTCGGTGAACTCGAGCTTCGCCTGCGTGAGCACCATGTTGCCGGTGTTCTTGACCGTGATGGCGAACGAATTCGCCTGCCCTGCCCCGACCGCGGCGGCAACCGAGCTGACCGCGGTGGTGGCGATGGAGCGCAAGAACGGCACATCGAACGAGTAGAGGTCCGCCTTCGAGGAATCCGCCTCGGTCACATGACGCACCACGAACGAGCTGGTGGACAGCTTTTCGTTGGCATCCTCCACCGCCAGGAACGAATCGATCTCCGTGTCGCACTCGGCGAAGATGAACGATTGGGTGAACACGCCGTCCACCAGCGCCAACGCCTTGATTTGACGGATGGGGTCCTCCACATGCGGCGTCGCCTGCCCGTCTTCGTAGTCGTAGCCCCTCAAGCCCGAATGGTTCACCTCGTAGTAGCAGTACTTGTGGCCCTCCCTTATATGCAAATCGCCGAGCGGCACCTGCTCGGGGCTGACGCAGGAAATGTCGAACGTGGCGAACCCGGACGCGGCGCCGACGTGATTCTCGATCTCGTCGACCGAAGGCAGCGTCGCCAGCGCGAGGTAGGCGAGCGAACCGGCGACCATGACGTCGACGTCGGTGGAAACCGACGCAACCAGGCTCTGCGCGCTCTCCCAGGGGCTCAGGCGCTTCACATACGGATCGACGTCGATGACGGGAACCACCACAGCCGAGGTCATCTTGTTGCAGCCATCCTCGCCCTTCTCGTGCACGAGCTTGAGTGAGCGCACGCCCGACCCATCGTTGACTGTGAAGCCGAATGTGGCGAAGATGGCCGAGGGGTCGCTCGGCGCCGCCTGCGCGCAATCGGGAACGATCGCATGCGTGCCCGTGGGCATGTTCACCGAAAGCAGCTGCGTCGTGCTCTTGTCGCCGAACGCGAAATGAGCGATGCTCATGCCCGTCTTCACGCGATCGATGTCGAGCAGCTCTTCCTTGGTGTCCGCACGATCGACCAGGAAGAAACCGAACTCATGGTCGTACCCGTCGGACTCTATGCGCTCATATGCGGAGGAGGAAACGTCGTTGCGAACCACGAGATACGGCTTGCGGAAAGCGTAGTACTGCTTGGTCTCCTCGTAGGTGGGCGATTTCCATGAAACGTTGCCCTTCGTGACGAAGGCGCCCTGCGTGGCGGCCGAGGCGGCGTCGCGCAGCCCGAGCCGAACCGCGGTGGCGACCGTGGCCTCGGCGGCGTCGAAGATGGTGGTCTCGTCGCCGGCCGGGCGCTCACCGGAAATGATCAGCAGCAGGATACGCGGGTCTTGCGCATCCTTCGTCGAGATGCGCACGTCGAAATCGTAGTCGTAGAGGGAATCGCGACCCACCCCGATGGTGCTCGCGTCGAAGGCGACCGGGAAGGGCTTCGACGCCGCCGTGTCGGTAATGCTCTGGTACACGACGCGGCCGAGCGTCTTCCCGTCATAGGTGACCGGCGCGATACGGAACAGATAGCGCGTGCCGTTGACCTCGATGAGCTTGCTCTTCGAGGCGCTGAAGACGTCCTTGGCCACCAGGTCCATGTGACGCGGCAGGACCCCTCCGCGGCTTCCCAGCTTGTAGATGACGTCGTCGCCGGAGGCGCGGTCGTCGAATTTCGCGTCGTGGCCCTCGGTCCAGGTGTAGGTGTACCCATCTGCCAAAACCGCGGTCGCGGCGGCGAGGTCGCTGTCGCCGTTGGCGGCTGCGGCGGATGCCGCGCCGTCGGCGACAGCGGCAGCTGCGGCGGCCGTGGCGGCGTCGGCGACGTCAGCGGCATAGGCGGCCGTGGCGGCAGGCTCCGTCATAGCGGCCGTGACGATGTTATCGGCGGTAACAGTCCACTCGTCGGCTGAGAACGCAGCGGCGCGCAGGGGCTCCGCCGCGGCGGATGCGGCGGATGCGGCCCCGCCAGCGCTGTCGCCCGCAGAAGCGTCAGCCGCATCGTCACCGGCAGCACCCACGGCGCCGGTCGCGGCCGCAAGAGAAGCGCCGGCGGCGGAAGTCGCAGTCGCAGTCGCAGCTGCCCTGCCCGTTGAAACGATAACCTCGGCGCGCGCGGCAAGCTCGGATTCCGAAACGATGACGAAATCGCCCGCATCGACATCGTCCTGCACGTCATCGGCAGCAAGACGCGCGTTGGAGGCGCCGGAAATGTAGTACTCCCCGCCCTCGCTCATGCAGTCATAACGAGCCTCGATGGCAGCGCAGTCCGCCTCGACGCTGGCAAGCGAGGCCGTGCTCGAGCCGTGCTCGTCGGAGTCGTAGAGCTTCGGCCACTTGCCGTCCGCAAGCTTGAGCGACTTCTTGAAGAACAGCACCTCCACGAAAACGGAAAGGTCGACCTGAGCACCGAAAATCAAGCGCGGATCAGGCTTGCCCTTGTATTCTGTGTCGGCATTCTGCCGCCATTCGAAGGTGAACGACAAGCCGCCGCTGGCGCGCACGCCGGCGGAAAGCACCTTATGAATGCCGACGCCGAGCGTTGCCGCAAGCGCAAGGTTGAAGGCGAGGGAAGCGGTGCCGGCGGGGTTGAACTTCAGGCGGGACAGAATGCGGGAAAGGTTGTCGACCGGCTTGGAAGGGTCTTGCAAGTCCGAGCAGTCGGCCGAAATGTTGTACGACAAGCTCGCGGCAACCTCGAGCGAAAGCTCGATGCAAACGTACATGGGGATGCAGACGATCGTAAACGGCTGCGTGTAGCTGCCGCCGACCTTGCCCCCGAGAACGACGCCGAAATCGCCTTCCCACTTCTTTTCCTTGGAGTCGTAATTCATCTCCGCGATCAGCTGAAACGAGATGGTCAGCGTGATTTCCTTGGTGGCCTGCGGGGTGATCTTCTTCCCGTTGATGGCGTTGCCCACCATTTTGGCGGTTTCATTGAACTTATTCTTGTAGAACTGAATCTTGCGCGCAAGCTGATTGGCGACGCTGCCGCGCGGCATAGATCGCCATGCGGTGTTGCCGTCGTACTCGTCCGGGGCGTTCGTGTAATTAAGCAGCTCCAGGTCAAGGCCGAACATGATGTGGCCGGTGGGGTCGTAGCGCAGCACGATGGGGAAACCCGGGGTCCAGCAGCTGAACTGCAGGCCCCTTAAGCACTTGAGCATATGGCTGTCGTCGGGCAGCGTGATCACCTGGTCCTTAACCTGGCGCAGGCCCGTGCCCCCCTCGTTTAGAAGGGTCGCCTCGCCGCCTTCGCCCCCCGAGGCGCTAAGGCTGCTTGTCTGGGAGTCGGACGAGAAACCGCTGTTGACAGGCGACATGGTATCGTTGGCCTGCTTGAAGCCCTCATCGCACGGGGCGCGGAAGACGCCGAAACCGGTCGCCGCGGTGAACGCGACGTTCCCAGCGCTGTCGCGAACTTCCAGGGATGCGACGTCGCCGGGCTCGAGCACCAGGCCGCTGCGCGTGGTGAGCAGGAACTGGTCGGTGAAGGTGACGGTTTTGAACTCGTTCGCCTTGCCTTCTACCTTCTGCGCATCGGCGAGGGCGGTGCCGACGCGTGAGTCCGTGGCGCTCTTGCCGATGACCGGCTTGATGGTGTAGCTGCCGTCGGCCGGGAAGAACAGCTCGCACTTCAGGTCGTGCTTGGCATCATTGGACGGGGAGAGCACGAATTCCTGCTCGTTGTACTGGATGTCCCAGTCGTCGAAGGACAGGGTACGGAAATACGGCTTGCCGTCGAGCGCGCGCGTCGGAACCTGGATGGCCAGCCCGTCCATGATGTGCATGCACGGGATGTTGACTTCGCGGTGCCCGTCGGCGGTGACGGTGATGGCGGCGTCGAACTCCATGAAGTCGCCGGCCTGGTCGGAGTGCATCTTACGCGCGAGCGGTTCCACGTCGAACATAATGCGCCCGTCGCTGCCCGACGTGCCCTCAACTTCCTGATTGTTATACAGCGACTTGATGTGCACCTTCACGCCGCTTGCCACAGAAGAGGTTCCCGCCGCGGCGTCGTAAACGATGACGCAGAACTTGCCAGGGTCGACGGAGACGGTGTTGGTTTCGTCGGCATAGGCACCATCGGCGATGCCGTGGGAGCCGGTGCCGGGAAGCCAGAAGGTGTTGCCGAGGCCCAAAACCGGCTCGAGGAAGATGGATCCGATAGCGCACGCCGCGCCCGTCGCGAACGCACGGCGGGTGAAGCCGCCGGTCTCGGGGTTAGCGGCTTGGACAGCCGAGCCCGATTGGGCGGCGGGGACGGCGGGGGCGGAATCCAAAGCACTTGAGGATTGGCCGAGCGATTCCATACGTATCTTCTTTCCACTCAGAAGGAGCATTCTACCTGCACTAATGCAGAGAGAATGCATCCAGTCTTTCGTGCACTTGATGAATTAAAAGATTATATTCCCGGTAGCAGAATCAACCTTGCCGCACAAACCAAAAAACAGAAAGCGCGAACTGCGCCCCGGCACCCCGGCCGCCCCTGCAGCCCCGGCATGGCAAGACAGGCAACGCAAAGAGGGCCGAGGCGTGCGCCTCGGCCCTTGACCGTTAAGCAACTATAACGATGTCCCGCTTACCGCTTGCGGCGCTTCCAGGCGGCCACGCCGCAGCCGACGAGCGCCAAAGCGGCAACACCCGCAAGCACCGCGGCCAGCACGTACGTCCCATCCGAGGTTGCAGCGGACGACTTGCTGCTCGAAGAGGCGGCCTGCTTGGCACCCGCCGAGTCCTGAGCCTTCGACGTATCGGAGCCCTCGTCGCCCGGCGACGGCTCGACCTTCGTCCACTTCGCGTAAACGGTCACATCGCTTACAACCGGCGTGGCGAAGCTGTACTCGATGGTGCAAGCCTCATCGGCGTACCAGCCCTTGAAGGCATACCCGTCGCGGACCGGGTCAACATCCGGGCGCTTTGCGGTTTGCCCGTGGACGACCGTCTGCGGATCGATGTCGACGCCCTCGCCCGCGAAGCTCACCGTGTACGTGCTGATGCTCCACTTCGCATGCAGGTCGAAATCAGTCCGGACAGGGTCTGCGAAGTTGTACGCCTGCGTGCACTCCTCGTCGGTATACCAGCCCTCGAACGTGTAACCGGTGCGCACCAGGTCGGCCGGACGCGCAAGCTTCGAGTCGTAATCAACGACGGCGACGTCGTAGAGATCCTCGCCGTCCATAAAGCAGACGACCATCTGCTTGGGCACCCAATGCGCCGTGAGCGTCGTATCCTGCTCATAAGCCTTGCTGGCGGCGGCCGGCTTATCGCCCTCATACCAGCCAGCGAAGTCGTAGCCCGTACGCTGGACGTCGGGGAAGCCGTCCACGACCGTCCCCTTCGGAATGATCAGGCGGGTGTCGTTGTCCTCGGTGCCGTCGTTCGCCTTGTATATGATGGTCACCTTCTCGGCCCACTTCGCGTACAGCGTCACGGGCTCGGTAACCATCTTGTCGAAGTTGTATTCCAGCGTGCAGGCCTTATCGGTGTACCAGCCGTCGAAAATATAACCATCGCGCTCAGGATAATCGGGCTCGACCACCGTGTCGCCATAGGCGACCGGGCGAGTCTCGATGACCGTGCCGTCCAGGCCATCAACGAAGTTCACGTCGCTGTATGCAATCTCCCATTTCGCATACAGATTGAAGTCGCTATGCACGGGCGTGTTGAAGTCGTACGGCTCGGTCAAGCTCTTGTCCGTGTACCAACCGATGAAGGAATAGCCCTCACGAGACGGCTTGGGCGCGTCAAGCACAGCGCCCTCGTTCACGACATCGATGTCGAGGCAGGTTTCCCCATCGCTGTCGTAGTACTGCACGCAATAGACATTCTGATCCCAATGCGCCGTGAGCGTCACATCTTCGTTGATAGTCGTCCAAGCACCTACTCTCGTATCACCCAAGTACCAACCAGCGAACACGTAATCGTCGCGCTGGCTGACGGGCAGCTGGCTCAAGCTCGAACCCTGCTCGACCGTCTGCGACGCCACCCCGGTGCCACCGGCGGCGTCAAACGTCACCGTCACGAGCTTCGCCCACTTCGCATACAGCGTGACATTGCCGGTGATGGCCTTGTTGAAGTCGAAGGCCGTCGTGAAGCCCGCATCGGCGTACCAACCCTTGAAGACGTAACCGGCACGCACGGGGTCGGCGGGTTTGGTGGCGGTGGCGCCATGCTCAACCGTCTGAGCGGGCACGGAGCTGCCGCCGTTGGCGCTAAACGCCACCGTGTACGTATTCGCCTTCCACTTCGCCTGCAGGCTCGTCGAGCAGTACACCGGGTCGCTAAAGTCATACAAGGTGCCGAAGGCGGAATCGGTATACCAACCCTCGAACAGGTAGCCCGTCTTAACAGGGTCGGCAGGCTTGGCAACAGGCGTGCCGTAATCGACCAGCACCGAACCCAGCGTTTGGTAGCCGCTTAAGAACCGCACCGTCAGCGCCATCGGCTGCCAATGCGCCGTGAGCGTGGTGGATTTCGCGAACGTGGTGGAACCCGTCACGCGGTCGGCTCCGTTATACCAGCCCATGAAGAAATAGCCCTCGCGCGTGGTCGTGGGCAGGCCACCCAAGGAACCACCTTCGTCGATAACCTTGTTATCGACCGCGCTGCCGCCGGCGGAATCGAAGGAAATGGTCACCGAGCCCGCCCACTTCGCATACAGCGTGGTGTCGCCCTTGATGGGCTTCGCGAAGTCGAACACCTGCGTGCAGGCCGCATCGGTGTACCAGCCCTTGAAGGCGTAGCCGGTGCGCGTGGGCGCCTCAGGCGCCGCGGCCGTGGCGCCATGCTCGACCTCCTGCGACGCAACCGTGCTGCCACCCTGGGTGTCGAAGCTCACCGTGTAGGTTGCGGTCGAATACGTCGCGGTCACTTCAACGTCAGAGGGGCCCATATAGAAGGACGTCTCCGCGCTCGCGGGGTCCTCGATCGTCACGGCATCGCCGGCAACCGTCCAGGCCTTGAAGCTCTTGCCCTCCGCCGCGGCGTCGGCCACGATGAACACGTCGGAACCCTCGAGCGCGCTCGTGATGGTCTTGCCCTCGCCGTCAACCGCCTTGCCGCCGTTGACCTTCACGGCATGGCGATCGGAGAAGATGTAGTCGAATTCGCCGAGCGCGGTCTGACGCTGCCCCACCTTCGCGTAGGCATGCACGACCTGATAGTCTCCCTTCATGACCGTGAACGCGCCCGTGTAGAGATTGTAGTTGGACGCGGCCGGCTTGGTGTTGGAGTCGGTCACGCAATACCAGATCTCGGCATCCTTCACGCCTGCGAAGCTGCTGTCCAGAGAAAGCGTCACCTGCTGCGACGCCTCGTAAACGATGTCGTTAGGGCTTGCCACGGGTGCATGCAGGTCCATCAGCGCAAACGTCTGCGAAACCTCGTGCTTCTCGCCGGCCGCATCGGTGAAGGAGCCCTTGATGGTGAACTCACCGGATGCCATGGTGTCGTCAACACCGCTGAAATCCCACGTGATGTCGGCCGTCTTCACCGACCCGTTCTTCAGCTGGTACTGCACCGTCTTCACGGCCTCGTCCTTGCAGACCAGGGCATGGGAGACGCTCACCTTCGGGAACGGGGTCGTGATCTTGTCGAAATTCTCACTGTCGCTAGCGCTCATCTGGCCCGTCACGGTATGGGCGCCCTCGGCGTTGGTGCACATGACGTTCTCGGTCGCGCCGTTGAGCTTGACGCACTTGCTGAGCTCGGTATTGGACATGGCGGCGAAGGTGCCGTACTGGTAGCCGTCGGCGGCCAACTTGCTGGTGGTGATGCTCACACGGTATTCAACGCCGGCCTCAACCGTGTCGCCGGCCGGGCTACCGTCAAGCTTGGTCCAGGTAAGCTTCACGTCCTTGTTCACCACATCCGTGATGTCGCGCTCGCCCACAACATCGGTCACCTTGTACGACGTCACCGTGCTGGGGAACGCCTGGCCGCAGGAAAGCTGGGGGATCTCAGCGTTCACGCTGAGCACGATCGGCTTGTAGTAGGCCGTGATCTCCGTCGCGGAGGCGATGCCCTTGACCGTCACGACGCTGCCATCGGCGCTGGCGCCTTCGGGCAGAGGCGTCTGCCATTCGGCGAACTGCCATCCGACGTTGAGTATATTCGCGTCCCAGCTGAAGTTGGAGCCTACGGCCGCCGTGGTGCTGTCGTTCGCGAACACAGCCTTCGTATTGACGTTCGCGCACTTCTTCGTCACGGAAACCGTGGAGGTTTCAGGTTTCACGACCGTGATTTGGGCGGTCAGCTTGATGCTGCCGTCCTCAAGCACGGTCACGTCCAAGGCGTTGGACGACTGAACCGCTGAATCCTTGTGGGACACGTTAATGACATGCGTTTGAATGTTGCCTCTTACCACGCTCAAGCCCAAACGCTTCGCCACGCTGGGATTAACGACCGCCGTATAGGTGAAAAGCCGGTTCTGCACGACATCGCCCAAGTACGAGCGCGAACCCGAGGCTTCCGTCGAGGTCACGGGGACGGCGTTCTTCTGCCCCGCGCTGTCCGTGAAGGTAACGGTCGTGACATCGACCGGAATCTCGCTCCCCGTGTCGGAATAATCATGCGTATCATTCATATCGACGGTGATCCCGGTGACATACGTCGGATAGTGCGCCGTCAGCGTCACATCGTTGCCGGGCATGGTGAAGCTGACGTTGCCATTTGCGTCCGGCGTGAGCTTAGTGGTGGAGCCAAGGCCGCTCACCGTCCAGTAATCGGGTTTAAGGCCGTTGGCCATGTAGCCGCCCGAATTCACCGTCACCGCGGAACCGCAAGCCCGCATCTCCGACAGCGCGGGCGTGGTGCCGCCCGCGTACACGTTCAGCTTGTACGAGCTAGGCGAGCTCACCAGCCAAATGGCATCGTTGATCTTGCTCACGCTCCAGGTGGGGTCGTCCGAGAAGAACAGGCTCTCGGACGCGGCGACCTTCTCGCCCTTCACCGACACGGCATGCTTGGCGGCATCGGTGCCCGTCCAGCGCTGCAGGCCGATGCGCGACTCGCTCGTAAGCGGCACCGCGCTCGACTCGTTGATGCGGTTGTTCAGCTGGTTGTTGTCGTTCTCGACGTCGTTTTTGTTGGACGATTTCTCGCCGATATGCACGTCGGAGGCCGCACCGGAGCCGTTGGTGTTGCCCTGCACGACCACCTTGCCGCCGAGCGTTGCGCGGGTCGCCTTGCTGCTCGACGACACCTCGATGCCGCCGCCGTTGCCGCCGGCCGTCTTGTTGTCGGTCACAGAGCAGTTGATGATGGTCGCCGTGGTGTTGTCCACGAACACACCGCCGCCGCTCGATTTCGATGAATCCAGGCTGTTGTGGTTAATCTCCACGTTGCGCAGGGTCAAAGGCGCGCTCGCGTATATGCCGCCGCCCCTGGTTTCCTTGTCGGTGGAAGTCACCGCGTTGTAGGAGATGACGCCCACTCCCAGCTCCTCGTCGACATACGCGTCGGATGTCTCATCGTAAGCGATGGAGGCGGCGCCCGTGCCTAAGATACTCAGGCCGCCGCCGCGCACGGCGGCACGATTGCCCGATACCTGGCTATCGTTGAACATCTCGATTTTCACGTTGGGGGCGAAGTTCGTGCAGATGCCGCCACCCTCGCTGCCCACGGCGTTATTCCCGTTGATCTGCGACCCGTCATCCATGCTGAGGGTGAACGACCTCTTGTTATCGAAAATGCCGCCACCGCTTTGCGCGGCCTTGTTATTGTTGATGGTGGAGCCGCCGATCATCGAGACATCGGTCAGACGCGAGTCCACGAAGACGCCGCCGCCGCTTTTCGTGGTGGCCTCGTTACCGTCGATATGCGACTTCTCGTTCATGGTGAGCTGCTGCCAGGAGCTGCCAAGGATGTAGATGCCGCCGCCCTCCTCGGCCTTGTTGCCCGATATCTCGGATGCGCCCCGCATCTGGAAATCCATGTACGGATACTGCGGGTAGTCGGTTCGCTCGTCGTAGAGCAGGTACACGCCGCCGCCGTTTTTCGCCTGGTTGTTCGAGATCTTGGAAGCCCCGTCCATCACGATGGTGCGTTTGCCGCGGGTTGACGTGCCCTCGCCGCGCGAGCACTTGGACATGATGCCGCCGCCGTTGATTCGCGCAATATTGCCCGAGATCTCCGAGCCGCCAGCGATGCTTATGGAGCTGGTATCGCTGAACGCGTTGTCGTCGCGCATCCAGTTTTCCTTGTTGCTGTGCGTCGAGAAGAAGATGCCGCCGCCGTTGCCGCTATCCGCCTCGCTACCGCCGGCGGCGTAGTTATTGGTGATGCGCGAGCCGTTTTCCACTTTGAGGGTGGTTTGGTACGCCCGCCAGACGCAGATGCCGCCGCCGTCGTAACCGACGTTTTCGCTGATGGTGGATTTGTCAAGCGTGATGCTGTTCCTGGAAATGTAGTCTTCGCTTCCAACTTCAATGGCGCCACCCTGCTTGCTGAAGTTCCACTTCATGGTCGTGTTGTTCAGCTGCAATTTGCAGCGCCAGTGGTTGATGAGCACGGAAGCGGAATTGGTGTCGCCGGCGATGGTGAGGTTGCTCAGCGTGATGTTGGCGTCGCTGGTTGCGGAAACGACCGCGTTGTACCGAAAGCCGGTGAGCAGGCCGCCCTCGATGACCGCTTCTTCTTTAGAGGCGTTCGTGCCCATCTTCCACAGCTTGCCGACCGAATTGGTTTGGTCGATGTAGCCAACATGCTTGGTCGCGATGTTCGGGCTCAACGGGGAACCGCCGTAAATGGTGAGCGTCGCGTTATGGCAGACAAAGCCCGCCGCCTTGCACTGAGAACCGTCGATCACATGACCGGCCAGGTAAATGTTGGCCTTCTTTCCCTCGGGGACGACGATTTGCTCGTTGGAGCCAAGCTTCACGTCCTTGGAAAACTCGGCGTACGCGCCGCCCTCGCCCTGCGAGGAATATTCCACGATAGCCTTGTTCAGCTCGGCAATGGAGCTCACCGTGCGAACGGAGTGCACCGACCCGTTCTTGTCCTGATATCCCACGGAGGCGATATCGTCGGCGTAGGCCTGCGCCGGAGCCGCGGTCGCGAACGCCACGGCTGCGATCATGGCGAAGAGAGCGGCGGCGATGGAGGCCAGGGCGACGTGTCGGCTGGCCTGGGCGCCTCGTGCGGAAGAAGTGGTCATGTTCGCGCTTCCTTGTCTGCATAGAACTATAGGTAATTGCAATTATAAAGGTAGCTTGCAAGGAATCCCAGCAAACAAGCTGCTAAACTAGGCAATCACAACAAGCTATAGAGATCGAAGGATCAATATCATGAGCGAACTCATCCCCTCCCACGGCAACGCCGGCACCGAAAACGAGCCCGGGCGGAAATTCTCTCGCCGCGAGTTCCTCTACTTCGCGGGCGTCGGCGCCGCTTCCCTGGCGTTTTCAAGCCCCTTCACCAAAGCGTTCGGCTTGGAGGCCGCAGAGGCGGATAGCGTCACCGCAGCAACGACCGCGGCCGCCGCTGCCGCCGATCGCGTGGTCGGCTGGCTGCATTGGGACGATCACGGCGACACGGCGACGCCGTTCATTTTCGAGCCTTCGTTCTTCAGCGGCGGAGCCATGACGTACAACGCCCACTTGGCGACCTTCGGATGCTGCCTGGCGGTTTCGGCCATCAACGCTGAAGCGGGCGGTGGCGCCGACAAGAAGTACCGCAACCAGTACCGCAACATCCGCAGCCTCATGAACCAGATCGGCGTTGAAGACGGCGACATCAAGAGCTACAGCTACGAATGCGACGGCGTCACCGTCGACGGAAGCAAGGCGGGCAACGTCGCTTGGAACAGCGCCTACGAGCGTCAGCCAACGTACAGCAAAACGAGCACCCCGAAGGCCACGATCGGGCTATGCATGGGCCACCGCAAGATCACCGTGGACGGGCAGGAATACAACCTGGTGCTTCTGGGCGTGCGCGGCGGCAACTACGAGATCGAGTGGTGCAGCAACGTCACGGTGGGAGCCACCGGCAACCACGAGGGCTTCCAGGAAGCCGCCGAGATGGCAGCCCGGTTCCTCAAATGCCACATTCGCGAATACGGCCTTACCGGTCCCACGAAAATCCTGATCAGCGGTCAGTCGCGCGCGGGCGCCACCACCAACCTCACCTCCGGCAACATCGTCAAATACGCCATCGAGCACGGCGCGAAGAAGCTCTCCGACAAAGAAGGTTACGACATCAGCTCGTTCTTCGGCAGCAACGTCAAGGTGCGCCAGTGCGACCTGTACGGCTACGGCTACGGCGTGCCGGCGGGCGTTTTGGCGGAAAGCGCCGAGGCCAAGGCCAAGGTTAAAGACGACTACGGCAACGTCCACAACATCACGAACCCCTGCGACCTGGTGCCCAAGGTGGCGCCCGCAGCGTGGGACTTCAAGCGTTACGGCGTCGACAAGGTGCTGCCCGGGCCGAGGGACCGGGCCCACTACACGCGCGGACGCGACAAAATGCTCGACCGCATGTATGCGCTGGGGCTGCATCGCAACGGGCACTTCAGCTACGCGCTCGACGACTTCCCCGCCATCGACTACGAACTCCTCAAGGGCAAAGGTGCATACGCCGAGAAAATGTACGACATGAGCACCCTCGACGTCTATGTAGAGGAGTTCTTCAATCTACTGGCGACGGATGTGCTGCATGCACGCGTGAAGAAAAAGTTAGGCCCCGACGCTGGGATCTTTCAGGATGAAGGCCTTCCGGGCTACACCATGCGATACCAAGATGCAATCATCACCGCCATGGAGCTGTACGTGAGGTTCCCGCAAGACGAACAGATCAACGCAAAAGGCGCCGACGGGAAAACGCCTTTGGAAAAGTTCACGGAGACCGCCAAAGGCTTGATAACGCCCCACATTTTTGACCTGTACATGAAGATAACCAAATGTACTGCTTTGACCGATATCACCGATTACGTCACCACGGCCATGAAACAGACGAAGATCACGGATACGGAGACTTTCGATCAGCGCTACGGCAACCGCGTACGGTCGATATTGGATGCAATACTCAAACCCGACTGTTGCACGCCCGATGGCAAAGCTATTTCACCCTATTCGTCGTTCAGCGCTTTCGCCAAGGCTCACACCAAGGAAGTCATCGCCTTCCTCTTAAAGGGCGGCACCATCATGTCGGCGCACAACAGCGAGCTTTGCCTTTCCTGGCTGCAATCGCGCGACAGCTACTACAACAAGTACGGTAAGGAAGACCTACCCGACGCCCCCGCCGTTGACCCGTTGAAGGCGAGCAGCGCGGCGGCGACGGCGACCGTGGCCGCTGCGGGCGATGAAGAGCTAGCGGCCGTAAGCGACGCTGCAAGCGGGGCGGATGCGACGAGCGCGGTTGGCGTGGCGACGATGAACGGCCAGGCGGCTGGCGCGGCGGCTGCGGGCGCGGGCACGACGGCCGTAAGCGGCGAGGCCGCGAGCGCAGCAGAGGCTGTCGGCGTTTCGAGCGGATCCTCGACCGATTCCGCCGCTGCGGGGGCTGCCGTTTCGGCTGCCGCAAGCGCAACCGCTGCAGCGAGCGATACGGCAGCGACCACGGGTTCCACAACGGGAGCGGCCGGCGCGGCCGATGCCGACGGGAAAGCTACGGGCGAAGAGTCTGGCAGCGTCGCGACCGCTGCTGCCACCAGCGCGGAATCCGGTAGCGAAAGCGCGACGGCGACAAGCGCGTCGAGCAACGAGGCGGGCGACGAAGCCGCCAACGGCGCCGGCGCGGCGGCAGCGGCGGCCGTGCCCGCGGCAACCGCCACCGCGACGCTTTCCGCAACCGACGACGAAGACGACGACGCAACCGACGACAACGACCCCGACACCTACCGCAAGGTCTTCTTCGACGGCGGCACCAGCATTTCCTACGTGGTCAACGGCACAAGCTACGAGATCTTCAAGGACGGGCGCGCCGTCTTCGCCGACGAAAACAGCACGATGATCACCGTCGAGGGCCAGGAATGCCCCTTCGCATACGGCTTGGACTCCGACCTGCAGCAGGCCATCTACCTGTCCGACCGCGCGAATTTCATCGACGGCGGCACCGACTACACGTTCAAGGTGACCACCGAACCCGATGCCCCCTTGAAATGCACGGCGGCAAGCTACGACGCGAGCAACGGCTTCCCCACGAGCCTGTTCATCTACGAAAGCCCCGTGGGCTGCTACGGAGAGCCCCTGGAAGACTACCGCTTCACCGTCAAGCTGAGCGAGCTGGACGGCTACGCGCATTCCGCATCGCAGGACGGCGAGAACTTCTGGTGCGACTTCGATACCGCGGGCGTCACCTCGAACCTGCAGGCGACAACCACGACCGAGAAGGATTCGGGTGACGACATCGCAACCCGCTATTACCGCATCGATGCCCGCAGCGCCAACACGGACAAGGGAGGCACGGTAGGTGGCGGCACGAGCCTGCGCGGCACCGTCAGCACGATCGAGGCGATTCCCTTCGACGGGTACGAGTTCGACTACTGGTCGCTTGATGACAAGTGGATGGTTGACGGCGTTGAAACGTCGCCATACTACTGGTACGAGTTCACCACCGACGACGACGGCAACCTGATAAGCCACGAGCCCGAGAACATCCCCGAGGGCGAGTGGGTCGAAGGCGAGCGCAAGGAAGGCGAGACGATCGAGGATGCGCACATCTACCGCATCGTGGTCGACGCCGACCACCGGGTGACCGCGCACTTCAAGGCCGCCGCTGCGACGCCTGCCGCCGATGAGAGCACGGGCGGCGACAAGAGCGCCGAGAGCACGGGCGCGAGCAAGGCGAAGACCACGCCGAAGACCGGCGATGGCACGGCGGCAAGCGCCGTAGCCGCAGCGGCACTCGCCGCCACAGCGGGCGCCGTGGCGATGAAGGCCGCAAAAGAAGCCGCCTGCGAGAACGACGGCGAATAAAAATGCCGGGGCGATCGCTTGATCGCCCCGGCGGCACCGTTGCGGCGGGCATTCATAGGGGCGACCGCTATTGCACGATCGCCCCTGGCCGCAGACGGTTTTCGGATGCGCGCGGCTTGCGCTCGACGCCCCGCCCCTCATCGCCGGGACGCCGAGCGCGCCGACGATGAAGGCGGCATGACGCGCTACTTCAGCATCCCTTCGGCGATGCTCACCCAGTACGCCGCCCCCGGCACCAGGTTCGCCAGGTTGAACGTGTATTCCGGATGATGGTTCGCCTGCGTGTCGCCGTTGCCCAGAAACGCGTAGAACCCGGGGATCTTTTGCGCATAGAACGCGAAATCCTCGCTCGGCATCGCGGGCTCGCCGTTCGGGTCGACCCTGTCTTCTCCCAAACGCTCGGCTGCGATGCGGAAGCATTCGCCCTTCAGCTCGGCATCGTTGACGAGCACGGCTCCCGGCTGCCCTTCCTCGATGGAGAACGTGCAGCCATACGCCTGCCCGATAGCCTCCGTGATCGAGCGCACCTTCGCAAGCACCACTTGCCGGGCTTCAGGCTCTGCGCTTCGCATGGACAGCTTCAGCACGGCGGTCTGCGGCACGATGTTGCCCACCTCGCCGGCCTGGAAGCTGCCGACCGTCACCACCGCGGTGTTGCGCGGGTTCACATTGCGGGAAACGATCGTCTGCAATGCCATGACCAGCGCCGATCCCGCAACCACCGGATCGATGCCCTTGTGCGGCTGCGCTCCGTGCACGCCCTTGCCGCATAACGTGATCTCCCAATTGTCGACAGCCGTCAAAAGCGGCCCCTCGCGGAAGAAAACCTTTCCCTGCTCCATTCCCGGCATATTATGCATGCCGAAAATGGCATCGACGGGATGGCGATCGAAAAGCCCGTCGGCCATCATCGCCTTCGCGCCGAGCATCGGCTCCTCAGCCGGCTGGAAGATCAGCTTCAGCGTGCCGTTGAAATTTTTGTGCTCGGCAAGATACTTCGCAGCTCCGAGCAGCATGGTGCAGTGACCGTCGTGACCGCACATATGGGAAACGCCCGCAACCTCGCTTTTGACGAAGCAGGAACCCGCCTCCTGAATGGGCAGGGCATCCATGTCGGCTCTCAGCGCGATGGTCTTGC
>CAVDXU010000036.1:20542-21764 GCA_963613135.1 bacterium
GCCCGCCGCAGTGCCCGCCGCCGCGCCGCCCGCAGCCGTCATCGTCGCAACCAGCCCGGTCCCGCCGATGCCCGTTTCAACCTCATAGCCCCAACCAGCAAGCTTCTCCGCGATGTAGGCCGCGGTCCAGTGCTCCTCGAAGCCCAGCTCGGGATGCTTGTGCAAATCGGCGAACCAGTCTTTCATCTCGCCTTCCAACGGCTGCATGTCATCGATGATCGAACTCATATCAATCCCCTTCGTCTTTCGAACCTGATTTGACACCTCGAGTATGGGGCGGCCTTTAGGCAGCCTGCGCCTTGCTCGCGCCCTTCTTCGCCGCCTTGCCGGAACGCTCCTCTCGCTCGGCCTTCGGCACGGTCAGCATGATGGCGATGATGGCGATCATGGCCATGGCGAAGTTGAAGTACAGAGCAATCATGCCCGCCTCGCGCACGGCGATGTTGTCGGTGCGGCCCGCGAACTCGAAGATGCCCTGCAGCCAGCTCACTGCGCTTGCGTCGCCGGACAGCGCGGTGAAGATGGCGGCCGAGATAGCCACGCCGAACGCGGAGCCGAGCGAGCTTGCCATCTTGTAGATGCCCGCTCCGGAGCCCGCCTGCTCCTCAGGAAGGCTCGAGAGCGCCGCGTCGGTGGAAGGCGTCGCGTAGAAGGCCAGGCCAAGGCCGAACAGCGCGTAGCCGATGATGCCGGACACCTTGTATTGCGAAAGCAGCAGATTCGCCGGGGAAAGGAACAGGATGGCGGCACCGGTGATCATGCAGCCCCAGATCATGGGCTTGCGGGCGCCGAAGCGCTGCAGCAGCTTCTCGCCGACGCGGATGAACGCGATGATCGTGATGGCGTAACCGAGCGTGAGCATGCCGGCTTCAGACGCGCTCATGCCGCCGCCGAGCTGCATGAGGTTCAGCGACACCATGAGCGTGCCCGCCACGCCGTTGAGCAGGAAGTTCGACAGCGTTGCACCGGCATAGGTCTTGTTCTGGAACAGCTTGAAGTTGAAGAAGGCATGCGCATTGTTGGATTCCAGGCGAATGAACAGCGCGGTGAACACGAAGCTCGAGACCAGCAGCGCCACGCAGATGGGGGACGTCCAGCCGATCTTGTTGCCCTGCGTGACGAACACCTGGATGGAAACCATGGCGATCATGAACACGATGACGCCGGGCAGGTCGAACTTGTAGTCGCCGGAGGACTTCACCTTGTACTCAGGGGCGCCGCG
>CAVDXU010000037.1:0-3519 GCA_963613135.1 bacterium
GATGTACACCTTGCCCGCCTCGACGTAGCCCGACCCGGCCGCCGTCAAATCCTCCGGCTGCACCGTCGCGTCGATCTTCTCCATGTCCTGCTCTTCGTATTTCTCGACGTCGGTACTGATGTTCCAGTGCGTCATCATGGCCACCATGAACCCGCACGCGAGCACGAGCATGCAGTCGGCGAGGTTGACGATGTAGGCGGAGGGGTTCACGTCCTCGCCCATCTCCTCGCGATGCCGGCGTATCTTGCCCTGACCGATGCGCATAACCCTCACGCCTCCTGGGAGTCGGGCGCGGCAGAGTCGGGCATGGCAGTGGGCGTTCCGGGCGCGGCAGACCCGGACGCGCCGTCGGGCTTATCGGATGCGCCCCCGGCGCCGGCGGACTTGGCAGGCTCAGGCGCGTCGCCGGCGGAGGTGGCAGGCACGCCGCCCGCGTTCGCAGCCGTGGCGGCCCCGTTTTTCACCTGGTAGTCGACCAGCGGGTTACCCGTGTAGCCAGCCGGCAGGGACACGCCCTGCTTGCGCGCGATATCTGCCTGTTCGATGATGCAATTCATCAGCGACTCAAGCGTGTTGGTGTATTTCGCGTACCATAGCGTGCGGATCTTCGAGAGCACCAGCGAGAAAACGGCCACCACCAAACCGCATACCGTCGCGTCGAACGCCACCAGCAGCGAGGAGGAAAGCGTGGAGATGTTGCCCTGACCCATGGCGACGATGCCCGGGCCGAGCGGGATGAGCGTTCCCATCAAGCCGAGCATCGGCGCGATTTTCGAAATGGTGTCCGTCACCGCGACACGGCGCTTGTAGCGGCCCTCCACGTTCTCCAGCTGCGTGGAGGCCATCGACAGCAGCGCCTCCTCAGGAAGCCCCATGTTGCGCGACACCATGATGAGCGCCGCCTTCTGGAACCGCAGGAGCGCGCTCTCGGTGACGATGCGCGTGATGCTGCCATAATCGGCATCGTTGATCTGGTTGATGATCTGCGCGACGTTCTGCTTGTAATGCCGGCGTTCGGTGAAGAACTCAGCGATGATCTGCCCCAGCAAAACGAGCGACACCAGCAGCATCGCGATGATGATGACCATCGTCGGGCCCAAAAGCGCCTGCGCGATGTCGTGCAGGATATCCGGTAGGTACGTGTCTTCCAAAACGTTCATTGCGCGATATGCCTTTCGTTAGCTTTTCGAATACGGCGGATAGCTGTTGCCGAGCATCTTGAGGGCCTGCTCGTCGGTGATGTCGACCCAGTACAGCGTGCTGTAGAACTTCTTCGTTTCCTCGACCATGTCAACGTCGTACAGATGCGGGTAGAGCATGTTCGCGACCCATTGAAGGCCCAGCATGCGATTGACTCCCGGCGGG
Source organism: bacterium (assembly GCA_963613135.1). Taxonomy (GTDB): domain Bacteria; phylum Actinomycetota; class Coriobacteriia; order Coriobacteriales; family Eggerthellaceae; genus Senegalimassilia. The sequence continues at coordinate 1,366 of CAVDXU010000037.1, forward strand.
CGGTCGCACCATGAGAACGGGGTCGATGGCATGGTGTAGACGCGATTGTTCTTGACGGCCTGGATGTTCGCCCACTTCTCGTCGGTGCGGATCAGCTCGTCGGCGCCGCCGAGCACCTCGGAGTCCCACGCGACGATGACCTCGGGATCCCACTTGTACACCGACTCCAGCGACACGTTGGTCATGCCCAGGTCGACCGTAAGCTCCACCTGCGCGACGTTTTTCGCCTTGGCGGCCTCGAAACAGCTCGCATGCTGCGAGATGTTCGGCTCGGTGTTCAGGCCGAACGCGCCCTCGGCATAGTACAGGGGCACCCGCTCCTCGTCGGTAACCGGCGCAAGCGCGGTCGTGACATCGTGGTAGATGCCCTCGAGATACGTGGCGATGGTCTCGGCACGCTCGGGCACGCCCAGGATGTCGCCGACGAAGCGATATGCGTCGCCGATGACGTCGAACGACCCGTCCACCAGCACAACCGGGATGTCGGTGGCGTTCTGCAAACCCTCGGCGTCGGTGATGTTCGACGCGCTCAGCCCCACGCCGGAGATGCTGAACACCAGCTGGATGCCCTCGGCGAGCAGCTGCTCGCGGTCGATCTCGCCGCCGTCGGAGAGCGACCCCATGTAGGGAAGCTCGTTGATGCCCTCAGGCAGGAATTCGAGCTGCTCCTTCGTGAAGCGGCCGGATGTGCCGCCCTGCACCTCAGGTTTCAGCGAGAACACGTACACCTGCGCAAGTCCCGAGGTGAAGTACACCTTTTCGATGGCGTTGGGCGTGGGGATGGTCAGCTCGCGGCCCGCATGGTCGGTGATCTTGCGCTTGTTGCGGAAGAACGCGTCGCCGGCCTCGGACACGCAACCGCTCATCGCGCCCGCCGCCGGCAGGGCCACCGCGGTAAGCGCCGCCGTGGCGCCGACGCGCACGAAGTCGCGACGGGTGAGCAACTGCGCCGAATCGTCTTGCATTGGGATCACCCTTCCTGTCTCACATCGTAGCCGCCGAGCAGCGCCGCGCCGAACGACGCGCCGTCCTCGACGACCCAGGCGCCTTCGTCGTTTTGCGCCATGTACAGCGCAAAGGGCGACTCGATGCTGATACGGCCCACGTTCGGCCACACCTCGGAGGCATAGGCCGCCATGGCGGCGGTGTTGCCGGCGTCCGCTGCCTGCTGATAGGTTTCCCCGATCAGCTCCGTCGCCTGCTTCCCGTCGCGCGTCGTGAAACTTACCTGCACCTCCACCGATCCGTCCCGCATGTCGCGCAGCCCAACGATCTCATAGGTGAATCCGTTGAAGAAGCCGGCGATGAATTCGTCGTAGGACAGCCCGCACACGGCCGGATCGAAATACGACTTCGAAAGGTACGGCTCGACCGTGGCGGCGTCGCAGGCTGCGACAGCATCCAGGATGCCCATTGCCGCCTCGCGGGCCGCGTAGGCGCTCTCGCTCGGCTGCGCGCTCATCTCGTCCTCGTAGGCCTGCTGCGCTTGCGCGGCTAGGCGCGCGCTGCGATCCGAGGCGCTTTCCTGGTTGGTGGCAACAGCGGCATCGGAGTCGCTTGCAGGCTGCGCAGCGCACCCGGATACCGCCAACGATGACGCCAGCAACAGTGCGGCCGCAGCCGCGGCAACCACGGCGAGCCGCCTGCGCGAGCCCACCGTAGCGGCCACCCCGCCGATCGAAACGCCGCCGACAACACCCTCGGCGAGGGCCACGCCCTGCCCGCGCACCGTCTGTTTCCTTCCCATGTCCATCTACTGCAGCAGCTCCTTCAGGTACGTCTCAAGGCTTATCGGCAAAACGCCGCTGCCTCCGAGCAGGTAGCACGCGTCGACCTCGGACGCCCTCGGCGCCAACAGCTTGTCGGCGAACGTCATGTCCGTTCCGTTGGTGAGCAGCAGCACGCCGCCGCGCGAGCCGGCAAGCGGGCCGCCGGCCAACGCATCGGGGAAGTTCTCGCCCGTTGCCACGCACACGCATGAAAGCGAAAGACCCTCGGCAAGCTCGTGGTTGGCGATGGCGAGCGAAGTCTCGTAACGCGTCTGCCCGTACCAGCGCTCGAACGCAAGGTCGGGAAGCTGGCTCTTCACGCCATCCGACACGCACGTGTCGCCGCCGACGGCCACGATACGCTTCGCACCGGAAGCCTTGACGG
>CAVDXU010000037.1:3529-4310 GCA_963613135.1 bacterium
CTTATGGACAGCGAGTCGGCCGCGTTGTCGGCGCGCGCGAGCACCACCGTGTCGACGGCATCGCCCGTAGCGGTCACGGCGGCGACAACCTGGTTGAGCGATTCAAGCGAGGTGCCCTGGCGCGTCTGCCCCGCCACGCGCTCGGCTGAAACGTCGATCGCCTTCAGGTCGTCAAGTACCGCATCCGAAAGCGCCGCCGCACCGCCCATGACGAACGCCTTGGTTGCACCGAGGCGCTGTATCTGCCGTTTCGCCTGATCGGATAGAGCCTCTTTATCGGTCAGCACGATGGGTGCGCCGTAAGCGCCCGCCAAGGCGGACGCCGAAAGGGCATCGGGGAACGATTGGCTCGTCGCAAGGATGACGGTATCGCTTCTCTCGAAGCCCTCCTTCACGACGGACTCCATGGTGTCCAGACGAGTCTCCCCCGACAGGCGCTTCACATTCGCGATATGCTTGCTCACGATGTTGAACGTGGCGCTCTGCGTCCCTGTGTACCCGCCCAGACCGGTGGCGGCAACCGTCGCCGTGCCGGGCTGCGTGTTGTTCGCATAGGAAACCGTGTAGTCCGTGCCGGCCGCAAGCTCAACGCCGCCCAGCGTCACCGAAAGCTCAGGCTCGACCGCATCGGTGGATCCTTCGATGATCTCCTGATCGGGAATGGCGGCGATTACAGCCTGCGAAAGATCGCCGGCGTATTGAACAAACGTGAAATTATGCCCGCCGTTCGCGGTTCCGCCCGTCTTGGCCGCATTTCCGCCGGCCAACGCCCTGACCGCGC
>CAVDXU010000037.1:4320-21041 GCA_963613135.1 bacterium
CCGTCAGTTTCGAGCACTGCGAGAATGCCCTCTTGCCGATAGTCGCCACGCCGGCCGGGAAATGGAACTCGGAAAGGTTGGTGCAATATTGGAACGCGTAGTCCCCGATGGTCGTCAGCTGCGAGGAATTCGCGAACGTGACCTGCTCGATGTCTGGATGCGCCTGCGCGCTGCCGCCGAACGCGTACGCCTCGATCGTGGTCACGCTCGCGGGAACGACGACGCTTCTCACCCGCATCTTGTATTCCCGGTAGTCGCCCTTGTAGTCATCGCCGCTCTTCCCGCCGAAGGCGCCCTCGCCGATGACGGCAACCGGATAGGTCACGCCGTCGCACTTCACCTGCGAGGGGATGACCAGGTCAAGCCTCCCCTCGTCAGCGCCCGTGTACGTGAACCCGGTGATCTTGGCCACCTGCTTGCCATCGACGGTGACGACTTCCCACGCATACTCGAACGGGTCCTCATCGGTGATCTCGAACGTACCGGTTATCGTGCCCTCGAAGCGCCCCTGACCGACGACGGTGTAGCTTGCCGTGCCGACGGCGTCGTTGTTCTGGTACGTGATGGTGTAGTCGGTGCCTTCGGAAAGCCTGTTGCCAGCGTAGACCACCTTCACCGGGCAGACCGAACCGCCCTCGTAAGGCACGCCTCCTTCGGGAAGGTCTATGCATGTTTCGTTAAGCTGTGCCTTCTTGCCGTTATCGGCAATCTTTATCAGCATATTCTCGTAATTGCTGAAGTTGGAATTGGCCACGTAGCGCACCATGACCGCGCCCCAGCAGGTTTCGCCCTCCGCGCCGATGTTGTCCTTGCTGACGTGGATGTTCTCCTCGTCGGTGTTGCCGCCAGAACCCAAATCGCCGTACAAAACGATGTAATCACGGTCCTGCACCAGATCGCGGTCAAGATACTCCACGCCATTGACCTCGGGTTTTACCGGATAACCCGTGTAGTCGAACACGGGGATCTTGCTTTCGTCGGCCTCGGCGATGCCGTTCGACGAGCTGTACCAGGCGTAATCGTTGCCCAGATAGCTGATGGACGCCTTGCCGTCGATGGAGAACGTTGACATGAATTTGGCCTTCGAGATGACGAAAGTGCCGGTGAGGGTTCCCTCGTAGTCGCTGGAATCCGTCGCCGTGATGTTGACGTCGTACATGCCAGCGCTCACGGCTTCCCCCGAAAGCTCCCAAGTGAACTCGCTCGCGTCGAGCGCGACGCCGGCAGAGTTCTTCACCGTGACGCCCGTGGGCTGCTGCGCCTCCCAATTGAACACCTTCGAGTCGATGACGGCCGTGCATTGCGACAGGTCGCCCTTGTCGATGCCGTACGCTACGCTCGCCGTCGACTCCCCCTCGTAGCGCCCGATGCCGACGATGGTCGCCCGGTAAGGCCTATCCGACGTGCGCGCCACGGCGCCTTCCTGCGGGACCACGCGAAAGTCGACGTCCTGCAGCAGCCTCACGCCGTTGAGCGTCGCGGAAACCTTCGGGGCCGATTCGGCTCCGGTGTAGGTCGCGTTGGCGGAAAGCGCCAAGGACGCCGACGAGATATCCTTCTTCGTATAGCCGCTCGCCTGCCAGTTCAATACGGGGAACCCACCGTTGCCGGTACCGTCGGAGGCGGTCCAGTACGTCTGCCAACCGCTGGTAGCCGCGGTGGAATTCAATAGCTGGAAAACCGAGTCCATATCACCTTCGGCCATGGTCTCCTCGCCATCTTCCACGGTACGGTAACGATAGTGCATCGAGGTTGCGCCCTTGAGGCTGTCTTCGGCCGTCTGAATCACCGTCTTGCCCGCAGCATCCATCTTGTTGGTGCATATGAGGTTGTTGGCTGCGGTGCCGATGACATCATCGTCGGTGGAGACCTCGCCGTAGGTCATCTGGGCGTCGGGGCACGATCCGTCGAGCGCCGTGTTGTCGTAGACGTAGCCCTCGTTGTTGCCGACGATGTGGCGCGCGCGAAAGCCCGCCTGCGTCTCGATGCTGCCCGCGTTGTAGTTGTTGAACGCGGTCGAAAGCGGGCTATTGCACACCTGCGTGCCCGTCGTCGTATCCGTTTTCGTGTAACGCAAAACGCCGCCGGCGATGCCCGCCGAATAGTAGCCTTGAGCGCCCTTGAGCGTGCAGGCGGCCTCGTTATCCCAGATGGCGGAAGCGACAACGCCCAGGTTGCCGCAGAAACCGACGTCGCCGTACGTGCGCCCGACAATGCCCGCGACGAACGGCTTGTTCCAGCGCGTGCCGATGACGAACGTTTCGCGAGCCGATTTGTCGCGGCCGTTCATGCAGCCGATGATGGTGGTGTAGGTGCCTGCCTGGCCCGCGATGCCGCCAACCGCCGCGCGCGCGTAAACGATGCCGACGTTCACGCATTCGCTGGCGACGATCGGGTCGTCGGCCGAGCCTTCGTCGGAGCCTTCCCCGCTGTAGTTCCCGTTTTCCGACGATTCAACCGAGCGCAGGGCGCCGACGATGCCGCCGGCGACGGTGGCGTTCTTCATGTTGAGGTAGCCATAGTTGGTGCACTCGCTCACGCTGCCGCGCGCGTAGCCGGCGATGCCGCCGACGTTGGACGACTGCGCGGAGACGGCCATGCCGAAGCGGTCCGTGCCTGCCTCGGAAGGTGTCTCTATCCTGATGGAGTTATTCTTATTGTTATCGCCTGAACCGCATCCCTCGTTCACGCAATTGACGATACTGCCATGAGAATCGACCGTGGAAGTCGTCTGTGATTTGGTGAAGTCGCCCTGATAGCCGACTACGCCGCCGACGTACTTGACCAGCACCGGTTCGTCGTATGCGCTGACCGGATCGGTGGTTGCCGAGATGTCGAGATAACCCGCGAACGTGCAGTCGACAAGGCTGCCGTAGCAGGTGCCGGCAAACCCACCAACGCGTTCTATGACCGACGTTTCCGTCTTGCTCCTCTGCGGGGCCGCCGAATCGATCGCAAGCGTGCCCTTCACCGTGCAGTTGACGATGGAGCCCTCGCTGCGACCGACCAAAAGGCCAACGTCGGAAAGGAAGTTGCCTTCCTCCTTGCTGACGGATCGAGCGATTTTCACCGATTTGCCCAGCGTGAGGTTCTGGATCATCGAGCTTGCGCCCGCGTACCCGAACAGGCCGATGCAGCTGTCCGCCGAACTGTCGATGACGATGTTGTCGATCGTTTTGCCCGCGCCGTCGAAGGTGCCGTTGAAGGGCTTCTCGGCGGCTCCGACGGGCGTCACGGTAGCGTTGCGACCATTGATGTCACCGGCGAGCGTGACGGTTTTGCCCGCGAAATCGGTGCCGGCGGCCACCAGCTCGCCGAAACCCGCGATCTGCGAGATGTTCTTCAGCGTGAAGGTGGTCTTGGAAGCGTCGTACCACGAAGTGTCCGGGGTCGCCGTCGCCGCGGCCACGACAGAGCCAGCCTCGGCCTGCGCCTCGGCCCAGGCGGTCGCGGGCACCATACCGAACGCCAGGGTTGCGGCGAGCATAACGCTTGCGCACTTGTTCCCGAATCGATGTCTCCTCATGCTGTTCCTCCTAGAGGTTGCGCATCCCGGTACTCAAGGGGCCTGCGCTGCCGGGCATAGCAAAACGAAAGCTGCACCATGCCCGCGACGAAAGCCGCAAAGCACACGGGCAGCACGAACGGCTTGAACGGGTTCTGCGCGTACTGGACGTCAAGATCGGTGGTGTAAGGGTTCATGATCTGGTAGATGCTGTAAGCGCCCTGCCCGGTGCCCACCTCGTTGGATTGCACGCCTGTGCCCTGTTGGTTGCCCGAGCCTCCACCAACGCCGGCAACGCCGATGCCGTCACCAGCGCCGCCCGTGCCCGAACCGCCCGTTCCCGAGCCGCCCGTGCCGCCGTTCACGACGACCTGGTTCTGTTGGTCGGGATCGGTCTTCTTGTCCTCGCTCCTGCTATCCGGGTCGGGATCGGTATGGGGATCGTCGCCTCCGTCGGGGTTGACCGGCGCCGATCCTTTCAGCGTGACGTTGATGCGGTTGATCCACTTGATGGAGTAACCACTCGTGCTGTCGTTGAATGACGCCGACCCCATGAGCAGGCGGAACTGGGTCGCATCGGAGAGGGCCTTTTCCTTGCCCTCAACCACCGAGTACACCGACAGCCAGTTGCTTTCGAACGCCAGCATGGGCTCGACGCTCTTCACGATGGTGGAGACGCCCGCCACGTAGCTTGCCGGGTCGTATTGATAACGTGTGGCGAACAGCGCGTCGATGGAGGCCGTATAGTTTGCGCGATCGGCGCCGCTTAAGAACTGCACCGACGCGATGGCGTCAAGGCCGTCGGCCTGCGCGGTTTCGCAAGCGGCAACGAGCAGATTCCGCACGGGGACGCCATAGCCCGTCGCCTGCGCGGCGCCGCTCTTACCGATGAGCGTGTAGGTTTCGGTCATGGTGCCCAACGCGCCCAAGTCCGCACGCGAGTACTGCTTGTCCTCGATGGTGATGGCACCCTCGGGCGCTTCCTCGTATTCGATATGCACGGTGAGGATGTCCTGGGTGTGCGCCTCGCTGTCGCCATCGGGGTCTTCGACCGTCACGGATATCGAATTGGACCGCACCCGGTAGTCGGAGCTGAAGGCGAACACATTGACCAGGCCGTATTCACGTTGGCGATACTCGCCGGTGGCGGATTCGATCGCCGCGATCTGGCTGTCGCTCACTTCCCAGCTAAGGTCTTCCAAGTCGGGATCTTGGGCGGAAAGCCGGCCGTCCTCGGTAAGCAGCTGCGTGCCGTCCTCCAGGGTGACGATGGCATAGAACTGCAGGTGAACGTCGCTTTTCCTCGTGTCGTTCAAATAAATGTCGGCAGTATCGAATTGCGAGCTGTAAATGGATATGGCCGTGATGGTCTTGCCGGACTGACCCGTTACCGTGACAGGGATCACCAGCTTGATCGGCTCGCCCGTCTTGGTGTTCTTCGTCATTGATACGGTTATCTCGGCCTCGCCGTCGCCGCGGGCGATGATTTTGCCGTCGCGATCGATAGTCACCACCGCGTTATCGGAAGACTGAAACTCCATGCCGGTCGGATTGCGCTCGTTCGTATCGTCGTTCCACCAGGCGATACCGTACAGGTTGCCCGTCTGACCCTGCTTCGTCAGCTCTATAGGGTCGGGATCGTCATCGCTTGACGCGTAACCGAGCGTGACCTCGCGTTCATTCATGAGCAGCGTCACGGATATGTCGTCGACGTATTGCGAAGGGGTCGGGTCGGTGGTGCCGACCGAGTCGGCGCCGTCGCCCGAGCCGGTGTCGGCGGCGAGGGCGACGTCGGCTGCAGAGTCGGCGTCGGCGGAAGCGGAAACGTCCGCGGCGAGGGCGAACGCGGTCTGCAGAGAGAACGAGAAGCTAAAGGTCAGCACGACGGCCAGGAGCACGCAGAACGCCTCATAGGCAACGCGACGGGCGCGCGCCGAAAACGCCGCTTTGTCCCGAATCGCAAGCATCGCCCCTCCTTCGCCTCAATTCCGAAACCGGCGATTCCCCCTGCCGATTTCCTGCATGGTCGATTTTCGGCACGTGCCGCGGCAACCCGCAACCGCCAACCGACCGGAGTATCGAGCCGATAGAACCTCAAGCATGCGGTCCTCTTCCATCGCACGCGAAAGACACTATCCGTAAAGTAGAATTATACCTGTTTCAGCATCGTCTAAGACCGTAAATGTCAACTGTTTGATTTTCGTTTTATTCAGGAAGGCAGCAAGGAGAAGCTGGGGAATCAATCCAGACGATCCGCCGACCCGTGCTGCACGGCAACACGGGTCGGCGGCGCCAGCACGCGGAGACCGCAGATTGAACCGAAGGGACCGGCCCCGGAGAAACTCCGGGGCCGGTCCCTTGCGACGTAGCCTTTATCGAGGCCGTTCCAGTTTTGAAGCGCCGTTCAATCGTGGACGGCGCTTCCCCTTTCGTGCGCGAAACGCTACGAAAGCGCCTCTTTCGCGTGCTTTTCGAACTCGGTGGAGATAACGCTCTCGCCACCGAGCAGGTACAGCATGGAAACATCGCTCTTCTGCGCACCGATGATGCTGTCGAACAGCGATGTGTCGCTGCCGTCGGTCATCAGCATGACGCCGCCGAACGAACCGCACAGGGCGCTGCCGACCAGCGCGTCGGGGAACATCTCGCCCGTGGCGACGGCGGCGTGGCTGATCGTCATGCCTTCCGCCAGCTCATGCTTCACGATGTCGGCGCACGTGGCATAACGGTCGATGCCGCTCCAGCGCTCGACCTGCACACCCGCAAGCTGATCGGGCACGGAATCGGACACGACGCCAGAGCCGCCGACCATGATCACGCGCGTGACGCCCGCAGACTTAATCGCGGCGACGGTATCCGCCGAAAGCGTGCCGTCACCCTCGGTGAGGAAGATCGGAGCGCACTTCGCATAGCTGTAGGGGCTCACGGACAGCGCATCCCACGGACTGAAGCCGCTTGCGACGATCGCCGTCGTCGGCGTGACAACTTCGGTAACCACCTCGCTGACCTGATTCGCCGTATCCTGGCGCGTGTCGCCGGCGATGCGATCGACCTTAACGCCCGCCTTCGCCAGCGCTGCGATAACGTCATCGGACACAGCGGTCGTGCCGCCGAGCACGTACGCATGCATGGCGCCCAGACGCTCGATCTCGCCTATGGCCGCCTCGGGCAGCGCGTCGCCCGCCGTCAGGAGCACCGGACACTCAAGTGCGCCGGCCAGCGCGGACGCGGACAACGCGTCGGGGAAGTTATCGCCCGTGGCGATGATCACGTTTTCCGACTTCTCGAATGCCTCGCTGGAGATCTTGCTGGCGGTCTCGTAACGCGAGCCGCCCGCAAGGCGTTTCACGACGTCCGCAACCACCGACTCCTGCACCGTGAACGATGCGGACACGGTACCGGTATAGTTGCCCGCACCGGTGATGATGGCTTTATACGTTCCCGCAGCGGTGATGGCGTCGACCGCACGTCCCGCCGCGTCGGCAAACGATACCGTGTAGTCGGTCCCGCGCACGAGCGTTGCGCCGTCGGCGGTGGTGACCGTGATGCCGGACGCAATGGTCTCGGCAAGATCGGTCCCGTCGGCAGTAGCGGAAGGAACTTCGACTTTCGCGTCCTCGATGGACTTGACATCCGGATCAGGCTGGTCGGTCTTGATGGTCAGGTACGTGTTGTTCGACCAATAGTACATACCCCGCGCCTTCGCATGGTCGCCGGTGTAGTCATCCATCGTGATACCCCAGATGACGCGAGGATAGTTCTTGACTCCCTTGTTCGCGATGTTGTACTCGACCGCATCGGCCGCCGTCGGAGCCTCGGTCGTGCCGGTCGCCACCGAATACTCGGTCAGCGTCAGCACCGGCGGGGCCGCTTCATTGATCTCAGGATAATCCGAATTACCGCCCGAGGCCTTCGGGAAGAAGTAGCAACGACTCACGATCTCGTCGTAGGTCATGCTCTGCGCGGCCTTCTGCGGTGCGGAGGGATCGTCGCCGCCCCACATGAGCGTGGCACCGCTCGTCCAGTACGTGCCCACACCGGCGTCGGCGAACAGGTCGTCGAACGTGACGTATTCGGCTGAAGTGACGACGCGCCAGGAATCGCCCTTCCAGAACATGCCGGAAATCGGATCACCCTCGGAACGGATGTCCCACAGGTCTTTTTCCTTGTAGGATTTCACCACCTTGGGCGTGTCGGAACCCGCGTACAGAACCTGGACGTTGAAAGAAGGCGTCTCATATTTGATGGTGATGGAGTCGACATTGCTCACCAGGCGCTTGCCCGCCGCGCTGGAAGCCTTATACTCATCCTCCATGGCGCCGGTCAAGATGCGCGGAGCCGTGGTCGCGGTGGCAGCGGCGGCATTGGCCTGCTCGGCATCGGCCGCGGTCTCGCCCTCGGCGATGGCCGACGACGCCTCCTCGAGCGCCAGCACGGCCGAGACGGTCTTGCCGGTCAACGACTCGTCGATGGCACCCGTCGTCGTGGCCGGGTAGAACTTGCCTCCCTCAAGCTGCTCGTAGGTCTGAGACATGGAGAAAGTACCGGACGCGAATTCCACGGAGGCTCCTTCGGCATACGCCGAGGAAAGCCCCGCGCGGTTGAACAGCTTCGAGAGCGCGACGTTGCTCGTTCCCGTCGAGACGTTCCACGTGCCCTTCTTGCAGTACAGCGCCGAAACGGTGCTATCGGACGCCATGTCGGTGAGATCGTCCTGCGTGAACTCAGCAACCGCCGTTTTCTCGCCATCGTCAATGATCTTGTAGACGGTCAGGTACGCCTTCACGGTGAAGGAGACCTCCGCCTTGCCGGAATAGCTGCCGATGCCGGCGATGACGGCCTTGTAGGCGCCCTTGTCGATGATGGAATCGACCGGATTGCCCTCGCCGTCGACGAACGAAACCGCGTAGTCGACGCCCTGAACCAACTTGTCGTCAGCATCGGTCACCGTGATGCCCGCCGCAACATCGGCGGCAACGTCGGAGCCGGTGTAGTAGACATCGGCGGCGGCAACCTCCGCCTTCTCCAAGGACTTGCCGACGATCTGGAAGGTGCCGGTGATGGCACCAGTATAGTTGCCCTTGCCGACAACCACGTAGGTGGCGATGCCGATGTTAACGTTGTTGCTATAGGCAACCACGTAGTCGGTGCCGGCCGTAAGCTTCACGCCCGCTGCATTCGTGATGCTGATCTCAGGCTCGATGGCGTCGCCGGTGGCAACCTGGGAATCGATCGCATCGACCAGCAGCCCGGACAGGGATGCCTGCGCGATCTCGAACGTGGTGTGCCTGAACACGCCCTCGTAAGCGCCGATGCCCACGACGTCGACGCTTGCGGTGCCAACCGCGACGTTGTCGGAGTACGCCAGCACGTAATCGGTGCCCTCGACGAGCGCCGTGGACGTGTCGGAGCAGGAATACACCGTGATGGCGGGCTTGAGCGCAAGTCCGGTATAAGCCTGCTTCTTGATGACGGGCACCGCGAATCCGGGAGCCGCCTGCTTCTGCGCGAACACCGGGTAGCCGCCATTGGCAAGCGCCTCATCGTCGGCGAAAGACACGCCGAGCTTCGCCGCCATGCCGGATGCGCCGGTAGCCTTCAGCGCTTCATCGGATACGGAACGCGAATTGTCGGTAACCAGGTTCTCGCTCTTGCAAGAACCGATCGACGCCATCTTGGAAGTAACGTAGTAGCAGTTGTCCAGGGTGGCCTTCATGCTCTGCTGCAGGATGCCCACCATGGTGCCGACGTTCGTGTTGGTGGAGGCGAACGTCGGGATGCATGCGGTGTAGGCGTTCTTGATGGTCAGCGTGTCGTTCTTGCCGTTCGAGGCAAACTTCGCCACGATACCGCCGGTGCCGATATAGGCATACTTGTTCATCGTGGACTTCGAATTCACCGAACCGGTGTTGTACGCATCGATGATGGTGGCGTTCACGTTGTGGGAGCTGCTGTCGACCAGGCCGAGGATGCCCGCCGAAAGAACGCCATCGATGGCGCCGGCATTCCCGCACTTCGAAATGCTGAGCTCAACCGGCGTCGAACCGGCGCAGACGCGCCCGACAATACCGGCTGCAGCGCCGTAGCTGTTGGCCGCCGCCGCGCTCGTGACATCCGCGCTGTTCAGGCAATTATCAACGGAGACGACCGCCGAGTTACCGATGTAGCCGATAATGCCACCAGCTTCGCGAGCCGACGTGACAGAGCTGTTGTTAGTGCAGCCCGAGACGCTCAACTGCGAGCCCGCGCCGACGACGGCGACAAGGCCGGCTGCGGGGATCGAACCGCTCGTGGTAACCTGCGCGTTGTTGGTGCAATCGACGATGGACGTGGCGCCGAATGTCATACCCGCAAGCGCACCCTCAAGCTCGGACCCGCTCACCGTGCCGTCCGTCGTCACGTTGGAGACCTCAGCATCTTGCAGGGCGCCGAACAACGGCGCCGAAAGCGTAACCTTATGACCCGCGCCGTCGAAGGTGCCCCTGAAAGCATGATCTGCCGCGGTGGCCGTCGGCGTCTTGCCGAGGGTACCGATGCTATCGACCGCCGGGCGACCGTCGGCGGCCGTGGCGTCGATATCGGCTGCAAGCTTAATGGAGGCAACGCCGTATTCGCCCTTGGCGTAGTTCACCGACAGCGCAACCAGCTCAAGGTCGTCCTTGCTGGAAACCAGATACGGATCTGCCGTGGTACCCGAGCCCTGCAAGGTGTCGGTGGTGGTAGCGAAAACGTTGTAGGTGACGTCAGCCGTGCCGCCCCAGTTGCCCAAGCCCGTAAGGGTCGCCGTCGCCACACCGGTGGCCGTGTTGTTCTTGTAAGAGACGGAGTAGTCGGTTCCTTCAACGAGCTTAGCCCCGGCGCCGTTTACCGTTAACGCGGGCGTCGCGGGGATGCTCGAGGACGTCCACAAGTCGGGGATAGCCGCCACGGATGCCTCGGAGATGTCCTTCGCCTTGATGTTGAAGGTGATCGTCTTCGTGCCTGAATACAGGCCGATACCGCCCACTGTGACCGTCGCCTTGCCCGCCTTGATGTTGTCGGAGTAGGACAAGACATAATCGGAGTTCTCGGCAAGAACCTTGCCGCCAACGGTGACACCCGTCACGGCAGGCTTGACCTCGGAGCCCGTGTAAGACTGATCGGCGATGGCGTCGGCGGTCGCGTCCGAAAGATCTATCGACGACGCCCCAGCCTGCCAGTACAGGATGGGGAAGCCGCCATTGAGCTGGACGGCCCCGTCGTCTTTCACGAATGCGCTGCCGAGCGATGCGGGAAGCGCCTTCAAGTCATCGGCGGCATAACCCACTGTTCCATCGTTGAGCTTACTGGTGTCGGTGGCCGACGACTTGTTGGCCCCGATGCCCGCCGTCGCGGACGTGTCGAGGAAGTCCGTGGAGATATTCCACGTAGTGCGTGTGGCCGCGTTGCGCGACTGGGACTTCAAGACGCCGACGGCTCCACCCGCGTTTTGACCCGCGATGGTGCCGCAGTTGTAGCCGCTGATGGTAACGCCGCGGCCTGCAACTGCGCTTGACCCGATAAGGTCAACTGCCAGGATACCGCCCGCACCGTAGTTCGTGTTCGCGCTCGTATCCGTCGAAGAGATGTCGCCGCTGTTGTAGCAATTCACAAAAGAGGCGCCGGCATACGGGACGGTGACCGAGATGCCGCCGGCCGCGATGCCTTTCACGGACGCGCTGTTATAGCACGAATCGACCAGCAGGGACGCCTTGCCGCCGTATGCGGCCGTTCCCGCCACGATGCCTGCCGCGCCCTGATACGCACCCGTCCCCGCAATGGATGCCGTGTTGGCGCAGTTCTTGATCACCATCGGCGATTGGCACTGATCCTGAGCGAGCATGCCGGCAGCGGTGCCGGCAGAGTTGATCTCGCCGGCGTTGGTGCAGCCCTCGATGGTGATGGAGCCCGTGTCGGCCATACCGGTTGAATTATGGTAAGCGACGATACCGGCGGCGCGACCGGACGTCGATCCGTTCTCGATCGTGCCCTCGTTCCTGGAATTCTTGACGGTTATCGAGCCGATGGACTGCGCGACCAAACCACCAAGGTAGGAGCCGCTGGCGGAGCTGAGGCTCGCCTTGTTCACGCAATTCTCGATGACCAGCGGATTGTTGTACTGTGCGCAAAGAAGACCCGCGGCGTACTTCGCATTGACCGATCCTGCGATCGTGAGGTTCTTGTAGGTGATGGCTTTCGTCTTGTCGGCAGTCGATGCGGAGCTTGCTCCGGCATAGGCGACCAGAGCCTTGCACTCAGTCCCGCTCGCCGTCAGGCCGAGCCTTATCGTGTGGCCACCGCCGTCAATGCTGCCGAGGAAATGATTGTACGCACGGACGCTCTTACCGTCGGCATCCTTGTATGAATACTGTGCTCCCAGCGGCTCGGCGGCAAGATCTCTCTCGCTCGATGCCGTGGCGTCGATGTCCGCGGTGATCTTGATGTCGCCGTTTATGTAAGCCTCATCGCCAACATAGATCCTGTGCGCGATGAACTGCAGATCGCCCTTGCTGCCGACCTGGTACGGATCATCCGCCGAACCAGAGCCCTTCACGCTGTCGGCCGCAGCCACCACGTTGAAAGTCGCCGAGATCGAGCCTGAAACACCCTCGTTGGGACCCTTCACGGTCGCCGTCGCGGTGCCGGTGGCAACGTTATCGGAATACTCGACCACATAATCGCTGCCCGCAGTGAGCACCTCGCCATCGGAGTTCTTCACCACGAGCGCCGGCGTGGCAGGTTCATCGGCGCCATAGCTCCAAGTGGTGGGGATGGCATCGATAGCACACGTGGACAGATCGAGACGCGAGATAGAGAAGGTGGCCGTAGCCGTCTTCCCCTCGTAACGACCTATACCGTAGGCCGTGGCCTTCGCGGTGTTATCGCCCGGCTGGATGTTGTCCCCGTAGACGACATAGTAGTCAAGCCCCTCGGACAGCTGCTTGCCGTCCACTGTGACGCTAAGCGGCGGCTCGATCTCTCTGCCCGAATACTTCTGCACCTCGATGGCTCCGATAGTTGCGCCCGAGATGTCAAGGTAGCTGCCGCCAGCCTGCCAGAACAGAACCGGATAACCGCCGTTGACGTCGGAGGAGGGAGCGGCAACGTACGCGCCGCCAAGATTCGCCGCACCGGCCTTAATCTCGTCGACGCTGTAGAAGCCCTCCGTAACTGCGACGGGCGTCCCGTTCTTCGAATCCGTGTAGCGATAGACGTTCTCGCCCGTGCCCTTGCGCGCCATGTTGTTCGCGAAGATGCCGATGCCCTTGTAGGTGGCTTCGTCGCACTTGTTGGTGAACAGGGTGGATGTGATGGAGCCCACATAGGCACCGCTCACGTCGCCGGTGTTATAGCAGCCGGTCACGAAGCCGTTGGTGGAACCGGACACGCCGCCGGCTTGGCCGATGGTTCCGTTGCTCACGTCGCCTCGCGCATAGCAGTTGATGATGCAGCACGCCGCGCGGTATTCCGATTCACCGCCGAAAATGCCGCCGCAACCGCGCGAACCCGATCCGTTTCCCTCGATGTCGACATCCGCCCAGCAGTTCATGATCTTGGGCCATTCGGCCAGCGTCATGGTGGTGGTAGCCGAGGTTTCGGAAGCCTCGTCAGTATTCGAGCAACCAACGATGCCACCGCCGACGCGTGCCACCACCTGACCGGTCACGCCGAGCGTTTTAACGACGCCGCCGCGCCCGATAGCCGAGATGAGGCCCTGATAGCCACCGAAGTTCTGGGAGCAGTTGATGGAACCGTCGATGTTGAGATTCTTCACGGTATGACCCGCGCCATCGAAAGTGCCCTTCCAGGCAACCTCGGAATAGGTGCCGCCGCCGACACCCTGACCCCCGCCGCCCCAGTTGTTGAAGTCGGATATGGGGTCGAACTGCTTGTTGTTCAGATCGATATCGGCGCCGAGCTTGATGGTTTTGCCGGCGAAGTTATCCTGCGTGATACCAGCCGCACGCGATTCGCGCGAACCGTTGCTCCAAGCCTCGTAATCGTTCTTCGGACTGGTGATGTCCGCCAAGCCGGCGAGTTGGGCCGCCGTGGTCAGAACGAACGTGGTATCGGTGGTGTTGTACCACGAAACGTCGTGCGTCGTGCCGTCCCATACCCTGCTTGCCGTTGCATCAGCGATGACCGCATCAACGCCTGCCTCTTCCGCCTGCCTCGCAACGTCCACCGCAACAAGGTCGCCCGAGGCCATGCCGCTTTCCGTGTCACCCCCCGTCGCGACTTCCGAGCCGGGGACGTCGGCGGAGCTTACGCCCCGCTCGTCCTGAGCAGCTGCAACCTCGGTCGCTGCAGAGCCAGTATCGCTATCGATGGCAACCGCCAACGCAGATGCGTTCGGACATGCCATCGACAGTAGCAGGGTTAGGGAGCAGACCCAAGACAGCATCTTGCGCCACGCCCCCTCACCTGAGGTTTTGCCGATTGCCATGAGCAATCTCCTTTCCCTTGCAGACCCTTCCGCTGCCGGAGGCGCATACGCACGGCGAACCGGCAACGCTTTCAGCCATTGTAGCTTATAAAGTATAGTTTTATCCCAGGATAAAACTGAGTATAAGGTTGTATGCATTGACCATCGAACCCGAAGAGGCCCCGACACAGATTGCGTGCTCCAACGCATTTATCTGTGCATTTTAATGGGAAACGACGGGGCCGAGCATTCTGCTCGGCCCCGTTGCGATAATCGATTGGCGCGCTTTGCTTTTTGCGCAGGCTCTATTCGCCCTCAGTTCCTGCTGCGACCCTATTGGGCTTTATGGGCATGCTTTCGTTACGCAGAGCCATGTTCTCACCCACGCTTAATCCAGCACAGCATTAATCTCGTTCTCAACCCCTTCGCCAACAGCTCCTTTTCCTCCCAGAATATAGCAGGTCCGTACCGCTCCTGCAGCATTCATCTGGCTTATCTGGCTAGCGACAGGCGCCCCATCGCTCGGGTCGGTCAGCAATATGACACCGTTGTTCTTCCCCAGAAGCGCGGCTCCGGAGAGCGCGTCGGGGAACCTCTCCCCCGAAGCAACCGCGACGGTTGAACTCGAGATACCCGAATCCTCAGCTATCGCATATTTTGCGATTTCAGCCGAGGTGGCATAGCGATCATCCCCGCTAAGACGCTTCAGGCTGAACTGCGCAAGCTGCGTTTCGACGATCGAGCCGACAACGCCCTTCCCACCGACGATGAGAACCGATGTCACTCCCGTGGATCGCAAGGCGTCGAGGGTTTCGTTCGACAACGTCCCATCGCCCTCAGCCAGGAAAATCGGATAGTTTTTCGCGTACGCATATGAGCTGATCGACAGTGAATCCCATGGTGCGTTCCCCGATGCAATGATTGCGGTGGTTGGCTTGGATGCCTTGGCCACCAACTTCGCTACTTCCGCCGCGGTCTGCTGCCTGGCGGATCCCTTGACGCGCGTTACCTTAACGCCCATGCCCTCAAGCGTTGACTCCACACCGCTCGACAACGCCGATTCGCCGCCGATAAGGTAAACGTTTTTCACGCCGAGTCGATGTATTTCGAACTTTGCTTGCCAACTCAGGCTATTTGGGCTGCTCAGCAGGATTGGCGCGCCATACGCTCCAGCAAGCGACGATGCACCAAGCGCATCGGGGAAATTCTCTCCCGATGCGATGATCGCCGTTTCTGCTGAGGAGAAACCCTGCTTGGAAATCTTACGCATCGTGTCGTAACGCGTGTTGCCCTGCAGACGCTTCGCAGCGCCGCTGCTTGAAGCCTCCTCTTCGGCGTCCCCCACCACCTCATGCGTCACCGATGCGGCAGGCCCGTACGTCCCGAGGGATACCGTAAGCGTATAGCGCCCAACCGCGCCAGCGCCAAACCACCAGCTACCGCCAGAGTACCATGATTCATTATCGTCCGATCCCGCCGTTTGAACCGGATTCACTGTTTGATCCCCGTGATACAGCAGCACGCAGGCGTTTGAGAAACCTCCGTTGACGAGCACCGCCTCGTACTCTTGCTCCGCACCAAGAGGAACGGTTATGTTCCCGCTATTCGTAAACTGAGTATGTGCTGAGTTCCATGCACCAATGTACATCTTTGCTCCCTGGCTCTTCATATAGGATCCATCGTAGGCAATTCGATAGCCACCCATATCATCGCCGGAGCTACTTACGGCCGTCGCATCTCCATTCCCAAAGCACTGAACCCAGTAGGTTATTCCATTTGTTTTAAAGCAACCGATACCAATTGACTTATTTCTGGAGTTCAGGATATTGTTCCGGTGCCCCTCCGAATTCATCCACGAGTTCATTACCTGGGCAGCATTTGATTGGCCCACCGCAATATTTTCAGCAGACATCTTATTCGACGCCGTGAAGCAACTTTGCCCCGTAGGACGCGTGTGGCTGAAGAGCGTCGAGGTTTCCGCCGCCCGCATCATCGCCGTATTCAGCAAGTCCTTATCCATCGTCAGAGCCGACAGCCCCGCAGCAGCACGCTGCTGATTTACCTGGTTGAGCACCTCGTAAGCCTCGTTGAAATAGCGCTTTCCGACTACGGCGATATAGTCTTTTCCTTCGGTGGCGAATAACTGCGTGTCGTTCTCTTCGGTGGTGTCAATCAACGCTGCCTGGCTTGATGCTTCACCTTCCTGGATTGAGTTCCCTCCGCTATCGACATTTTCAATCGTTGTCGCTGTTCCAATAGAAGCATCTAAGGAAGCGCTGCCATCCTGCTCGGCAGATTCTAGACCCACTAGTGACTCGTTAACGCATATACCATTTTGCTCTATCGAGCATTTCGCGGCATTGTCATGCTGCTCTTCCGCATACAACTTCCCCTCCTCATCAGATACCGCAAAGCACCCATATCCGTCAGTGTCTCCGCCTACGGATACGTCTGCACTTGCCCCCGACGACGCAGCTTCCAAGCCTGCTTCCTCCGCATAAGCGGGGGCACACGGCATCAACCCTATCGTCAACGCAAGCGCCATAATTCCTCTTGATGCAGCCATACCCACTTCTCTTGTTCCCATGCACCTAACTCCCTTCTGCGTGCTGAAGCCTGGACTCGATCTTCAGACATTCCGATGATGAATCCATATTTATACAATTCCCTACTTACATACTTGCGCAACCTTCTGAACAGCGATGTTTCCTAATTATTATAGCGAACGTCTGTTCGTTGTCAATCAATATTTCTTATCCTAGATCGTTCTCT
>CAVDXU010000038.1:0-20799 GCA_963613135.1 bacterium
TGCACCGCGGCCTACGCCGCCTTCATGCAGATGAGCGGAGGCTCGTTCACCCAGGTGGGCAACTACTTCGATCCGACGGTTCCCACCAAGGCCATGGCCGACGTCGGCGCTGTGGCCGGCGACCAGGCGGCGCTGCTGTGGCTCGGCGCCGTGGTCGTGGGCGCGATCGTGCCTCTCGCGTGCTGCGCGGTCGCCCGCAAGAAGGGCGACGCCGCCAGCTGGAAGGCCCTCGGCGCGGTGGCCGTTGTGGCCGCCCTCGCAGGAGCGATCTGCCTGCGCGTGGCCTTCTACAACCTGGGCCTGTCCGTGTTCATGTTCTACTAGGAAGGTTGGCCGGCCGGCGAAGTGGCGGCGAGGGCTTTCGCCCCCCGCCGGCCGGTCGGCAGGCCGAGCATCCCATCCGAGCGGCCCCTTCCGCTTGGAGGCTTCCCATCCCCAAACCCCCCTTGCAAATGGGAATGCCTTCAAGCGAAAGGGGCCGCTTGCGTTTTGAAGTGGGCGGCGCAGCTTCGCTGCGGGCTTATCGCTCGCAGGCTCGCCAAACGCATCGGACAGTCCACTGGACTGTCCGACAAGCAAACGGGAAAGCCTTCAAGCGAAAGGGGCCGCTTTGCGTCTCAACGGGTCTTTCTCGGCTCAGCAGCGCCTCGCCTTCCACCTGGTGGTTATGCGATGCGGCGGATTTTCGCGATGAAGCGACCGGGGCAGGTTTCGCTGGGGCAGGTCAGGATGGCACCCTCCGTACTGGTGGGGAGTCGTGGCAGGTCGACGTTGCCGGGCAGCACGACGGGCTCAACCTCGAATGTCCCCATCGATCCGCTGCGGGCCAGGCACGTACGCAGAACCTCCTCGTTTTCCAGGTGCAGCACCGAGGTTGTGGTGTACACCAAGGTGCCGCCGACGTTGAGCATGCTTAAGCTGAGCAGGAACAGCGATTTCGCAAGCGCCATGTACTCGGGGATTTTCGCCTCGGGAAACTGCGCGTGCAAACGGGGGTCGTGGGCGTATAGCGTGCCGGTCGGCGTGCAGGGCGGATCGAGCAGGATGATGTCGAATGCGTGCTCGTCGCTGCGGAATCGGCGTGAATCGTAGCGCTGCGCGTCGACGTTGGCTGCGCCGGCAGCTTCAAGGGCTGCGCAAAGCTGTCCGTATTCCTTGCTAGAAACCTCGCAGGCGTGAATGCGGACGGCGTCTCGCACGGCGGCGCTCAGCGGCAGCGTCATGGTGCCGACGCCGGCGCACAGCTCCGCCACGCTTACAGGAGCGAAGGGCTCCGCGACGTCATCTTGGGATTCGTCGCTTTCGGCTATGAACGCGCTGCCGGTTGCGGCGTCTGCGACATCTGTTGTGCCCATGGCTGTTTGCTGCTTGTTCCTGGCTGTGTTTCCAGTCGCATTTGCATTTGACTCGTCAGCGGCTTGCTCTTCGGCCTGTGCTTTGCGTGCGTCGGCGAGGTCGTTTGCGGCCTGCGCGGCCAGCTCTGCGACCAGCAAGGCTGTGGGGTCGTCGACTACGCGTATGCCGCCTTGCGCCGCAAGCTCGGACTCGGCGAAGCACGCGAGCCCCTCTTGCGTTACGGCAAACGCGCCCGGACACCACGCATGCGGCGAGCAGGCGATGCCCTCCTCATCTAGCGCGCCTTGCGCTTCTTCTGCCGTGCAGACCGTCGGGTTCGCCCACAGCACCGGTGTGCGCTTGCATTCGTATCCGGCCTCGATTCGTGCGATATCGTCCGCGCCATACTTCATGCGCAGGTATGTGTCCACGAATTCGGGAACGCCGTCGGTGGGGCGCTCATTCAAACGCTCGATAAGCCAAGCGGGTTTTCCGTTAACAGGCCTTGCCATTAGGTCCTCCTTCATTATTCCTTAGGCGTTTCAGAATCGGCCGCCGCGCTGACAGCCGCCGTGTTCTCGCTGTCGTTTTTCTTGCCGGCCAAGAGCGGCATGCGTATGGCGCCGGCGGGGCAGGCGTCGACGCATGCGCGGCATTTGATGCACTCGTTCCACCCGGCTCCCAGCTCGGGGTGGCGCGGGTCGATGCGCTCAGGGCACGCCGCTGCGCAACGTCCGCACGAGCCGCCCTCCGTTTCGACGCATGTGCCCTCGTCCACGCTTACGCGCATCACAGGCGATTTCACCTTGCCCAGCAGGCTCATCAGAGCCGACAGCGGACAGATGCGCGAGCACCATTTGCGGAACACCAGAAGCTCCAGCACCAGCACCGCCGGCACCGCCACCAGGCCCCACGTGATGTCACCCGAGCCGAATAGCGCGATGACCATGAACACGAAGGCGAACGTCAGGCCAATAGGGCACACCAGGCAAAACACCGGGAAGCCGAAAACGGCTGCGGAAAGCAGGGCACCGCCCAGCACGAAATGCCGGCTGTCCATCTTCGCGCGCACGTCGGCGCAGCCGTTGCACGTGCCGCACGCCTTGTGCTGCGCCCTGGTGCACGGGTGCGCCGCGCCGATGCGGATGGCGTTGGGGTCGGCTTGCCGCTCTTCAGCCAGGGCTTTCTTCGATTTGAACAGCCGCGGGATGCGTTGCACCAGCGGTACCGGGCAGATCCAGCCGCAGAAGGCGCGCCCGGTCACCAGGATGATGGCGAGCACCACCGCAAGCGCGATAAGTGCACGCGGCACCAAAGTGTGTTCTGCAAGCATGGTGGTAAGCGCTCCGAGCGGGCAGATGAGCGACACGTCGGTCCAGCCGAAGGCGCTGAGGCTTCCCGTGCCTAAATTCAACATGAACCCCACGGCAATGACGGCAAGCACGGCTAGCGGGATGATGATTCTCAGTCGATCCGATTTCACGTCCGCCCCTCCTAGTTCGTCGCGGCTTTGACGACGATGGCGCGCGTGGTGGCGTCGGCCGCCGCCGAGCGCGATCCGTTCGTCATGGAAACGCACGCCGCTTCGCACGCGCCGCACCCGTTGCATTTGCTCTCGACCACGTACGGCCGGTTCTGCTCGTCAAGCTCGATGGCGTCCCAGGGGCACACGTCGTAGCACTTGTGGCAGCCCATCCCCAGGTAGGCAAGGCACCAGTTGGTGATGAGCTCGGCCGTTCCGATGACGGTGCTTTGCGCGTCGGCGCCGGCGTCAAGCACCAGCGATCCGGTGGGGCACGCCGCCACGCACAGCGGGCGTCCGCCGTTTGCCTGCTGGCAGAAGTCGCAGTAGTTGCTGTAGAAGTTCATCTGCGGCGTGCGCAGGTTGATCACGCCGTCTTCAAGGTGGCACAGCTTGATGGCGTCGTTGGGGCAGGCTTCGACGCATTTCTCGCAGCGGGTGCAGCCCGCCAAAAAGCGCTCCTCGTCCTGTCCGCCCGGCGGGCGCACCACGGCGTTCGCGGGCGTGACCTTCAAACCTGCGCCTAGTCCCATGCATGCGACAACGCCGCCCACCCCCAGGGCGAACGTGCGTCGCGACATGCCGCATATTTGTTTTTGCGATCGTTGCGTGTCCATGATCCTTCTCTCGTCGTAGGTGTTCGCAACCTTTGCGAACGCGGGGACGGAGGGGTGTTCGCGATTAACCCCTATGTTCTCGAATTGCGTCCGCGACTGCTCTGTCTCCCGTTCGCTCCGCTCTCCTCATTCCCTTGCGTCTAGAACACCGTGAAGTTCCCCCCGATGTCCCTTGCCGTTTTCTGCCATATGGAATCTGCCTGGTTGGGAATCCAGTCAAGCGGGTGCATCTCGATGCGCTCGAAGTAGCCGTCTTCGAACTTGTGCGGCGAAACGCGGCTGCTCACGGTGATGGCGTGCGCGGGGCAGATGTTCTCGCACAGGCGACACTGCACGCACAGTGCGGGACGGTGCTCCACACCGAGCCGCCCCTCGATCACGCCGACTTTTCGCAGCGCACCGGTGGGGCAGAACACCGCGCACATGCGGCACGATTTGCACGCGTCCACGTTGATGGCCACTTCGCCCCACAGGCGCGTGTCGATGCTGCTGGCTTGGGGCTGCCCCAGCAGCTCGACAAGTTTGAACAGGCGTGCGCGGCGGCTTGGCGTGTGGTGCGAAAGCGTGCCGGCGGCATTGACGTGTTCGAAGCGGGTGGGCGCTGCGGGCTCCGTGGAGCGGCGCGCGGCAAGCAACGATCGGCTGCACGCCTTGTTGGGGGCGAAATCTTGGCGCGGGCTCACGGTGACGTCAATGGTGCGCCCGAATGCGGCCAAAAGCCCGTTTGCGGAAGCGGCCACGCGCCGGGCCAGCTCGCCGCCGCGGTGGTGCGGGCACGTCTGGCAATCGCCGGTGTGCAGCGCTAGCTTTTCGCAGCCGCGCAGCGCCATCTCCACCAGCAGCGATTCCTCAAGCCGCCCCATGCACATGACGTCGGGGGCCGCGCGTGCGCCTTCCGCGTTGCCGACGTTGCTCGAGCAGCGCAGCTCCAACGTGGTGCCGCCGGCGCGCGCCAGCTTGTCTGCGCAGGCGGCGGAAAGCTGGCGGTCGGTGGGGTTGGCAGCCTCAAGCGCGCAGGTGGGGCAAGCCGTGGCGCATGTGCCGCAGCCGATGCAGCGCTCGGGATCGAGCGAAAGCGTCTCGCCGTCAAACGCGATGGCACCGGTGGTGCACACGTCGGCGCAGCGCATGCAGTGCGCGTTTTTGTTGCGCACGCAGATGCATCGCTCGGGATGCACGCCAAGAAGCGTGCTGCTCATGGCCTCCCACTGCCCCAAGATGGGCTTCATCATGGCCGCTCACCTCATTCGCTGCGCAGGCCGATGCCGCAGGTCAACACGCTCGGCGACACGGTCGCTATGCGCGCGTCGCCCTCTGCACGGATGCGATCGGCTTCAAGCCCCAGACGTTCTGCCTGCTCAAGGCCGATATCTTGGAAGCTGGTGACGTGCAGCGCGCCGTTTGCCCGCGAGAAGGCCGCGTGCAGGCGTGCGTCGTCCTTGCGCCGCATGCGGTCGCGCTTGTCGTCTTCCATCTGGGCGGGGTCGAAGAACTTCGCCATCGGCATGATGCCGTTCACCGCCCCGCAGAACACCACCACGTTGAAGCGTTCGCCCGCAAGCGCCTCGGGTGAGCAGACGCGCACGCCGTCTTCGGCGGAGGGGGTAGGGGCGAGCAGCGCGGCGTTGACGAGAGCCAGCACCTCGGCGGCGCCCTCGTCTCCTTGAAGACCGTGCGCTGCGTTCGAGCAAGCGAGCAGACGCACCACCGATGCGGCCGGAGCGCCGTCGTTGACCTGCGATAGCTGCGCGGCGGCTTGCAAAAGTTCATTACCACGCAAGTCTTTCAGGTGCTCAAGGGCGAACTCGGCCTCGTCGAGCGCACGCATGACGTTGGCGGCGTCGCCGAGCTTGGCGATGTCGGGGTAGCCGCCCGCGCGCATGCCCTCGATGACGCGTCGTATGCTGCAGGTCTCGTCGAGCGCAACACGGTGGATGCGCATGAAGCAGGCGCTGTTGGCCGTGTACGATCCGAAACCGCACCAGGTGCGCAGCGCCATGCCGTCATCGGGGTCTGCGGCCAGCGCAAGCATGCTGGTCAGACGTGCGGCGTCGTTGCGTTTCTCGGATTTGAATCCCACGGGAAGGGGGTTGGCGCCAGGCGCAAACGCAAGCGGTATGCCTACGCGGCGCAGGTTTGCGGCTGCGTTGGCAAGCCACAGCTCGCTCGCGCTGCTGACCGCCATATTGCCCCATGCGACACCGGCGCGGTGTGCGTCCTGCAAGATGTCGGCGATGCCCGCGAACTCGGCGGCCGGTGTTGCGAACGCCACGCGCTCGCCCGTGCCCTCGGCAGCGTCCTTTGCGCACGCAAGCGCGTCAAGCGCCATGCCCGCGTCGGTGCGCAGGGCGTTGAGCGCCGCGCACACGCCGCTGCTCACATGGCTTTCTTCCAAGCGCGTGACCTGGGTATTTTCGAACAGCTTCAAAAACTCGTCCGCCCCGTTTTCGTTAGGGAAGCGAAAATTCACCGGCGTTGCGGGTGCGCTCCCGCACGCCACGGCAACGGACGTCGTAGCCAGCATGCAGCACACGCGCTGCATGGCGCGCCCCAAAAGTTCGTAGTCGTCCACCAGCACGTGCGCATACCCCACGCGTGCGGCAAGCGCCTCGTCTGCTTCCAGGCAACGAGCGGCTGTGCAGGCGGCCCGGTCGAGCGTGGTCACGCCGTAGGCGCGCAGGTAATCCTGCTGGTAGTTCAGCATGCCCGTTTCCTCCCACTCGTAGGGGAAGTCGTCGGCCTGTTCGCCCAGATCGCTGTACGTGCGCTCGAAAAAGCCCATCATTTCGCGCAGGCGGCGCTGCTTGATGCCGCTGGTTTTCATATCCTCGAACAGCATGGCGTCCTCGGCGGGCATGGTAAGGCGGGCCGCATAGCCCAAGCGCTCACGCACTTCGGGCAGCGTCAGCAACTCGGATGCCAGCTGCGTGGCCGCTACGCAGCGCACGTGCGCGCCGACGGGAAGATCGGCAAGCTGCGCGCGCATTTGGCGCAGGCCGCCGGGGCACGTCGCAACCACCAGTGCTTCTTCGCCGGTTGCGGCCAGCTCGCGCGCCCGCTTTGCCAGCAGGGTCGTCTTGCCGCTTGCGATATCGCCGCGGATGAGCAGAGCGGTCACGTTCTCGTTCGCCATAGGACTCACTCCTCGCCTTCGCCGGCGGCGCCCACGGCGTCCAGGTCGGCGCCGAAGTCCACGGCGAATGCGCCTGCGTCAACGCCCGCTTCGTCTTCGTGAATGTCCAGCACTTCGTCGAGCATCTGCTTCGCCAGCTGCAGATAGCCGACTAACATGAAGCTCAGCCCCCGATAGAAGTCGGTTTTTGCGAAGGCGCGCATGTCGACGGCCATCATAGGCGCCCACGAAAGCGGATGGGCTATCAAGAAGCGGCGCAGCACGGTAAGGAAGTATTCGGCGTGTTCGGTGTCGCCCATCTTGAAGGCGTTGGCTGCACGCACGAACATGCGCTGCATGAACTCAAGCTCGGCGGAGATGTGGTCCTCGCTGTTGCGCCAGGTGTCTTGCTTGTCTAGGCCCTGACTGCGGTAGATGGCCAGCACTTCGGTACGCGCACCCTGCATGAGCAGGCGCTTTGAGCTGGTGTACGTGGACTCGTACGGATAAGCAGCGCTGTGGCCGTCCGATCCGTGGCCGATGAACGTGGCCGTGTAGTCGGCACGCAGTTCGTCAAGCGCGCCCTCCCAGGTTTTGGAAAGCCATCCGGCGATCAGGCGGCTCGAGCGGGTGACGTTGTCGTTGCCGCTGGAAAGCGGATAGAGCGTCTCCATGAGCTTGTCCAGCAGCGGCTGGTCGACCTCCTTGTTGCACAGGTGCGCCATCAGGCCGAACGCGTCGGCGTATTCGCGGCACAGGTCGTGCATTTCCGTAAGGCTGACGTTTTCGGTATCTTCCGCAGCGCTAGCCTGCGCGGCGACGGTTGCGTTCTGTTCGTTCATTTCGCTCTCCTCTACTGCTGCGCTGCGGGCAGGCCCGGGTCTACCACGTCGGCCATCTGCTCAAGCGATTCGCGTCCGATGTCGGTGATGCACCAGGTGTCGCGCCACTCCACGGCGTCGGCACGCTCCAGGCGCTCAAGGAAGTGCCCGGCGTAGAAGCGGGGTTTTTGCACCAGCGGATCGCCGTCCACGATGGCGGATATCTTGGCAAGCGACGCACCTTCGGGCTCGTTTGCCAAGAAGGCGAGCACGCGCTTGAAGATGGGCAGCGTTTGCGGGAACTCGCCGTAGATGGAGGCCAGCTGCG
The DNA here is from genome assembly GCA_963613135.1 of bacterium. GTDB lineage: Bacteria > Actinomycetota > Coriobacteriia > Coriobacteriales > Eggerthellaceae > Senegalimassilia. The sequence goes on from CAVDXU010000038.1 coordinate 7,736, forward strand.
CGTGCGGGTCGTAGGCGTCCACCCGCGCCGCGCCCGCAGGCGTGGTTTCCCAGAAGCTTTTCGGGGCGGGGCGGGGCTTGAGGAATTCCTGGTCGCCGATGGTGACCAGTTCGGGCTCGTTCACGAACTCGTCGTAGGGCGTGCCGTCCTCGGTGACGTGCGCCAAGGCGCCGGCGGCTTCCAGCATGCCGCAGAAGTTTGCGGGCGAATACACCGATGCGTTGAATTGCTGCAGCTCAGTCACGGTTTCCTCAACCTCTTCAAAGGGCTTGCGCTCCTCGCAGGCGCCCATAACGCCCAAAAGCAGGCGGTGTTGCGGGCCCATCTTCTCGAAGAGGTCGTCGATGCGCTGCTCGGCGCTGCGCGTGTCCGGCACGGTTTTTCTCGCCGGCAGCTTCGTCGTTTGCGTGGGTGTGTCGGGAACCCATGAGCCGTTTTCGGTGTTGACGCCTTCGGTGCTGAATTTGCTGTCGATAGCCTGCTCAAGGTTGAACTCGTCGTACAGCGAGCTGAGGTCTGGGGTGTTCGGTATTTGGGACATGTTCCCCTCTTTCGTCATAAAGCGTCTGCGCTGTCCTTGTGCGCGAATCCCCCTGGATGTGCGCAGACGGTGCGAGGTTGCCGATGTGGGTTTGGGCGGCGCTCCTACGCTTTTCGAGTATGGGAAGCGGCTCGATTCGGTCAACGCGAACTCGATTCCGGTTAGGAATCATCGATGCTCTTTGTAATCAGTTGAATCCAAAACGCGAACAGCACGCTGGTTGACGCGCGAGTGGCCGCGCGGCACAATCGATATCGGGTTTGCAAGGCGCAGTTTGACAAGAGAGGATATGAACATGTCCGTGAGGCCATCTGCCATTTTGACGGCACACATAGATTCGCGCCTTGATCCGAATTCCGACCTTACTCAGGCGCTGAAGCGCTCGTATCTCTATATTGCGCCTGTGCGCGCAAGCTACCATGAGGAGCCAATTGACGAGCAAGCCCAGGCTGCGTGCGTGGCGAAGGCAACTGATGAAGAGGGTGTTGTCGACCAGGCCGCCTTGCTTGCCGCGTCGCTTCAGGCCGTCCCGCCGCATTGCAGCATGCGTGTGGCTATCCGCTTGCACAAGCCGTATTGGGAGCTGGACAATCCTGCTGCTTGCGAGCTGTGGGATTCCATGATGGATCGCTGGCTTGGCAACATCATCACGAAGATTTCCAACACTATGGTGGCGTTCAACACCATGCGCCGCAAAAACGGCGGGCTCGAGGTGCCGTTTGAGTCCATGCAGTTCGAGTTCGAGGGCAAGGCTCTTATCGAAGTGGCGTTGACGCCCGACTGCGCTGCTGTCGAGGACACGCCGGCCGTGCTCAAGCGTGCCTGCGCCTGGTTCAACTCCGGCATCACGGCGCAAAGCGTGGCGCTCATGCGCATCCCGCTTGAGGAGGGCAACCCCGACGCGCTGGATACCGCCGCCGCCCACGTACTGTTCGCCGACGGCACCTCGCGCGTGGTGACGCTATAGAAAAGGCGTCACGCGTTTTAGCATCAGCTTAAGGTGGCGACACCCTGCTTATCGGCGGGGTGCGCTATTGCTTCCCTCCTACAAACAGGCGAAATTCGGGCAGGCGACTGCGAACAGGGGCGTGCGTTTGAGCACGTCTGCGAATTGCTCGATGTAGCTGGGTGCGGCATCTTTGCGGTAAATCAGGTGCAGCGGCATATAGGCGGTTTGCTCGGCAACGGGTAGCGCCACGGTGTCTTCCGACAGCGCGTCTTCGGAATGCTCACCGGGCGCAAGCTCGCAGCGGGGGATGAGCAGCACTTCGTTTTCCGCCAGCTCAACGCTGGGGTAGTCGTACATGGACATGATTGGCACCAGGCGTGTGTCGTATTCGATGTGCAAACCGGTAAGGAATCCTTCCACGTTTTTCCACCCCGACTGCATGCGCGGTCCCATCATATGGATGAACGTTTTGCGCTTGAAGTCCTCTGCTTTGACGTAGGGCAGCGTTGCCAAGGGGCTTTCCCTGCTTACCAGCGCCATTAAAGGTACGCGCTTGAGGGGAATGGCTTCGATGAGGCTTGACGCATTGTTCGACTTGCCGTATTCCTCGTACGCGAGCACCAGCGCGTCAAGGTTGCCGCTGATAAGCTCGCCCATGGGCGAATTGACGCCGGACGGAATGAACATGGGGCTGAACTGCGGGTGGGTCTTGCGCATGGTGCGCGTGGCGCGGTTGAGCCAGTCAACCTCGCGCGCGCTGTCCATGAGCCCGCCCACCAAAAAGCGACCCTTCGCCACTGCTTCGTTGGCGAACTGGTCCTGCGCGGCTTTGTACGCTTTCGATATCTGAACAGCGTAGTTGTAGAACTCGTTGCCCTGAATGGTGAGCTCGGAGTAGTACTTGTCGCGGTTGAACAACTTCACGCCCAAGTCTTCCTCAAGCGCTTTGATGTGCTTGGAAAGCGTGGATTGGCTGATGAATAGGTTGCGCGCCGCTTCGTTGAAGTTGACGCATTTGTACAGCTCTAGGAATTCGTCGATATACGAGATGCGCATGTGAACCTTCTCCCCCTTCTCCCCCTTCTTTGTTTCTCGGAGGTGCAACCAGGTGCGCCCGATACAGAGCGGGTTGTTATCCCCTTTGCTTCCCGAAACATCGGCTGATGTCGGGAAACTTTGTTTCAAATTATACCGCGTGCACGTGTGCCGCGCTTTGTCGGGCGCCGGGTTAGACGCAGCTTCTCAAGTCCATATTCGAAACACGATTCCAGAACGGAATCAAGTGGCCGCAACATTCGACGCGTGCAAAAGAGCGAAACGGTCGGCCTTGCGCGCAGCCTGTAGCGTATGCGGCAAGGGAAGGCGTGTGACGAGCGCCTCCGCTTGAAGGAGCAAGCAAACGAGAAGAGGAGGGAAAGCATGAACCTTTCGCGCAGAAGCTTCGTGAAGCTGTCGGCTGCGGTTGGGGCTGCGGCGGCAGTGGGCTCGGGCATGAGCGCCACGGCGCTGGCCGAAACCAGCACCGCCACCACGGCCAAGGCTGGATCGGACGTCAAGCACGTCCGCAGCTGCTGCCGCGGCTGCGGCAAGATGGAGTGCGGCGTTTGGGTCACGGTCGAGGACGGTGTGGCGACGCGCATCGAGGGCGATGAATCGGCGTTCCAGTCCATGGGTCACTGCTGCAACAAGAGCCAGTCGTCCCTGCAGGCGGCGTATCATCCCGATCGCCTGTACCACCCCATGAAGCGCACGAACCCCCGCGGCGAGGACGATCCCGGTTGGGAGCGCATCACGTGGGAAGAGGCCATGACCACCATCTCCGGAAAGATGAACGAGTGCATGGAGAAGTACGGCGTGGAAACCGTGTTCGGCATGTCCGGCACCAGCCGCATTTGGGGCATGTTCGCCTATGGTGCCTTGGCTCAGCTGACCGGCAGCCCGAACATGGCCATTCCGTGGCAGGTGTGCAAAGGCCCGCGCCATTGGTGCGGCGGCATCACCAGCCTGTTCCAGGACTTCTGGACTGAAAACTCCGCGCGCCCGTTGGTGTACACGCAGTGGGCGACGGCTGTCGAGATGTCGAACTACGACGATTCGTGCCGCACCATCGTCGACGTGCACGAGAAGGCCGAGCATCATATCCTGGTCGACCCGCGCATGACCAACCTGGGCAAGGAAGCCGACATCTGGGTGAACCTTCGTCCCGGCACCGACGACGCCATGGCCTTGGGTTGGATCAAGGTCATCCTGGACCACGACCTGCAAGACGACCTGTTCGTCAAGCGTTGGATGAACGCGCCGTTTTTGTACGTGGAGGACATGGAGCCCACTGAAGGCGGCAAGCGCAAGCGCTTCATGAGCGAGGATTGGACCATCAAAACTCGCCTGCTCAAGGAGTCCGACATCAAGGAAGACGGTTCGGTCGACCGCTACATGGTGTGGGACAACCTGAACAACAAGATGACGTACTTCGATTCGCTCACCGGCTTTTGGGAAGGCGAAGGCGGCGAAGGCTGGAAGGCCCCCACGAAGGGCAAGGAAGCCCAGCAAAAGCATCTGGTGCCCGGCGTCAGCCAAGGCTGGGTGCTCGATCCCACCGAGTTCGACCCGGAAAAGGACCCGGCGCTCTACGGCGAGTTCAAGGTCACGCTGAAAGACGGCAAGGAAGTCACCGCCGTCCCCGTGTGGCAGAAGTTCATGGACTACCTGGACAAGTTCACGCCCGAGTACGTCTCCGAGATCACCGGCGTTGACGCGAAGACCATCGAGAAGGCGGCGTTGACCTACGCGACGCGTCTGGATCCCGAAACCGGTTACGGCAACGGCGGTATCAACGCGCAGCTGGCCATCGAGCATTACTGCAACGCCATGGGCACGTGCCGCGCGCTCGAGATGCTGTGGTCCATCACCGGCAACTACGATATCCCCGGCGGTCCGCGCGGCGGCACCCAGGCCGACTACGTGCAGAAGGCAGGCCCTGGTTCCATGGCGCCCGGCCTGTCCGAGAAGTACCTGCCTGTTTCGCAGACCGACAAGGTGTGCGGCATCGACGACTTCCCCATGCTGTCCTGGTGGCAGGAGTGGGCCGACGACGCATCACTGTGGAAGACCATCGAGACTGGCGACCCGTACCCGGTCAAGTTCGGCTGGAGCTGCACGGGCGACTTCATGTGCATGTCCAACTCCCTGCAGAAGTGGAAGGCGTTCCTGAACCTGGACTTCTTCGTATGCGAGGACCTGTGGAAGACCCCGACTGCCGGCATGGCCGACATCCTGCTGCCCGCCGAGCACTGGATTGAGACGAACTGCCCGCGCCTGTCGCAGGGTGCTCACGGCGCCCGTGGCGCAACCGTGCGCGCCGTCGAGCCGCCTGCCGACGTGCAAGCCGACCTCGAGACGGCCATGATGATCTACGACTACATGGGCGTCGACTGGGGCACTGCGGACAACCCGCATCCCAACGCCGAGGAGAACCTGGACCTGATCATCAAGGATTCCGGCCAAACGTGGGCCGAGTACCGCGACGATTTCGAGAAAAACGGCTGGCAGGACTGCAAGGTCGTGGCTCCCGACGCATGGGGCACGTACCGCCGTTACGAGACCGGCATGATGCCGCTGAAGTGCTTCGGCGAGAACCCTATCAGCGAGCTGTTCATCCCCGGCTGGCGCACGCCTACCCGCAAGGTGGAGCTGTACTCGCTGATCTGCGAGACCTTCATGGCGGACGCGAAGGACGTGGAAGGCAACCCGTACAGCCCGCTGCCGTTCTACAACGAGCCGCCGCTGTCGCCGAAGCTGGCCCCGGAAATGAACGAGAAGTACCCCTTCACGTGCATCACCGGCCGCCGCATCCCGGTGTACTTCCACTCCGAGCATCGCCAGCTGCCGTGGTGCCGCGAGCAGTGGCCTGTGCCGCGCTGCGAGATCAACCCTGAAGACGCCGCCGAGCTGGGCGTTGAACAGGGCGACTGGGTGTGGATCGAGAACGACAACGGCAAGATTCGCCAGACCGTCGATTTGTACTACGGCATCCAGAAGGGCGTCATCCACGCGGAGCATCAGTGGTGGTACCCCGAGCTTGACCAGGCTGATCGCGGTTTCGACCTGTCCGGTATCAACTGCCTTGTCACTACGGGCGTGGGCTTCCAGGACCCCGTTACGGGCGCTAGCTACCTGCGCGGTTACCCGGTGAAGGTGTACAAGGCAACGGCCGAGAACAGCCCGTTTGGCAACCCCGTGCCGTGTGACCACAAGGGCAACGAGATCATTCACAGCGCATCCGATCCGCGCCTGAGGGATTGGCTTCCGAATTACGAGATTAGGAAGGAGGCATAAGACATGACACGCTATGCTATTGTCACCGACTTGAACCGCTGCGTGGGCTGCTTGGCCTGCAGCGCAGCGTGCAAACTGGTCAACGGCGTGCTTCCGGGAAACTTCTGGAACAAAACCCTACGCGTTGGACCCAACCTGAAAGAAGGCGGCTCCGGCCAGTGGCCTGATGTCGAAATGTACTTCCTTACGCTGCAGTGCCAGCATTGCAAAAACCCCGAGTGCGTGAAGGTGTGCCCCACGGGTGCCAGCCACCAAGCCGCCGACGGCACCATCCAGATCGACAAGGAAAAGTGCATCGGCTGCCAGTTCTGCGTTATGGCTTGCCCCTACGGCGTGCGTTACCTCAATGAGGACGAAGGCGTCGTGGAGAAGTGCACGCTTTGCCAGCAGAAGACCGCGGAAGGCCAACTGCCCCAGTGCGTGCAGTCTTGCGGCGCTCGCGCCCGCTTCTTCGGCGACCTGGACAAGGGCATCGATTCGTTCGAGGCGCCCTGGGTCGTGAACATCACGGAGGGCGACAACTCCTACCAACGCACTATCGATTCGCGCATCACGCTGAAAGAGTGCGTGAAGCCCTACACCAAAGACGACATCCATCACTTGCCGAACCTGGGCAACGACCCGTCGGTGTGCTACATCTTGCGCGATCGCACGTGGCGCAGCGGTGAGGGGAAGGAGGAGTAAGACATGGAAATCCAAGTACCCCTTATCCTATTCACGACGTTTCTTGCCTGGTCGGCAGGCGTTTTCGGGTCGCAGGCCATCCTTGCCGCCAAAGGCGAGGGCGCAAAACTGCAGTTGCCTGCGCTGATCGCATCGGTGGTGCTTTTGGCCGTGGGCGGCATCGCGGTAACGTTCCACCTTGCCCAGCCGCTGCATATCTTCAACGGCTTCGGCAACCCTACGTCCGGCATCACCCAAGAGCTGATCGCCATTGTGGTGCTGGTGGTTTGGATGGTGGTTTACTTCGCCATGCTGCGTCGCAACGATGGCAAGGTCCCGGCATGGTGCGGCGTGGTCGCCGTGGTTCTGGCCGTGGCATTGTGCCTGGTTGCGGGCCATTCTTACAACATGGCCGCTCGTCCTTCGTGGGATAGCATCCTGCAGATCCTGTCCATTGCGGGCGGGGCGTTGGTTATGGGTCCGGCTACCGTGGCGTTCATCGGCGCCATGGTGGGCGACGATGCCGATGTGACGATGCAAGGCATCGTCGGCTCGATTGCCGGCGGCGTGCTTGAGCTTGCGTACCTGGTGTCCATGTCGTTTGCCGGTGGCTCGCTGTACTTCCTGGACAGCTACAACTTCGACCCGACGGAGCCGAATGCGGCGCTGTACACCGCCAGCACCGCGGTGACCGGCCCGTTTGCGGGAGACTCCTTGGTGCCTGCGGTTGTCGCCATTGCGGCTGTGGTGGTTGCCATCGCAGCTGCCGTGCTGGGCAAGCAGAAGGGCAACTGGAAGGTGTTGGCTCCGGTCATCGTCGTCGCGGGCTTCGTTGCTGCCGCTGCGCTGCGCGTGGTGTTCTACATGAACGGCGTGGCTGCGTTCAACTACCCGCTGTAACCGGGGGATTCCCCCAGAGCCAATGGGTCAATGCTTTTGAAAGGTTTTGGCTCATGAGCTTTTGCCAGGCGCCCGCCGCGCACTCCTCCCTCCAGCGTGCGGGCGCCTCGGCTTGCATCGTGGTGCTCGCTATATTGCCCGGCTGGCTTTTGACTACGCCTTTTCCGCTTGGATCAGGTCGATCATCTCCTGGCTGGAGTGCACGCCGAGCTTTTGGTAGATGTGTTGGCGGTGCGTGCTGACGGTGCTCTTCGACAGGCACAGCTCCTCCTGCACGTAGGGGAGGTTGCGGCCCTTCGCGAACAGGATCATGACCTCGCCCTCGCGTTCGGTAAGCCCGTAGCGCTCGATAACGGCGCGGCAGCGGTCCTGGAAATGCTGTTTGCGCTCGGTCGGTATGATGCTCAAGGCGCGTGCGAGCGCGTTTTCGGTGAACACGAAATTATTCACCACCACGATCAAGCAGACGCAGAGACAGGCCGCCACGAATGCGCGCTGCGTATCGAGCCCGGCGCCGTACCACAGCCAGCGCCCGATAAGCATACCGACGAGTGGCCCTGCCGACCAGGCCGCGCGAATGATGCCGAACGCGAACAGGCACGACGTCTGGTACCGGCGGCATAGTCCCGATATCAGCAGCCACATCCCCATCCCAAGGCATTGAAACGCCGCCACATCGATTGCTAGCGGGCCGATGGCGCTGACGTTGGGGAAAATCAGCGGGGTGGGCACCAGGAGCGCCCCAATCATCAGAAACACGATGACCAGGCGGTAGCATATCGCCGTGCCATGGATGTCCGATCGGGTTATCAACACGAGCGCAATCGCTATGGTGCCGAGAACGGTCAGCGTCGTCACCGCACCCTGAGCGATTGCGTAAGGGATGACGCTTCCGCTCGCGAATTGGCCCATTTGAACGTATAGGGTGCGCGACATCTCATAAGAGGCTCCGGCAATCAGCATGGTGAGCGAAAAAGAGGCCATCAGGTCGTGCAGCTGCTTGCGCTCGCTTGGATCGTCGGTCTTGGTTTGCCGGGGTAGGGCGCATACCTGCTTCTTGCTCATCTCCAGGTTGCTTGCGCCGAAGAAAAGAAACGCTCCAGCTACAGGCCCCATGCTGGCGCAAAAGATGACGGCTTCGAAGCGCCCGAAGAACAGGAAAAGGAAGAACAGCAGCGTTGAGGATAGGTAGCCGATGGTGATGGCCGCTGCCGATTGCTTGAGCGACAACATTCCCAACACGGCACCGAAATTCATGAGGAACAGAGCGCTGAACACGCCCGTTCCAATTCCGTAGGCAACAAGGAACGCCGTGCCGGCCCCACCTTCCACCCCGACGCCGAGAGCGAGCAAGGTACACACCGCAAGGCCGCCCGGGAAGGCGAATCTTGCCGCCACCGATCCTAGGATGCGATCGAATCGCCTATGGAAGATGCCGCAAAGCGCCAGGGTAGCGCAAGTTGCGGTGATGGAAAGCAAGTAAGACTGGTCGAGCAGCGCTTCGTACGAGGGAAGCCCCTGGTACACGTTCATGCATTGGAATGCCATAAGCGGCCAGGCGAGGGAGCACCCCAGCGCGATGCCGATACCCCAGATGGCCGGCGTGAGAAGTCCTGCGACGCTGCGCATGCTCCCGCCTGCTGCGTGCCCTCGCTGTTCGCTGTCCCGACCGCGTCCGCCCTTTGCGACTTGCGGGGTGTTGGCGCCCGCGCCCTTGCAGGTGGCGCCGTCGGCTTTCCGGTCGCCGGCGCACCCGCTGCCGCCGCGGCCCTTCGTCAACCGTCGCGATTCCGTTTCTTTCTCCCCCAAGAAAGCCCCTTCGAACAGAGTTACCTCGTCGCTTGCCATTATAGGTATGTTTCGCGCCGCCGGAGCGAAACGGGTTAGCTCTTCTGTAAAAGCGCAGGTCAAACGCCTCATGCATATCGCACGATATTGCAAAATCGTCTCTCGTGCCCGATTTCCGGCGCTAAACGGCCGCCTATCTTCGACTTTGCAAGGGCGCGGATGAACGGGGTGAAGGCGGTGAGGGCCGCACTCCCCAAATGTCACCGGTTACGGCTGATGACGCGTTTCCGCGCAAGGACGAGAAATGAGAAGGAGGAGGAATATGGGCAAGCTCACCATGACGCGCCGCACCTTCGCGAAGATGGCCGCCGCCACCGCAGCGGCAACAGCCGTCGCGGCGCCTGTCGGCGCGGCTCTGGCAGAGTCGTCCACGCCCGTCTCGGGCAAGGCGGGCGAAACCAAGCGCGTGCGTTCCTGCTGCCGCGGTTGCGGCAAAATGGAATGCGGCGTATGGGTGGTCGTCGAGAACGGCCGCGCGATCCGCACGGAGGGCGACGAGAGCGCGTTCCATTCCATGGGCAACCACTGCGCGAAGGGTCAGGCGTCGCTTCAGGCGGCCTACCATCCCGATCGCCTGTATCACCCCATGAAGCGCACGAGCGCTCGCGGCGAGGACGATCCGGGCTGGGTGCGCATCACTTGGGACGAGGCGATGACCACCATCGCCAGCAAGCTCACCGAGACGATGGAGCGCTACGGCGGCGAGGCCATCTTCGGCATGTCGGGCACGTCGCGCATTTGGGGCATGTTCGCCTACGGCGCGCTGGGTCAGCTGGTCGGCAGCCCGAACATGGCCATTCCGTGGCAGGTGTGCAAGGGCCCGCGCTTCTTCGCCGGCGCGCTGAATTCCATGATGCAGTCGTCGTGGATGGAAACGGTCGGCCGCCCGAAGGTCTACACGTCTTGGGGCACCGGTCCGGAAATGTCGAACTACGATGACAGCTGCCGCACCGTGGTTGACGTGGCGGAGAAGGCCGACACACACATCGTCGTCGACCCGCGCATGACCAACCTTGGCAAGGAGGCCGACATTTGGCTGAACCTGCGTCCCGGCACCGATGGTGCCATGGCCATGGGCTGGCTGAACATCCTGATCGAGAACGACCTGTACGATGACCTGTTCGCCAAGAAATGGACGAACGGCCCGTTCCTCGTATGCAACGACATCGAGCCGTCCGGCTTCGAGGACTATCGCTTCACGTCGGGCACCTACGAGGTGAAGACGCGCCTGCTGAAGGAATCGGACCTGAAGGAAGACGGCGACCCGCATAAGTTCATGGTGTGGGACAACCTGAACAACCGCCTGACCTATTACGATTGCGGTACGGGCTGCTGGGAGGGCGAGACCTGGACGCCGGCCACCAAGGGCAAGGACGGCCAGCAGGAACATCTGGTCCCCGGCGTGTCCCAGGGCTTCGTTCCCGATCCGACGCCGTTCGACCCGGAAATCGACCCGGCGCTGTACGGCGAGTTCACGGTCGAGCTGAAGGATGGCCGCACCTCGAAGGTCAAGCCCGTGTGGGAGTACTTCGTCGAGCGCGTTTCGGAATACACGCCCGACCGCGTGAGCGAGATCACCGGCGTGCCGGCGGAAACCATCAAGCAGGCCTGCCTGATCCACGCTAACCGCATCGACCCCTCGACCGGCTACGGCAACGGCGGCATTCAGTACCAGCTGGCCATCGAGCACAGCTGCAACGCCATCGCCATGTGCCGAGCGATGGACTGCTACATCGGCCTGTCCGGCAACTGGGACGTCCCGGCCGGCCATCGCGGCGGCACGCAGGGCGAGTTCGTGTTCAAGGCCGGCTTGGGCGCCGTAGCCCCCGGCATTCCGAACATTTCGCAGGACGTATTCAACAAGACGCTTGGCATCGAGGACTACCCGCTTTTGGGCTGGTGGCAGGGCTGGGCCGATGACGCGACCATCTGGAAGGCCATCGAGACCGGCGATCCGTATCCGGTCAAGGCCGGCTGGTGCTCCACGGGCGACTTCATGTGCATGTCGAATTCGCTGCAGAAATGGCGCGCATTCCCCAACCTCGACTTCTTCATCTGCCAGGACTTGTGGAAGACCCCGACGGCGGGCATGGCCGACATCCTGCTTCCCGCGCAGCATTGGCTTGAGACCGATTGCCCGCGCATGAGCCAGGGCCCTTCCGGCGGACAGGGCGCCACGGTGCGCGCGATCGAGCCGCCGGCCGACACGCTGCACGATATCGAGATCGCCACAATGATTTATCAGTACATGGGCAAGCAGTGGGGCCCGGACGAGAACAAGTGGCCCAGCCGCACGGAGAACCTCGACATCATGCTGAACACGGGGCGTCAGGGTCCTGAAACCACGTGGGAGGAATACAAGGAAGACTTCGAGCAGAATGGCTGGAAGGACGCGAAGGTCGTCGCGCCGCAAACCTGGGGCACCTATCGTCGCTACGAGACCGGCATGATGCCGCTGAAGGCCTTCGGCGACAAGGTTGCCACCGAGGAGTTCGCCAAGCCGGGCTTCGGTACGCCGACGCGCAAGATGGAGCTGTGGAGCACGCGTATCGAGACGTTCATGCCCGACGACACCGAGGATTTGCTGCCTACGTACAAGGAGCCGCCGCTGTCGCCGATCGCCGACCCGGAAATGAACGAGAAGTACCCGTTCACCGCCACGACCGGCCGCCGCATCCCGGTGTATTTCCACTCCGAGCATCGCCAGCTGCCGTGGTGCCGCGAGATGTGGCCCGCCCCGCGCATCGAGATCAACCCGCAGGATGCTGCGCGCCTGGGCATCGAGCAGGGCGATTGGGTGTGGATCGAGAACGATAACGGCAAGATCCGTCAGGTCGCCGATCTGTACCACGGCGTGGCGCCGGGCGTGGTGAACCTCGAGCATCAGTGGTGGTTCCCCGAGCTCGACCAGGCCGACAAGGGCTTCGACCTGTGCGGCTGCAACTGCCTGGTGACCACCGGCAAGGGATATCAGGACCGCATCTCGGGCACCAGCTACTTGCGTGCCTACCCGGTGAACATCTACAAGGCCACGGCCGAGAACAGCCCCTTCGGGAACCCGGTTCCCTGCGATCACAAGGGCAACGAAATCATTCATGACGCATCCGACCCGCGCCTGAAGGAATGGCTGCCCGACTACGACCTGCACAGCGAAGCGTAAAGGAGGACGCTGATCATGTCTCATTATGCGATCGTGACGGATTTGAACCGTTGCGTTGGATGCTTGGCCTGCAGCGTCGCCTGCAAGGCGTTGAATAACGTGCCCATCGGCAATTACTGGAACAAGACGCTGCGTATCGGGCCGAACCCGAAGGACGGCGGTTGCGGCACTTGGCCCGACATCGAGATGTACTTCATGACCGTGCAGTGCCAGCACTGCGCCGACCCGGAATGCGTGAAGGTGTGCCCGACCGAGGCGAGCCATGTGGCCGCCGACGGCACCGTGCAGATCGACAAGTCGAAGTGCATCGGCTGCCAGTTCTGCGCCATGAGCTGCCCATACGGGGTGCGTTACCTGAACGAGGAAGAGCGCGTCGTGGAGAAGTGCACGCTGTGCGAGCAGCGCATCGCGCAAGGCGAGCTGCCGGGCTGCGTGGCCCAGTGCGGCGGTCGCGCACGCTTCTTCGGTGATTTGGATAAGGGCATCGACTCGTTCGAGGCGCCCTGGGTGGTCGATGTGACCAAGGGCGACCCCAGCTATGACAAGACGGTGAACAACCGCATCACGCTCAAGGATTGCGTGCAGGACTACAAGGAGTCGGATATGCATCATCTGCCGAACGTGGGCAACAACCCGTCGTTCGTCTACATCCTGCGCGACCGCGATTG
>CAVDXU010000039.1:0-18753 GCA_963613135.1 bacterium
CCTTGTTCGCCTTCGTGTAGATGACGCCGTCGGACTCGCGCGCCACGGGGCTGCCCACCACGTTGGTGATGCCGAACACGCGAGCGCCCTTCACGCGCGCGTCGCGGATGGCGGCCAGCGTGTCGGCCGTCTCGCCGGACTGCGACACGGCGACCACGAGCGTCGTCGGCGTGATGATGGGGTTGCGGTAGCGGAATTCGCTGGCGACCTCGCACTCGCAGGGGATGCGCGCCCATCCCTCGATCAGGTTCTTCGCAATAAGGCCGGCGTGATAGCTGGTGCCGCAGGCGATGATGTAGACGCGGTCGATGAGGTTGAGCTCCTCGACGGTAAGATCCAGCTCGTCGATGGCGAGCGCGCCGCCCACCAGGCGACCCGCCAGCGTGTCGCGGATGACGCGCGGCTGCTCATGGATTTCCTTCAGCATGAAGTCGGGGTAGCCGCCCTTCTCGGCGACGTCAAGATCCCAGTCCACGTGGGTGATCTTCGGCTCGGCGATCTCCTGGCCCGCAGCGGTGTAGTACGTCACGCCCGCGGGGGTCATCTTCGCCATCTCGCCATCGTTCATGACCACCACGTCGCGCGTGGCGTCGATCATCGCGATGATGTCGCTGGCAACATAGGCGCCGTCCGTGCCCTGGCCGATGACCAGCGGAGAATCCTTGCGCGTAGCCACGATGGTGCCGGGCTCGTCGGCGCTGACGACCGCGATGGCGTAGGCCCCCACCAAACGCTCGGATGCCGCGCGCACGGCCTCCAGCAGACAGGATGCGCCGTCCGAAAACGCTTGCTCGACCAGGTGCGGAATGGTCTCAGTGTCGGTGTCGCTCGTGAAGGTGTGGCCCTGGGCGGAAAGCTCCTCGCGCAGCTCGGCAAAGTTCTCGATGATGCCGTTGTGCACGACCGCGATGCGCCCGTTGCAGCTGGTGTGCGGGTGCGCGTTGGCCTCGCTGGGCTTGCCGTGCGTCGCCCAGCGCGTGTGGCCGATGCCGCAGGTGCCGTCGAAGTCAAAATGCCCGAGTGTGTGTGCCAAACTGGAAACCTTGCCCTTGCGATGGACGACCTCGAGTTTGTCGGCCTGCTGAATGGCGACGCCGGCGCTGTCGTAGCCGCGATACTCAAGTCGGGAAAGGCCCTCGACCAAGATGCCCTGCGCCGGGCGCGTGCCCGTGTAACCAACGATTCCGCACATGCGATTTCGCTCCTCACGTTTAGTTGCATACAATTGCGCGCCCCGATCCAAGCGCCCACCTTGAGGGCGAACGCGAATCGGACGTCGTGATAAGTTCTTTTATGGTACGGGAAGGACCCTGATCGATAGGAAACCGCCGCATAATCTCCTATTCAAGGTGCAGCGGAAACCGCTTGCAACAGAAATAGCACCGTTTGCGACAGCTGGCGAAAATCAGCGGGACGCGTGCGGCATTAAGCGTCCGTCATCCAGCTTCCGGCTTCCAAAACAAGCGGGTCTCAAACCGCCAACTCCCTTGCCAGCCACCCCGCAAGCTGCGGGCTCGCGCCGGGCGCGAGCCCGCTCGGCACGAAGCCTCTACTGCACCTCAGCGATAACCTCGACCTCAACAAGGGCGCCCTTCGGCAGCTTCGCCACGCCAACGGCCGAGCGAGCCGGACGCGCCTCTCCGAATGACTTCGCATATTCGGCGTTGAACGCAGCGAAATCGTTGATGTCATCAAGGAAGCACGTGGCCTTCAGCACGTGGTCGAAATCGGTGCCGGCCTCGGCCAGGATAGCCGCCACATTCTTCATGACCTGCGCCGTCTGTTCCTCGATGGTGGCGCCCACCAGCTCGCCCGTTGCCGGATCGAGCGCGATCTGCCCGCTGGCGAACAGCAGGTTGCCCGACACGCGACCCTGCACGTACGGCCCGATGGCTGCCGGGGCGTTCTTCGTTGCGATAACCTTCATGATGACCTTCTTTCCGAGCGATCGTTGCCGGCAAAACCCACATCAAGGCATCCCGCCGTGCGCACCACGAGCTCGCTCAAATTGTTGCGCTGCTATGAACGTTCCTCATTTTAGCGCGCGCCGGGCTATAGTGTTCATCAACATAAAACCGCCGCTAACCGAAATGAGGGATGACATGCTGACGCTCGAAGCGTTCGAAGAGGCCGCCGCCAAAGTCAAGGAAGTAACACTGGAGACGAAACTCATCGAAAGCCCGTACTTCAGCGAGATTAGCGGAAACCGCGTCTTCCTCAAACCGGAAAACATGCAGCGTACCGGCGCGTACAAGGTGCGCGGCGCGTATTACAAGATCAGCACGCTCACCGACGAGGAGCGCTCGCGCGGGCTCATCACGTCGTCTGCCGGCAACCATGCGCAGGGCGTCGCCTACGCCGCGAAGCGCTACGGCGTGAAGGCCACCATCGTCATGCCCACCACCACGCCGCTCATCAAGGTCGAGCGCACGAAGGACCTCGGCGCCGAGGTGGTTTTGCACGGCAACGTCTACGACGAGGCCTATGAGCACGCCGTGAAGCTGGCCGAGGAAAACGGCTACACGTTCATCCATCCGTTCAACGACCTGGGCGTCGCCACCGGTCAGGGCACCATCGCCATGGAAATCGTCCAGGAGCTGCCGCTGGTTGACTACATCCTGGTGCCCATCGGCGGCGGCGGGCTTGCCACCGGCGTGTCCACCCTGGCCAAGCTGCTCAACCCGCATATCAAAGTTATCGGCGTGGAACCTGTGGGAGCAGCCTGCATGAAGGCGTCCATCGAGGCCGGGCATGTGGTGAAGCTGCCGCACGCGAACACCATCGCCGACGGCACCGCGGTGCTCGAGCCCGGCGACAAGACCTTCCCGTATCTGCAGGAGAACTTGGACGACATCATCACCATCGACGACTCCGAGCTGGTCGTGGCGTTTTTGGACATGGTCGAAAGCCACAAGATGGTCGTCGAGAATTCCGGCCTGCTCACCGTGGCGGCGCTGCGTCATCTGGATTTCACGGGCAAGAAGGTCGTCTCCATCCTTTCCGGCGGCAACATGGACGTCATCACCATGTCGTCGGTGGTGCAGCACGGCCTCATTCAACGCGACCGCATCTTCACGGTGAGCGTGCTTCTGCCCGACCGTCCCGGCGAGCTGGTGCGCGTGGCGCAGGTCATCGCCGAGAACAAGGGCAATGTCATCCGCCTGGAGCACAACCAGTTCGTCTCCACGAACCGCAATGCGGCCGTGGAGCTGCGCGTGACCATCGAGGCATTCGGGCACGATCACAAGCATCAGATCATCGAAGCGCTCAAGGATGCCGGCTTCGAGACGCAGCTCGTGCAGGCGGTGCTGTAAGGAGCTCAGGGTTTGCGGCGTTTGCGCGGAAAGTTTTTCCGCGCGGCGCCTGCGAGGCGGGCGCGATGTCGGTGCGCTCCGGCATGTAGCTGACGCGGTCTCCCCAAGGCGCGATGCCTACTGAATGTTTAGGCGGGTTGCTGCTCAAAGCTGCGGCCCGCTTCTCTTTTCTCCAGTAGTTTGCCACTTATAACAATTTTGCGAATGCAAGTTGACTCTTGTTGACTATGGCTTACTTATGCCTACTATGTTAGCCACGGATTACCTTAGAGCGGCACCTTGCATGCAAGCGTCGCTTTTCGACCGGGCAGGAGAGAACATGGAGCAACGGGCATACCGCATCGGGCTTGAGCGGAAATTGGTGCATCACTGCGCGCCCACGCTGGCCGCGCTGAAGCCGGCCAGCCTGTTCACCTGCCGAAACGACGCCGCCTGCGGGCTCGCTTCGGCGCAGCTCGCCGCACAGGCCCCTGAAGCGTTCGAAGGCGCGTTCGCGGCCGAGCTTTCTGCCTGCCGCGATAAGCTGACCCCGTGCGGCGTACGCATCGAGGTGCTTGCGCGGCGCAAATCGGGGATTCTGCTGTACGTGTACCGCCCGGTGCTGCTGCGCGCGCAGCTGGCGCAGCGTCGCGTAGCCGCGTATCTGCGCAGCGAGGGCTACGACCCGACCGATCTTAGCGCATGCATCGTCAAGCTGCACCGGCGCATCTGCGGCACCGACCTTGCAGCAAAGCTTTCGGGGTCGTGCACGTTTCCGCATGAAATCGGGTTCTTCCTGGGATACCCCTATGACGACGTGGTGGGGTTCATCAAGAACAAAGGCGAGAACTGCCTGTGCATGGGGTGCTGGAAGGTGTACAGCAAGCAGCGCGACGCCGAGGCGTGCTTCTGCCGGTACAAAGAGCAGACGGCCGCATACGAGGATCTCTACGACGGCGGGATCCCCATCGAATGCTTGGCCACCGTCGACGAGAATCGGGCAGGGCGTAAAGCGCTTGCACAAGCCGGATAGGCGCTGCGCCTAACGAGGGACGCGCCCGAGCGTCGTCGCGGCGGTACGGCAAGGCTGCGGTGCGACGGCGCAGCGACTAGAAGGTTGAGGCAAAGCCGAGCAGCCCAACGCACCGGCAGCCTCAAGGGCCCGGCGTTCCGCCCGCCTGACGGACGGACGATCCGCCGGCTCCAAACCGCTCCGCGGCGTTTCCCTCGTTCGGCACAGGCCGACAAGAAAATCAAATTTCGAAACAAAGGAGCCCAACATGAGCAAAGCAGCGATCATTTACTGGAGCGGCACCGGCAACACCGAGGCCATGGCCGACCTCGTGGCGCAAGGCGTGCGCGCCGCCGGCGGCGAGGCCGACCTTATCCAATGCAGCGATTTTTCCGTCGCCAGCATCGCCGATTACGAAACCTTCGCCTTCGGCTGCCCGGCCATGGGAGACGAGGAGCTTGAAGACACCGAGTTCCTGCCGATGTACGACGAGGTGGAGCCTGCGCTTTCCGGTCAGAAGGTGGTACTGTTCGGTTCTTACGACTGGAACGACGGCGAGTGGATGGAGCTGTGGGAGCAGCGAGCCGAAGAGGCGGGGCTAAACGTGGTGGACACCGTCATCGCGAAGGATTACCCCGACGATGAGGCCGCAACCGAATGCATGCGCCTAGGCGCGCTGATCGCTTAGAACGGAAAGGGTTCGCGCCAAGTTCAAGGGACGTGCCCTGCTGTCAGCGGTCACGTCGGCAGGGCTCTGTTGTGCGGGCGCGCCGACATGAGGGCCAGCAGCGGGCGGTAACGCCGCTGCCGCAAGACCCGGCGATGCAGCCGCCCGCCCAACCGCCATGGCCGCTCCGGTTGCATACCACGCAATCCCCCAGTACAACGATAAGCAAACACTAAGGGCAGGCCGCATCAGCTGCGACCTGCCCTTACTCATGAAGTACCCGACGACAAACAGCGCTTAGCGCCCCGCCACGTAATACCCCGCATCGCGAAGCGCATCTTTCACGGCATCCATATCAAGCGGATCCTTCGAAAGCACGTGCGCCGATTTGCCCGCAAGGTCGACGCGCGCCCAAACCCCGTCGAAGGCATTAAGCGTATTCTCGACAGCGGCAACGCACTTTTCGCAGGTCATGCCACCAACCGAAAAATCGGTTGCATAAGGATAGTTGGCCTCGTCCCGATCGGACACGCGCACACGGCGGATGCGCTTCTTCGACTTTCCGCCGCAACATGAACCATCGCCCGAAAACGTCTTGATAGCCCGACGCAGGGCGAACACGCACAGCACCGCGATGACAAGGCAGATAACAACCGTTGCAAACATTCTCAACCTCTCTTAGATAGGTCTAACTTTAAGAATTGTAGCACAATATACCCCCTAGGGGCATATTTCCGCAACGTTCATGATCAAATCGGTCCGATGACTCGTTATCGTTATTTACCATAGCCCGATTATCGTGTTTACTATTGACCGAGTTCTCCACTAGGTTTATAACTATTGCCCGTACCGATCAAGCGAAACATATCGCAGAGCAAGCAATGAAGGAGACCACTATGTCCGACCAGAAGTACGCATTCGAAACCCTGCAGGTCCATGCCGGCCAGGAGCAGCCCGACCCGGCGACCGACTCCCGCGCAGTGCCGATCTACCTGACCTCGTCCTACGTGTTCAAGGACGCCGCCACCGCCGCCGGCCGCTTCGGCCTGACCGAGCCCGGCAACATCTACTCCCGCCTGACCAACCCCACGGTCAGCGTATTCGAGGAGCGCGTCGCGGCGCTTGAAGGCGGCGTCGGCTCGCTCGGCGTCGCCACCGGCTCGGCCGCCATCACCATCGCCGTGCAGAACATCGCCACGGCCGGCGACCACATCGTCTCCTCCACCAACCTCTACGGCGGCACGTTCAACCTGTTCGAGCACACGCTGGTTGAACAGGGCCTTTCCACCACGTTCGTCAACCCCGCCGACCTCGCTGGCGTCGAGGCCGCCATTCAGGACAACACGAAGCTCCTCTACGCCGAAACCCTCGGCAACCCCAACTCCGACGTGCTCGACATCAAGGCCTGGGCCGACATCGCGCACCGTCACAACATCCCGCTGATCGTCGACGCAACCTTCTCCACCCCCTACCTGCTGCGCCCCATCGAGCACGGCGCCGACGTCGTGGTGCATTCCGCGACGAAGTTCATCGGCGGCCACGGCACGGCCATGGGCGGCGTGATCACCGACGCGGGCAAGTTCGACTGGGCCGCCAACGCCGACAAATTCCCGGGCGTGGCCAAGCCCAACCCGAACTACCATGGCGTCGTGTTCACCGAGGCTGCCGGCGCTGCGGCTTACATCACGAAGGCCCGCGCCACGCTGCTGCGCGACCAGGGCGCCACGCTGTCCGCCTTCAACGCCTGGCTGCTGCTTCTCGGCCTTGAGACGCTGTCGCTGCGCGTCGACCGCCACGTGGAAAACGCGCTGAAGGTCGTCGAATTTTTGAACAACCACCCGCAGGTGGAATCGGTGAACCACCCCGCGCTGGCAACCGGCCGCGCCAAGGAGCTCTACGACGAGTACTACCCCAACGGCGCCGGCTCCATCTTCACCTTCGACGTGAAGGGCACCGCCGAGGACGCCCGCAAGTTCACCGAGTCGCTTAGCCTGTTCAGCCTGCTGGCGAACGTGGCCGACGTGAAGTCGCTGGTCATCCACCCGGCTTCCACCACGCATTCGCAGCTCACCGAGGACGAGCTTCTGGCCGCGGGCATCAAGCCGACCACCGTGCGCCTGTCCATCGGCACCGAGCACATTGATGACATCCTGGCCGACCTCGCCGCCGGCTTCGAAGCCATCAAGTAGAGCTCGATCGAACCGCAAAATCATCCTCAAACGTTGCTTTGAGCCTCGCCGACCCGATCGGCGAGGCTTTTTCGCTTTTGCGATCGACGGGCGGTTCATTCTGCCGAGAAAGAGCTTCACAAGCTGCGCTAACCGACGCGGAGGCGCGAGTCTGGCCAACATCAGGTGCGGACGCCACCCTTCCGCAGCCGCAAAGCTATCGCGATGTGCGTAGGTGTTGCGGCCCTCATGACGACCCGCAAAAGCCGCGGAAAACGCGAGCAGGGCAAATGGCTTCGCTCATTCAGCCTCAGGCCAGCAACGGTCGCACACCCTACGCACATCGCGCACCTTCTGCAGCTTCGCACCCGCGCGGGCACTTCCGCCGGCATCCTTCTCGAACAACCTCAAGGCCATTCCGGATCGCGCCCGCGTTCGCCTACGAGCTCAACGCCCTCGCCAGCCAATCTCGGGAAAGGACTGCGTAAACACAGACGCCAATCGGCTAAATGCGGATACAATATGGGCATGACAGAATCCACTTATATACGGATGACCACGGCCCTACATGCCAGCCCAACGCTCGAACGCGCCGTCACCCTGACGAACAAGCTGATCACCAACGCGATCTATATCGCCTATCCATGCCTTATCGTGTGGTTGTTCTTCTCAGGCGGCTGGTCGGCCGCCATCTTCAACGGCGACTGGTCGACGTTCGCCATTCCGGCAGACGCAGGATCGCCAATCGGGGCGCAAGCAAGCGCGATCGGCGAGGCGGCCACCATAACCGGCGGGCTTTCAGGCACCGGGCAAGCCGGCCTGCTCGGCATGGTGAACGCGCAAGCGGGAACGCCCATCGACAGCCCCGCCGCGCTTCTGTATGCGATAGCGGTGCCCGCGATATCGTTTGCCCTCGTAAGCTTGCTGCGCCGAATCGTCAACGCGCCGCGACCCTACGAGGTATTCGACGCCCAACCCGTTATCGCGAAAGACACGCTCGGCAAATCGTTCCCAAGCCGCCACACCTTCAGCATCTTCGTCATCGGGATGACATTTTGCGCTTGCTGCCCGCTTGCCTGGGCAGGCCCCGCGATACTTGCACTCGGATGCGTTCTCGGGGCGATCCGCGTGCTCGCAGGGGTTCACTTCCCCCGTGACGTCATCGCCGGCGCGCTGGCCGGAATCCTATGCGGCCTCGTAGGCTTTTGGGTTCTGTGATCCCGTGAGCAGGCCTGCCCGCGAAAATCGCGAAGGCATAGGCGTGGGCGCGAAAGGCCGAATCGTATAGCTTGCCCAACCAGCAGGTGAAGCTACCCGACCGGCACCTCCCTACACCAGCTTGTCCTGACGGGCCGAATGCCACGCGTCAAGCTTCCAGAACAGCACGTGGAACAAAGCGGCCGCGGCCAGCGAAACGGGGACGAAAAGCAAGGTCATCTCAGGCGTGAACGCCGCGATGGCGAACAGGCCCGGCAGAAGCGCCGAGCAGCCGACGGTGCCGCCGACGACAACAACAAGCAACGCGACGCGAATGGGCGTTAACGGGAGCGAAAGCCGGAACACCAGGTTGGCCCCGATCCACGCAAGGCAAAGCGTGCACAATGTGGAAACCTGGGCATAGGTCATACCGAAAACACCATACCCAACGAAATTGAACACGAGAACCGCCACGATGGTGGTTGCCGCGCCGGGGATGCTGCGAACGATGACGTTCTCGAGGAAATGACCCTTCACACGGTCATGATTAGGCTCGAGCGCAAGCACGAACGAGGGGATGCCGATCGAGAAAGCGCTGATGAGCGTGATCTGAATCGGTTGGAAGGGATATTGCCAGGGAGCGAAGAGGAACACGACGGCGCCCACGATGGACAACAGCGTCTTCACCAGGAACAGCGATGCCGAACGCTGCAGGTTGTTGATCGAACGCCGGCCCTCGGCGACCACCTTCGGCATGCTGGCGAAATCGTTGTCGACGAGCACCAGATGCGCCACGTTGCGGGCGGCATCCGACCCTGCGGCCATGGCGACACCGCAGTCCGAGGCTTTAAGCGCAAGCGTATCGTTGACGCCGTCGCCGGTCATGGCGACGGTATGGCCGGCCTTTTGCAAGGCGAGGACGAACGCCTTCTTCTGCTCGGGTTTCACGCGGCCGAACACGCTCGCATGGGAAAGCGCAGCCTCAAGGTCCTCCTCGCCTCGCAAGGTCGTCGCGTCGACGAAATCGTCCGCGCCGTCGATGCCGACCTGCTCGGCGATTCCGGAAACGGTACGCGGGTCGTCGCCCGAGATCACCAACACGCGAACGCCCTGCTCCTTGAAATACCCGATGGTTTCAGCAGCCGTCCGGCGAATCTGATCGCGAATGCCGATGAAACCGATCGGAGTGGGCGCACCCAGGATGTCGCCGTTGGCATCGAATCCCTCGACGCGGGCGACGAGCAAAAGCCTCGCCTCGGCAGCAAGCGATTCGGCCTGTTCGCGCACTTGATCGTAATCGACGCCGAGAACAAACTGGGCGGCACCCATCACATAGGAGGATCCGTCCTCAAGCACCGCTCCGGACCATTTCTTATCCGAGCTGAAGGGAATGGTGCGCACGCAAGACGCAGCGTCAAGCCCTTGGTGCCGGTAGTACGCGACGATGGCGCGCGCGGTCTCGTTAGGGTTCTCATCCGCGGACGCGATGGCGAAAAGGGCGCGGGCGGCCTCGTTGACGCAGGCGGCCTCGTTGACGCGGGCGGCCTCGCCAGACGCCACCCCATCGGCGGCCTTGACGGCGCGGGCAGGAGCAGTCGCAGCCGCATCCTCGTCAGCAGGCACATCCGGCAAACCGGCCCTGGCGGCCTCGGCGGCCGCGGCCTCCTCGGTTGCCGAACCCCCGATCGGCCTCACCCAAGCCACCTCCATGTCGCCCGTGGTGATGGTGCCCGTCTTGTCAAGGCAGAGCACATCGACGCGCGCCAGCGTCTCGATACAGTACAGCTGCTGCACGAGCACCTGGCTTTTCGCCAAACGCACCACGGCGACCGCCAGCACCGTCGACGTCAAAAGGATAAGCCCCTCGGGAATCATGCCCACCAGCGCCGACACCGTCGAGAGCACGGCAGATCGCCAATCGGTGCCCGAGATGAAGCACTCGCGCGCGAACAGTAGGATGCCTATCGGCGGGATGAAGAAGCTGACGTATTTGATGATGACGCCGTTCAAGGTGTTCATGATCTCGGAGTTGACGGCCTTGTGCTGCTTGGCCTCCGCCGATATCTTCGCCGCGTAGTTTTCAGCGCCCACATGCACCACGCGCGCATGGACGGTCCCCGCATTGACGAACGAACCGCTCATGAGCTCGTCGCCGACGCGCTTCTTGATCAGGTTGCTCTCGCCGGTCAGCAGGCTTTCGTTCGCGCTGCACTCCCCCGCGATCACCAAGCAGTCCGCCGGCACCTGGTCGCCGCGCGACAAGATGATGACATCGTCGCGCACCAGCTCGTCAAGCGCGATCTCCGCACGCACGCCCCCGCGTACGCAGCAAGCCTTCGAACCGGCCACGATGGAGAGCCGGTCGGTCGTCTTCTTGGAGCGGATCTCCTGCACGATTCCGATGATGGTGTTGCAGATGATGATGAAGATGAACACCGCGTTTTTGAACGAACCAGTCAGCAGGACGAGGACAGCGAGTGCAACGTTCATCGCATTGAACAACGTGCAGACGTTCTCGTAGACGATCGTCTTGAGCGAGCGCGTCTTGACGCCCGTGTCGACGTTCACCTCGCCCGAGGCGACGCGCGCGGCCACCTCGTCAGCGGACAGCCCGGTTATTTCCCGTTCATCTGAAGAAGCGGCGGGGGTATTCATCAGGAAAAACCTCTCGATAGACAATGCGAGCATTGTAGCCCAACGAAATCACGGGCAATCCCATCAGAGAATTCGGCATGGCAAGGAACACGCGATATGCAAACCTCTACGACGGGGAACTGCTATCATGGGCATGCAAGCAAGCGCTTTCCCGAAAAGCGCTTCACCGTTATGCCACAAGGAGGCAAGACATGCTGGTTGAAACCAAGGCGAAAGTTGGCGTATTCTCCATCGCGCTCGGCGCATACCTGCCGCAATTCCCGCAGCTCGTACCCGAGTTCGAGGGTCAGTACGAGGCTTTCAAGAAAACCCTTCCCACCACCGTCGACATCATCGACGGCGGAATGGTCACCACCAAGGAGCAGGCGCAAGACGCCGGCGACAAGTTCCGCGCCGAGGACGTCGACCTGGTCATCCTGCAGATGCTCACCTACGCCACCAGCTACAACGTCCTGCCCGTCGTGCGCGACCTTGACGTGCCCGTCGTGGTGGTCAACGTGCAGAAGAAGGCACAGCCCGACTACGCCAACACCGACATCCCGATCTGGCTCGGCGAGCTGTACGCCTGCGGCGCCCCCGGCGAGGTCGTCGCCGACCTGAACCGCGCCGGCAAGCGTCACGCCGTCGTCACCGGCGTCGTCGAGGGCGGCGACCCGGAGGTCGCCAAGCAGCTCGAGCAGTGGTGCACCGCCGCCCAGGTTCGCCGTCGTCTGCGCCGCACGAACATCGCGCAGATCGGACGCCCCTACCCGGGCATGATGGACCTCTACATCGATGAAACCAACCTGTACAACCGCATGGGCCTGTACACCAAGCAGTTCGACTGGGAGAAGATGTGGGCCATCGCCGACGACATCGACGACCAGGCCGCCATCGACGCCAAGGCCGCTGAAATCATCGACACCTTCGACATCGAAGGCGGTGCCGAGGTTTCCGATAAGCCCATCCAGGAGATGGCGAAATACGTCGTGGCCTTCGAGCAGTGGGTGCGCGACGAGGAGATCGGCCTGGTGGCCAGCCACTATGACGGCTATGCCCAGGGTCAGGCGGGCGTGCTCGACTCCATGCTCATCCCCGCCTTCTCCATGCTCATCAAGCAGGGCACCGCGTGCGCCGTGGAAGGCGACATGAAGGTTGCCATGGCCATGAGCATCCTGAAGACCATCGCCGGCACCGGCCAGCTCTCCGAGATGTACTCCATCGACTTCCCCGAGGACGTCGTCATCATCGGGCACTCCGGCTCGGGCGACGCCGACATCTCCACGGCGAAGAAGCCGACGCTCAAAGTGGTGCCGGTGTTCCACGGCAAGACCGGCGGCGGCTACCTCACCCAGTTCTACCCGGGCCTGGGCACCGTCACCTACCTGGGCATCACGCAGGACGGCGACGGCAACTTCAAGTTCGTCGTGGCCGAGGGCGAGAACGTCGAGGGCCCCATCTTCACGTTCGGCGACACCAACATGCGCATGAAATTCTCCATCGGCGCGCGCGAGTTCATGAACCGCTGGAACGAGACCGGCCCGACGCACCACATGGCCGCCGCGCTCGGCAGCCACACCGACACCATCCTGAAGGTGGCGAAGATCCTCAACGTCCCGGTCGACATCGTCTGCCGCTAAAATCGGACGAGCAGGTCACGTTTTCGCAGAGCTTTGGTGAGACGCGAACCCGGGGAGGCCTTGCAAGGCCTCCCCTTTTTCATGCCGGGAAACCGCCGAACGCGCAGACAGGCTCGGATCGGCCATGGGCGCCGGCGAGGCGGTCTGAGCGCAGGCTGCCGCAGCAGCAGAGGGCCGACAACAGGCCGCCGCACGCAGACCGCAAGTCACCGCGCTCCGGCAGCCGGCCGTCACACCCGCCCGGCAATCGCACTACCTGCCGGCAGCCGGCCGTCACGCCCGCCCGGCAATCGCACTACCTGCCGGCGTGGTTGCGTTCCTTGTCCTCGTACATGCGCTTGTCGGCGAGCTTGCGCACGGTGGAGGCGTTGTCGCTGTCGAAGGGCAGGCGCGCCCAGCCGCAGCTGGTGCCCACGGTGACCACGTGCCCGTCCACCTCGATGGGCTCGCAAATGACTTCCTTGAGCTTGCACACCTTTTCCCTCAGCTGATCATCGCCAAGCTGCGCCGCCAGAACGATGGCGAACTCATCGCCGCCGATGCGGAACGCGAAGTCCTCGTCGCGGATACAGCTTTGGATGCGATGAGCCACCTCTTTCAGCAGCTGGTCGCCCGCATCGTGGCCGTAAGTGTCGTTCACGGGCTTGAATCGGTCCAGGTCAAGGTAAAGCAGCGTGAAGGGCTGTTTGACCGTCTGACGCTTGTGCAGCACCTCGGAAAAACAGCGCTCGTTGAACAGGCCGGTCAGGCCGTCGGTGCGGGTGATGTTCTCCAGCTCCACGCGCCGCCCGATGTCTTGGCAGCACAGCAGCACTTTCTTCAGCTCGCCGGATTCTCCCCATTCAACCGGCACCATGCTCATCACCTTGTACACATCCCCGTCGCGCCCGGCATACTCGAAGCGCGCGACGGCGCCCTCACTGGGCAAAACCTCACGCAGGTGATCGGGCGAGAGCTGGGTCCCCATCTTGACGTTGCCAAGATCCGACGTCACGACGTAGCGCTTGGAAAGCACCTCGACGAAGTCCTGATAGCGCCCGCTTTCCGGGTAAAGCGGCTTGTCGAATTCACGCTCGCGGTACTCGTAGGTATCGTTTTCCAGATCGCATATGGCAATACGATCGACTATCTTGGTGACGCCCTCGAACAGATCGTCAGACAGCTTCTTCTGGTGCTCCAGTTCCGCCCGCTCCTGCTCCTTGCGATGTAGGCGGCGGCGCGACGACAGGACGAGGCCGCCTATCACGAGCACCGTCGTGCACAAACACAGCCCCATCACCACGACGAGCGTAACCGACTGGATATCCCTCATTCCGGAATTGACCGCCTTGTCATGGACGACGCCGACGATTGTCCAGTCCTGCGTGGAGGAAGCCCGCCATACGACGATGTCGCTATTACCGGAGTAATCGCACAGGGCGCTGCCGGACTGGTCCGCCTCAACGTCGCTGCGCATGTCTTCGAGGTTGCCGCGCTCGAAAGCCACGCTGTCGCCAAGGAAGGTGAACATGTTGGCGATATACTCGGTGAATTCGGTCTTCGGCGACAGCGACAGCACGACGTCGCCGTTTCCCCTGATCACATAGCAGTCGCTCGCTCCATCGTACACGTTGCTCGTAATCAGGCCCTCGACAACCTCGTTCTCGTAACTCACCGCCAAGCCGGTGTAGGTGACGCCGTCTATTTCAATGGGCGCAGAGGATCGCGTGGCAAACACGATCTTGCGCTTGCCGTCGCTGGAAATATAGCTGGAAATGGTGGGCTTGCTTTCCCGGTACAGCTCGTCGAAGGCGCCTGTGATGCTGTCGGCCCGCCCCTGCCGGCCCGCCGCCGTTATGTAATCGTTGTCTTCGTTGAAGAGGTAGAAGTCGCTCTGGTGCCAGGCTCCCTTGTTCTGCTCGCTTTCCTTCCAGTACTCGACGATATCGGCGGCATCCTGTCCCTGCGCATTGGAAAGCGCCTCGTCCCAATCGGCAAGAGCGCTCCAGTTGCCCTGCGAGAACAAGGAGAAGGTCTTGTCGACCTGCTCGTACGTGGCAAGGAGATGTTCGGTGCTTTCCTGGAAGATCTTGTCCCTGATGACGCTTTGGTACGCAACGAACCCGCAAACGATGAGCACGCAGACGACGATAGGGGTCACGACGAGAATCACGCGATCACGCATGGAGTGCCCCCCCCCCGAGTTATTTACCGTTGAATCATGCATAAGGCAGCCCCCGCATCATAGCGGCTACGCCATCGTCCCATCTCGTCTTAGCGATGGGTAACCGGCCATTGAAATTTTAGATAGCAAGCATCATCCCATATAGAGAAGAAATCCAACAGCTCCCATCGATCTTTCAACCCGAATTTACATGGTTCTTGTTTGCTGCCGAAAACAACTGTGGCGCATGCCCGATGCCGCGGATCTCGGCAATTTCGGCTTCAAACGCGCTCCCTCATCTACCACCCGAGAGCACGTTACGCTAGTTCGGTGAACACGACTGCGCCCAAGCTCCGACGCGATCCCATGCGTGCTATGCTTGCCCGCACAACGGATAGACAGTTCGAAAACCTCCTGTCGATAAACAAAACTAGGTGCCCTCGCCCGCGGCTTGCGGGCTGATTGCGTATGGCTGCGTCTTTGCGCTACCGCGCGGGCCCTTATCGACTGCGTTTTCGCCGAATCGAGAAAGGGGCCTGACCATGTACGGGCTTAAAACCGAGAGCAGCTTCGACGCCGCTCACTTCCTCACCGATTATCACGGCAAATGCGAGAACCTCCACGGGCATCGTTGGCGCGTCGTCGCCTACCTGGCGCAGGAGGGCCTGCAGGACGCGGGCACGCACAAGGACATGGTCATCGACTTCGCCGACTTCAAAGGGGCGCTGCGCGATCTGACCGAGGAGCTCGACCACTCGTTCGTGGTCGAGGAGGGCTCGCTTAAGCCGGAAACCATCGCCTGCCTGGAGGAAGAGGGTTTCACGCTGTCCATGCTGCCGTTCCGCACCACCGCCGAGAACCTGGCGCGCTACTTCTTCGACAAGCTGTCCGGCGCGGGCTTCCCGGTCTCGCAGGTGGACGTGTACGAGACGCCAAACAACTGCGCGATCTACCGTGCGTAAGAAACGCGGCGAAATGAGCGCGGTGGCGGCCGGCGCGGGCTGCGAGGTGGCGGTTGGCGCGGTGGCGGCGCCTACCGGACGCAGCGCGAGCTGCGACGCCGACAACGGTGCGGCGGGCACGGGCGCGAACCCGGCTGGCGACGTCCGACCGTCGACCATGCCCGTCGCCGAGCGGTTCGTCAGCATCAACGGCGAGGGACGATCTGCCGGCAGGTTGGCGGCGTTCATCCGCTTCACGGGCTGCAACCTGCGTTGCTCCTACTGCGACACGATGTGGGCGAACGAACCCAGCGCGGCGGGTGCGGCCGAGGTGCTTTGCATCGATGACCTTATCGCATGGGTGCGTGAAACCCGCGCCTGCCACGTCACGCTCACCGGCGGGGAGCCCGCACTGCAGCCGCTGCTTCCCGACTTAATTGCCGCCTTGCTCGCAGAGCAAGGCCCCGACGAGCACGGCCTTGCCGTGGAAGTAGAGACGAACGGGGCCTGTGATCTGGCACCCCTGGTCGCCATGCGCGAGCGCCTGTCCAGCACGGCGCGCGGTACGCTTTCGCTCACCGTCGATTGGAAGCTGCCCGCAAGCGACATGGAGCAGCACATGATCACCGGCAACTTTTCGCTGATCGACGCACGCGACACCGTGAAGTTCGTATGCGGCGACGAAGGCGACCTCTCCCGCGTGCTCGAGGTAGCGCGGGAACTCGACCTGCCGGGACGCGTGGCGGTTTATATAAGCCCCGTGTTCGAAAGCATCGAGCCGGCCACCATTGTCGAATTCATGCAACGAAACGACATGCGCTGGGCGACCATGCAGCTGCAGCTGCACAAGATCATCTGGCCAAACGTAGAGAAGGGCGTCTAACCATGACGGAAACCACCAACCAGCTTGGCGCGGCGGTGACGGTCGAAGCAACCGCTGCTGCCAGCGCAGCCTGCACCCCCGGCAGCACTACCCTCGGCGACGCGCGCAATGAAAAGGCGCTCGTGCTGTGCAGCGGCGGCGTCGATTCCACCACGCTGCTTGCCATGGCCGTTGAGCGGTTCGGCGCGGAAAACGTATTCGCGCTGTCCATCGCTTACGGGCAGCGCCACGAGAAGGAGATCGAGAGCGCGAAGGCCGTCGCCGCGCACTACGGCGTGAGCCAGCGCTTCCTAGACCTTGCCGCCATCTTCGCCGACAGCAATTGCAGCCTGCTTTCCCATTCCGACCAGGCCGTTCCCGAGGAAAGCTATGCAGATCAACTGGAAGAGGCCAACGGCGCGCCGGTAAGCACCTACGTGCCGTTCCGCAATGGGCTGTTCCTGTCGTCGGCGGCGTCGATGGCGCTGTCGCTCGGCTGCTCGGTGCTGTTCTACGGTGCGCATCACGATGACTGGGCGGGCAACGCCTACCCCGATTGCTCGATTGAGTTCGTCGAGGCCATGAACCAGGCCATCGTGCAGGGAAGCGGCGGGGAGCTGCACATGGAAGCGCCCTTCGTCACCTGGTCGAAGGGCGACATCGTCAAGCATGGGCTTGAGCTGGGCGTTCCGTACGAGCTTACCTGGAGCTGCTACGAAGGCGGCGACTACCCCTGCGGCAAGTGCGGTACCTGCATCGACCGCAACCGCGCCTTTGAGCTTGCCGGCATGCGCGACCCGCTGCTCGACCGGCTTGACGCGCAGGTTGCGGCGCAGTAGGCCGCACGCCGCGCACCCACCCGATACACCACTCGACGCCGGCGCGATGGGCGGTTGCGCCCGCAGACACGACTGCGGGCGCAACCGCCTTGGCCGGCCAGCAAGGAGAATCCCATGAGCAAAACAACCGCTGCGACCGCCTCTCCCGCGGCGACCGAAACGCCCGCCCCCGCCGGACCTCGCCGCGAAGGAACCGACGACGTCACGCTGCTCGGCAACCAGGGCGTGCGCTACCCGCAAACCTACGACCCCGGCGTGCTGGAGACGTTCATCAACAAGCACCCCGGCAACGACTACTTCGTGAAGTTCAATTGCCCCGAGTTCACCAGCCTCTGCCCCATCACCGGGCAGCCCGACTTCGCCACCATCTACATCAGCTACGTGCCGGGCGAGCGCATGGTGGAGAGCAAGAGCCTGAAGCTGTACCTGTTCAGCTTCCGCAACCACGGCGACTTCCACGAGGACTGCGTCAACATCATCATGAAGGACCTCATCGCGCTGATGGACCCGAAGTACATCGAGGTATGGGGCAAGTTCCTGCCGCGCGGGGGCATTTCCATCGATCCGTACTGCAACTACGGCAAGCCGGGCACGCGCTGGGAGCAGGTCGCCTGGGACCGCCTGGCGAACCACGACCTGCATCCGGAGGCGGTGGACAACCGCTAGCAGTTAGCGCCGGGCTTGATTGGCTCCAAGAGGGATTACGGCAACGGACCCGCGGGGAGAGCATCCCTGCGGGTCCGTTGCTTTTGCTTGGAAGTGCTGACGGGCGGGCGGCGCCTGCACTCTGCGGAACCTTTTAGGCGATCGTCGCGCCGTCGGCATCGGCTATGTGCAGGTCGGCGGCATAGAAGGCCGCAAGTGCCGCAATGCCCAGATCAACGTCACGCGCGCCGGCCGTCTCGTAGCTGGAATGCATGGCCAGCTGTGGCAGACCCACATCGACGCCATGCATGCTCACCTGGATGTTCGACAAATTGCCCAGGGTTGAGCCGCTCGGCATGTCGCTGCGGTTCGCGTACGCCTGTAGCGGCACGCCGGCGTCCTCGCACACCGCGCGAAACACGGCGCGGCTGAACGCGTCCGTGCAGTACTTCTGGTTCGCGGCTTCCTTCACCGCCAGACCGGCATTGAGGCGCACCTGGTTTTCGTTGTCGTAGCGCTCTGGGTGGTTCGGATGCACGGCATGGGCATTGTCGCAGCTCACGAGCATGCTTTTCGCCAACGCGCAACGCAAGTCGTCGGGCGTGAGGCCCAGGCGCGCATTGATGCGCTCGAGGGAGTCGCGCAGGAAGGTGGACATGGCCCCCTGCTTGGTGTTCGAGCCGACTTCCTCGTTGTCGAAGCAGCAGAACAC
>CAVDXU010000040.1:0-18543 GCA_963613135.1 bacterium
TTTCCCCTCGATTCCCAAAAGTTGGCATAAATCAGCCTCGAGCCGTGCGCTGGCCGCTTCGGGTAGCCCCCCCTGGCGGCAAGGGGACGGGTGACGTTTGGTGTGTCCCGTTGTCGCCCCGTTGTCACCCCGTCGCCGTCCGAGTGCGCCCGCTGCTCGATGGGTGGAACTCACGCGTTGAGCAGCCATCTCCATAACCAATCTACCTGCGGATTCTCCTTTGCCTTCGGAAAAGTCCTACCTAATGCGAGGGGAAACCCCTATCTCATTTTCCGTCCTTGCGTCCTACAATTTGCGGCGTTGGGCGACATGAGGGGGAATCGTGGCGAAAACGCACTCTGACGAGACGCGCGCTGATGACATCGACGAGAACTACGTCATCGCGTCACCAAAGAAGGAATCGAAAGCGGATACGAAAGCGGACGCGAAAGGGGAAGCGCCGGCCAAAAAGCGTCGCGGGCTTCGTGCGCGCTTGAAGGCGGCCTCCCGCAAAAAGCTCATCACCTGCGGCGTCGTTATCGTCGTGGTCTTCGTGGCTGCGGGCGTCGGCTTTTGGAAGTGGCACGAGACGCCGTCGTTCTGCGGCGCCATCTGCCATTCCCCGATGGACCCGTACCTGCCCACCTACTACAGCGAGCCCGGCGAGCAGAGCGTCGACAAGTGGGGCAACACCGTTTCCGATTCCAGCTCCATGCTTTCGGCCACGCATCGCGAATACGCCGACATGGGCTGCATGGGCTGCCACGTCCCCTCCATCCAGGAGCAGGTGACCGAGGGACTCGAATGGGTGGTCGGCAACTATTACTACCCCTTGAATGAGCGCGACTTGAGCCGCCTGGTCTACTATCGCGGCGTCGGCGAAACCGAGTTCTGCATGAATTCGTCCTGCCACAACATGACCAAGGACGACCTTACGGAAGCGACGAGCGAATCGACGCGCAACCCGCACAGCTGGCATCATAGCGAATACGACTGCAGCGACTGCCACAAGGCGCATCGCGCGAGCGTGATGATTTGCTCGCAGTGCCATGACGACTACACGCTGCCCGACGGCTGGATCACCTACCAGGAGTCGAAGGAACTGGAAACCACGTACGGCCAGTATGCCGATTTCGAGGGCGAGGGGAGCGAATAGCATGGGCGCGTTCATGAACGCTCGCGCTGCGGCGGCTCTTTGCGTCCTGGTTGCGCCACACACTGCGATGGGCGCCCCGGCTGCGGCGCGCGCCGCGGCGGCTTCTCGAGCTGTGACGCCTTTCCGCATCGCGAAGCCCTTCAAGCCCGGGGACCTCAAATGGGCATAGGGATCGGGCGCGTGGTGGCGGGCCTTGCGGCTGTGGCGCTCGCCGCCGAGGGCGGGTATTGCGCGACCGTCGGTTCGTCGAGCCTGCTTCGCCCGCCCGGCATCCAGGGCGAGGCCGACTTCATGGCCCGCTGCATCAAGTGCGGAAAGTGCGTCGAAGCCTGCAAGTACAAGGTCGTACGCACAGCGGGGATGGATGCCGGCGCCGCCGTGGGAACGCCCTACATCGAGGCGCGCGACCAGGCGTGCCGGCTGTGCGAGGACTTTCCCTGCACGAAGGCGTGCCCGACGGGTGCCCTGCGCGACGTGGGCGAGCGGGCCGACGTGGACATGGGCTACGCGACCATCGACGAGAACGTTTGCATCGCCTACCAGGGGTATCGCTGCGAAGTGTGTTACCGCGTCTGTCCGCTGATCGACGAGGCCATCACCATCGATTACCGCATCCGCGAAAACGACGTGATCCACGCGAAGTTCATCCCCGTGGTGAACAAGGACGTATGCACCGGCTGCGGATTGTGCGTGATGCGGTGCGTGATCGACGATCCGCGCGTCCCGATCCGCATCGTGACGCGCGGCGAGCAGGAGAAGAAGTAAGCAGGGCGGTTGTTCTAGGCGGGCGCCCGCGCGGGTTGCGAACCCGGCCGACCAATCGGGCAACCAGACGGCCCGCCCGGCGCAACGCAATCGAGGAAGTGACGGGTTTCGGCGGGGGATTCGCGCTGAAACAGCAGGAAAAAGGGGGAACGAGCATGGCGGACATTTCGCGCAGAACATTCTTGAAGGCCACGGCCATCGCGATGGCGAGCGCCGCCGCGAGCGGATCGCTTCTGTCGATGGCGGGCTGCGCAGCGAAGGTGAACGAGCCGTACAATAGCGATTCCATCACGAAAACGCTGGCGGTGTGCCGTTTCTGCGGCTGCGGCTGCGGCGTGGTGGTGGAAAGCCGCAACGGCAAGCTCATCTCGGTCTACGGCGACCCGGAAAACGATTCCAACCGCGGCCTGAACTGCGTGAAGGGCTACTACCTGAGCAAAATCCTCACCGGCGAGGATCGCCTGACCAAGCCGCTCATCCGTGAGGACAACTCCCTCAAGGGCACCGACGAGGGCTTCCGCGAAGCTGAGTGGGACGAAGCGCTCGACCTGGTGGCCGGAAAGCTGCGCGAGACCTGGAAGAAGGACAAGTCGCGCCTGGCGTTCTGGGGCAGCGGCCAGCAACCCATCCTCGAGGGCTATTGCACCGCGAAGTTCTGGAAGGCGGGCCTGCTTTCCAACAACATCGACCCGAACGCGCGCCTGTGCATGGCCAGTGCCGTTGTGGGCTTCATGAACGTGTTCGGCACCGACGAGCCGGCCGGCTGCTACGCCGACATCGACCACGCCGACGTGTTTATCACCTGGGGCGCCAACATGGCCGAGGCCCATCCGATGCTCTATTCGCGCGTAATGGCGCGTAAAATCGCGAACCCCGAGGTCAAACACTATGACATCTCGACATTGAACACGCGCACCGGCGCCACGGCCGACAAGGTGTTCATCATGAAGCCCAGCGGGGACCTGGCCATCACCAACTGCATCGCGCACTACCTGCTGGAAAACGAAACCTACGATGCGGACTGGGTGCGCGATCATCTGACGTTCGCGCAGGGCACCGAGAACATCGGCAACGCCACCTACGACGGCTACGACACGTCCGAGATAGGCTCGAAGGTCGATGACACCACGTCCATCACGTTCGAGGAATATAAAGAACGCCTTGCGCCCTACACCTGGGAATACTGCAGCGAGCTGTCGGGGCTTTCCGTCGAGGACCTGCAGGAGCTCTACGGCCTGTTCGCCAACCACGGCATCAAGCTGTACAGCTTCTGGACCATGGGCGTCAACCAACACAACCGCGGCACCTGGGTGAACCACAACCTGCACAATATCCATTTGCTGTCGGGCCATTACTGCCATCCGGGCGACGGTGGCTTCAGCCTGACGGGGCAGCCTTCCGCCTGCGGCACCGCGCGTGAGGTGGGCACGTTCAGCCATCGCCTGCCGGCCGATCTGGTGGTGAAGAACGAGGCGCACCGGCGCTACACGGAAGCTGTGTGGAATCTGCCCGAGCAGCATCTCGACTCCATTTCCAAGCCAGGCTTCCACACGACCAAGATTTTCCGCGAGATGGCCAAGGGCAACATGGACTTCCTTTGGACCGCGCACAACAACTGGGCGCAGTCGATGACCAACCTGACGCGCTTTCTGGGCCGCGGCGCCGAGGACCAGCGCGGCGTGTTCGACACGTTCATCGTGGTCAGCGAGGTGTATCCGACCATGTCGACGAAGTATGCCAACGTGGTGCTGCCCGCGGCCATGTGGGTGGAGCGCGAGGGGTGCTTCGGCAACGGCGAGCGTCGCACCGCGGTGTTCGAGAAGGCGTGCGACCCGCCGGGTGATGCCAAGTGGGACTTGTGGATGCTCTTCGAGATAGCCAAGCGCGTGCTCGACGGCGAGAAGATCGGCGACGCGGACGCGTTCGACACCCTGTTCGGCCAGTGGTAT
This sequence comes from bacterium, assembly GCA_963613135.1. Lineage (GTDB taxonomy): Bacteria > Actinomycetota > Coriobacteriia > Coriobacteriales > Eggerthellaceae > Senegalimassilia. The sequence goes on from CAVDXU010000040.1 coordinate 3,850, forward strand.
GACAAGGGCGCGGGCAAGTTCGTGCATGCCACCCAGCGGGAAACCTGCCGCAGCATCTGGGAGGAATACCGCACGTTCAGCAATCCGTCCTTGAACGAGCGGGCGAACGCGATCAACACAGCGAAGAAGCTCAAGATGGAAGCCAAGCAGCTGGCGCCTTACGACGAGTACATCCATCAGCACGGCCTGACCTGGCCGGTGCGCGAGGTTGACGGCAAGTGGCTGCCCACGAAGTGGCGCTTCGCCGACGGCGCCCAGGAAGACGGGTTCGACCAGTACGGCGTCGAGAAATACGGCGAACATGGGCTTGCCGGCGGGGTGAGTTTCTACAAGACGGCCAACCACAAGCCGGTGGTGTGCTTCCGTCCTTATGAGCCGCCGGCGGAAATGCCGAGCGAGGAGTACCCGTTCTGGTTCTGCACGGGGCGCTTGCTGGAGCATTGGCATACGGGCACGATGACACGTCGCGTGCCGGCGCTTGACAAGGCCTTGCCCGAGGCGCTGCTGGACATGAATCCCGACGACGTGCGGGAGCTGGGGCTTGCCGACGGCGACCGCGTGAAGCTGGTCAGCCGCTACGGCGAGGTGGAGATCAAGGTTTCCACGGCTGGGCGCACGGTGCCTCCGAAGGGGTATCTGTTCGCGCCGTTCTTCGCGCGGGAAACCCTTATCAACCTGGTGCAACAGGAAGCGTACTGCCCGCTTTCGAAGGAGCCCGACTACAAGAAGTCCTGCGTGAGGATCGAGAAGGTGGAGGCGTAGAGATGCTGCAGGTGAATTGTCCGCGCAAGGTTGTGCTGGCTGCGATGACGTGCGCGTTGTCGGCGAGCTTGTTGGGGCTTGCGGCGTGTTCGGGCTCGGGTGTCGCAGCTGCTGGCAGCGGTGCCGGGGCCGACGGCTCGACGCTTGATGCGCGCGTCGCCAAGGCGCAGCTGTCTCACGCCGGGCGCTATGAGGTTTCCGGCAGCCATGGCTGCTACGGGTGCCACGGGGCGAATGCGAGCGCCTGGCCGATTCTAGCGACGGCGCCGCAGCTGCCGGCGTTCCATTTCGACGCGACGTCGCCGACGTCGTTCGACGACCTGGGCGAAAGCTATCAGGACTGCGCCACGTGCCATATCGAGATCACGGGCAAGCAGGACAAGGCGGCTGGCGAATAAGGCGCGGCGGCTGGCGCTGGCCCGGCAACAGGCGCCGACCCGGTGACTGCCCGGCGGCAGGCGGCAGCTGCCGGGCGGCTGCCCGGCGATGGCGCCGCCCAGCGCCCGGCTGCGGGCAGGCGCCGTTCTAGAAGAGATTGCGTGGAGGTGTTCGCGATGGTTATTTCCTCATTGGTGGTTGAATGCGCACAAGGTTGCGAGGAACAGGTGCGCGCGGCTCTGGTTGAGATTCCCGGTGTAGAGGTGCACGAGGTGCACGATTACAAGCTGGTGGTGACCATCGAGGCCGAAACCGTCGACGATTCACATGACGTAGCGAACTCCTTCGTTTCCATTACGGGCGTGATCGGAGTCAATCTCATCTATCTGAACTGGGAAGACGACAAGACCATCTATCCGGAAGGCGTGTAGGGGATGGCTGAGAAGGCGGATACGCGTCGCGAGTGCAAGGGGCCGGGCAAGATAACGGTTGCGCGTCGCTGCGTGCAGGTGCTTATGCTCGTGCTGTTCGCCCTGCCCGTCGTGGCGGCGGGATGGGGGCTTTTCGGCGCTGCTACGCCGACGGGCGAACAGATGGCGACGCCGGCCGAGTTGCCGTTTTTCGGCACGCTGAGTTCGTCCTCAATCGGGCCTGTAGTGATTCTCGACCCCTTCGCCACCTTGCAGGTTATTTGCGCCTCCAAGACGTTCGATCCTGCCTGGTTGGTCGGTTTGCTGCCGGTTTTGATCGTGTACGGCCTCATTCGTGGGCGCGTGTTCTGCGGCTGGGTGTGCCCGGTCAATTTGCTCGGTGAAGTGGTCGATTTCCTGCGACGCAAGCTGCGCCGCCCGGTCTATGAGATGCCGGTGTCGCGTCACGCGAAGCTCTACGTTGCGGGGGCCATCCTTGTGCTGTCGCTTCTGTTGGGCATACCCGTGTACGAGATTTTCAATCCCATCGGAGCTATCAACAAGCTGGTGGCGCTTGGGGCGGTTACGGGCGTGGTGACGCTGGCGTGCATCGTGGCCGTCGAGCTGTTCTGGGGTCATCGCGTGTGGTGCCGGGCGCTGTGCCCGCTCGGCGGCTTTTACGAGGCGCTTGGGCGCGTGGGGCTGCTGAACGTGCGCATCGACCACGACGCCTGCATCGGTTGCGGCAAGTGCCAGAAGGCATGCCTGTGCGACCCCGCTATTCTGGACGACGCGATTTCCGGCAAGGCCGCCGCCGTCGCCGCCGGAGACTGCATGCTCTGCGGCAAATGCCTGGACGCCTGCCCGACCAGCGCACTAAAGGTAGGCGTTGGGAGGAAGTAAGCGTCCTTACGCTCCGCTCGTCTATTTTGCTGACGGGAGCGCGCGGCATCTTGCGCGTCTTGGGAGCGGTCTGCATTAGCCCAGATCGGGCTTAAGCCACCTCCGCATTCACCAGCAGCCACATGCCCTGGAGAAGGCAGGATAGGATGACGAACGCGATCAGCAACAGGCCCACGGAGCAGTAGCGCGCAGCGTCGCCCTCGCTTACCACCAGCGTCTCAGAGTCTTTGCCCCTCCACAACTGGGCGATGCAGAGCACAGCAGCGTACGCGAAGAAGAAGCCGAAGTCCATCACATAGCGCATCAACACGCCCGCGCCGTTGGCGTCGAACACAACCAGCACAAAACCAACGGCGATGGATGCAATCGCCAAAGCGAGGGGCGTACGGGCAAAACGCTTGCGGAACCGTTTCACAAGCAGCAGAACCGAGACGAGCAGCACCGGGGTAAGGGCGAAAATGCCGCCCCACATTATTTCAACGATGTTCACGCCGTAGTAGTCGACGGTAGGATCGGTTGTCATCAAATAGGGGTATTGCAGCACCATGGAAGGCGGCTGAATCAAATACGTGAACAGGGCGTAGGGCAATATATCGAGCGAAAACTCCCGATGCGTCATGTCGTTCGTGGTCAAGTTGTAATTGGCGCCGAAGTCCAGCGGGCTGCCGAAACGGGCAGCGTTGTACCATCCTATCAGGGCGAATATCACAACGAACGGAATGAGGGCAAGCGCAAGCCTACGCGCGAAAACACGCTTGTCCATATGCTTGAGGCAGCCTGCCAAAAGAACCAGGCCCAAAACGCCGCCGGCCAGCAGCTGCGGGCGGCATGCGATAACGAGGGCGACGAACACCGAGCCAGCCACCGCCCATCCGGTGCGGATAGCGCCGCCTTCGGTTGCGACAACCCAGAATCCCAGCCCCCACACCAAGCAAGCCAGGCCCGTGATGATGGGCACGCCGTAGTGCCCCGGCACCGCGCAGGCGTAAACGGCCCAGCTGCCCAGCAGCAGCACCAGCAACAGGACGAAGAAAAAGCCCTGGCTCGTATTCGGGAACCAGCGATCGCAGGTCTTCTTCAGAAGGAACACCGCGCCGCAGCAGAAAGCCGCAGCGGAGACGATCACGTCCACCACGACGGGCAATTCGTTGCCGGTAAGCAGGTAGAAAGGGAGCTGGTACAGGAGAGCCGGCAGCACGCCGAAATACACGTAGTAATGCCCGTTGAAGTAGGCGTGATCCCATAGGAAGCTCACGCCGGCAGCCGCCCGCGCATTGGTATCGTATGGGTTATCCATAGCCATAAGGGCGGCACTTGGCTCGGCGTGCAAGAAAAGCTGCCCGCTAGCGAATGCCTTTGCAAGCTCTATGTACTGACGATAGTTGACATCGTCTGGGTTTATGTACGCATAATGGCTTGCGACAATGACAACAACGCACGCCACGCATACAAGGCAAAGGCACGCCAGGAACGGCTTGGCGGAATAAGAGCGCTGGTAAAGCGACGATTTCGGGCGAATCGTGTAAAGCAAAAGCAAGCTGACGAAAATGAGAAGCAGGCGCTGTTTGGCAATGGTGACGGGAATGGGCACGTTGAACTGCGCAGAGTAGTCAACATAGGATTCGCCCGGCTGAAGGACGTTGTCGGGGGATGCCGAATAGGTGGCTGCGTCTTCAGCTTCGACCCCAGTGCTCGACGTTGCTGGAGCAGTGGATATGAGCAGCTTTTTCACCTTGCCCGTTGGGTGAATGACATATGAAACATCTGCACCCAGCTGCATATTGCCCAACTTGCTGTAGACCGAGCTTCCCTCGTCGATCACGAAAACGGAGAGAGAAGGGTAAGACTTAAGGTCCTCCGGCAGGTCGGACGTTAGCTGTATGCTGTTCAGGTCGGCGTCGTCGAACGTGTACTCAATGCGGTGATAGCCGTCGGAGTCGCACACCTCTTCGGATGTGGGCTGCACCTCCTTAAGGAAGGCGGTCTCCACTGCCTGCCAGTTGAACACCACAACCTCGATGGCGAGGGCGATAACTGCAGCCAAAACAGCAACGAGAAAAACCTTAACGGCAGATTTGATATCCAGGTATCTGTTCATGCAATCGATCTCTATCCAAACGAAACCATCTCGGGAATCTGTTGACAGAACAAAGCCGTTCGATTTTACCAGCAAAGCCAACGATGCCCCTGCAAAAATGCGGCAATGCGGGCGGGGCATGGCTCTCGAGCTTCGGCTTGCCTTTTCACCTTTGTCACCCGAATTTCCTGCAGAATACAATTCTGAATGCGGCCGTAAAGCGCATGGCGAGTAAAATCAGCCGCAAAGTCGCCGCGAGCGTCGCCCTTCAGTAGCGTTATAACAGCTTTTCGGCATGGCTTATGGCCCATAGGGGCACGTTTACGATCCATCCCTCGTCGCGGTAAGGCGAGAGGGACGTACGCAATGCCCGTTCAAGGGAAAACTTTTCGCATGCGACCTTGAGGCTTTTTGCTTGCAGATTTTCGTCGGCTTTTACCTCGATGGGGATGACTGCCTCGTTAAGCTGGATGGCGAAATCCGTTTCCGCTGCCCCCGTTTGCGAGGACCAGTAAGATGGTTTGAAGCCCGCTAGGCGCAGCTCCTGCCCTACATACTGTTCGGTCAAGGCCCCCTTGAATTCCGTGAAAATGCGGGAACCGTCCAATATGGAGGCCGGATCCAGTCCCGCAAGGGCGCCGAGAAGGCCCACATCAGTGCAGAACAGCTTGAACGCACTGAGGTCTTCGTAAGATGCGATGGGCGTGCGCAGTGCGGACACGCGCGGCACCTTCGTGACCGCCCCATAATCCTCGAGCCATTGCAGGGATTCCTCGAAGTCGCGGGCTCTGGCACCGGGACGTGCCGCTCCGTATACGAAGCGTTTATTCTCTCGCGCTAGTTGACCAGGAAGGGATCGCCATACCAGCCTCATGCGTTCGAGGATACGCGCGGGGGCGTGCTTGCTGAAGTCCGTGTCGTACGCATCGAGGATAAGAGACTGCAGGCGTCGAACTTCGCGTAGGTCGCTTTCGTATTTGAAGGAGCTGACCACCTCGGGCATTCCCCCAACCACCAGGTAGTCCTTGAGGCGCCTTTCGAGCCGCTCGGAGATGCTTGCCAGAAGTTGTACGTTTTCCGCTTCGAGGGCATCGGCAACGGGGTCGCCATCGAGCGCCCGTACGAATTCGCAGAATCCCATGGGGCGCACCGTGAGTTCGTCCACTTTTCCAACGGGAAACGACTCTCCTTCACGCCTTACGGCGATGCCCATATAAGACCCTGCCGCAATGATGTGGTATTCGGGGGCTTTTTCGCAGAAGTATTTGAGCGATGTCAGTCCGCGTGGCGCTTCCTGGATTTCGTCGAAAATCAAGAGGGTTTGCTTCGGATCGATTTTGTTGCCGCTTCTCAACTCGATCTGCTTGATGATGCGGATGGGGTCGAGGTCCTGCTCGAAGAGCGAGCGGGCCGATGGATCGTACATGAAGTCGATTTTGACGAACGAGCTGAACTGTTCACGGCCGAATTCCTCCATAAGCCAAGTCTTGCCCGTTTGGCGGGGTCCTCGCAAAAGCAGCGGCTTCCTGTTAGCTCGCTGCTTCCAGGCTATTAAATCCGACATCAAGTTTCTACGCATGAGCTACCCCTGTCATTGACTTGCTCGATTATAAGGCAATGCACAAAAGTCCCTGGGTAAAATGTGGGAGTTACGCACAAAAGTCCCAGGGAGTTTTGTGCGACCGCTCGGCCGATATGTGCTTGATACGGCTATTGATCGGCTTTTTCAATTAGTTTGGACAACGGGGAGGGGACGTGTTATCAGCGAACCGTCTTCCATTTCTTGGATTTGTGAACTGCATCCCAAAACTTGGACGGGTTAAATAACGACTATGCCGCCGGGGGTCTTGGGCGCGCTTGCTCCGGCGCCTTTCCCTTGCTGTCCCTGGGCTCTAGAAGAACAGCAGGGCGGCTGCGGCGGTGAACGCTAGCAGCACGATCGACGTGATGAGGGCGGCGGCGAAGGCGTTGCGGCCGGTGGTGAGAAGGGCGCGGAAGTTCACGGTCATGCCGAGCGCCGCCATGGCCATGCCTAGTAGCAGATAGCTCACCTTCACCAGGGTGTCGAGCATCTCCTGCCCAAGCGGGGCGAACGTGCCGATGACGCTTGCCGCGACGAACCCAACCATGAACCAGGGGATGGGAACCTTGCCCTTGCCGCCCGCGCCCGCGCCTTCGGACTTGCGGTACCAAATGCCGATGATGATGGCTGCCGGCGCCAGCAGCAGCACGCGTGAGAGCTTCGTGATGATGGCGATGTCGAGGCTCTCGCCGCCGCCGGTGCCGCCCGCCGCCACCGCGTGCGCGATTTCGTGCAGCGAACCGCCGGCCATGACGCCGAACTGCGTGGCGTCCATCTCCAGCATCGGGCCGACCGCGATGTCCACGAGCGTGAACAGCGTTCCCAGGATGGCGATGATGGCGACGGCCACCACCTTGTCCTCGGCGTGGCGTGCGGAGCTCTTCTCGTCTGAGGGCAGCTGCGAGGCGATGCCCATGACGGCCGCCGCGCCGCAGATTCCCGTGCCGGACGCGGTGAGGATGGCCAGGTGCTTGTCAACCCCGAAACGTCTGGCCAGGTTGTAGGCGAGGAAAATGGTCCCCGTCACCACCACGCAGGCCAGCGCGATGGTCTTCACGCCCGCCTGCGCGAGCGCAACCAGGTTGAGCTTGAAGCCGAGCAGGATGATGCCTGCGCGCAGGAATTTGTTCGAGATGAGCGCGATGCCGGGTTTGGCGTAATCGACCGCGGGTCGCGCAACCTGGCAGCAGATTCCCAAGATGAGCGAAATGACGAGCGCACCGAGAACGGCAAGGTAGGGCAGCCCCGCCAGCAGGCTGCCGAGGACGGAGCACGCGAGCGTGAGCACGCATGCGGCGGCGAATGGTTTGGAAAGAATTGTCTTAAGCATGGTTGTGAAGGTTACCCAAAGTCGACTTATTGCGCAATGGGGAAAACCGAGCGGGTTTCTCGGCTTGACGCGCCCGCCGGCGCCGGCGGGCGCTCTCGCGAACACGCCTACGAGGCATCGCGGGGGTCGCACCCGCGTTCGACGCTGAAAGCGCTTAGCGCGCCGGCGTGCGGCGGCTTTTCGGGTATGATGGGCGCATTGGGGAACGGGTCGCTGGCGAGGCGCCTGGTACCGGCCGTCGCCCCGGCGGCACCTAGCCGTGGTAGCGCCTGGTCCCGGCCGTCGCACCGGCGGCTTTTAACCCCGGCGCGGCGAGGCTTCTCGCTCCAGCGGCGCGTCGCGTCGACCACGGCCCGTTCCAAGCGGACAATGCTCAGGCTTGAAAACCGGAAAGGCGGACGTCATGCAAACCATGAGGAAACTGTTCGGCGGGCTGGCCATGAGCTGGCGCACCGTCGTCATCTTCGCGCTCATCGCCGGCGCAATCACCGGCGTCGTGGCGGTGCTTCCCTTCACGGAGAACACGTCGCTGCGCGATATCGCCATTTCCTACGAATGGTGGCTCATCTTCGCCTTCGTCATTGCGTCGAATTGCTTGAAAAATTGGGAATCGGCGCTCAAGGTGTTCGTGTTCTTCCTGATCAGCCAGCCGCTTTGCTATGCGGTTGAGGTGATCATTTGCACGCTGGCCCCGGAGTTGACGTCCAATCCGCTCACGCTCGACATGGCGCTGTACTACTACTCAACCATCTGGGGACCGATGACGTTGCTCACGCTGCCGGGCGGTTTCATCGCCTTTTACATTACGAAGCAGAACGTGCTGGGAAGCGTGATATTGGGCCTCGGCAACGCCATCCAGGCCATTTTGGGCGTCTATTACCTGATGACCATGATTCAGAACCCGCCGTATCACCTACTCACCGTCGTTTTATGCTTCGCGTCCATTTTCGTGATGACGACGAGCAGGCAACGCGAAGGCAAGAACCGCGCCATCGCGCTTGGCGTGACCGTGGCGGTGGCTGTCGCCACGGTCGCTTTCGTTCTCGTGCGCAACGGCATGCCGGGGGTGTAAAGGAAGGACGCTGCCGGTTGGCGTCGACTCGGTGGATTACGCAGACGTGAAAGAGGTCTGCCCCGTCGTGCTTCGGGCTACAGAAACATGGCCATGTATACCGGCAAATAGATCACGGGTCCATTAACTTCGACGTTGCCCTCGCACAGAACATACGCTTCCTTTATCCCGTAATTCGCGGTGTTGAGGGCGTGCGTCAGGGCACTGTGTCGCTTGTATCCCTTTCCGGACTTGACCTCGATTGGCGCAACGCGGCCATTGGGCATTTGAATCACGAAATCGAGCTCGCCGACGTTGCGCGCTTTAAAGTAGTACAACCCGTGCCCATGTGCGGCCAGCTCTTGCGCCACCGCGTTTTCGTAAATCGCACCGAAATTGATATCCGGGCGGTTGCCGACAATGCCCCTGACCACGTCCATCCCGCATTGGTATGTCAGCAGCCCGACATCGCAGCTGAACAGCTTGAACTTCGGAGATTCCATGTTGGCTGCAAGCGGGTAGCGTGGCTCCCGCACATTGTAAGTGGGCAGCGCCACGCCTGCGTCCGCAAGCCACATGAAGTCGTTGTCGTAGCGGTTGAAATGGGAATCGCCTTCGACATCGCGAACGACGAATCGCTTGTCTTGCTGGCTTATCTCCGACGGCATGAGGTCGAAGATTCTACGCACAATACGGGCCCTTTCGCTTGCATACTTGCTGATGTCCCAACGGTACTGCGTAACGATCGCCTCTTGCGCGGTTCTCGCACGCGTCACGTCGTTGGACTCCACGAACGATGTCACGGCATCGGGCATGCCGCCGCATATAAGATAGCGATGGAACAGCTCGAGTAGTCTGCTGTGCACGAACTCGTCTACCGGACGGTGGTCGCGTAGCGCGGCTCTTTTACTCGCTCGATGAACAGCTTCAGCGCCCGGTTGTCGTCGTCGGATCGGTGGATTGCGCAGATGGAAAACGAGGCGTCCTTATCGCTCACGGTGATGCAGCGATGCGTCTTCATGCGCGTGAACAGCTGCCCGGTAAGTGCCGATTGGGAAAGGATCAGCACGCAGCCATCGAGGTTGACCAGCGAGTAGTCGAGCCCCGGCTGCATGGCCGCTCCCTTGCAGCGCGGCTGGAACCCGTGCGCTTGGCAAACCGCCTCGATATGGTCCCACCCCAGTGAGAAATACGGTCCCGCCAGCTTGATGAACGTCTGATCGGCCAAATCTTCCATGGAAAGCTCGTCGCGGTTGGCCAGCGGGCTTTCGGAAGGAACGACCGCGACGAATTGGTCGTCAAACAGGTGAACGCTTCGGAACTTCTCGCCCGCCTGTTGCTGCTGCGTCTCGTCTTGATAGGTGAACGCCAGATCGATGCTGCCGTCGGCCAACTGTTCGATGAATGGCCGCGAAATCGTGCGGTCGTACGTGCAGGTAATGGATTCCCCGCCGGCATGGGCGGCGAGCGCGGTCGACACGATCCACAGTACGCGCGGGTTTTGCAGCAGTCCGCCGATTTTCAGCGTGGGCATGGCGGCGAGGCTGCGGACGTGCTCGCAGGCAGATCGGTACTGCTCGCACAGCGGGATGGCGTCCTGCAGGAGCGCGAAGCCGGCCTGCGAAAGCTCCGCGCCGTGGCGGTTTCGGTTCACCAGCGTGACGCCCAGTTCCCGCTCGAGCGATGCCAGATGCTTGCTCAAGGCCGGCTGCGTGATGTTGCAGCGCCGCGCAGCCTCGGTGAAGTTGAGGCACTGGGCGAGCGTCACGAACTCTTCCAGGTATTCGATATGCATACTTATTCCCCCTTGGAATAACAATTATTCCTATTTGCCAGCTTATGCCCGAAAACGGAATTTCCCTTATCCCCGTTGACGCGAGTATAACCCTCTTCGAGAGAAGCTTTCAAGCTAGAAACCCGGGGTAAGCAAGGCTTCCAATATTCCAAAATGCTATGAGAGGGGGAATCATGGGCAAACTGACGATGACACGTCGCAGCTTCACGAAGCTCTCGGCCGCCACCATGGCGGCGGTAGGCGTCGCCTCGACGGGGTCGGCTTTGACGAATGTCGATTGCGCGTCGGCCGACGAGGACGGCAACGTCAAGCACGTGCGCAGCAGCTGCCGTGGATGCGGCAAGATGGAATGCGGCGTGTGGGTGACCGTGAAGGATGGCCGCGTGGTCAAGGTCGAGGGCGACGAGTCGTGCCCGTCGAACCGCGGCCATTCGTGCTCGAAATCGCAGGCCAGCTTGCAGGCGGCCTATCATCCCGACCGCGTTCTGCATCCGCTGAAGCGCACGAATCCGAAAGGCGAGGACCCGGGATGGCAGCGCATCAGCTGGGACGAGGCCATTCAGACCTGCGCCAGCAAGTTCCAGGAGCTCAAGGACCGCTACGGCGGGGAGTCGATGGTGTGCTTCGGCGGCACGTCGCGCGTATGGTGCATGGGTTCGTACGGCGATTTGAAACTCCTGCTCGACACGCCGAACGCGTTTCTGGGCTACGAGATCTGCAAGGGCCCGCGCCACATGGCCGAGCTGATGACCGACGATATGGGCTCGAACTGGATGGAAACGGTCATGCAGCCGAAGGTGTACGTGCAGTGGGGCACCGCCTGCGAGTATTCCAACTACGACGACTCGTGCCGTACGGTGGTCGACGCCTCGCAGTGCGCCGATGCGCATATCCTCATCGACCCGCGTCAGGGCGCGCTTGGTAAGGAGGCCGACTACTGGCTGCCCATTCGTCCGGGCACCGACGGCTACATCGCGCAGGCGTGGACGAACATCGTCATCCAAAACGACCTGTACGACGACCTGTATGTGAAGCGCTGGACCAACGCGCCGTTTTTGTTCAGCAAGGACGTTCAGCCCTCCGGCGGCTATGTGATGGAGGCCGGCGAGGGCGTGCATCTATCCACGCGCCTGCTCAAGGAGTCCGACATCAAGGAAGGCGGATCGACCCGTCGTTTCATGGTGTGGGACAACTTGGCCGGTACCGACGATGCGCATCCGCTGCATGGCAACGATCCCACGGGTCATCTGACGTATTTCGATGCCGACGAGTGCCTCTGGGAAGGCGAGACGTACCACAAGCCGACGACTGGCTTCACCGTGAAGCAGCCCGAGCGCTCCTCGGGCACCGCTGACGCGTGGTTCCCCGATCCCTCGCCGTTCGATCCGGAGATCGATCCGGCCATCTACGGCGAATTCGAGATCGAGCTTGCCGATGGCACGAAAACCAGCGTGCGGCCTGTGTGGGATATGTACGCGGAGCGCGTGAGCGAGTACACGCCCGAGCGCGCGAGCGAGCTGACCGGCGTGGATGCGAAGGTCATCGAGGACGCGTGCCTGGAATGGGCGACGCGCAAGGACCCGCGCTACGGCAACGGCGGCCTGCACTTCCAGCTTGCCACCGACCAGACGGGCAATTCCACGCATCTGGTGCGCATGCTTATGATCCTGTCGCACATCACGGGCAACTACGACACGCCCGGTGGCAACCGCGGCGAGACGAAGGCCCAGGTAGAGGTTTCGCCCGGCGTTACCCCGATGAGCGTCGACGGCCTGCCCGAAGGCGTGACGTACTTCCAGGCGAATGCGAAGATGGTGGGTGGCGACAAGTACCCGCTGCTTCGTTACTGGAACAAGTGGGCCGAGGCATCGGCCATTTGGGACAGCGCTCTGACCGGCGATCCGTACCGTATCCGCGGCGGCATCGCGCAGTCCGGCAACTTCATGGCCATGTCGAACTGCGCCCATGGTTGGGAAGCGCTCAAGACGTTCGACTTCTTGGCCGTCATAGACATGTGGCACACGCCCATGTCCGACCTCGCCGACATCATCATGCCGTGCGTGCATTGGCTGGAAGCCGAATCACCGCGCTGTTCGCAGGGCGCATCGGGCGCCATCGGGGCGACGTGCAAGGCCATCGAGGCGCCGGGCGAGTGCAAGATCGACTACGAGATCGATATCGAGCTGTGGCGCGCCATGGGAAAGCCCTGGAACAACGTCGAGGAAAACCCGCAATGGCCGGCATGGCCGACGGCCGAGCAGCATTTGGATTGGTGCTGCCGCAATTTCCCCGAGGCGACCACCTGGTCGGAATTCCGCGAGAAATTCCAGAAGAACGGCTGGTGGGAAGCGAAACGCGTGCATCCCGAGCGCTGGGGCACCTATCATCGCTACGAGATGGGCGAGCTTCGTCAGGTGGGCACGTTCACCATGCATCCCACCGACGGCAAGCCCGGCTTCTACACGCCGACGGCCAAGTGCGAGATCTGGTCGACCATCATGGAAAGCTATGCGCTGGACAACACCTACGAGCATTATCATGCGACGCTCGACGACTGCATGCCCATCGCCCGCGAGCCGTATGTCTCGCCGGTGACCACGCCCGAGAAGTTCGCCGACGACAATGCGTTCAACTGCACGACCGGTCGCCGCAGCCCCGTGTACTTCCACTCCGAGCACCGTCAGTTGCCGTGGTGCCGCGAGCAGTGGCCCGTGCCGCGCATCGAGATGAACCCCGCCGACGCCGAACGTTTGGGCCTGGAGCAGGGCGATTGGGTTTGGATCGAGAACGAGAACGGCAAGATCCGCGAAGTGGTCGACCTGTACTACGGCATCGCGCCGGGCGTGGTGAACCTCGAGCATACGTGGTGGTATCCCGAGATCGAGGATGTGGGGCACGGCTGGGAGCATTCCGCGTGCAACCAGCTGGTTTACAAGGACTACAACGATCCGTTCTGCGGCTCGAATTCGCTGCGCTGCTATGACGTGCACATCACGAAGGCCACGGCCGAGAATTCGCCGTTCGGCAATCCCGTGCCTTGCGATTCCAAGGGCACTCCGATCATCGCTTCGGCCGATGACGAACGCTTGAAGGCGTGGTTGCCCCAGTACGAGGGGAGGGACTAGATCATGACGCAGTATGCGATTGCAACGGACCTGAACCGTTGCGTGGGCTGTTTGGCCTGCTCAGTGTCTTGCAAGGTGGTCAATGGCGTGCAGCCGGGCGATTTCTGGCTGAAGATCCTGCGCATCGGGCCGAACCCGAAAGTTGGCGGCAGCGGCCAGTATCCCGACGTGGAGCACTACTACCTGCCGGTGCAGTGTCAGCATTGCGCCGACCCGGAATGCGTGAAGGTGTGCCCGACCGAGGCGAGCCATAAGACGGCCGACGGCACCGTGCAGATCGACAAGTCGAAGTGCATCGGCTGCCAGTTCTGCGTGATGGCCTGCCCTTATAACGTGCGCTACCTCAACAAGGAGGAACGCGTGGTCGAGAAGTGCACGCTGTGCGAGCAGAAGCTGGCGCAGGGTGAGCTCCCGCAGTGCGTGGCGCAGTGCAATGGCCGGGCGCGCTATGTGGGCGATATCGAGAAGGGTCTGGAGAGCTTTGAAGGGCCGATCGATCCCAAGCATGCCGGTTTGGGCGTGTCGTACGAGGATGTCACGAAGGCGCGCGTCAAGATGAACGACTACATTCAGCCGTATACCGAGGCAGACGTGCATCGGATGCCGAACGTGGGCAACAACCCGTCGTTCGTCTACATCCTGCGCGACCGCGATTGGAAGGGGGAGGAATAATGGAACTGCAATGGCCTCTGATCCTTTTCACCACGCTGACCGCGTGGGCCTGCGGCGTCTTCGGCGGCGCCGGCGTGCTGGCCTTGAAGGGCGCGGGCAAGAAGTCCCAGTCGACGCTGGTGATTGCGTCGGTGGTGCTGCTTGCGCTCGGCGGCATCGCGGTGTTCTTCCACCTGCAGCACTGGGAGCGCATCTTCAACGGCTTCGGCCACATCACCTCCGGCATCACGCAGGAATTGATCGCGATCGTGGTGTTCGTGGTCATCGCCGTGGCGTACTTCGTCGCGCTTCGCAAGTCCGCCGACGGCGGCACGGTGCCGGCGGGGCTCGCCTGGGCGGCGATCATCATCAGCGTCGTGCTGGCCGCCGTGTGCGCGCACAGCTACATGATGCCGGCGCGCCCGGCGTGGAACTCCGTGCTGGAGGTGCTCTCGATCGTGGGAGCGGCCTGCCTGATGGGGCCGGCCACCTGCGCGGTGGTGCTCGCCATCAAGGGTGATGACGCATCGGCCTGCGGGCTGCCGACGCTCGTCGGCTCCGCCGTGGGCGCCGTCTGCACCGCGGCCTACGCCGCCTTCATGCAGATGAGCGGAGGCTCGTTCACCCAGG
>CAVDXU010000041.1:0-18410 GCA_963613135.1 bacterium
GCCTGTGCGTACCGCTGCCTCGAGGCGTTGCCATCGTGGGCGACGTCGGCTGGCTGCTTTGCATTGGGCTCCGTCATGCTCGTTTTGCTGATGATCGTCCTGGCGCGGGAGATCGACGACACGCGCACCGAGCTTCTTGGCAAAAGCGCGTCGAGCGTTTCGCTCGACGACATCCGTGCGTTTGCGGCGGGGCATAAGGCCGAATACCATCTCACGCCCCGCGAGTGCGAGATAATCCACCTCGTGATGTGCGGTAGAAGCGTCGATGCGATCGCGAAAGAGCTCGTCATTTCGAAGAGCACGGTGAAATCCCACGTCTCATCGATTTACAGAAAGCTTGGGGTGAATAGGCGCCAAGCCATGCTCGACCTTATAAGCCACGGCCTTGATACCTAAACTACCAGGGAATTCGTAAAGAGTAGTACTTTTTGGCCGACCCCTCATTTTCAAAATAGGAGTCCCTTTCCGATGGTTTTCGACGCTGCTGAGCCTTAGGTTTGCTGCAACGCGGCTGAAGGAAATTCCGGTCGCAGGAGGCTTCGCCGACGCCGTGCGCGAGGTGAAGCTAGGGGATGAAAAATTGAAAGAAAGGGGATCATCATGGCACTCGAAGGAAGCGCCGAGGCGTTCGGCTACACGGACGAGGAATGGCTGTTCAAGGAGAATCTCCGCGAATTCGTGGACGCGGAAGTCGCGCCCCGCTTCATGGAGAACTATTCGGAGGAGTCGGCCAACATTTACTACCATGACATCATGAAGAAGCTTGGCGACATGGGTGCTCTGCGCGCTTGGATTCCCGAGCAGCTTGGCGGCAGCGGAATGCGCGGGCATGCGCTGGCCATCTTGGGCGAGGAAGTCGCCCGCGGATGCGGCGGCATTGCCATCGGCGCCATCGAGCACCCGCTGCTCGCGATGCGCCTGCTCGCCACGCCCGGCGCGAAAGAGAAGTGGTTCGACCCTATCCTCGATGGCGATGTGTTCTTCGCAGGATCCACCTGCTCGCCCGAAGGCCAGGCGAACTACCCCGAGCAGGCCGATATGTTCGACTTCGACGAGGAAACCCAGGAATGGGTCATCAACGGTGAAAAAGCGTTTTGCTCGGGCGGTACCATCGCCGACGTGCTGTTGATTTCCGGCCTGTATAAGGGCACGCTGCACTTTGCGGTCATGGACCCGAAGAACACGCCGGGCCTCACCTGCCACCACAACCCGGAATTCGGCAACGCCCCGTTTTACGCGTCGTATACCTGCGACAACGTGCGCGTCCCGAAGGATTTCGGCGCGAAGACCAACGGCGGCTGCGTCGATCGAAAGGCTCAGCACCCCGCAGTCGTAAGCCGCATGTTCCCCGTCGCCGTTGCGGCTATGAACATAGGTTCCGCCGAGGCTGCGCTTGAGAAGACCATGGACTACCTGGGCGTTCGCACCTACAACTTCAAGCCTATCCGCAACTATGGCGGCGTTGCCGAGCGTTTGGTCCAGCTGAAGATCAAGCTCGAATCGGCCCGCGCGCTCATGAATACCGCGCTTAACCTCATCGAGGCCAAAGACGACAAGGCCATCATGTACACCGCCATGGCCAAGGGCTATTGCAACGACGTGGCGCGCCATATCACCAGCGAGTGCATCCAGTACTTCGGCACGCTTGGCGCCAATATCGACTCCGGCATCTCACGCCACATGGCCGATACCGTGGGCTTCGGCATCGGCGTTTCGCCTACCTCTATCCAAAATGCGTCGGTTGCGCGCCTGCTTGGCTTCGACACCGACAACGACGTGCACCCCTGCTAAACGCATGCCGGAAAGGGGTCCGGGCGAAGCGCGCCCGGACCCCTTTTCTCATTGGCGATCGAGGGGAAACGAAACCATGTGTGGGAAAGAATAATCGAAAGGACTATGCCTTATGAAAATAGCCGTATGCTGCAAATTCACTCCCGACACGGAAGACGTGCGCCTGTCCGATGACGGATCGGTCGACATCTCCAAGGCGAAATGGAGCGTAAGTGATTACGACTTGCAGGCGATACAGGCTGCAAGCGACATCGCCGGCGAGGCCGGCGCCGAAGCGGTCGCGCTCACCGTCGGGCCTGCGAAAATCGATCAAAGCAAGCTGACCAAAGACCTCCTGTCGCACGGAAACCTCTCGGCGCTCTATCGCGTAGTCGATGATGCTGTTGCCGAGGCGGATACCGCGCAGGTCGCGCGCGTGCTGTGCGGCCTTGCTGAAAAGGCCGGGGTGGACGTGGTCGTATGTGGCGAAGGTTCATCTGACCGCTACCAGCGAATCGTGGGCTCTACTGTGGCGGCGATGCTCGGCTGGCCATGCGTCACCGCAGTCGATTCTATGCGCGTCGAAGGCGAGGCCATCATCGCCGAGCGCGACCTGGAAGATGGGATCGAGGTCGTCGAGCTTTCGACGCCATGCGTTATCGTCACCACATCGACCATCAACAAGCCTCCCATTCCGGCATTGAAGGACGTGCTCGCCGCAGGGAAGAAGCCCGTAGAGACGTTTACCGTCGCCGATTTCGACATGGGAGCGCGCGCGATCGAGGCAATCGGCACAGCCGTGCCCGAGCAGCCCGGCCGCCAAAAGACGATGCTTTCCGGCTCGCCCGATGAGATCGCGGCCCAGCTCATCGAGAAACTGACCAACGACGGCGTACTGTAAGGGGATTCGAATATGAAATGCGTTGTATTTTCCGAAGATGCCAAAAGCGCGCTCGAGCTTATCGGAGCCGCGAAGCAACTTGGTGCTGACGAGATCGTCGCCGTGCAGTTCGATGCCGAAGCGGCGCAGGTCGTTGCGCGGGCGGGCATTTCGGCCGTCGTCATCGCGAACGTTCCCGAGGGGTCGCTGAAAGAGAGCGCGGCGAAGGTTGTCGCGGATGAAGCCGCCAAGGCCGATTCGTGCGTGGTGCTCGTGGGCGCGACTCGTCGCATGGTGAACGCCGCTGCCTTTGTGGCTGGGCAGCTGGGGTGTGCCGCCATCGTCGATGTGAAAACGCTTGCCGGCGGTGAAGCATCGCACATCAAATTCGGCGGCAAGGCCATCGTGACCGAAAAGTCCAGCGGCACATATGCCGTCTTCGTCATGGCACCCGGTGCTGCCGAAGCCGTTCATGCTGATGGCGAAGCATGCCCGATTTCGCAGGTGGACGCTCCGGCATCGCGGGGCGCCCACGTCGTGGGACGGCGCGAGAAGGATACCTCGTCGGTCGATCTTACGGCTGCGAAGCGTATCGTGAGCATCGGTCGCGGGGTGGGCACGCGCGAAGGGTTTGACCTGTGCGTTGCCTTGCAAAAGGCTCTATCTGCTGAAATGGGATGCACGCGCCCTGTGACCGAGACCGACGAGCCGCTCATGCCTCGCGAGACCTATATCGGCGCATCGGGTGTTGCGGTGAAGCCCGAGCTGTTCGTCGGCATCGCCACGTCGGGTCAGGCTCAGCACACCATGGGCATGTACGAATCGGGAAAGGTCGTGGTCATCGACAAGAATAAGGACGCCCTGTTCTTCAATTCGTGCGATTACGGCATCGTGGGCGATTACGCCGAAATCGTCCCGGCCATAACGAAGGCGCTAGAAGGGTAGGCCGGCAATCCGCGTCCCGAGGTGCCGCGCCCGCGCCTCGGGACGCTCCGGGTTGTCTACCTTTGCAAATCGACGCGGCGGACGACGATCGCCAGCACGAGGCCGAGCGCTGCCGCCGCTGCGATTATCAGGATGGCTGCGGGCAGGCCTACGGCGTCGCCCGCCATGCCGAGAAACGGCTCTGCGATGCCGCCCGCGCACATGACCAGGCCGTATGATATTCCCGAAGCGGTTCCTAGGTGGCGCGGCAGGTAGCTCATACCGAGCGCGACCATCGCCGGATAGAATAGATTCGCGCAGCAGGTCAGCATGATGGTGAGCACAATGGCCGCGGCGAGGGACCGGTTGCAGGCGAACAGCACGAGGCAGATGGTGAGTAGGGCTAGGCTGACGAATGCGGTTTTGTGCACGCCGAGCCGCTCGGACACGCGGCCCGATACGAGCGTGGCGCCCGCGCCGGCGATGGCGAAGAGCGACAGCATGAGCGACCCGGTGGTCTCGCCGGTGCCGATGACGCCGACGAAGAACAGCGGGATGAAGGCGAGCAGGCCGTACTCGATGATGGAGCGGCAGGAAATCACTCCCATGACTAGGGCGAATTTCCCCCATTGGTCGCGCTTTCCCGCAGTGGAGGCCACGCCGGCTCCCGCTAGCCCGAGCGAGGCGAATCGCTTGTTGAACGCCAGGAGCACCGCGGCGCACGCAAGGGCCGGCACCAGGAAGATGGCCGTTCCGCGCATGCCGAAGGCGGTGAGCGTCGCGGCGGCCATGAGCGGCCCGACGAAAAACCCGATGTTGCCGCCCACGGCGAAAATGCTCATGCCGTTGGCCTTACGCAGGCCGGCGGCCAGGTTCGACAGGCGCCCACCCTCGGGATGGAACATCGCCACGCCGATGCCGGAAACCATCGCGGAGGTCAGCACAAGCCAGTAATCGTCGACGTATCCGATGCCGAAGATGCCGACGCCCGCCAGCGCGACGCCGATGGCCATGAACCAGGGGCAGGCCTTCTTGTCGCCGATGGTGCCGAACAGCGGTTGGATGACCGCGGAGGCGATATTCGCCGCGAAGACCAGCATCGCGACCGATGTGTAGGAATAGCCGTTGCACATGACGAGGAAGGGGAGGCAGGCCGAAAGCGCGCCTTGGTTGATGTCGGTGCAGAGGTGCCCGACCATGCACAGGTAGTTGACGAGCTTGTCCTCGGATTTCCCCTGCATTGCGGGCGTTTGCGCTTGCCGCGTCACCTCGTTGCGTGCGCCGGTTGCCGTTTGCGCACCTTCCGCTGCCCGCTGCGATGCTTCCTGCTTTTCCGCCGTTTTGCTCAAGGGGGAGCTTCCTCTCGTTTTCCCTCGCGAATCTCTTGCCGATCGATGATAGCGCAACGGGGAAGCTTGCGGATAAATTGCGACGGCAGCGCGGCTTGGCGGGGCTCTCGCCGCTTGCGCACGGGGAATCGCTACACTTATGGGAGAAGTTGAACCGGAAGAAGCTGAGTCGGGCTCGGGCGGTTGGGGCGCGAGCTCGTCGGGCGTTCCGGGTTTGCTTTGCGGTCGGTGAGATTCGGCCTGGTTCGTGCTGGCTGGCCGGCTGGCCGGCGAAGGACGGGTTTGCGGAAAGGGTGCGCAATGAAGCGGATTTTGGCGCTGGCGACGGGCGGGACCATCGCGTCGGCCGATGCGGGGCGGGGCTTGGCGCCGGCTTTGACGGGCGACGATCTGCTGGCGTGCGTGCCCGAGGCGGCGGCGCTGTGCGATCTGGACGTTTCCCAGGTGATGAACATTGACAGCACGAACATGGATCCCGCCGGCTGGCTGACCTTGGCGAATGCGCTGCGCGACGATTACGATGCCTACGACGGCTTCGTCATTCTGCATGGAACCGATACGCTGGGCTACACGGCGGCCGGGCTGTCGTATTTGGCTCAGAACCTGGCTAAGCCCGTCGTGCTGACCGGGTCGCAGCTGCCCATGGCCGCGCCTGGGACCGACGCCAGGCGCAACGTGCTCGATGCCGTGCGCGTGGCCTGCGACGATGAGGCGTCGGGCGTGTTGGTCGCCTTCGGCGGCAAAGTGATCGCCGGCACGCGCGCCCGCAAGGTGCGCACGCGCAGCTTCGACGCGTTTGAAAGCATCGGCCTGCCACAGCTTGCGCATGTTGGCGAAGATGGGCAGGTGCGCTGGCGGGAAGGGGCGCTGGGCGAAAGCGCTGGCGCCCCGATTTTCCACGACAAGCTGAACCCGCGGGTGCAGATTCTCTCGCTTACGCCCGGCGTGAGCGCCGACGCGATCAATGCGCTGCGCCCCTACGCGGATGCCCTGGTGGTCGAGGCGTTCGGCTTGGGTGGCGTGCCGTCGAGCGGGGGCGTCGCCGACGAGCTGCTTGCCTGGGCGGATGCGGGCAAGGTCGTCGTGCTCATCTCGCAGTGCCCCCTCGAAGGTTGCGACCCGAGCGTTTACGAGGTAGGTCGTGCGTTTTGCGATCGTTCGGGCGTGCTTGTGGCGGGCGATATGACGCGCGAAGCGGCCCTCGCGAAGGTGATGTGGGCGCTTGCTGCAGCGCAGGAGCCGACCGGCGGGCGAGGGGCGGCCGATGAGTTGGCCGCCGCCGCTGCCGCAAGTGCCGCCGCCACAGGTGCCGCCGCCTACGCCGCAAGTGCCGCCGCTGCCGATGCCAGCCGCGAGAAGCTTGCGCGCCTGTTCGTCACCCCTATCGCGCATGACCGGTGCCTCTAGGCGCCCTTCTCAACCGGCGCATTCCGGGAAAATGCCGGCCAGGCGGCGAATGCTCTCCTCGATGCGATCGGGGGATATGCCCGCATAGTTGACCACGATCGTGAGCGGTTTCGCGCCGCCGGCTTCGCACCCGCTTATGCCCGCGGGCGCGTTTTCGCTCTCGCCTTGCGCCCCCGGCTCGTTCCCGTACCCTTCCTGCGCTGTCGGCCCGCTGCTGATTTCGACCCTCTGACCTGCCGATCCGCCCTCGTGCCCGATCGCCCCCGCACCTGCTCGCCGCGCCGCCCGCCCGCGCCAGACCGGAACGCCTTCGTCCTCGCCGAAGCGGTAGTCGCTGAGCATCGATATGTTCAGCCCCGCCGCCCCGCCGCGCCGCCGCACCTCCTCCTCGCCGAGCTCGGTTCTCACATGCAGCAGGAAATGGGTGCCTGCGTTGCGCTCCTCGACGGTGGAAATGCTCGCAAGCGGCGACGCTTTCAGCGCCCCGAGCACGCTGGCGCGCTGATTGCGGTAGAACGTGCGCATGCGGTTGATGTGCCGTTCAAGGTGTCCTTCGTCGATGAACCGCGCGAGCGCATACTGCTCGACGCTTGACACGGTGCACGCGTAGAAGCTCATCGTGTCCAGATAACGCTCCATCAGACGCTCCGGCAGCACCAGATAGCTGATGCGCAAGGACGGCATCATCGTCTTCGAGAATGCGTTCAGGTAGATGACCTTGCCCGCCGCATCGTCGGCGAACAGCGGCATGATCGGGCGGCCCGTGTAGCGGAACTCGCTGTCGTAGTCGTCCTCGATGATGAAGCGTTTGCGCGCGCGTCCCGCCCATTCGAACAGTTCCAGCCGGCGCGTGATGGGCATCACCACGCCGGTGGGGAAGTGGTTGGCCGCCGACACATGCGCCACGTCGGCGCCGGAATCCTCGAGCGCGTCGACGATCATGCCCGCGTCGTCGATGGGGACGCTCACCCAGGGGTTTCCGTACGATTGCGAAATGGCGGCGAATTTCCGGTATCCAGGGTTTTCCATGGCGAAGGTGGTGGCCGGCCCCATCATCTGCAGCAGGCGACCGTAGAGGTATTCGCTTCCGGCGCCGATGACGATGCTCTCCGGCGACACGTTCATTCCCCGCGCGCGGCGCAGGTAGTCGGCGATGGCGCGGCGCAGCTCGGGAAGGCCGTTGAACGGGACGGACTGCAGCAGCTTGTGGGCGGGCAGCGCGAGCGCCTCGCGCATGTAGCGCGCCCAAACCGAGGTGGGGAACAGGTCGATGCTGGTGCGGTTCGCCTTCATGTCGACGAAGAAGTTCTGGTCGTAGGCGCTCTCCGCGGCCTTTGCTGTGCCCGGCGCGGTTGCCGCCGGGAGTGCAGCGCCGCCGCCGTCGCCGGCAGTGCCGGCACCGGCATCGCCGCCGATGCTGAGCGTGGCCGAGCTTGAGCCGGCATTCGACTCGGTGGGCCTCCCGCCGCGGGTGTCCCCAATGCCCACGTCGGTGACCGGTTTAGACCGATAGCGCGAAACATCTTCAACGAAGAAGCCGCGGCGTTGCTCGGCTCGGACGAAGCCTTCCGTGACCAGTTGCTCGTAGGCGGCGGCGACGGTCGCGACGCCGATGCCGAGATGCTGGGCGAGGGCGCGCTTCGAGGGCAGCTTGGTGTTGCGGGGAATGATGCCATGTGCGATGTCGTCTCGGATCAACTGGTATAGATAATCATAAACCGATGTGGTTCCCCTTGCTTCCAGATTGTAGGTAAGCATATGGGTTTTGTTGTCGCGTTGCATCTGAATTTACCTCGGATTACTCTCGTATTTAACGAGTTCAAAGATGTTGTCGAGCAGCGATTCCGCCTCCATGGTAGCAGAAGCGCTCCCAGAACTGGTTCCCCAAAACATAACTGGTCTGGTTCTTCCGACAGAACCACCCGAAACGTAAACTGGA
Source organism: bacterium (assembly GCA_963613135.1). GTDB lineage: Bacteria > Actinomycetota > Coriobacteriia > Coriobacteriales > Eggerthellaceae > Senegalimassilia. The sequence continues at coordinate 8,270 of CAVDXU010000041.1, forward strand.
AACATCCCGTTGCGGAGCGTTCCAAGCCGCCCAAGCGGCCTTTCAGCGCAGAATGAAGGGCGCTGCCGGCAACGGAGTAATGCCAGGTCGAAGATGAAAAGGATTCACATGGGCTACTTCACCGATAAAACCGTTATCATCACCGGCGCCGGGTTCGCCGCCCTGAAAGACGGATCCGCCGGGTCGATCGGTTACGGTATTGCCACCGCCTTTGCAAAGGAAGGCGCGAACCTTGCCATCACCGGGCGCAATGTGGCGAAGCTTGACGCTGCCAAGGAGCGTTTGGAAGGCGAGTTCGGCATCAAGGTGCTGCCCATCCAAGCCGACGTGAATGCTCAGGCGGACAACCAGGCGGTCGTGCAGAAGGCCGTCGATCAGGTTGTCGCCACTTTCGGTCGCATCGACGCGCTGGTGAACAACGCGCAGGCGTCCGCTTCCGGCGTCACGCTTGCCGATCACACGACGGCGCAGTTCGACCTGGCATTATATTCTGGTTTGTACGCGGCCTTCTACTACATGCAGGCCTGCTATCCGCATCTGAAGGAAACCCGCGGTTCGGTGGTGAACTTCGCCAGCGGCGCCGGCCTGTTCGGCAATTACGGCCAGTGCGCCTACGCGGCGGCGAAGGAGGGCATCCGCGGCCTGACGCGCGTGGCGGCCACCGAATGGGGTCCCGACGGCATCAACGTCAACATCGTGTGCCCGCTCGCCTGGACGGCCGCGCTCGAGAATTTCAAGGAAGCCTACCCCGAGGCCTACGAGGCGAATGTCCATATGCCCCCGATGGGCCACTACGCCAACGTGGAGACCGAGATCGGCCGCGCGGTCGTGCAGCTGTGCGGGCCTGATTTCAAGTTCATGAGCGGCGAGACCCTCACGCTCGAGGGCGGCATGGGCCTGCGCCCGTAGCGCCTACGCGTCCCGAGGACGGCACCATCCAGATCGACAAGTCGGCGGCATGGGCCAGTGCCCGTAGGGAGACCGCATCCGTAGCGCCTGCGCCCGTGCGTCTGCACCTGTAGCGCCAAGTGCCCTCGAGGGTCGTTTCGCCCCCGAGGGCTTCTTGCTTTTCGAGCCCGCCCCGCACCCCGCCTCCGGGGGCTACCGGCTCCTGCGCCCCTAAAGTCGCGCGATGTCTCGACAGGGCGTTCTCACGCAGGACCGCTTGCCCCGCGCCCGCCCGCCTTCGAGGTTGCCCATTTCCAAAGGCTGCCCGCCCCCTACCTGCCCGTTTCAGGAAATCTTCGTTACTTCTTCCGGGCGTGCTTCAAATGAATTCGTTTAGATGGTAGTTTTCTTCCATTACGGTTTATCAACGTTTTTGAGGGAAAGAAGCGTATGGAAGAGGAAAAGAGGGACGGGTCTTCGACGTCGTCGGATGAGGCTGCGACAGCTCAGCAGAGCGGAACTGCGACCCTGCAGGGGGAACCTGCGGAAGCTGGGGCGAGCGAGGCTCCCGAAAAGGCGAAGGCGCCCGCGCTCGGCGTCTTCTCGTTCGAGGGCGACATCACGCTCGGGCAGGCCGTCCCCCTCGGCTTGCAGCACGTGCTGGCCATGTTCGTCGGCAATCTGACGCCGCTGCTCATCGTGATGGGCGTGTGCGGTCTGGCCACCGCCGAGTTCGCGGACGTGCAGCTGGCGCTTTTGCAGAACGCCATGCTCGTCGCGGGCATCGTCACGTTGGTCCAGCTGTTCGGCATAGGTCCCGTCGGCGGGCGGGTTCCCATCATCATGGGCACGTCCTCGGGCTTTATCGGGGTGTTCAACTCGGTTGCGGCGTCGATGGGCGGCGGCTTGGTGGCCTACGGCGCCATCATGGGCGCCTCCATCATCGGCGGCCTGTTCGAAACGGTGCTCGGCTTCTTCCTGAAACCGCTGCGCCGATTCTTCCCGTCGGTGGTCACCGGCACGGTCGTGCTCTCCATCGGTCTGAGCCTCATCAGCGTCGGCGTCAATTCCTTCGGCGGCGGCAGCAGCGCGAAGGATTTCGGCTCGGTCGAGAACTTGTGCCTGGCCCTTGTCGTGCTGATCGTCATCCTGGTGGTCAAGCATGCGACGACCGGCTTCCTCAGCGCGTCGTCCATCTTGGTCGGCATCATCGTCGGCTACATCATCGCCGGCATCATGGGGCTTGTCCTGCCTACCACCGGCATTGCGGCCGATGGCACGGAATACACCAAGGCATGGGTGTTGAACTGGGGAAACGTTGCCAATGCAGCCTGGTTCGCCGTTCCTGAGATCATGCCCGTGGCCCCTGTGTTCGACATGCGCGCCATCGCGCCGGTGCTCGTGATGTTCATCGTCACGGCGGTCGAGACCGTCGGCGACATCTCGGGCGTCACGCAGGGCGGCATGGATCGCGAGGCCACCGACAAGGAGCTTTCCGGCGGCGTGATGTGCGACGGTCTGGGCTCGTCGTTCGCGGCGCTGTTCGGCGTGCTGCCGAACACCTCGTTCAGCCAGAACGTCGGCCTGGTCGCCATGACGAAGATGGTGAACCGCAAGGCCTTGGCCGCCGGCGCCGTGTTCCTCATCCTGTGCGGTTTGTGCCCGAAGCTCGGCGCGGTCATCTCCATCATGCCGCAGGCGGTGCTCGGCGGCGCGGCCGTCATCATGTTCTCGTCCATCGTGGTGAGCGGCATCCAGCTGATCACGCGCGAACCGTTGACCGCGCGCAACCTGAGCATCGTTTCGGTCGCGCTGGGCCTGGGCTACGGCATCGGCGCGAATTCCGCCGTGCTCGCCGGCGCGCCCGAGTGGGTTAGCCTCATCTTCGGCGGCTCGGGCATCGTCGCCGCCGCGGCCGTGGCTATCTTGCTGAATATCGTGCTGCCGCAGGACAATTTCTCGCGCTGGGAGCGCAAGCATCCGAGGTAGGGGCGCGGGGCTGGCCTAATTCCCGCCTTGTCGCAGGTGCTCTGCCAGCTCTTGCAGATCCTCGCGCGTGTCCACGTCGCGCAGCTCCCAAGCGCTGGCAGCCTCCACGATGCGCACGCGTTCTGCATGCGCCTTCGCCACGAAGCCGCCGCCCTTGCCCTCAGGCAGCGCGCGCAGCTCGGGAAACACCCAGGCGGGGAACAGCACGGGCGCCCCGGGTGTGCCCTGAAAGCCGGCGCGCCAGATGCTTTGGGGGTCGCCTTCGGCGGCGTGAAGCAGCTGATCGATGGTTTCGCGCCCCACCAGCGGCTGATCGCCTTGGAAGAATGTGACCGTGTCGCACCCTTCCAACGCCTGCATCCCCAAGCGCACGGTGTCGTTTCGGCGGGGCTCGTCGTGCTCGATGACGTGCACGCCCGCCGTGCGGCAAAGCCTCGCCACCTCGGCATGGCGCGTCACCACCACACGTTGCGCGAAGCAGCCTTCCGTCGCTAGCAGAACGTGGCGCACAAGCGGCATGTCGCCGAGTTCGGCCAGAAGCTTGTTCCCTCCGAATCGCCTGCCCACGCCTGATGCCATGATGATGCACCCGTGCGTGAACCCGTTTTCGCCGATGGTTTCGATCATTGCGCGCTGCGCTCCTTTCCAGCGATGCCGATCATGGTGCGCGATGCCCCTTCCTGCCGAATGGCCGTTTCGTGCGGTGCTTTCTCTCGGTGAGCGCAGCCGCCGCGCGAGGCGCTTCTTCTCGGCGGCGACGGTCGTGGCGGGCCGCTCGTTTTCGGCGGGCGCTCGGCGCGTTTTCTCCTCTTGATCTCTTCGCGTCCCGTCAAGGATACCCCTTTGCGCGAGCGGCAACGCAGTACGCGCCGGTTTGCCCACGAACCCTTGATTTCCTTCGTTTCCTTTCGTTAAATGCAGGTCAAACGCCCACTCTTCTCCTGGTTGATCGCTTGAGGATGATACAATTCGCCTAAGTTGTGAATATCAGAGAAAGGCTTGAGCCATGGGAACCGAATTCGACGACATCCGGTGCCACGAGGGCGCATCCGCCGCCTCTCCTGCCACTCCACGCAACGCCGCCACCTCGCCTCTCGACCTCGAAGCCGCCTCAGCCGCGCTTATGGCCAACCCCGTGCTCTCGCGCCGCTCGTTTGTGAGCGCGGCCGCTGTCGTGGGCGCGCTGACCTTCTTGGGCTCGGTCACCTACCCGTCGGGCATGCGCGTCAACGCCTACGCCGACGAAGGCGGAAACACGCACTTCAGCATCTACGTGCTCAACCGCGAGGAAGTGCCCATCATGGCGATGCGCGAAACCGAAACGGGCAAGGTCGCCGTCGGCGGCGTTACCGTCACGGTCACCTCGCTATACAACCAGAAGCAGCTCTCCGTCACCACCGACGACGATGGGTTCGCGGTCATCAACATCCGCGCACTGTCCTTCGAATCGGATGACGACAGCTCGCCGTTCTATTCGTTTTACGGCGAGGTCTTGGCCAGCGCCGAGGGCTGCCGCGACTTTTACCTTCCGCAGGCCTTCATCCTGTCCGGCGCGCTGGCAGACGACGGCGGCGTGCGCGCGAACACCATCGAGATCCCCGTCGAAGCTGACGACGGCACGGCATATCTGCGCTATGTGACGCTCGACGACGTCGACGCGCTGCACAACGGCGAGCCCGCTGCCGTGGGCGACTACAACGACATCGACCACGACTTCGCCGTGCAGGTGGCAACCGCGAACGCGAGCGCCTCGGTGCAGGTCGCTTTGCTCATTGACGGCAAAGAGGTGGCCCGCCAGGCGGCAACGCGCGACGCGGCCGCGCCGAACTTCGCGACGACGACGTTCACCGACAAATATCTCAACATCATCGAGCCGGGCAAGAAGGTGAAAATCTGGTTTTCCGCGGAAGGGGAGACCGCGAAGGCCGCTGAGCTGCCGATCGAATTCCAGCAGGCGATCGTGCCCAACGCGGGCCTCGATAACAGCATGGCGCTCACCGCAGGCTTTAACCCGCAAGGTCGCGCCGAAGCGCGCCTGGGCGTTGCCGTCTCTTTCCCCTTCGGCATCGAGGACACCTTCTATGTCGGCATTCCCGGCGTTCCCGTCGACATCTTCAACGACCCCTCCGGCAACTTCGGCTTTTCGGCGGCCTTGGATGCCCTGCCGATAGGCAAAGACGTCAACGGCGATGCCGAATCCGCCGAAGAGTTCCTCAAGCGGGGCGGCGGGCGCGGCCTTCACGCGGGCCTGGCGCAATTGCGCAATACCCTCAGCGACGATCTGGCATCGGGCGATCAAGCGTATGCGGGCCTGGGCAAGCGAAACTCCTTCTGCGGCACCCCGCCCATAACCAAAACCATAACCGCGCAATGCGAGCTTACGGCCCTGGGTCTGGGGAACTGCGGGAATGCAGACGACGACGGGCGCGAATTCATGTTCGACGGAATCTTTTTCTTCAAAGGCGGCCTCGATGGCAGCGTAGGGGTCAGAATTCCCCTCTTCCTCGGCTTCAGCATATACCTGGCCTTCGATTGGAAGCTCTTCATGCAGGGCGACCTTTCGGCCGGGGTCGCGTTCAATACGTGGTTCCAGGACCTCCAGTGGAACCACCATTGCGCCGATGGCGCCCCCAAGCAGTACGTCTACGTCTTCTCGGCCGAGGCGGGCATGTCCGTGGGCGTGGGGCGCTCCGATGCATTTGGCCTGGCCGTGAGGGGCTATAACGCGATCACGCTGAACCTCAAATACGACTGCGGTGCGGCCGATGAGAAGCATTTCCTCGGCGCCCTTGGGTGGTTCGAAATGAACATGCAGCTCATCGTCCAGTCGATCCTCGGCTCCAAAACCCTCGCTTTCCCTCCCGTGAAAGTGACCTTCGTCGACCTCGGCGATACGAGCACGGCGCTTGAGGTCGCCAACCAGCAAATAAGCGAGATGCTGAAAAGCATCGATCTGTCCGATATGAAGATGTTCACGCAATCGGCGCTCGGCGAGGTCGCGGAATTCGAGGCGACCATGAAGGATGCGGCCGCCCTCGCGAGCGCCGCCGTCAAGACGCTCACAGGCTCGGATGGCGAGGTCGCCATCGACGCCACCTCGCCTGCCACCTATACGCGCACGCGGCTTGCCGCCCCCGGCGGCGACCCCGTGCTCGTGGCTGCAGGCCCCGCCTCGGCGCCCGGCTTCGCGAGCCCCTATGCGGCGATCGCCGAGACGGGCAAGCTCAAGGCCGGCTTCACGGGCACGAGCGATCTCGCGAAAACGGGCACGCAAGACGATTTCGCGAACCTGAGCACCTACAACCCGCTGCTCGGCCTCGTGCCCACCGAGCAGAAGCTCATCTACAAAGACGTCTACAGCAACGCGCGCCTGCGCACGGTTTGCGCCTATCCGCGCCCGAACGTGGAGCCCGAGCGCCACACCGTCATGGCACGTCTGGTAACCGCCAAGGTTCCCGCCGGCGGGGAAACCTATTCGCGCAGCCGCGTGTGCCTGCGCTCCTGGGATGCGGACAACCATGCGTTCGGCGATGAACAGATCGTCGACTTCGCCGTCGACGGCGTGGCGCCGGAAAACCGCTACGACGTCGATTTCGATTTCGAGGTGCACGTCGACCCCGGCAACGGCGATTTTCCCGACCTGACCTACGCGACGCTCGCCATCACTTCGCTCGTCATCGAGGGCGACGAGGAGATCTCCTACGACGAATGCGTGGCCAGGCAGTTCGTCACCATCGTCGTTTGGTGCCTCGACGCCGAGCTGCCCGTGCGCGTTCAGTCGCTCAAATCCAAGCTCGACGAGGGCGTGGCCACCTACCATCCGCGCGCGGTCATCCAGAAGAGCATCGGATCGGGAGGGTCGACCGGCTGGGTGCAAGGCCGCCGCTGCAGCTTCTACTACTACCACGACAAGGCGGGAAGCGAAGAGGAAAGCGGCATCTACGTGACGACCCTCAACCTGCTCGGACTCGTGGTGCGCGACTTCGACCTGGCGCTCGCCGAGAACACCAACGTCGAATTCCCAGTGTCAAACCGCACGCTCATCGGCGGCACCTTCGAGGTCGCCAGCGAGGAAGATTCCGCCTACATTTCCGAAGGCGTCTACGACGAGCGCCTGCACACCCTGCTCGCCTGGAGCGGCATGAACGGCGACGCGGAAGCGAGCTTCGTGCGCTCGTTCAGGTTCAAAGATAAGAACATGGCCTGCGACGACCAGGTCGCCATCGACGACGTCGCCTCGTTCTCGCGCCACCAGCACGAGGCCTCGGGCACCGTGTTCACATACTTCAAGACCAGCTCCGTCGTGCGCGAGAAGAAGAACAACGTCGTGAGCTTCGATGCGAACGCGCGCAAGATCGTGGCCGGCGAGGTCGACGGCTATTCCAATGAGTCGAGGTGCATCGCGACCGCCGACGGCAAGCGCATGTACACGGTGCATGTCAGCGACGGCGTGGCAAGCGGGTCGGCACTTACCGACGACGTGGCGGCGCTCGTCGAGGGCGGCGCGCAGTTTTGCAGCACGGTCCACTACGACGAGAAGACGGGCACGAACTTCGGCGGCTCGTCGACGACGAACACTGTCGCCGAGCCCGTCTACCAGCTGCTCGAATCACGCTGGATCGAGTCGCTCGGCGCGTACCACGAGTTCTATCCCATCGCGCGTTTGGCCTTCCCGCCCGATAGCATCGACGTGCTCACATGCACAGGCGGCGCGCGCGAGTTCGTGATGAGCAGCATCACCGACGCCGAGGAAGCGAAAAGCGACATCTACCAGGTGTCGGTGCCCGACGTGCTTGCCGTGCAGTGCGAAGGCGTGAAGGCGGAGTCGCCGTTCGCTGCGCCGGGAGGCACCGTCGGCTTCTACGTGGACGTAAGCAACGTCGGCAACGCGCTGATCACCGGCTTCACCGTCACCGTGACCGACGAGGCGGGCTCCGTCGTCTCCGAGCAGGAGTACGCCGACCTGCGCGAGTACCACCAGCCTTCCGCCGAGAACCGTCGCACCGTGCGCGACGAGAGCGATCAGCCCGTGCTCGACGATGCCGGCATGGTGGTCTCCGAGGTGGTCGAGGACATCCGCGACACGTCCGGCATCCTGTGGCCCGGCTTCAGGCGAACCTACCGCTTCAGCTTCACCATGCCCGAGGGCTACGAGGGTTCGACCGAGTTCGAGGTGCACCTGAGCAACCCGCGCTCGAACCCGTACGCCGACGAGTCCTCGGCGGCCGACGTTTTGGCGAGCGTCACCGCCGCAAAGGCGTCGCTTGCGGCGCTTTCCGGGGCTGATGAGGAGCCGGCGACGCTGCGCGCGCAGGCCGACCACCTGTCGTGGCTTGAGGCCGACGAGTTCTCCGAGTCGCTGTTCGGGGCGAACGTGCAGCAGATCGTCGACCCGCGCCGCCGCCCGCTTGCGGTCGGGGCTGAAGACACCTCGGGTGTGGCCAGCGGATTCTCCGCGTTGCCGGCTAAATACGAGGTCGAAGGCGACGGCGGGGACAAGGATAAGGACAAGGACAAGGGCGACGGCTCCGGTGGCAAGTCCGATGGCGGCAAGGATGGCGCCGGCGGCTCGGGCTCGGGCAGCGGCTCTGGATCCGGCGGCAACGGCGCGTCCGGTAAAACCGCGGCGAAGACGGGTGACGCTGCGGGCATGGCGGCCGTCGCGGCCGCGGCGGTGGCCGTCGGCGCAGCCGGCGTGGCGGTGAAGGCCGTCAAGGAATCCGCGGAGGATTAGCGGGCCGGCCGAGCGGTTTCCTCTGCAAATTCGATGGTTGAACGGGGGCGTTTCCAAGGAGCGCCCCCGTTTTGCCGTTCTGCGACAGTATACTGTCACAGATTATGTAAAACCTCACGTAAGAGGCGAGTGCTATCGTTACCATCCAGAAATACGTGCGCCCGCAAAGCCTGGAAGAGGCCTGGGAGCTCAATCAGAAGAAGCGCAGCCGCATCGTGGCGGGCATGCTGTGGCTGAAGATGGGAAACCACACCATCGGCACGGCCATCGACCTGTGCGATTTGGGGCTCGGCGAAATCGAGGAAACCGACGAGGAGTTCCGCATCGGCGCCATGGTCACCCTGCGTCAGCTGGAGAAGCACGCGGGTCTTGCGGCGTATTCGTGCGGCGCCGTCGAGGCGGCGTTCAAGGACATCGTCGGCGTGCAGTTCCGCAACGGCGCCACCGTGGGCGGAAGCCTGTGGCGGCGCATGGGATTCTCTGACGTGCTGGCGGTCTTTTTGGCCATGGACAGCTACGTTGAGCTGCACGAGGGCGGCATCGTGCCGCTTGAGCAGTTCGCACAGATGAAGTACGACCGCGACATCTTGGTGCGGCTCATCGTGAAGAAGACTCCGGGCGCGTTTTCCTACCAGGTGGTTCGCAAGCAGCGCACCGATCTGCCGTCGCTGAATTGCGCCGCGGCCTGCGTCGGCGGCGAATACCGCGTGTGCGTGGGCGCCCGCCCCGGCCGTGCGAAGCTGCTGCGCGATGAGCAGGGGCTTTTGGTGGGCGGCATTACCGAGCAGTCGGCCGCGGCCTTCGCCGCGTGGGCTTCAGGCGAGCTGTGCGTGTCGGGGAACATGTGGGGTAGCGCGCCGTATCGCCGGGCGCTTGTGCCCGTGCTGGTGCGTCGTGCCCTGCTTTCGCTTGCGGAGGTGCGCTAGATGGAAGTGAAGATCAAGCTCAACGGCCGCGCCGTCGCCGATGACGTGCCGGCCGATACGCTGCTCATCGATTTCGTGCGCGCCCACGGCTGCGTAAGCGTCAAGCGCGGCTGCGAAACGTCGGCCTGCGGCCTGTGCACGGTGCTGCTCGACGGCATGCCCGTGCTGTCGTGCTCGGTGTTGGCGGCCCGCGCCGACGGGCATGCTGTGCAAACCCTTGAAGGCCTGCAGGAAGAGGTGTCCGAGTTCGTCGGCTTCATCGCCGACCAGGGCGCCGAGCAGTGCGGCTTCTGCAACCCCGGTTTCGTGATGAACACCATCGCGCTGCTGCGCGAGAACCCCGATCCCACCGACGAGGAGATTCTGGCGTACCTGAGCGGAAACCTGTGCCGTTGCTCGGGCTACGTGGGCCAGCTGCGCGGTATTCGCAACTTCTTGGATAGCCGGAATGCGGCGGCTGGGGAGGCTGCGACGGCTACGACGGCTGAGGCCGCGCCTGCCGCCCCTGCCGCCGCCCCTGCGACCGGGGTGGCGCCGGCCGCTGTTGCCGCTGCCGTCCCCGCCACTCCGCAAACGAAAGGGGGCGCGCGTGGATAGGCCCGAT
>CAVDXU010000042.1:0-17938 GCA_963613135.1 bacterium
TTTGTTGAGGCGCAGGGCTGGTTCCCCTCAGTTGGCTTCATCGGATTCAGATTCCTAATAAACAGGGTCTTCTAAAATAACGCTGCTAGCGCATGTCTTGCAACTGTGGCACTTGCAAAGCCCCAATCATTTGGAATTCTTGACACCCCATAAGACCCTGTAAGAATCGACAAGCCCATACAGGTCATTGCCGCAGGTCAATCAAAGTTTCCAAAGCAACCGGCAAAACCCTGCAAGACGTTACGGGACGCTGCAAACAGGTTCCTTTGTACCGGAATTTGTACCTCTCCGCCTTAGCTCGCGGCTAATGCGGCAAACCCGGCGCCGGCGCGATAATGGACGCAAAAGCGCGGCGCCGCCACGCCCCCGCCCGCAAGAAAGGGGAACAATCATGAAGAAGAGCACTTCGATTCTCACCGTACTGCTGGCGATCCTGTTCCTGCCGGTCCTCGTCGTTGCCAAGGTCATGCAGCTGCAGAGATAACGGCCCCGCCGCAAATGGCCGCGAAATGCAAGGAGGAACCCCGATGAGCACAGGCGAAAACGAGAACAAAGACTGCGGCATCACCGACATCGACGAGCTGCTGAGCGGTGTGTGCCTCAGCATGCCCTCATGGGAGCGCAAGCTGCAGCACACGTGCCCGTTCTGCGGCCGCGACATCGAATACCGGCCCCAGCCGGACCCCGGCATCGTGGCGTTCAGGTGCGAGTGCGGCCACAACGGCTTCGTGATGGGGCCGTACGAGGAGCGAGACAAGAGATACGAGCTGAACTTCGAGGATGACGGCTTCGTGTACACCTTTACCGACGAAGACTAGACACGGGCGGCCGCCCGATGCCATGAAAGCGCGAGGCGGCCGCCCCAAGCATGCGAGCCAACACCCCGAAGATTCGCACGCGAAGTCGCCGCAGAGTTTCCAACGGCGCGGCGCGCCGGGCGGGTTGGGGTTGGGAACCACTCACCACGCCGCGCCATTGAAAACTCGGCAAGCCGCTCAGCTCCCGGAAAAGAATAAGGCGGGGCAGAGCCCCCGCCTGCACCCGACTACGCGAACGCGGCAGCGAATATCATCCCGATGATGCCGAAAGGTACCGCGACGAGAAGGGCGAAGCCGGCGACGCAGCCAATCAGCACGAGCCCTATCAGGAACGCGTCACCGATCCGGAGGCGGCGTTGCTTCCCATAGCCGCGAAGAAACCCCATGCCATGACCACGACGAACACGATCACGAACGCTTCCATGGCCTACTCCTTTCACTTTACGCCCGCCGGAGGCGCCGGCGGGCATGGGAACCATTAAAGCAGAGCCGTCCGGCCCGTCGCAACCAAGGCATCGCTACGGATTGCGCGGTTCTTCGTCTCCATGGTAGAATCTCCTTACTGCGTGGGTCGGTTACTTCGTGAGCTGGTGGAGCCATTCGAGAATGGCCGTGGTTATCGCCGCCGCTATGGCGGCCGCCGCTAGTCTCACGTTGTCACCTCCTAACGCCGGGCGGGGTAACGCCCGGCATCGTGGTTTCGGTTCGGGCTATCGCCTAAACCGCTTTTTGGTTCGGGATATGGCGGCCTTCGCCGCGTCATACAGGATCGCCGCGGCTATACCCTGCAATATCCCGAGGGCTATATCGTCCATGCGCTCACCTCCTTTCGGTCGGCGGGCTTGTGGATCCAAGCCCCCGCAAACGCGCCTCTCGCGTGCTTGCGGGGGCTTGCTCGTTTCCGAGCAATGCTTCCCGTTCCTCCTGGTCATCGCGTCGCTATCCTGCTTTCAAGGTTCCGGGCTTCCGCCCTCGCCGGCGGAAACCCGGTGAATCGGTCGCAAAACGCGAAAAAGGCCGCCCCGTCGGAAACGAGGCGGCCTTTCCGCCGTCAGCACCCTCGCGCCGCCTAAACCGCAACCAGGAAGCCGTCGTCCTCGACGCAGCCGGTCGCGCGGCCTACGGCCACGTAGCGCACGTTGCCGCTGTAGCCGGTGTAGCGCCCCCAGGCTCCCTCGTCGTGTCCGAAATACCCGAAGACGCTTATTGACTTGGGGATTATTGACCGGGAAGTTCCTTTCGGCGAGAATCCGGATACATCGCGCAAAGCGCTCTATTCACTCGTCGATCCGTTTTTCGCGTGTTGGTATGCGTTCGTTAGCAAGAATATTGGCGCGATCGAAGTGGACCCGGGCCTTGCGGCGGCGCAGAAAACTGCGTTCGGGCAAGCACTTCAAGCGTATGTCGGCAAACAGTTTGAAACCGTGTGCCAGCAGTGGGTTGTTCGCAGAAATGTGGCAGGGGAGCTGCCGTTTCTAGCGTCGCCGTTTGGGCGCTGGTGGGGTGCCGATCCGTGCGGAAGAAAGCTGAATCCCGTCTGGACCTGAAACTTGTGTCTGTTGTGGATATGTTCCCCGGACGGTAAATGACAGTGATGTATTCGATGTTCCCCAACAACGGTTAAACAGAGCCAAAGACTCCCTTTCCGCAGGCATGACACCATGTCCTCAGCACTTTGAAATGGTGCCCGAATTTCTTCGATAGTCCGCTGCGGACTAGTGGTTTACCTGGCAAAACGCGAATTCACCCGCTTCGGCAGTCGCGCCCTTGTCGTGCGAGAGGCTAAGGTTTGAGCTGTAATTCGCGCAGGTGAATCAAGGGGAACAGGGGGGTAGAAATGGCGCAAGACGAATGCACCGAGCTGAGCGCCGAGGCCCAAGCGGGACTTGCGGCAAGCGCGCTGCTGAAAAAGATTGACGGCGACCCAAGCTGCAAAGCGGCGGCGGAGCGCATACTTCGCGCATGCGACGGCGACCGAGTCGAAGAAGCGGCTCTCATCGACAGCATGGAAGAGAGCTTGCGCGCAACGCGCGAGCTGCCCATCCAGCCCCTTTCTTCCGTTATCGAAATGCTTGCGCATTCCGGTGCACTCGAAGAGACCCTCGAGATTGACGGCGTCGCCTACGAGGGAAGCATCGAAGACGCCTTCGAGGATGAAACTATCTCGGACGAAAGCGTCTCTCTTATATACGAGTCCACAACCGACGTTGGCCGCATCGTAGCCAGGGCACTCTCGCCGAAATCACGCACGGCGGCGCTTTTTGAGGCCGAACCCGATTTGATGGAGGGCTTTTTGCTGGTGCTCGCCGAATGCGACACACCGAGGGGGAAATCCACCAAACAGCTTGAAAGCGTACTCGATGCCCGCGGTCTGATGCACCGCGACGAACGCACAAACGTGCCCACGATGTATCCGAGCATGTACGCGAACATGCTCAAAGATGCCGGGTGCATCGAATGGAATCATGCGTGGATTACCACCGACGCAGGGCGCGACGCCCTGGATCACTTAGCTTCTGTCGGGCCTGCGCCCGTCGGAGAATAGAAAGCAAGGGCAAGCAAGGGGAAATCTGAAAAGGAGGTTTTACATGGGGCATTTGAATCTGTCGCGTCGCAGCTTTATCAAGTCTGCTGCTGCGGCGAGTGCCGTTGCAGCCGTCACGTCGACGGTGGGCGGCAACTTCGTTGAGGCTCACGCCGAAGAATCGGCCTCTTCCGAAGAGAAAGTCATCCATACGGCATGCCGTGCATGCATCTCGAACTGCGCGGTGAAAGTCACCGTGCGCGACGGGCGCGTCGTGCATATCGAAGGTGACCCGATCGACCCGATGAGCAAGGGCCGCATCTGCGCGAAGGGCGGTGTCGGCATCCAGGCGCTCTACCATCCGAATCGTCTGAAATATCCGATGAAGCGCGTCGGCGAACGCGGCGAGAACAAATGGGAGCGCATCAGCTGGGAAGAGGCGCTCGACACCATCGCCGACAAGCTGATAGAGCTCTACGAGCAAGATCCCATGACACTCATCGTCTCGGGCGGCGGCGGCGGAAACCCGCAGTTCTACTCACAGATGCGCTTCCTGCAGTCGTTCGACGGCGGCAATTTCTTCGAGCCGGGATGCGCGCAGTGCTATCTTCCGCGCAATCATGCCCAGCCGGTGATGAACGGCCAAACCGACAACTCCATCGCCGACTCCAATGCCTATGAGGTCTACGTCGAAGACACGAAATGCAAGACGCTTGTGCTGTGGGGCACCGACCCCTCGCAGTCGTGCCCGGCTTCAGGCGGGCGCGCCGTGGCGAACATGCGCGCACGCGGCACCAAAACCGTGGTCATCGACCCGCGCTTCACGCCCGACGCTAGCAAGGCCGACGTGTGGCTGCCCGTTCGCCCCGGCACCGACGTTGCGCTGCTGCTTGCCTGGATCAACTACATCCTGGAAAACAAGCTCTACGATGAGGATTTCTGCCTGAAGTGGACAAACCTTCCGTTCCTCATCAATCCTGAAACGAAATACACCTACAAGGCGAGCGAGTTCTTCGGCGACGAAAGCTACGACAAGTACACCTTCGTCGTGTGGGACAAGACGAAAAACGAGCCTGTGCCGGCGCCATTTCCCTGGGACGACTCCATCGACTGCCAGATGGATGGCGAATTCGAATGGAACGGAACTTCAGGCATCAAGACCGGCTATCGCGCGCTTTCCGAGGCATGCGAGGGCTGGACGATTGAGAAAGCCGCCGAAACCTGCTGGCTCGACGCTGACAAAATCGAAGAAGCCATCAAGCTTTTCGTGGACGGTAGCCCGAACGCCGGCGTCTGCCTGGGCGTGGCCACCGACCAATACGAGCAGTCGGCGCAGGCCGCCATGGCTGCCACCATTCTCGATATCATCATGGGCAACATCGACAACCCGGGCAACCTCACCCAGCAGCGCCCCGCGCAAAACCCCGGCACCTACCTGATTCCCGCCTATGACAAATACGGCTACAGCGAGATGGGCCCCACCTACGAGACTATCGAACGCCGCCTTGGCTTTATCGAGCACAAGGGCCTGGGTTTTTGGAAGGCGAGCCACATCGGTACCATCCGCGAGGCCCTCGAGACTGGCAAACCCTATCTTCCGCGCGTATGGATCGACCGATCGGGCAACAAACCTGCGATGCTCGGCGGCGCGCGCCACTTCATGGATGCTGCGAAGAAGTTCGAGCTCGTCGTGCACATGTACATGTATCCCACGGCGATGTCCGTCGAAGCGGCCGATATCTTGCTGCCCGCTGCCGAATGGCTCGAGACCTCGTACGCCTGCGACCGCTGCAACGTGTTCCTCATCCGCCAACGCGTAACCCAGCTGTTCGAGTGCGTTGATGAGTCGCTCATGTGGTCGTGGCTCACCAAGAAGCTCGCCGACAAGGGCCATCCAAAATGCAAGAAGGCCTTCGAGGGCGGCTTCGACAACGAAGAGAAGCTCTTCAAGAACTGGCTTACCTACGAAGAGTACGAAGAGGTGCTCGCGAAGATCATCAGCCGCTCGTTCACGAAGAAATACCCCGATGGGCTCACGTGGGAGCAGTGCAAAGAACTCATGCCTATGGAAATCACCGAGTGGGATTCATGGGTAGAGAAATCGTATTACTACTACAAGCAGACAAACCCATCAACGGGCAAGCCCTACGGTTTCAGCCGCACCACCTCGCTTCGCTGCGAGCCTTACGCCGAAGGCATGATTCGCCTCGGGCGCACGGGCAACTCCTCGGGCAAAGATTCGATGGGATATGTATTCCCGCCGGCGAGCGTCGACTATCCGCCGCTGCCGTATTATCGCGAGCCCGCCGAATCGCCGGTGAAGGGGCACGAGAACTACTCCGACGAGTACCCCTATACGCTGACCGAGGGACGCCTGCCGATGTATCATCACGGCACGCTGCGCAACAATCCCTACATCCGCGAGCTCTATCCCGTGCCGCTTACCTGGATAAATCCTGAAACGGCAAAAGAAATCGGCGTGGAAAGCGGAGACTGGGTGAAGCTGACGAGCCGCCGCGATTCAACGCACGGCAAGGTCTTGGTAACGCAGGGCATTCCGCCGAAAGTCATCTACCAGGAACGTTGGTGGAATCCCGAGTATTTGGATTCCGATGATCCAAGTCAGGCCTGGAAAGCCATGAACGTCAACCTGCTAACCAAGCACGACGCCCCGTATAACGACGAATACGGAACCTACACCCTGCGCGGTTTCCAAGTGCGCATCGAGAAGTCCGAACGCCCCGAAGGCGTGTGGGAGAAGCCCGAAGACTTCGAGTCTTGGATGCCCACGCCGTCTGACAACACCGGAGGAGGTGACGCGGTCTATGTCGCGTAACTGCATCGTGGTTGACCTTGACCGCTGCATTGGCTGTTTCAGCTGCGAGATCAACTGCAAGACCGAAAACAACATCGCCCTAGGCGAGCAGTGGAACAAAGTTATCGTGAAAGGCCCTTACGGAGATTTCCCCAACCTGGAGGAATACTGGCTTCCCACGATGTGCCAACAGTGCGCCGACGCGCCGTGCACGAACGTGTGCCCGACGGGTGCGAGCTACCGCGATGAGAACGGCACCGTGCTCATCGACAAGTCGAAGTGCATTGGCTGCAAGTATTGCATGATGGCCTGCCCCTACGGCGTTCGTTCGTGGAACATGGAGGAGAAGGTCGTGGAGAAGTGCACGCTGTGCAGCCACCGCACCGCGATCGGCGAAGAGCCCGCATGTGTGGCGAAATGCTGCGCCGAATGCCGCTTCTACGGCGATTTGGATGATCCGGAAAGCGCGCCGAGCAAGGCTTTGGCCGCCGCCGACCCCGACTCCATCCACCGCCTTACCGACGTGGGCAATGCTCCGAGCACGGCCTATATCCTTTCGAAGAAGATTGCTACCTGGCGAGAGGAGGACTAGCATGGAAATCCAATGGTCCCTGGTGATTTTCACGGCGCTTACAGGCGCCGCCGGATGGATGCTCGCCTGCACGGCCCTTGCGGAATTCAAGGGATTCTGCAAGCGCACGACGTTTCCCGCCGCCGTGGCTTCGCTTGCCCTGCTCGTTGTCGGCGGCCTGGCGTCGGTCACTCACCTTTCGCATCCCGAGCGAATGCTCGAAGCGCTGAACCATCCCGCATCAGGCATCTTCACCGAAGCCGTGCTTGTCGGCATAACCTCGGTGTTCGTTATAGCGTTTCTGATTCTCGTGAAGCGCGAGGCGTCGGCGGGATCGCGCAAGGTGGCAATCGCCGCTGCCGCGGTATTCGGGGTAGTGTTGTCGTTCTCCGCGGGCGCATCGTACATGATGTCGGCCCGTGCAGTATGGAACACCTTGCTTTTGCCTATCGGGTATTTGGGGACGGCCATCCCGTTTGGCATCTCGGCATTCCTCTTTACTGCCGCCATGCGCAAAGAAGATGCTTCTGAGCTGGCGATTTACGCTAAGGCGCTCATCGTTGGCGGCGTCGTCGCCGCAGTTGCCGCCGGCGCGTACGTGGCAAGCATCGGCTCTGCCGACGTCATTTTGCTCGGCTGGGTGCTCTCGGTCGTCGTGGCAGGCGTCGCCCCTGCGGCAATCGGGGTGCTCGCCTCGAAGAAGCCCGAATCGGCGCTCGCGCTGGGCGCAGCGTCGCTCGCATGCGCCTTAATCGGCTCTGTCGCTTACCGCTGCCTCATGTGGAGCTACACATCGGCCGTCTCGAACTACTTCAGCCCCCTCTAAAGAGGCGCTTCCGCCGCCGTCAAGCCTGAGTGTAAGCAGAGAGCGCGCACGCAGGCGGACGGAGCTCGTTCAGATGCCATAGCGGCTCTGAATGAGCGGGCGGATCGGCGCACCCCCCCATCCTCTTAGCGCCGATCTGCCCGCTTGCGAGCGCTTTTCATGCGAAAGCGTTCGCAAGTGGACAAAGCCCATGCAGCAAAAGCGAAAGGAGGGGTGAAAATGTCGAACCTATCGCGCAGGACGTTTCTATGCGGCGCATGCTCGGTCGCGGGCCTGTTCGCCGTCGGCGGCGTGGCTACGGCGACTCCAAAAAACGGGGAGTTCCTCCGTCCGCCGGGCGGCCAAGATGAGGCGTCGTTTCTGGCCGCCTGTTTGCGTTGCGACAAATGTCGAAGTATCTGCCCGGAGAATTGCATTTCCCTATGCGTGCTGGAAGATGGCTGGCTGAACTATCGCACGCCGCGCATCGATTTCCACAAGGGACAATGCACGTTTTGCGGCGAATGCATCGACGTATGCCCCACGCGCGCGCTTGCGCCCTTCGACGAGAACGCCGACAAGATAGGAGTGGCCCGCGTCGATCCCGACCAGTGCATCGCATATAAGATCGTCGGTTGCCAAGCATGCAAAGAACATTGTCCCTATGACGCCATAACAATGGACGATACGGGAAAACCGCAGGTGAACGAAGATCTTTGCAATGGTTGTGGGCGCTGCGAATTCGCCTGCCCCTCAGCATCGTTTGGCAGCTACGACGGGTCGAAGCTGCGCGGGATCAACGTTGTGAAAGCGGAAAGGGGCTAGCTCATGAAGTATTCAAAGATGCGCCCCATCGTCGCCGGCGTCGTATTCCTTTCGGTGATCATCGGGTTGGTGTTTCATACGGGAATAGGCACGCCTTCGGCTTTGGGCTGGCGCGACATCGCCGCCATTTGCCCCGTCGGCGCGCTCGAGGTCTTTGCCGGTGCGAAGGCGTTTTTGGTGCACCCCATCGTGCTTCTATGCGCGGTGCTCGCCATCGGCGCCGTCGTGGGTAAGGCATTTTGCGCCTGGGCCTGCCCCGTGCCGCATATACGCTCGTTTTTCAGGCCGAAGATAAAGAATGCAGCCGAATCCGAAGGAGAGCGCCCGCGCGAAAAGCACGAGGCTCGTGGCGAAAACGACGCAGAAAAGCCCGAACTGGGCAGTGTATGCACCTCGTGCGGGAAGTGCACGGCGGCTCTTGAACCCATCGGCGGCAAGCGCGATGGCAAGCGCTTCGATTCGCGCCATGTCACGCTCATAGGTGCCGTGGCTTCGTCGTTCGCGTTTGGCTTCCCGGTGTTTTGCCTCATCTGCCCCGTGGGCTTAAGCTTTGCGGTGGCTATCGGCATATGGAACCTATTCCGCTTCAACGAAACGTCCTGGGGGCTTATCGTCTTTCCCGCTCTCCTGCTTATCGAAGTAGTATTCTTCAGAAAATGGTGCACGAAGTTTTGCCCGATCAGCGCACTGTTCTCGCTTTTGTCCTCGCATGGGCGCCTTTTGCGCCCGCGCGTCGACAAAAACGCCTGTTTGCGTGGCAAGGGCGTGGCGTGCATGGCCTGCGTGAAGGCATGCCCTGAGCAAGTAGACCCGCACAGCGCATCAATTCCTGAATGTTCGCGTTGCGGCGCCTGCATCGAGGCGTGTCCAGCGAAAGCCATCTCGATGCCGCTCGTTTACAGTAAGAATTTGCAAGCCGCGCCATCCGACGGCGCAATGAAAGGGGAGGGGAAATGACCGAAGAAGAGACGATGACGAGCGAAGAGCTCGCCTGCACGATGGAGCACATCGCCGATTTCTACCGCTTCGCGTCGAATATGCTTCTGCATGAGTTCACGCAAGAACAAATCGCCCAGTTGAAAGCCATGGGCGTGCCTGAAGATGCCAGCCCCGATGCCGCCGAGCAGTTCGCCATCATAAAGCGCTATCTGGCGCACTGCGGCGCCGATCCCCGCACTGATATGGCCGTCGACTATGCGCGCGTGTTCTTGTCGGCGGGCGTCTATGACGGGCTGACCGCTGAGCCTTACGAGTCGGTGTTCACGAGCGAGGACAACCTTATGATGCAGGAGGCGCGCGACGAGGTGGTGGCGATCTATCGCAGCCAAAGCATCGCGGTCGATCCCGAGCTGCACATGCCTGAAGATCACCTGGGGCTCGAGCTCGACTTCGTCTCTGCGATGGCCGCGCGTGCGGCGCAGGCTATCCGCGAAGCCGACGCGAACGAAGAGAGCTACAGCAAGGCAGCTGACATCGTTCGCGTGCAGCACGATTTCATCGAAGGGCATATCTTGAACTGGATCGACCAGCTTATCGAGAAAGTGGACGAATTCGCCGAGTTGCCGATATATCCGGCGTTCATGCGAATCGTGAAGGTTCAGGCTCAGCAAGATCGCGACTTTTTGGAAGAAGTCATGCAGGCTATTATGTAGCTTATGGAGATAGCGTGAACATCGTCGAGGGGGGAAGGCGATTGAAAATCGCATTGCATGATGCCCAAAAAGGCATGGAATCGCTCGTTCCGGCGCTGGCGCTTATGGCGCCAGCGTTTTGGATCGCATGGATCGAGCTCATATACAGCGGAGCTATCTACCTTGGCTCCGTGTGTCCCACGTCGGCCGAAATCGTCACTAACTACGCATTGTCGACAATAGCCATGGCCTGCATGCTCATCGCATACGGATGCGTTCCGCGCAAAGTCGAAAAGCTGTTGGCGCGCGCATGGGCTGTACCTTTTTCGGGCGCACTCGCCGGGGTGGCGACGCTGTGGACCCTTCTTGCACCGAACGCGGTTGCGACGTTTCTGACGGGCATATTCACATCGGTGCTCGTTGTTCGCTTTGCTGATGTGCTTTCCCAAGTAAACCCCAAGGCATCGATGCTTTCCGCCGTGCTCTCGCAAATCGTCGCCTCGTTTCTCTACGGATACGTGCTGGCGCTTCCCGCCCGATGGCAATGGGTCTTCCTGTGCCTGCTTCCCGTTATTGCCGGCACCTGCGCGCTTTTCGACGGACGCGCCGGGCACCGCGACGACCCCCAAAGCGAACAAGGCATCACGCCGGGTTTCGTGCGTTTCGTCTGCGCCATCGTGCTCTTTTCCATTGCGCTCAACGTAGTGCGCGGATTCTACCCGCTATCGGTCGAGATGGACGCGTTTTCCAACGCACTCGGCAACTCTTCGGTGCTGTTCTTTTTCACGAAAATGGCATTCGCCTTGTTCGTATTAATCATTCCTTTGAAAACGAACCTGGGAAAGCTGTGCTATTACGGTTTTGTTGCCTTGGCTATCCTCACGCTGCCGCTACCTTTGCTCGGGCTTAACAGTTCGACGACGCTCGAGATGTTCGGCTGCATAAATGCCCTGCTCAACATCGTCGTGTGGTCGCTTTTCGCGGGCATATCGTATAAATCGGGCCGATCGTCGATCAGGCTTTTCGGCTGGGGCTGGGGCTTCATGGCACTGGGGTCGGTGGGCGGCTGGCTTTTAGGTTCGTGCTTGTATTCCGCCGGCCTTAGCGCGCAAAGCATAGCATTCGTCGAGGTCGCGCTCATCGCAGTGATGCTTTTGTCGTGCATGTTTGTGACAACCTGGCAAGTGATAGATGCGCTGTTCGATCCGGCGGATGCCGACGAGGATTCGGTCGACCGCACGCTTGCCGCGACAAGCGAAGAGGAGCAACGCCTGGCATGCGCCGAATGCAGCGTCTGCCCGAATGCAGTCTCGGTACTGCGGCCCCCATCAAGCACGCACGAACCAGGAAACGCGCAATCACCGGCAACGACGACATCCCCCGATGTGGAAGCGTTCTCGGAATATGGACAGGAATCCGCTTCCGCCAAACCGGTTGCCGGTAGATGGAAGCGGGCGATGTTCGAAATGGCCACCGACAAAGAGCTTTCCCAACGAGAAACCGACGTGATGGAGCTTCTGCTGAAAGGACATACGAAGCAGCGTATCGCTGAGGAACTGTTCATCGCATACAACACCGTGCGCAGCCACGTGCGCAAAGTCTACGTGAAATGCGAGGCGCACAGTCAGCAGGAGCTCATCGACACGTTCGAACGCAACTATCTGCATAAACAATAGTCGAAAACGAAGGCGCGGCTGAATTGGCCCGCTTCTCGCAGGTTGCTTGAAGCGGGCCTTGCCCGTATGCTCGCCGAAAACGAGCCCGTTCGCATGATGGGTTCGCGCGGAGGGCGCGACCCGTGCGCGCTGCCTGCGCTCGGAGGGTTCGCGCGCAGGCAGCGCTCCCCGTTTGGCTTACTGAATGTCACCGGCGGCGTGGCGCGCGGCGTAGCGGCCGAACGTCACCTGACGGCCCAGGCAGTTGCCCACCAGGTACACCGGGTAGTTGCCGGCGTAGTAGCTGCCCGAGCAGGTGCCTACGGCGTAGAGGCCCTTGATGGGCTTGCGCTCGGCGTCGATGACCTGGCAGTGCTTGTTGATGCGCAGGCCGTCGATGGTGGTCAGCAGCGACCCGCCGTACCATGCGCCGTAGAACGGGGCCTGGCGAATGGCGGAAAGGCGGTACGCCTCCTTGCCGAACTGGGTGTCGGCGCCGGCGTCGAACATGGCGTTGTAGTTCTCGACGGTAGCGAGGAACGTCTTCTTGTCGTCGCCTGAAAAGCCGAGCTTGTCGGCCAGCTCGTCAAGCGTGTCGGCCTTCATCATCAGGCCGCCGTCGAGCTGCTTCTGGTACGCCTCATCGACCGTCTTGTTCTTCAGCGTGCTCTTCCAGGTGTTCGCCGAGCAGCCCTGCGTCTTGAAGATCTGCACGTCGGCCGGGGCGTTGACGTCGAAGACCTGGCACCACACGCCGCCGGGATGGCCGGCTGCGGCGAAGGGGATGGCGTCGTAGTTCGCCGATTCGTTGGCGATGCGCTCGCCGCGGCGGTCAACCTTCAGAAACGGCTGGGAGCCAAGGTTGAACTGACCGTTCGTGGCCCAGTTACCAGAATCGTCCAGACCGGCGTCCTGGCCGGGCTTGACGATGCCGCGGTCGAACACCATGGTGGCGCCCACGCCGTCCATCGCCGCGCCGGCCCACAGGGCGGCCTTGATGCCCGCGCCGGTGTTGTTCGTGTTGTAGTTCAGCGACGTGATGCAGCTGACGGCCTCGGGGTCGCGGGCCTTGAGCATGTCGGCATTGGCCGCATACCCGCCGCAGGCCAGGATGACGCCCTTCTTGGCGTTGATCTGCTTGTAGCCGCCTTCCACTTTAAAGATGGCGCCCGTCACCGCGCCGTCGGCATCTTGGACCAGCTTGACCAGGTCGTGGCTGTACAGAACCTCGCCGCCGTCGTTCTTGATGACCTGCTCCATGGCCTTGACGTGCTCGGTCTTGCCCTTCTCGTTCACGAAGCCGGGGTTGGAGACGTGGTGGCACTCGGGCGGAATGAAGTACGAGGTGCCGCCGGCGTTATCGTTCTCGATGTCGACCTCCACCACGGATTCCTGGCCGAAGTGCTTGGTGTAGGTGTCGGCGATCCATTCGACGGTCGCGCCGGAGTTCTCGATCCAGGTGCGCAGAACGGACTGATCGTTTTTGAAGGAAGCATAGCGGGCATGCTCGTTGATCCAACGGTTCTCGTCGAAGTCGATGCCTTGCTCCTTCTGCCAACGCGAGTGGATGGCGCCCATGTCGTAGTGGGTCGCAGCGGCTTCGGCGCCCTTTTCGACGATCATGAACTTCGCGCCCAGCTCCGCGAGCGTGCCGCCGGCCATGATGCCGGACATGCCTGCGCCGACGACCAGCACGTCGGTCTCGGCCGTTTCCTTGATGTCGCCCGAGGCGATCTCCGGGGCGCTGCCAAGCCAATCGACGCCCGAAGCGCCCGAGGTCGAGGTGTTGCCGTTTTTGATGGCGGCCACGTCAGCGGCGCGCTCGGCGGCGCTCTTCGGTGCGGCGCAGCCGGAAAGGCCGAGTGCCGCCATGGCGCTCAGGCCGGCGGCGCCGGTCAGGAAGCTGCGGCGGCTCAGGCCACGATTCTCTTCAGTCATGTGTTCCCTCCAATGATATGCGTAGGTTTTCGCTCAATGGTTTCGAATCGGATCGGGCGTGCACATACGCTATGGGGGCATCGTAGGGCGCGAAGGGCGGGGCGGTCACCACCCCGGGTGGGGGATTATGGGCGCTCTGCCTTGGCTTGCGTCGCCCTCGCGCTTCCTTTCGCCCAGGTCAGAGCCAATAACCCTCCTTGCGTCACCCCACTTGGGTGAAAATGGCCGAATGCGCTTGCGGTTGCGGGGCGCGGCGGCGCGGGCGTGTATACTGACCGGGATGAAACCGGAGGGGGCTTCATGCGAAACGCTTCGATCAAGGACAACATTCTCGCCATCTTCACGCCGAGCATGCTCGCGTGCGCGGTCGCGTTCGCGCTCATCACGTTCTCGGGTTCGCTGACGAACACCTATCTTTATTCTTACGTCTCCGCCACCGACGGATGGATTCGCGAAGCATCTACCTTGGTGATGACCGTCACGTTCCTCGCCTTGACGGCGATCGCCTATTATCGGCCGCAAATCATACGGGCTCGCGACCTCGTTGTGCTCTGCTGCGCGGCTTCGGTCGCCAGCATTGCTTTCGCGTCGGCCGGGTTTCAGCTGGGGAACATGGCTCTCGTGTCGCTCGGCATTTTCGCGCGATCGCTGGGAAGGTCGCTTGCCATCTACCTGTTCGCCTTGCGCCTGGTCCAGCTTCAGTCGAGCAAGCAGGTCAGCTTCGCCGTGGCGCTGGGGTTGTTCATGGCAAGCGTGCTCGATATCGGCAAGAATGCGGTGGGGACGCCTTTGACTGCGACTGTCTTGATGACGGCGGTCCATGTCGGCGTGGCGCTTTGGGCGGCGCGCGGCGCGGGCCGGGTGCTCAGCATCATCGGCGCGGGCGATTCGGTGGACGACCTGAAACTCACCGACCCTGCGGCATTCCTGCCAATGTTCCACGGCGTGTTCGTGTGCATCCTGCTCTTTTCCGCAGCGTCGGGGTTCGCCCTGACGTTCAACGAGGTCGCAGGAGCCCCCGCATCGTTTCTCCTGGCGACGCCGCTTTTGGCCCTCTTGCTGCTGTTTTTGCTTGTGAGCTGGGGAAATAAACGCGAGGATTTCCTGTTCAGCGTATCGGTGCTCATTGTGATGGCGGGTTTTTTGACCACCCCGCTTTCGTTTAACGAGACCTTTGCGAACACATCGGGCACGCTTTTGCGCTTCGGGGAGCAGTGTTTCGAGGTGCTCGCCTGGACGGTTGTCATGGCCATCGGCAGGCGCAACGTGTACGGCTGTTTGTTCACGGTGGGCGTGATGCGCGTGATGAGCAGCTTGGGGACCATCGTCGGCGCCATGTCGGGCCATATCACGAACGGTTTCGTGCAGACCGATTTCGTCATGGCCACCGGTTTCGCCTTGAGCATGGTGTTCGCGTTCTTCGCGTTTCTGTGGTGCGGGTTCCGCACGTTCAGCTTCACGGATGCCATCGAATCGGTGACGGCGGTGAGCAATCCCGTGTCGCGCGAGGTGCGGGTGAGCGCCGATGCCCATTCCTGCGTTGAGGAGGAGCCTGCGCGGGTTTGCGAACCTGCGGTAGCTTCCGGTGAGGACGGCGAGGAGACCAGCGCCGACGTGATCGCTGATTTGCAGGTTGCTGGCTCTTCGGTGGCTGAGAAGCCCGCTGCCCCCGAGGCAGTTGCGCCTGATGAGCGACCGGCGCCCAGCGCGCTTGAGGAAAGCTGCGCGCGCCTTGGTGATAAATTCGGCCTTACCGAGCGCGAACGCGAGGTGTTCCTGCTGCTTGCGCACGGGCGCAACGGGCGCTACATCATGGACAACCTCGTGATCAGTCGAAACACGGCGAAGACCCATATCAAGCACATTTATTCCAAGCTGGGTGTTCACTCGCACCAGGAGCTTATCGATTTGGCAACCGGCGCAAAATAGCGTTAAAGGTTGCTATCACCCCACATCTGAACAGGCATTATGGCGTTCAATTCAACTTTCCCCCAACGGGGGTGATGCCTCTTCGCGTCCGCGAGCCTATAGTTTTGCCATCGAATCGGACGGCAGCTGCATGCATATGCGCGCGAAACTCAAACGTTTATGAGGAGGTTAGCGAATGAGCGAAGAGCGCAACGACTCTGCGCCTGCATCCAAGCCCGCTGCTAAGAACAAAAAGCTCATCGTAGTCGGTGTCGTAGTCGCGGTCATCGTGGTCGCAGGCATCGGCTTCTGGAGCTGGCACAACACGCCGAGCTTCTGCAACGCTTTCTGCCACACGCCCATGGACCGCTACGTGGAAACTTACGAGCAGCAGGCAGGGGTCGCCGGCGTCGACAAATGGGGCAACAAGGTGTCCAACAGCAGCGCCATGTTGGCTGTGTCACACAAGGAGGCCGGTCAGAACTGCCTGTCCTGCCATGTGCCCGCGCTGTCTCAGCAGATCGGCGAGGTGCAGGAATCCGCATCCGGCGACTATTACTACCCGCTTGAGGAGGCCAGCCTCGAAGTTCTCATGCAGAACTCCGGCAACGCCTCGGGCACCGGCGAGCAGTTCTGCCTGAAGAGCGGCTGTCACACGAACAGCGACGGCCAGGCTCTGACGAAGGCCGATCTGACCGAGCTGACGTCGGACATGGTGCGCAACCCGCATTCCTGGCATCACGACAAGTACACCTGCAGCGATTGCCATAAGTCGCATCGCGCATCGGTGCTGATCTGCACTGATTGTCACTCCGACGCCGAAGGCGAGCTGCCGGATGGCTGGGTTGACGCTGAGCAGGGCAAGCAGATCGAGGAAGACTCCGTCAACTTCGCCGGTTAGTTTTCTTCGAGGGAAGCCGGGCAGCTGCAAAAATCCGTAGGGCCGAGCGAGAGCTCGGCCCTTACTAGGGCGCCGCAAGGCGCTTGCTGTTTTAACGCACTCGGCATATCGAGGCGTGGCGCCTTCGACCGCCTTACCCGCTATGCGCCCGCCGCCAGCTCTCGCAGCAGTGTTATTTCGGCTGCGTATCCGTCCAACTCGTTGGGGGTTTCCAGGATGAAGGGCAATTCGCGCAGTTGCGGGTGGCGCACGATGCGCGCAAACGCTTCGGTGCCGATGAAGCCCTCGCCAATACGCTCGTGGCGGTCCTTATGCGCCCCGCAGGGGTTCTTCGAATCGTTGAGGTGCACGGCGCGCAGGCGCTCGATCCCCACGACGCGGTCGAACTCGTCGAGCACGCCGTCAAGGTCGTTCACGATGTCGTAGCCGCCGTCGTGAACGTGGCAGGTGTCCAGGCAAACACCCAGGTGGTCGGAAAGCTCCACGCGCTCGATGATGGCTGCCAGTTCCTCGAAGGTGCGCCCAACCTCGGTTCCCTTGCCGGCCATGGTCTCCAGCAGCACGGTCGTGGTCTGTTCGGGACGCAACACCTCGTTGAGCAGGCCCGCAATCAGTTCGATGCCGGCTTCGGCCCCTTGCTTGACGTGGCTGCCCGGATGGAAGTTGTAGTAGCTGCGCGGCACCGCCTCCATGCGCACCAGGTCGTCGGCCATGCACTCGCGGGCGAATTCGCGTGCATGCGGCTTGTCCGAGCAGGGATTGAGCGTGTAGGGCGCATGGGCGACCAGCGTGCCGAAGTCGTTGGCAGCCATAAGCTCGCGCAGCGCCGCCGCGTCGGCCGGGTCGATGGCCTTCGCCGCTCCGCCGCGTGGATTGCGGGTAAAGAAGGCAAACGTGTTCGCCCCGATGGCGCAGGCCGTCTTCCCCATGGCTAAATAGCCCTTCGACGTGGACAGATGGCATCCGATGGTCAGCATGGGGCTCCTCCTTTTGCTTTCGGGCAGACTCCAATCCAACATTACATCCTTTATAGAGTACCGCATCATGCAAGACGGCCCTCTCTGCTTGAAGGCTATCCCGTTTGCTTGTCGAACAGTCCAGTGGACTGTTCGATGCTCATCGGCGAGCTTGCGAGCGATAAGCCCGCGGCGAAGCTGCGCTGCGCGCCTCAGGACGTGAAGCAGCCCCTTTCGCTTGAAGGCTTTCCCGTTTGCAAGGGGGGTTTGGGGATGGGAAGCCTCCAAGCGGAAGGGGCCGCTCGAAGGGTTATTCGGTTGTGTGGCCCGCCGCCGGGGAGGGGTTCCGGCGGCGGGGAGTCTCCGCTCCTGCGCTCCGCCGTCTAGGCCACCGGCCGGCAGCGGGGAGTCCTCGCTCGTAAGCTCCCCCGCCGCCGGCCCGCCAGCCCTCCTAGTAGAACATGAACACGCTCAGGCCCATGTTGTAGAAGGCCACGCGCAGCATGATCGCGCCGGCGAGCGCCGCCACGACGGCCACCGCGCCGAAGACCTTCCAGGATGCGGCATCGCCCTTCTTGCGGGCGAGAGCGC
>CAVDXU010000043.1:0-16536 GCA_963613135.1 bacterium
CCTCAAGGGTCGCGTCGATAAGCTCTGCAAGCTCCTCGCCGGATATTTGCTTCGGAAGCAGCAACTCCAGGATGCTCACCTGGTTGCCAGCGCGTCGGTGCGCTCTTGGTTGTTTGCGGGCTTGATCGACCCCTCGAGCGTCTTTTTCGTCTGTTTGATGAGTTGCGGGCGGCTACGAAGATGCCATCGCGGTATATTCCATTTCCCACCATATCTATCGTCGCATTGTATTTATTCCTATTGGCAGGAGTTATTCAGTGTCCCCCTATGCCTTAATTTTGGTTCCGTTGGTTTTGATGACGCTTCGTTTCATCGGTTCCCGTTGATTTTATTCCTGCGTTTTCAATGCGAGAGCGAGCGGCACCTGCTTGATTTTCCTGATATGAAGAAGTGCAACAACGAGATACGTGGCGAATCCGATGCTAATGGCTTCGGCGACGCATGCCATGGGGACGTATATTTCGATATTGCCGCTATAGCTCATGAGCATCGCCTTGAATATCGCCGTCAGGCTCCCGATGATCATGGGCTGTAACACGATTAGCGATAACCCGACCGTGATAGTGATAGATCTAACGTAGAGCCTACTGATTTCCGAGTCTCTATACCCGAAGACTTTCATATAGCTGATCGCTTGAGACGATCGGTCGATGATAGATTTGGTGAGCAGGTACATGAATATCAGAAAAATGAATACCGATAGTGCCACCATCATTCCTATCAGGTCGTTCATCATCCCCGTAAACTGTTTACCTATCGCATCCATTTGATCCGGGGTTAGATCGTTTGCGAGGTAGCGAGCATCAAGTTGTAAATCCTGATCAGATGCATATGCATTGAAATATGAGCTGTCATTGTCAAAGAACATGTTGAAGTGCTCAAGGCTCATGTATATCGCCATGTTCGACTTCGTTCCATAGGTGTCTCCGGTATAGGTGATCGTTTTCCAACTGTCTTCAAATTTGTCGTACAGGGTAAGCTCTTGCCCATCAGCGAATTTGAATTTGTCGATGAGGCCAGCCCCTAAAATGATGCGCCCCTCGCTAACATCGAGGTTATTCCAGTATCTCGACCCCTCCGGTATCCCGTATATAGTTATTGATTCATTGCCGGCGTCTTCACCCTTGTCGTATTCGAGCGTATACACGGCGTATTTCTCGGCTTGCTGTGATGCGCTTCCATTATCACTCGTGTTGACGGGATGTATATTCTCGTCATCGGGTTCCACTTGCGAAGCGGAGTCGATGATATCAAGGGTTTCATCTCGTGTTTTTCCAAGAGCAGCTGCCACTGCATCAAGACTTTGATCGAATGATTCTAGCTGATCGCTATACCGCTCTTGGGCTTCTCGGATGGCTTGCATTGCTTGGGCGTCCTGGGAACCCGTAGTCGATTCGGTAGTTATTCTGACCTCGTTAGCGGCCTCCTTGAGTTTACCGGATGCTTTCTCGAGGTTTTCCAGCTTCTCGTTTTCGATGCCTCGCAACTCTTCTATCGCTTTCCAGGAATCTCTTTCCTCTTGAGTCCCTTCGAGTTCAAGCGGTGCTTTCAGCGTGTATTGGTGTTCGGCGACGACGTTGTTGCGGAGATTCTCAGCATAGTGTTGCATAGTTGGCAGGACGGCTAGACCGAAAAGCAGCAGCAGGCTTGCAAACCCGATTCCAATGAACAAGGTGGCGAAATTCCCGAGATTGCGCAGAAACACGCGTAGACGGAAGCGAGCGGAAAATCCGAGGCGCTCGGGCAGAGGGAATCCTCGCTTGACTCCTCCCTTGCTTGTTTCATGCCGTAGGAAATCCAAGGGAGTGTGTCGCATTTTTCTGATCAGACCGATAAGGGTTATGAGGATCATGACAAGAACTGGGATGAGGGTCGTTTGCAGGAACACGCCCCAGCTCCATGTCGGGTAATACGGAGGCAGGCTGTATGATCCGTAGTAGAGCTGTTGCATCGGCTCGCTCATCACCGTGTAGCCAGCCACGTTGCCAAGGATTGCGGCAGCAATGCCAACGGCGGCCGGCAGAGCCGCGTAGTGCGCGACAAGCTCGCTTCGGCGATATCCGCTGGCCAGCAATGTTCCGATGATCGCGCTCTCTTCTTCGATGGTGCCCGAGGTCAAGACCACGAAGACGAATGCCATTATCGCGATGATGATGTATAGAAGCGTTATCCACATCGACGAATCGCCTTTTACGTCATCGGCGGCATAGCCTATTGCTTGGTTCGACTCCGCATCCACTAGATCTTCGACCGTTGCACCTTCGTTGTTAAGCGCCTTGACCATGTCCTTTTCGATATCGGTTCGTTCGGCAAGCGTGAGATCGTCGTTTTGGAAGGCGTATGAGTAGATGTACGACGGCTGGCTCCCGCTTTGGCGAAGAGCAGCAAACCCGCTCTCGGAGAGCTCCGCCACGCCAAACGACAGCGTGTTGACGGTGAAATCCGAGTTGTTTTCGAAAAGTGCCTGGTTGTCGGCGGTTGTCATGATGCCGCAAACGACAAAATCTCGTCCATTGAGCTGAATCGTGTCCCCAACGGCCACATCGTTGTTCTTGGCGAAAACGCGATCGAGGGCAACTTCGTTGTCTGCTTGCGGGGTTTCTCCTTGCGCGTAAGCGGCGAGGTCTACCTCGGTGCGATGCGTGTAGGCCCTAACGGTGCGCGTTGACGTGTTGTATTCTCCAGGCTGCGTGAAGGAGCAGTTGAATGCGAAGTTCTTATATATGTTGATGCCGCCTGTCTCGTCTTTTGCGACATTGGCCACTGATTCCAGGGCGTTCTCGTCGGCTTCGAACGAGGTGATGAATCGTCCATCCTCGATATGGTACTTTTCCGGCATTTCCTCCATGATTGTCTCAATGGAATGAGCTGCCAGCAGAAAGCCCGACGTCATGGCTATAGAAACGGACATAAGCAGGAAAATACCGAGATATTTCCCCAGGTTGTTTCTGAATTCTCTTGGAAAGCGCTTGCTTAAGGGCGATGCCATGGGGCCCTCCTACCACGACAGTTCGCATGCGGACACGCGAGTCTGGTTGATCTTGTCCTCGATAAGCTTTCCGTCCCTGAGCCGAAGTATCCTGTGCGCCATGCGCTTAATGGCATCGTTGTGTGTGACGATGATGATCGTGCAGCCGTATTTTTGGTTGACCTGTTCCATAAGCTCGAGTATCTCTTTTGAGGTTTGATAATCAAGTGCCCCGGTTGGTTCATCGCAGAGGAGGAGGCCGGGATTTTTAACGAGCGCTCGACCGATCGCGCACCGTTGCTGCTGACCACCGGATACCTGACGGGGGAATTTCGAGCGATGTTCGTAGAGCTCCAGCGACCGAAGGAGATCGTCGATTGCGAGGGGTTTCTCGGAAAGGTGTGCGGTGACCTCGATGTTTTCTCGAATGGTGAGATCGGGCACCAGGTTGTAGAACTGGAAGACGAAGCCGAGTTCGCGGCGTCGATACTCGGCGAGCTTTTTGGGGGAAAGCGTCGTCAAATCGGTTCCGCCGACCGTGATTCTCCCGCAGTCTGCACCCTCAAGGCCGCCGACCATGTTGAGAAAGGTCGATTTGCCGCTTCCGGAAGGACCGAGCAAGACGCAGATCTCGCCCTTGCCGATGGTGGCCGTAATACCTTTGAGAACGCTAACGCACGCGTCCCCTTCGCCGTAGTGTTTGGAGAGGCTTTCGATCTCGACGTATGGGGTTAACAGGTTTCCCATGATCTTCCTTTTTCTGAAGCATACGGATAGTTCGACATGTCTAACAATATATCAGGGTTAAATAAGGCTTACAACTGTATAAAGGGAAGAGGCGATACCATTTCGATGGCGAAGCATAATCTCGGATGGCATCGTAAGGTCAATACGTCGTATCAAATCGACCTGCGGCGCATCTTTGCATGGTTGAAAGCAACTTAAGGGGTATAATTCAAGGACTTTGGGCAGAATGAACTCAAAGCAAGGCTGCGGAAGTGATCAAGGCGAGACCGTTTCCGCATGGCAGTGCTTTTGCGCATAGTTTTTCGAAATGGAGGAACGTCATGTCATCGACATCGGGTGTTCGTGCATCATGGTCTGGAAAGTGGGCATTTATCCTCGCCGCCGCCGCTTCGGCGATCGGGTTGGGCAATCTTTGGCGCTTTCCCTATTTGGCTGCGAAGTATGGCGGCGGCGTGTTTTTGGTCACGTACGTTGCGCTGGTCGTGACCTTCGGCTTCACACTGATGATGCTCGAAGTTGCAATCGGCCGCAAAACGGGGCAGTCGGCGATCGGGGCTTTCAAGTCATTCGGTAAAAAATATGCTTTCATCGGCATCTTCACCTCGGCGATCCCGTTCATCATCGTTCCGTACTACTGCGTTATCGGCGGGTGGGTGCTCAAGTACGCGAGTGCTTATATAACCGACGGGCCTGAGGCGTTGGCGGATGGGGGAACGTACTTCTCCAGCTTCATCTCCGGTGGTGGCGAGAGCTTCCTTTTCATGGCACTGTTCCTCATTTTGGTGATCGGCATCGTTGCGATGGGTGTGAAAAACGGTATCGAGCGCGCTAATCAGGTGCTGATGCCCGTCTTGATCGTCATGACGGTCGGTATTTCCATCTATGAGTTGACCCTGCCGGGAGCTATCGATGGCATGCTGTATTACATCACGCCCGATTTCAGCAAATTCAGCGTCCAACTTGTGGTTGCCGCGCTCGGCCAGATGTTCTACAGCTTGAGCTTGGCGATGGGCATCATGGTGACGTACGGATCGTACATGCGCAAGCAGGACAACCTCGAGCAGTCCGTTCGCAGGATCGAGATATTCGACTCCGGCTACGCCTTTTTGGCTGGTTTGATGATCGTCCCGGCAGCCTTTGTGGCTATGGGGTCCGCGGACGCCGTTGCCTCGAAATCCGGACCGTCTCTGATGTTCATCATTTTGCCGGAGGTTTTCCAGCAAATGGGCGCCATCGCGACCGTGATGGGGTTCCTCTTCTTCATTCTGGTTGTTTTCGCCGCTTTGACGAGCGCGATATCCCTGACCGAGACGTGCGTTTCCATTGTGCAGGACGGCATGCGCATAACACGCAAAAAGTCGCTGCTCATCGCGAGCGCGTTTATCGTTATCGTTGCCATCGTGGTGAACATGGGGTACAGCCAGCTTGCCATGATAGAGCCTTTGGGCCCCGGTACGACGTTGCTTGACTTCATGGACTTCATCTCGAATTCCGTCATGATGCCGATAGCGGCTTTGATGGCATGCGTCTTCGTTGGCTGGGTGGTCAAGCCGCAGGTGGTTATCGACGAGGTTCGCTCTTCCGGGAAGTTTTCAGGTGAGCGCTTGTTCGTCGTGATGGTGAAGTACATCGCGCCGGTTCTGCTCGTCGTCATCCTCGTTGCTTATACCGCATCGCAATTCGGCCTGTTCAGCATGTAGGAATGACTGCTCTTCGGGTTTAATTGTTTCGATTATGTTACATCGCTTGTTGTTCGGGTGAATCGCGCGTCGTATGCCGGATATTCCCGGTGTTCGGTTTGAATCGGGTGTAAAGTGACCAGCAAGCAGTATTTGCAAGAATCACGAAGGAGTATCGAAATGACGGTCGAGAAGAAAGACCTTGACTGGGGCAGCTTGGACTTCGGCTACCACAAAACCGATTACAGCTGGGAAGCCCATTGGAGGGACGGCAAGTGGGACGAGGGCGGCCTGACCACCGATCACGACCTGCACCTTTCCGAGTGCGCCGGCATCTTCCACTACTGCCAGGAGGTCTTCGAGGGCTTGAAGGCCTACACCACCGAGGACGGCTCCATCGTCTGCTTCCGTCCCGACATGAATGCCGAGCGCATGTTCAACTCCGCTGAGCGTCTTGAGATGCCGGGTTTCCCGCAAGATCGCTTCGTTGAGGCCGTGAAGGCGGTCGTGAAGGCCAACGCTGCGTGGGTGCCGCCGTTCGGCTCGGGCGCCACGCTGTACGTGCGTCCCTTTATGATCGGATCGGGCGAGGTCATCGGCGTGGCTCCCGCGCCGGAATACACCTTCCGCATTCTGGTCACGCCGGTCGGCCCGTACTTCAAGGGCGGCCTTGCGCCCATCAAGCTGCGCGTTTCCGAGTACGACCGCGCCGCTCCGCACGGCACCGGCAACATCAAGGCCGGCCTGAACTACGCCATGTCGCTGCGCCCGACCATGGAGGCGCACCGCGAGGGCTATGCCGAAAACGTCTATCTGGACAGCCAGAGCCGCACCTACATCGAGGAGACCGGCGGCGCTAATATCCTGCTGGTGGCAAAGGACGGCACGCTGGTGGTGCCGCAGTCCCACACCGACTCCATCCTGCCCTCCATCACGCGCCGCAGCCTGGTGCAGGTGGCGCAAGATTTGGGCATGACCGTTGATCAGCGTCCGGTGACCTGGGAAGAGGTTGCCTCCGGCGCGTTCGTCGAGTGCGGCTTGTGCGGTACGGCGGCCGTTATCTCGCCGGTCGGCCAGATCGACAACAAGGTGTACGGCGCGGACGAGACCGTCACGTTCCCGGCGGGCTGCACCGAAATCGGCCCGGTCATGAAGAAGCTGCGCGAAACCCTCACCGGCATCCAAGACGGTGCTCTGGAGGACAAGCACGGTTGGGTCTGCAAGATCGACGCCGAATAGGCTTTACGCGATATTTCATCTTCGCAATCACGGGACCCTGGCATGTGCTTGGGTCCCGTTTTGTTGCTTCGAGAAGAAGTGACGCAATTGTGAAGCAGGGAGGCGTCGTCTGTTGCAACCGACGCCGAATGATCTTACCATCGGGGCTGTGAGGCCGCAGATAGGCTTCCACATTGGGCCACGAGAGCCCGAGTCAAAATGTCTCGGGGGTCCGAACTGAGGAAAGGGGTATCCATGGGTAAGTACGCAGGAACGCAGACCGAGAAGAATCTGCAGGCGGCGTTTGCCGGAGAGTCGCAGGCAACGAACAAGTACATCTACTTTGCCTCGGTGGCCAAGAAGGAAGGCTACGAGCAGATCGCTGAGATTTTCCGCAAGACATCGGCCAACGAGCAATATCACGCGAAGATGTGGCTTCGTGAGCTTGAGGGCATCGGCTCTACCGTCGATAACCTCACCGCCGCCGCGGATGGGGAGAACTTCGAGTGGACCGACATGTACGACGAGTTCGCCAAAACGGCCGAGGAAGAGGGTTTTCCCGAGCTGGCTGAGAAATTCCGCCAGGTAGGCGCCATCGAGAAGCATCACGAGGAGCGCTATCGGGCCTTGCTGAAGAACGTCGAGACTGCGCAGGTGTTTGAAAAGAGCGAGGTCAAGATTTGGGAATGCCGCAATTGCGGGCATATCATCGTTGGAACCAAGGCTCCCGACGTTTGCCCTGTCTGTGCGCATCCGAAGGCTTATTTCGAGATCACAGCCGAGAATTTTTAATCGCTCGCCATCTTGCTCGCACGAAGGTGACTGGCGGCAAGGTACGTTGCAGGGCGGTCGTTTGCTCGATGATCCCCAATGGGATTCTTTGGTGGCAGGCATGAGGGGAGGCTTCCAGTTGGAGGCCTCCCCTTTTCGTCTTCCTGCTCTTGCTGTGCGCGGGGGCGCTTTGGGTCTGCGCGCACAGGGCGATGTTGTATGATAACGACCACGAATAAACGCTCGTTAGGAAGAAGATCCATGTCGCTTTCCATCGGTATCGTCGGACTGCCCAACGTGGGCAAATCGACGCTGTTCACCGCCCTTACGAACAAGGGCGGACTTGCCGCGAACTATCCGTTTGCAACCATCGAGCCCAACGTGGGTATCGTTCCCGTTCCCGATTCGAGGCTTTCCGAGCTTGCGAAGATCGACAACCCGGCTAAGATCGTGCCCGCAACGGTCGAGTTCGTCGACATCGCCGGTCTCGTCGCAGGTGCAAGCCAAGGCGAAGGCCTTGGCAATCAATTTTTGGCCAACATTCGTGAAACGGATGCCATTTGCGAGGTCGTGCGTTTCTTCAGCGATCCCGATGTCGTGCACGTTAATGGCAAGGTTAATCCCTCTTCGGACGTCGAAACCATCAAAACCGAGCTTATCCTTGCGGATATCGCCACGCTTGACAAGGCCATTCCGCGTCTTGAGAAGGAGGCCAAACGCGATAAAGCTGGCGTGAAGAAGCTTGAGGTTGCGAAAAAGGTGCTTGAGGGCCTCAATGACGGGCATCGGGCGCGTACGCTCGATCTTTCCGAGGATGAGCAGGATGCGATTTACGATCTGCATCTGTTGACGATGAAGCCGATTCTCTATATCGCCAACGTCGACGAGGGCCAGCTTGACGCCGACTTGGCGGAAATCGATGGCTGCAAGCCTGTTCCCATTTCGGCTAAAGTCGAGGCCGACCTTGCTGAACTCGACCCCGAAGAAGCGGCCGAGTATCTTGAGGCTATGGGCCTTGCGGAAAGCGGCCTTGCCCGCCTGGTTCGCAGCGCCTATGCCCTGCTGGGCCTTCAAAGCTATTTCACCAGTGGAGAAACCGAGTCCCGTGCTTGGACCATTCCCGTCGGCGCAAAAGCGCCTCAGGCCGCCGGCGTGATCCACTCCGACTTCGAACGCGGCTTCATCAAGGCTGAGACCGCATCGTTTGAGGATTACGTTTCCCTTGGAGGGGAAGCCGGTTGCCGTAATGCGGGCAAGCTTCGCCAAGAGGGCAAGGATTATGTGGTGCAGGACGGCGACGTGATGCACTTCAAGTTCAACGTGTAAGCGGCTTGCGTTCATGGGTGCGCCGACCGACGTTGCGTAGATTCGCCAAGGGGCTTTTCATCGTGGTGGGCGTCGGATACTCTTGCAAGGCCATTTTTAGCGTAACCCCATGTGATGCAGCGGGATATCGTTTGGAGGGATGTACATGCTGGTGACGGATATCGCCCATGCGGTGAGCAACGATTATCTGAGCGAGCGTTTTCGCCTGGCGTTCGAGTTTCTGTCACGCGACGACTTGGCTTCGCTCCCGCTTGGCCGAAACGAGATTTCCGGCGACGACGTTTTCGCGAACGTTCAGGAGTATGACACGGTTGCTGCTTCGGAAAAGCAATTCGAGGCGCATCGGCGTTACTATGATGTGCAGTTCGTCGTATCCGGCGAGGAAGCCGTGTTCTACGTTCCGCTTGAGGATGCTTGCCCGGCGGGTTCGTTCGACGTGGATGCGGATTTCGGCCTCTACGATGCGGCAGGACGCGCATCCGAGATTGCTCTGCATGCCGGTGAACTGGCTGTTCTGGCCCCCGAGGATGCGCACAAGCCCGGATGTTCATTGGGCGAAGGCTCGAATCACGTTCGGAAAATCGTTGTGAAGGTGCTCGCGTAGCAATTGCATTAGCTGTTTGAATTTCGGCCGGCTTCGTTTGAGCCGGAGCTATTTCAGGTAAAAACAGGGGGATGGTATGCGCAAGAAAGACAAGAAGTATCTGAAGCGGTTGCTTGAGACGCCGTCTGCGACCGGATGCGAACAGCGTATCGCCGCCCTGGTGCGCGATCGTGTTTCTTCGTTTGCCGATGTGGTGGAAACAGATGTGATGGGATCCGTCCATGCAAGCGTTCTCGGTACGCAGGATGCTCCATCGCTGATGCTTGCAGCGCACATGGACGAAGTCGGGCTGATGGTGGTTCACATTTCCGACGAAGGATTCCTCTCGGTTGCAGCGATCGGTGGCGTTGATGCCGCTGTTTTGCCTGGGCTTCGCGTCGATGTGCATGCATCAGGTTCCGACAAACCGCTGCGAGGCGTTGTCGGGCGCAAACCGATTCATCTCATCTCTCCCGATGAGCGTACGAAGGTGACGCCCCTTTCCGATTTGGTTATCGATCTGGGCCTGCCTGCAAAAAAGGTGAAGAAACTGGTCAAAGTGGGGGACGTTATAACCTACGGTGTCGGTTTCGAGCGTTTTGGCAAGCATATGGGCGCCTCGCGCGCCTTCGACGATAAATGCGGCGTGTGGGTCATCACGCGCGTGCTCGAGGAGCTGTCCCTTCGTGGGGGCGCTCCAGGGACGGTGACGGCTGCATGCACGGTGCAGGAGGAGATCGGCACGCGTGGCGCCATCACCTCTTCTTTCGGCGTTTCCCCCGATGTCGCCATTGCTTTCGACGTTACGCATGCCACCGATTATCCCGGTATCAGCCATGCGAAGTATGGGGATATCAAATGCGGTGCCGGCCCGGTCATCGGGCGGGGTCCGAAC
The DNA here is from genome assembly GCA_963613135.1 of bacterium. Lineage (GTDB taxonomy): Bacteria > Actinomycetota > Coriobacteriia > Coriobacteriales > Eggerthellaceae > Senegalimassilia. Next base: position 10,188 of record CAVDXU010000043.1, read on the forward strand.
GTCAATCCCGAAGTTTTCGAGCGTTTGGTCGCCGCGGCTGAATCTGCTGGCATCCCGTACCAGGTCGAGGCTCTGCCGGGGCATTCGGGAACCGACGCTTGGCCTATCCAGGTTTCTAAGGCGGGCGTCCCCACTGGTCTGGTTTCGGTGGCGCTTCGCTATATGCATACGCCGACGGAGGTTATCTGCCTCGACGACTTGGATGCGTGCGTCACCCTCCTCGTCGCGTTCGCGCAGCAGCTTGAAGGGGCGGAAACGTTCGTCCCGGGAATGTCGCGTGGTGATTTTGCGAGCCATGGCGCCGCGTCTTCTGGCGACGACGCCGATGTGGCGGGCGACCGGACGGGGGAGGAATAGCTGGTGAAAAATCAGATCGAGGAGATCGCGCGCAATCGGAAGGCGCTCCACGATTACGAGGTGCTGGAAACCTACGAGGCTGGACTGGTGCTTTCCGGCACGGAGGTGCGGTCGCTGCGCGACAATCACTGCCAGCTTACCGACTGCTTCGCGCTTATCCGCCACGGTGAGGTTTGGCTGCATGGCGTCCATATTCCGCCTTATGCGTTCGGCAATTTGAACAATCCCGACCCCGATCGCAAGCGCAAGCTGCTTCTTCATAAGAACCAGATTCGCAAGCTTGACCAGCAAACCAAGGAAAAAGGCATGGCGCTGGTGCCGCTCAAGATTTATTTCGCTAAGAACTCCCTGGTTAAAGTTGAACTCGCCGTTTGTCGAGGCAAGAAACTGCACGACAAACGTCAGAGCATGGCGGAACGTGATTCGAGGCGCGAGATAGAGCGCGCGTTGAAGGAGAGGAGCCGTTGATGAGCAAGGAAGAGCTTTCGGGGGATCTGCCCGAAGAGGACTACGAGCTTGTCGAGCTAGAGTTGTCCGAAGAAGATATCGTCCGGTATATCGAGGATGAAGAGGGTGGCCGAATCGGGTTCGTGGTGCTCGAGGACGGCGAGGAAGTCGAATATCTGCTCGTTGATGACGATGCAGACGATGCGGACGATCAAGGTGTCGCCGACGACGCTGCGTCCGCTGCTCATAGAGACGATTCTGAGTCGGTGGAGGTTTCCGAAGATGGCAGTCTCGGCATAACGCGGGATGGCGTGCAGCAGGCAACCGATGATATGAACGCAATATTTAAAGACGGCGTGAAGGTCGCTGCGGAAATGAAGGGCGCCTTCGACGATATTAAAAGCGCTCTGGATTTCGGCTCGCTGCTGAAGTAAAATCAGCATTTGCGTTATCGGTGCAAGATAACGTTGAACTTTGATAAGGTGGACCGCAGCGTCCCGCCGTCGGCAGCAAGCCGGAAATTTGCGGGGGCGACTGGTTTCGACATGGTACGTTTGAACTGAGGAGCAGGTCGTGGTCTCCTCGCCACGTTAAACAGGGGTACCGTCAAGTTAATTGGCAAGAACAACTCTCAGAGCGCTCCGGCGCTCGCCATGGCTGCTTAATTAGCGCCTGGCACGTCAACCCCGGGTTGTCCCCGACTCGGGCGCGACGTCATTTCAGGGGACTGCATCGAAGCACGTGGACGGTATGGCTTCGATAAAGAACGAACCGACTAGGAGACGCAACGCTTGACTGTTGGCCGAGCGTTTCCGAAATCCGACAACAGGATAAGCTTGTAGAGCCTGAGGAATTTCGTAGTATGGACCGGAGTTCGATTCTCCGCGCCTCCACCATCTGCACATTAAGCGAACACCTACAAGTGTTCGCCATAAAACGAGCGTTCATACTGCTCGTCAGATAGAAGAAGCCGCTCCATACGGGGCGGCTTCTTTGCGTTCTAGGCCTGCGGCATGACGGCCTGCTGGCCGTCCTCGTCCATGTACGGCATGAGGAACACGCCGCCCTGCTCGGTGGTCAGCAGCAGGTACTCGCGGTTGCAGCGGTCGCACACGATTTCCTGGCCGATGCCCTCGGGCAGGTCGTATATGGGGCCGTCGGTGCGGGCGGGCGATACCCGCACCTCCTGCGCCTCGGACGCTCGGGCGAGGACGCCCGCCGCGAGCACGGCCACGAGCACGGCCATCACGACCCAATACAGCCAACACAGGTCCGGCTGCTTCCTCGCGCCGCTGCGGCGTGCCACGGCTACGCCTTCACCAGGAAGTCGTCGGCCTCGGGCTTGCCCGTGGCCTTGCCCACCGCGATGTAGCGCGTAGCGCCGCTGTAGGCCGTGTAGCGGCCCCACACGTAGCCGTCGGCGATGCTGTACCAGTCGTCGAGCACCACGGTCTCTCCCGCGTCGTAGTGGGCCACCTCGTTGCCGCCCAGGCCCGGCGCGTCGCGCACGCGCAGCCAGTCAACCGTGCAGCGGTAGGTGCCGCCGAAGCCCTCGCCGGAGTGCTCGCCGCTCGGCTGCGTGTCCTCGCCCGTGGGCGCGTCTCCCGGCTCGGTGCCGCCCACCATGGCGTCGTACCACTGCTGGGCGCGGGCCATGTAGCGGTTGTGGAAGCTCGTGCCCTCCTTGAGCGGGCCGGGGCAGCTGGTGGCGCTGAAGTGGCAGTGGGGGAACACGTTAACCATCCACTCGGGGCGTCCCAGGCCGTAGAACTTGTGGATGGCCGCCAGCAGGTGTGCGCCGCTCTCGAGGCACGCGTCGGTGATGGCGTCGCCCTGGTTGGCGTGCTCGATGCCGATGCTCTTGCAGTTGGCGTCCCAGTCTCCCGCGTGCCATGCGGTGTCCTGGTCCCACACGAGCTGGCCCACCGTGCCGTCGCTGGCCACCTGGTAGTGCGCCGACGCCTCGCGGGACTGCCACACGTTGTAGCAGTCCTCCACGGTGAGGTCGCCCGCGTTGTAGTGCAGCACGGTGAACTGGATGGAGCGCCCGGAGCGGCCTGCGGTGAAGTGCTGCGTGAGGATGCGGTCAACGTCCGCGTTCAGGTTCTCGAAGTCCATGGCCCTACTCCTTCCCGCCGATGGTAACGCCCAGCAGGGCGTCCAGCCACTTGCTGGTGAAGCCCACGGACTTGAACAGGGTGTAGGCCGCCTGCACGCCGCCCACGACGGCGAACGCGCACGTGACCCACGCGCCGGGGTCTGCGGGCACGCCGCCCACGAAGCCGGTCACGACGCCCGCAAGAAGCGAGCAGGCCAGCGCCAGGCAGCGGGCGGCCTTGCCCGTCATTGCCTCGGTCTTGATTAGCTGCACCGCGAACGGCACGGCGATGGACAGCACGACGGCCGCCAGTGCTTGCATGATGGTCATTTCTTCCTCCTAGCTGTTGGTTTCCTTGTCGTAGAGCAGGTCCACGCGGTCCTTGATGTGCTCGACCTGCGCCGCCATGCCCTGGCTTCGCGCCTGGCTGTTGGCCAGGTCGGCGTGCAGCACGTCGTTTGAGGCCACCACGGACTCCATGAGGGTCTTCATGCCCTCTATGAGCGTGTTGCTGCGCTCCATTTGCGCGGCGATGCGGCCCTCCATCTGGCTGCGCTCGCGGTCGCGTTGGGCGCGCTCGTTCACCTCGTCCTGCTTGCGCTCCTCGCGCTTGAGGTCGATGTTCGCCTTGCGCTCGTTCTGGGCCTTGAACTCTTCGAGGAACTGCTTGCCGAAGTACAGCGCCACCAGCACGAGCAGCGCGCCGAAAAGCGACCCGGGGCCGTACGGCGCGAAGATTTCCAGCACGTCGGTCATTCGTTATCTCACCTCCTCGAATCGCTGGGGCGATTGTCGGCGAGGTGTCGCCGGGCAAAAGAAAAGCGCCCCCGGAGGGGCGCTCGCTACGCCTGCGGCGCTTCGGGCTGGTCGGGCTCCATGGCCTCCAGCTCGTTGATTCTGTCGCGCCACGCCTGGCGCTGGGAGATGACCTCGGCCACCTCCTTGGCGGCTGCGGCGATGGCCGCCAGCAGGTCGGTGATGGACGATGCCGAGAAGATGCGCTCCACCGCCTTCATCACCTTGTAGTCGCTCTGGTCAAGCTGCTGCTTGTAGCCGTTGATTTCGCCCGCGATTTCCTGTTCCGTCATGGGTCGCTCCTTCCGTTAGGGTAGGGGCAGCTTCCCATCCGTGTCGCCTCCCGGTTTGGATTGCGTTGAGCAACCCCCCCCCGCGAGATTTCCGAACAGGCTGCGGTACAGCGCGTCCATGGCCCGCACGCTGCGGTGCGCGTCCAGCCGCTTCATGCCGCCGCGCCAGCTCTGGTAGCTCTGCTCCGCCTGCTCGGGGGTCATGACGCCCTCGGCGACCATGCGGGCCATCTTCTTGAGCTTGCGGCGCTCCCGCGTTATCGAGTCGCGGCACGGCTTCACGACTATGCGGCCCGTCTCCGTGTAGAAGATGCGCTTCTTCAGCCACGTGAAGCCGCGCGACAGCTTCACCACGCGGGTCTTGCGCGGGTTCAGCTCGATGCCCAGCTCGGCGCACTTGCGCCCTATCAGCAGCAGGCACACCTGCAGGTACTCCTTGGACTCGTGCACGAGGTAGAAGTCGTCCATGTAGCGCCCGTAGGCCTCGGGGCGCAGCATCTCGGCCACGTAGTGGTCGATGCGGTTGGGGTGGGCCACGGCGCATATCTGGTTCGGCTCGCTGCCCAGGCCAAGGCCAACCTCGCCTTGGGCGTCAATCAGATGATGCTCCAGGGCCACCACGCGCGGGTCGAGCAGCGCGGCGGCCACCTGCTCCTTGACGGGGCCGTGCGCTATGCGGGCGAAGTAGTCCGAGAAGTCCCCGAGCAGTATGTAGCCCTCGCCGCCGTGCCGCCTCCAGTGCGCGGCCAGGTGGCGCTTGAGCAGCCTCAGGGCGTAGTCGGTGCCTCGCCCCTTGATGTTGGCGGAGTTCGCGGCTACGAGGGTGGGGACGATGGCGGGCACCAGTGCGTTCTGCGCCAGGGACTTCTGCACCACGCGCTCGGGGAAGTGCACGGCGCTGATGTGGCGCAGCTTGCCGCGCTCCCACAGGTCGAACCGTATGAAGCCCCGGCATACGTCGCGCCCCTCCAATAGGTCGCGGCGGGACATGACGGCGTTACGCAGGTAGCCCTTCATGTACCGCTGCGTGGACGCCTTCCACATGACGCCCCGCGCGGCCTGCTTGGAGGCCCTGCACAGGCTGTTGAGGTCGGCCACGGTCTCAAGCGTGCACGCCTTCACGCGCTCGGCTTTTGCCCTTGCGCGCTTCTTCTCGCGGCGCTTTCGGCGGGCCGCCCGCCTCTGCTCGGAGTTCACAGGAGGCACCCCGCACGGCTTCCAATGTGGCTCTTCCAGCCGCTTGAGGTATGGCCATGAAACGCGGCGGAGCCACGGAGCGCCGCGCCATGCAAGCAGCGTCCGGCCACCCTCGCGGGGTGCGTATTTACGGGCGGTCGCCCGACGGTCGCGCCTTCCTTCCTCTTCGCGCTCTGCTTTCGGCTTGTGAGCCTACTCGGTCCGGCAATAAGGGAATCCGGGGCGGGGGCGAATCCAGACGTTCGTCGCCGAGTTGTAGTTGGCATTGCCGTTGTTGTTGACGTAGCACACGTTGGACGTGGAACCGGACGCAACGGAACGCAGCCACCAATTGTACCGATAAACAAGGCGCGACCGCCGCCCATTATAGCAACCCCAGCTGCTCGGCGCTGGCGCTTGCCCGGGTCGGCGGGGCGGGTTCCTCGCCCTCGGCCGCGAGCTGCATGTCCTCGGCCTTCTCGTCCTCAAGCCGCCCAAGCTCGGCCCTCGCGGCGGCGATTCGCTCGTCGAGCGTCCGCTTGCCGGTGATGCGCACGTTCTTGCGCGCGCCCTTGAGCAGCTTCACCTCTTCCTCGACCATGCCCGCCAGCGCCTCGAAGCGGTTGGCGTTCACGGGCAGGCCCATGTCCATGAGGCACTGCATGTCGAGCATCAGCTGCTCGCAGTCCGCTATGGCCAGGGTGAGGTAGCGCCTGCGCTCCAGCGCGTTGAACGAGCTGTTGGGGTAGAAGCAGTCGGCGCGGTTGACGTTGTACACGATGCTTCGCGCCGTCTCCACCGTGGGCACGGCGTTGAGCAGCCGGTAGGCCTTGGGCACCACCGAGGAGGACGCCATCAGCTTGTTGACCTCCACCCGGATGGCGATGGCCTGCGTGAAGAACTTGTACTCGGAGACCTCGCGGTTGCGCTGGTAGACGCCGCTCATGGCACCTCCTGAAAAACGTGGCGGAAAAAACGGCCCGCTGCGCGGGCATGGATGCGACCGCGCAAGGCGGTCGCATCAGAAGCAGAGTATAGAGCACTCGGCTGGCTAGCCGACGAGGAAGCCGGGGCGGGGGCGAATCCAGACGTTCGTCGCCGAGGCGCAGTAGGCAGAGCCGCCGTAGCTGTTGACGTCGCACACGTTGGACGCGGAACCGGACGCAACGGAACGCAGCCACCA
>CAVDXU010000044.1:0-3172 GCA_963613135.1 bacterium
CCTGCGCCCCAGCCTGGGCAGGAGCCGGATGCCGGGGCCAAGCCCGAGCCGACGAAGGCCGCCGCGAGCACGGTGGCCGCCGGAAAAGCCGGTAAAGCGTCCCCCGCCACCGGCGATGGCACCCGCGACGCTGCGGGCCTCGCGCTCATCGCCGGCCTTTCCGCCGTCGCGGGCGCAGCTATCGGCAAGGGCCGTCTGGCGACGAAGCGGCAAAGCGGGCGCAAGCAATAGCCTTGCCCGCGCGATGACCGGGGCGGTCGAGGAAGGACTGGCTGGCGGTTGGGACGACGGTGTCGGTCCGGCCGGGCTGTCAGGCCAGCCGACCTGGCAGGCCAACCGACCCGCGGCTGCCCAGGCCGGGCGGCTCAGGCGGGCACCCCAGGCGGGTGCCTGCCCCCGCCCTGCAGCCCTTATGCCCTGCTGGGGATCTCGATGCTCGCTTCCTCGATCACATGCCCCTGCATCGCGCGGCGCAGTTCGTTGAGGTAGAACCCTTCCGGCAAATCCAGCTCGCAGTCGAGTGCGTACACCGTTAGCGTGTATTCGTGCGTCGCGTCGGGCGGCTGCGGCCCGCAATAGCGGGCGTACACGTTCGGATTGCCGCTGCCGTGCGCCATGGGCGACCAATTGCTGTTACGCCCCTGCACCATCGCGACGCTGCCGGCAGCGCTCGCGTTTTCGGGAATGAGCGCGGTATCCGGCGCGATGTCGCATGCCGTCCAATGAATCCAGCAAAAGCCGCCCACGGGAATGGCGTCGAAGTCGACGAACGTCACCGCAAGCGATTTCGCTCCGTCCGGCACTTCCTCGATGGAGATAGGGAACGACCGTATGGGGAATCCCTCGAGGCGATCGGCTTCGGGCGCATATTTCCCGAAACGATCGGACAGCAGGCCACCTTCAAGTTCGACTGAGATCTTCATATGAGCTCCTCTCTTGCAGTGCGTGCCGCTTCAGTCTAGCATCCTTGCGCGCCCGCGGGCACGCCGTCCCGCCCGCCGCCTCGCCCGCCCGCCCGCTTGCGCGCCGCCCCGCTCTCTGCGCGCCCGCCCGCTCTTCGCAAATCTGCGCTTTTCGCGGCAGACGCGCCCGCCCGCGCGGCTTTCGGTATCATGAGCGCAACGACAACAAGATTGGAGAAGCCCACCATGTGCGGTATCTGCGGATTCACCCAAGCTGACGAGAAAAGCCTGCCCACGCTTAAGGCCATGTGCGACATCATGGCGCATCGCGGCCCCGATGGCGAAGGCCAGTACCTTGACGCGGAAAGCGGCATCGCCTTCGGGCATCGCCGTCTGTCGCTGATTGACCTCGCGGGCGGCAACCAGCCCATGGTGCGTGCCTCCAACAACCACGACGCCGCCATCACCTCGCCGGCGCAGCATCTTGACGGCACCTTGTGCTCCACGCCCGAGCAGGCGGCCGCCAAGGGCGATTTCGCCATCGTGTTCAACGGCGAAATCTACAACTACCAGGACCTGCGCGCCGAGCTTGAGGGCTACGGCTGGTCCTTTAAGACCAACTCCGACACGGAGGTGCTGCTCACCAGCTACCTGCACTGGGGCGAGGGCATGCTCGACCGCCTGCGCGGCATGTTCGCGTTCGCCATTTGGAACCGCGCAAGCCGCGAGCTGTTTTGCGCGCGCGACTTCTTCGGCATCAAGCCGTTCTACTACACGCAGCAAAACGGCCAGTTCATCTTCGCCAGCGAGATCAAGTGCATCTTGGAGCATCCGGCCTACACGCGCGAGCTCAACCGTGCCGCGCTCGAGCAGTACCTGTGCTTCCAGTTCAGCGCCCTGGACGAGACGTTCTTCAAGGGAATCTTCAAGCTGCCGCCGGCGCACTGCATGACCGTGCATGCCGACGGCACCACCACCATGCGCCGCTACTGGCGCCCGGAATACCGCTTCGACGAGCAACGTTCGCGCGAGGCCACCGTCGACGCCATCGATGAGGCCATGCGCGACAGCGTGCGCTATCACAACGTGGCCGACGTCGAGGTGGGCAGCTTCCTGTCCTCGGGCATCGACTCCAGCTACATGGCGGCGTGCCTGGCGAAGGAGAACCCCGACATCAAGACGTTCACCGTGGGCTTCGAGTGCTACAAGAACGCCGCGGCCAACAACCAGGAAGGCGCCGGCGGGAAAACCATGCGCGACGAGATTTCCTGGGCCGAGGAGCTTGCCGACGAGCTGCACATCGCCAACACGTCCAAGCATATTGGCGAGGAGGAATACTGGGAAAGCCTGCCGCGCGTGCAGTGGCACATGGACGAGCCGTCGGCCGACCCGTCGGCGGTGGCGCTGTACTTCGTCGATCAGATCGCTGCGACGCAGGTCAAGGCCGTGCTTTCCGGCGAAGGTGCCGACGAGTTCTTCGGCGGCTACCGCATCTACCAGACGCCATTTTCCAACGCGAAGCTGTCCTGGGCGCCGAAGGGGCTTCTGCGCGGGGCGTCGGGGGCCATGCGCAAGCTGGGCATCCGCGGCGCGAACTATCTTGAGCGCGCGAGCGAAACCCCCGAGGACTGGTACTATACCAACGCCAACGGCGTGGCCTTCACCACCAACGAGCGGGCGGCGCTGTTGCGCGGCGGCTGCGACGCGCCCACCCCGCAGGAGCTGACGGCGCCGGTGTACGCCGAGGTGGCCGGCTTGGACGAGACCACGCGCATGCAGTACGTCGATCTGTACTTCTGGCTGGTGGGCGACATCCTGCTGAAAACCGACAAGATGTCGATGGCCCATTCGCTCGAATCGCGCGTGCCGTTTTTGGACCGCCGCGTGTTCGACGTGTCCGCCACCATCCCCACGCCGCTGAAGGCTAATGAGCAGCAGACGAAGATCACCCTGCGCGAAGCCGCCGAGCGCGCCATCCCGCGCGACTGGGCCCAGAAGGAGAAACTCGGCTTTCCCGTGCCAGTGGTGAACTGGCTGCGCGAGGACAAGTACTACAACCAGGTGAAGGAATGGTTCACCGGCGACATTGCACGTGAGTTCTTCAACACCGACGAGCTGGTGCGCCTGCTTGACGAGCACAAGGCCGGCGCCGACCGCAGCCGCAAGATCTGGATCGTCTACATGTTCCTCATGTGGTACAAGATCTACTTCGTGGACAAGACGGTTCCGGAAAAGCCGGTTGCGCGCTAGAGTTTGCCGCCGGCTCGCCG
>CAVDXU010000044.1:3181-16321 GCA_963613135.1 bacterium
CGCCGCTTCGTTGTCCGAACGGTAACGAACGGTAACGAATAGCCAACAGGTTATGGGATTGCCGTAGAAGTGCGACATTCCACAGGTGGGGTATTTTACAATGATCAGCAGGCCGGGTTATTCCCGGCTTGTTGCTTTCCTATGCGTTCAACCGTAGTATGGGGCTAGTCTAAAACCGCTGGTCATTGCTTCGAAAGCAGGCAAAGCAACCAAGGTGAGCTTTAAGCATCGTGCCGTGATCCCCTCAAGGGGCCCGCGGCATGCAGTCGGCGCAGATTCGCTGCGCCGCATACGGAAACGAGGAACTGCTAGTCATGTTGAATGCTCTGCGCGTGCTTGGGCGCGATCTGCTTCGCCTGGCGAAGACCCCGGCCGCCTTGGTCGTCGTCATCGTCTTGGTCGTGCTGCCCTCGACGTACACCTGGTTCAACGTCATCGGTTTTTGGAACCCTTACGACAACACGGGCAACATGCGCGTCTGCGTGGTGAACGAGGACGCCGGCGGCGACAACGAGCTGATGGGCAGTATGAACCTCGGCAATCAGATCGTCGATACACTGCATGAAAACACGCAGCTCCAATGGGATTTCATGAGCTACGACGAAGCCATGGAGGAAGTGCAGGCGGGGCGCGCCTATGCGGCCTTCGTCATCCCCAGCGACTTCACGTCGAACCTGTTCACCATACTGTCGGGCGATTTCCAGCAGCCGGACATCCAGTATTACGTGAACGAGAAGATCAACCCTGTGTCGCCGAAGGTGACCGATGCCGGATCGTCCACCCTCGACGAGACGATCAACAGCGAGTTCGTCTCGACGGTCAGCTCGGTGGTGGCTGACACGCTCAACGACAAGGTTGCCGATGCCGAGAGCGATCTTGCCGGTGCGACCTCCGACACGGCAGACCAGCTGCGCCGCGCGAAGGACTCCATCGCCGATACGCGCGCGTCGGTGGGCGAGCTTGCGCGCTCTGCGTCGGAAGCCAGGGACAAGGCATCCTCGGCGCAAAGCCAGCTGTCCCAGGCGCGCTCCGACGCGAAAACCGTCGAAGATCAGCTGCAGCAGGTAGCCGACCTGACCAATTCCATGCAGTCGAGCATCATGAACTTCACGTCCGTGGCGATGCCCGGCCTGAGCAAGGGCAACCTGGCGCTGTCGCAGGCGGCCGCCAACGCGACCACGTCCATCAATTCGGCGGCTTCTTCCATCGAGAAGGCCGAGGGCACGGTTGAGGCGTCCATTGCCCGCGCGGAGGCCGTTATCGACATGAACAACGCCATCATCAAGCAGCTTCAGGCGGTGTACGATACCTTGCCCGACACCGTCGAGGGCAGCTCCTCGGGCGAGGGCGGGTTCGACCCCATGCCGACTCCGGAAATAGATAATCCGGAGAAGGTGCTGCTCGGGCACACGATCTCCGATCTGACCGACCGCAACGAGCGTCTGCAGCGCGCCATCGACGACCTTGATCAGCTCAGTCGCGACACCTCGGCGACCGCGGCTGCGGTATCCGGCGCCGCCAACTCGCTTAACGGCATCGCCCAGAACTCCATCAACGCCGCTAGCGGTTATCAGACGCAGCTTTTCGGCACGGCCTTGCCGCAGGTGAGCACTGGTTTATCGCAGGTGGGGACATCGGCTGTCAACCTGAAGGCCGCCATCGCCAACCAGGGCGTGCTGATCGATCAGGCCTCCGCCGTGGTCGATCAACTTACTTCCACCCTTGACGTCGCGGTCGACTCGCTTAAGCAGACCGATTCGGTGCTTCAGGATCTGGAAGACTCCGTCGGCAAGGCGAGCACGGACGTATCGCTGCTCAGCACGTCGAACACCGTTTCGTCGCTCGTTGACAACGGGCGCGTCGATCCCGAGAAAATCGCCGACTTCATGCAGTCGCCCACGAAGGTGACCACCGAGAAGCTCTACCCGGTCAACGCCTATGGTACGGCCATGTCGCCGCTGTTCATCTCGCTGAGCTTATGGGTGGGAACGCTGATGCTGTGCGTCATCCTCAAGCTCGAGGTCGACAAAGAGGGCATTCCGGGTCTTACCGTCGTTCAGGGTTACATCGGCCGCTGGATGTTCTTCGCCATATTGGTGGCGCTGCAGGCCATCGTCTGCGTGTCCGGCTGCCTGTTCATCGGCGTCGAGCCCGCCTCGGTGCCCGCGTTCTACGTCACGGCGGTTCTTCTGTCCCTTACGTATCTGAGCATCACCTACGCCCTGTCGTCGTGCTTGCAGCATATCGGCATCGGGTTGTGCATCATCATGGTGTTCGTTCAAATTCCAGGCGGCACGGGCTTGTATCCGGTCGAGATGACCGACGCCTTCTTCCGCGCGGTATATCCGATGTTCCCGTTCACGTACGGCATCAATGCGTTGCGTGAAACGCTCGGCGGCTTCTACGGAAGCCAGTATGCCTCGTATGTGGGCGTGATGCTGCTGATCATGTTCGTCATGACCGTGGTCGGCCTGTTCGCCCGCCCGCAACTGACCAACCTCAACCGGCTGGTTGCCAAGCAGGTTGCCGAGAGCGACCTGCTCAACGGCGAGGCCGCGCTCGTGCCCGAGCGCCGTTACCGCATCGGGCAGCTTATCCGCGCGCTTTCCGATCACGAGGAGTTCCACGACACCATGAAGCGGCAGGCCGAGCGGTTCATGGTGCTTTACCCGCGGCTGAAGCGCGGGGCGCTTATCGCCGGGTTCGTGGTGCCGATCATCTTCACGGCCCTGTTCGCCGTTACTATGACTGAAAAGGTTGTAATTCTAACGGCATGGCTGGTATGGCTGGTTATCGTTATGGCGTTTTTGCTGGTTGTGGAAAGCATCCGCGAGAACATCAGGCGGCAGGCCGCCATCGATGGCATGTCCGACGACGAGCTGCGCCGTCACTTGGCGAACCGCGGCAAGAAGGTCGTGCGCGAGCTCATCCCGGCGGCCATGACGTCCGCGCGCATCTCGGTGCCGCTGCCGTCCATCTTGAAGATGGGCGATCCGGGCGTCTCGACCGCGGTCGGTGCAGATGACGAGGACGCGACCGAGGGTGCGGCGGCCGATGCGGGCGCGGCGAACGCCCCGGCTCGGGACGCGGCCGGCGACGCGGCGGCCGGCAAGGGTGGAAGCGCCGAACCCGATGGCGAGCCGAAGGGCAAGATCGCCGCCATGCCCGGCGAAGCGGCGAACGACGCCGCCATTTCCGCAAGCGGCGCGGGCGAGTCCCTGATGGACCTTGCGGCCAGCGGCAAGCAGGCCGTGTTCGAAGGCCCGAGCGTGATGTCTTCCGCCGATGACGAGCCGCCCGCCGACGACGAGGAGCTGCTCGAGGTAGAGGCTCCGACGGTCACCATCGAACCGCAATCGCTTTCCGCGCTTGACTTGCGCCATTTAAGGCAGCGCCGTCGTCGCACGGCCTCGGTGCGCCGCGCTGAGATGGCTGCAAGCGAGGGTGCGCGCGAAGGCGGCGCGCAGGAGGCCGTGAAGCCCGGCCAGCGTATCGCGCCAGCCGGTGGGTCCGCTGGCGAGTCGGCCGGCGTTCCTGTCGACGACTCGTTCGTCAAGCCTTCGTCCGGCAAGGCTGCTGGCAAGCCGGCCGCCAAGCGCTCCGCTTCCGCTGATAAGCCAGCTTCGAAATCCGCCGCCGCCAAGCCCAAGAAGCGCGGCAAGCACGATAAGGACAAGAAGCGCAAGAAGAGCAAGGCCGACGCCGCGGGCAAGGGCAAGAAATCCGGCAAGAAGGGGCAGGAGGGCAACCATGCATAATATCTGGAAGCTGTTCTGCTATGACGCCAAGCATCTGTTCGGCAACGTGGTCACCGTCGTGTTCATCCTGGCGCTTGTGCTGCTGCCCTCCATTTTCACGTGGTATAACGTCATCGCGTGCTGGAGCGTGTTCGATAACACGGGCTACCTGAAGGTGGCCGTGGCGAACTCCGATGAAGGGTTCGACAGCGATTTGCTGCCGACGACCCTCAACGTCGGCGACAAAGTCGAATCGGCTTTGCGTGAAAACGACCAGCTGGACTGGGTTTTCACCACGGAGGAGGACGCCATCGACGGCGCGAAATCGGGCAAGTACTACGCTGCCGTGGTCATCCCGGAAAACTTCAGCCGCGACATGATGAGCTTCTACACGTCGGACGCCGAGAGCGCTCAGATCATCTACTACGAGAACGAGAAGAAGAACGCGGTTGCGCCGCGCGTGACCGATCAGGCATCAAGCAAGGTGTCGGCGCAGGTGAACACCACGTTCGCGGAAACCTTGTCGGATGTGTCGCTCGGGCTGGTCGACACCTTCTCGACGGTGCTCGACGAGGGCGATGCGAAGGGCACCTTCACCAAGCTTTCGACGACCATATCATCCTCGGCCGACCAGATGAACAACACGGCCGACGTGCTTGATTCCTATGCGGCGCTCACCAAGTCGGCGCGCACGCTGGTGGACAGCTCGAACAAGCTGCTCGGAGACGCGCAGGCCGCGGTCACGCAGGCAGAGGGCCAGGCATCGGGCGCAAAGGAAGGCGCGATCACCGTTGGCGACGCGATGAAGACGTCGGTGTCGGCGCTTTCGGATGCGCTTGAGCAATCGACCTCGAGCTTCGATGGCGTGTCGGGTTCCATCGACGAGGTGTACGATCAGATGGACAAAAACGCTGAAAACGGCGCGCAAAACCTGCGGAATCGAGCCGATGATATAGATGCTCAGATCGCGCAATATCAGGTTGTTCGCGACGAGCTTGATCAGCTTGAGGCGAACGTCGATGAGCAGTACCAGCCGGTTATCCAGTCGGTCGTCAAGCAGCTGGACGCCTCCATCGAGGCGCTCGAGAAATTGCGCGACAGCCTGAATTCCGGCGCCGATTCGATCGAGGCGGGCAAGGGTGACGCTGAGCAGAAGCGCACCGACGTGCAAGCGAAAGTCGAGGAAGCGCGCTCGGATATCGCGGCGCTGAAAACCGACTATGACGAAAACCTGAAGCCCGGTCTTGAGGAGCTGGCGAACAGCGTTTCAACGGCGGCAAGCCAGCTTTCCTCACGCGCAAGCCAGCTTTCGGGTGTGAGCGATAGCCTTGAGTCTTCGGCGAACACCGTTTCCGGCAAATTGTCCACGGCGCAGGACTCCATCGAATCCATGGCGAACGAGCTGCGCGCATCGGCCAACAAGCTCGATGATCTTTCCGCGCGCATCAAAACCGCGCTGGATTCCGGCAAGCTTGACAGCCTCAAGGAAGTCATCGGATCCGATCCCACGGCGCTCGCCAAAGCCGTGTCGGCACCGGTCGGGATTGAGCGCGTGGCGGTGTTCGCGGCCGACAACTTCGGCTCGGCCATGGCTCCGCTGTACACCACGCTCGCCTTATGGGTTGGAGCCCTGCTGATGATGGTGCTTGTGAATCCCGTGGTCTCCGAGCGCGCGAAGCGCGAGGCGGGACTTGAGAATCCGAAGTCGCACGAGCTGTTCTTCGGGCGATGGGGCGCGACGGTCATCATATCGCTCATGCAGTCGACGGTGCTGTGCCTGGGCAACATGCTGTTCGTCGGTGTGCAGGTGGAGAATCCGCTGCTGTATCTGATCTGCTTCTGGGTTGCCGGCATCGTGTTCGGGTTCATCGTCTACACGATGGTCAGCCTGTTCGCCAACCTGGGCAAGGCTATCGCCGTGCTGCTGCTCATCGTGCAGGTGACCGGCGGCGGCGGATCGTTCCCGCTGCAGCTTTTGCCCCAGTTCTTCCAGGACATCAGCCCGTTTTTGCCGGCGACGCACATCATCAACGCCATGCGCGCCGCGTCGTTCGGCGTGTACCAGAACGACTTCTGGATAGAGATCTGCCTCGAGTTGGCGTTCCTCATCCCGTTCATCGTGATGGGTCTGCTGCGCCCGATGCTCTCGAAACTGACGTACTGGTTCGTCGAGCAAGTGGAGAAGTCGAAGCTCGTGGCGTAGGGGGGTGCGGGCACCGTAAAACAAGTATGCCACGGCTAATTATGAAGAAAATGTAGGGGAGTCGGACAATAGTTGCGTTAGGTTAACGGTTAGCGTAATCTAACCCCTGTCGAAAGGCGAAAGGCATCGAGCAGGAAGGCCGAAAGACCTGAAAAGCCGATCGACGAAATGATGCTTACCCGGCAGTGAAGGCTCCTCTCGTCTGGCTGTTCACTGCACATCACGGCAACGGGAAGACCCCCCTTCTTCCCGTTGCCTTTTTCTTTATTGGGGGGATTTATGGAGGGGGGACAGCATTGGAAAAGTTAACTCCATCAAGCGAAGACTATCTCGAGGCGATCGTCTCCATTGGCGGTTCGCTGACGCATGCCGTTCGCAACGTGGACATCGCAAGCGAGCTTGACGTGACGAAGGCCTCGGTGAGCAAGGCGATTCATGTCCTGCGCGAAGAGGGCATGGTGCATCAAGAGCCGTATGGCGGCGTGCGTCTGACCCCGGACGGGTTCGCGCGCGGCGTCGCGGTGCTGTGCCGCCATAAGGTTATGTTCGCGTTTCTCACTCAAAAGCTGGGAATTGATGAAAAAACCGCCGATCGCGAAGCGTGTGGTATCGAACATGCGATATCGGACGCGTCCTTTCAGCACTGGCTTGCGTACGCAGAACGTTTAGGGCTGAACATCGAAGGTCTCCCACGTATATCGATGGGGTATAATCGGATTTGAGTTTTGGCTTGCGTTTGAGGTGGTCAATCGCCGTGAACGCATTCTGCAGCTTCGGCGTGCCGGATGCCGCCAACGGTCCCGCGGTGCGGGGACGTGCCGATTAAGCGCCTGCCCGGATGGGCGGCGCGACAGGAGAGGAAGGCTTGACATGAACTTCAGCAACATCATGGTTCCCTATGACGGTTCCGAGCACGCGAAGAACGCTTTGGCGTACGCAAAGGACCTCGTGGCGAACGACCCCGAGGCGAAAATCACCGTCGTGCACGCGGTTCCCTCCAGCTACGTCGGCGCCGATGCGCTGAACACGGCAGGGTCGCTCGATGGCGTTCCCTACGGCATGCTTGATTACGAGGAGTATCAGGGCATCGTGCAGCATGTGCTCGACGAGGCCAAGGCGAACGTCGAGAAGGATCTGGCAGCGGACATCGAGGGCCTGGGCGATCGTCTGCAGATTGCGGCCGTCGCCGCGACGGCCCCGGCCGACGCGCTTGCCCGCTACGCCGAGAAGAACGACGTCGACCTGATCGTCATGGGCCGTCGTGGCCTGGGCGCCATTCGCGGCATGCTCGGCTCGGTCAGCTTCGGCGTGCTGCGCGCAACCGAGATCCCGGTGCTCACCGTCAAGTAGCGCCGCGGTCGCAAGAAACCGTTCGTGGAAGGGGCGACTTCGGTCGCCCCTTTTTTGCGTCGAAGCGGTTAAACGGGCTGCTTCGGAGTCTACAGTTGACGCTGCTGGTAGAGACCGTTGTCGACGAAGCCCAGCTTGCGGTAGTAGCCGCGCGTGCCGATGGCGCTGATCACGTTCACGGCCTGGTAACCTTGCCCATGCGCGATCTCGCAGGCGCGCTCGACCAGCGCCCGGCCAAGCCCGCGGTGCTGGGCGTTTTGGCCTCCTTTGCCCAGGCCCGCCACGCGTCCGTACACGTGCACTTCCCTGATCATCGCTTCATCGGGCGAAACGGGCAGCTCGTCGGCGTGTTCGCGCACGTAGTCGGCATTTGGCAGCGACAGGCGCAGAAAGCCTGCGATGCGCATATCGGGCGTCACCCACTGCAGGAACCTTTCGTGCGTGTTAGTGGTCTCGTAGGCGACCTCGTCAAGGGTCAGCTGCGCGTCGTCGGCCGCGCCGAAGGCGATCTCGCGCGAGCGGATCTCGCGAATCGGCTGTCCGCGTCGCGCCAGCTCCTCGTCGACGAGCTGGCGCAGGTTCACCTTCTTGTTGCCGCACATGATGTCGTGCGCCGATATGTCGCGGATCATGCGCGAGATGCGCGTGAAGGCGGGAGTGGCCAGCACGTCGTCCGCAAGCAGGTTGATCAGCTCGTCTTCGCCATAGGGCCGCCAGGTGCCGTCCCTCCAATGCCGCACAAGGCCCGTGCCGTCGACCAGCGCGCAGGGGTACAGCTTGATCTCGTCGGGCTTGAAAGCGGCATCGTTGACCATGCGTTTGAAGTCCGCCGCGTCGGTTTCAGGCGTCGCGCCCAGCAGGTTCGCCATGAAGTGCGCGTGGGTTTTGAAGCCGAAGATGCGCGCGGTTTCGAAGGCCCGCCGCATGCGATCGACGTCGATGCCCCGCCGGTTCGCGCGCAGGATGCCCTCGTCAAGGCTTTGGATGCCCATTTGGATTTTCGTGCAGCCAAGGCGGCGAAGCGTCGTCAGTTGGGGCGCATCAACAACGTCGGGGCGCGTTTCGATGACGAGCCCGACGCATCGATGAGCTGCGGTTTCATTGGCGCTCTGCTGCCATTCAAGGTCGCTTGAGGCGGCGGTCTGCCACTGCGCGACCTCGGCCCAGCCGCCGGCGGCGTAGCGTTCGCGAACCGATTGGTTATAGGTGGTGCGGCCGGCGTTCACGTTTGCCTGCGCTTCTGCTGCCTCCGCGGCCAGCTCGTCGCGCTCGCAGGCGATGTGAGCGTGTCGGTAGAGTTCCCGCCGCGCTTCGCACTGCGCCGCCGCAGCCTCGCTGCCGAAATCGTTCAAGGCGCGGAACAATTCGTGGGCGTACCAAACCTGATAGCCCGCCGGGTAGTCACTCCAGGTGCCGCCGAGCACGATGAGCTCGACCTTGTCGACGACGTGCCCCATCTGATGCAGCGTGTTCAGGCGCGCGATCACCTGCAGATATGGGTCGAACCAATTGCGTTCGGCGCGTTGGCAGGCAGGCTCGTCGGCAAGGTAGCTTTTCGGCATGCGGATGTCGTTGGGGCAGTACAAACAGGCGCTTGAGCAGGGCCAGGGCTTCGTGAGGACGGTGACCGTCGCGACGCCCGAAGCGGTGCGGCGCGGCTTGACTTGAAGCGTTCGCACCAGGTTCGCCTCAAGCGCGTCGTTGATGCCCCACCCCTGCCACGTTTCGCGATCGTGCTCCTTCACGTCCTGGTAGAACGGGAGCAGCTGCTTTTTTGCCACATAGCGAACGGGGCCTGCCACCTCGCGGTTTCGCGCACGGATGATCTTGTCGAGGGCATCTGGCGAAAGGGGCCGCCGCTCCTGCCTTAATGCGTCGACTATGTTCATGAGCGTCTTTTCCATGGGCGTTATTGTACGGCAAGGCCGCCCGGTTGCGCCGATGCTGTCGTGTTCGCCCGGGCGGGTTGCACTTCGTTTACAATATCCGCAGATGAAAACCGAGGGGCCGCGCTGTTGCGGTGCGGCTTTGCCCCCGTCGGCATCATGCGGCGGGCTTGAAGAAGGAGCGAACGTATGAGCGAACGCGATGTGCGTGCTGAACTGCAGTATTGGATTGACAACGCGGTCGATGCCGAGATTGCCGCCGAGCTTGCCGACATGAAGGCTGCAGCCGATGCCGGCGACGATTCCGCCATGGTCGACGCCTTCTTCCAGGACCTTTCCTTCGGAACCGCCGGCTTGCGCGGCATTATCGGGGCGGGCACGAACCGCATGAACATCTACACCGTCGGGCGTGCGACGCAGGGTTTCGCCGACTACCTGAACGCGCACTTCGAGGCTCCGTCGGTGGCCATCGCGCGCGACAGCCGCAACAAGGGCGAGCTGTTCGTGAAGACGACGGCCGCCATCCTGGCTGCCAACGGCGTTGCCGTGCACGTGTACCCGCGCATCTCCCCGGTGCCGACGCTTTCGTGGGCCGTGCGCGATCTGGGCTGCTCGGGCGGTATTTGCATGACGGCGAGCCACAACCCCGCGCCCTATAACGGCTACAAGGCCTACGGCCCCGACGGTTGCCAGATCACGTCCGAGGCCGCGGCGGCCATTTCGTCGGCCATTGCCGACACCGATGCGTTTTCCGGCGTGAAGACCATGGACTTCGACGAAGCCGTCGCCGCGGGCACCATCCGATGGATCGACGACGCGGTGCTTGAGCGCTACTACGACGCGGTGCTGGCGCGCTCGGTGAACAACCTTTCCGATGAGCAGATTTCCGCCGCGCCGCTGAAGCTGGTTTATACGCCGCTCAACGGCACGGGCCTGGTTCCGGTGACCACCGTGCTCGCGCGCGCGGGCGTCTCCGACGTCACCGTGGTGCCCGAGCAGGAGCAGCCCGACGGGAACTTCCCCACGTGCCCCTATCCGAACCCGGAGATCCGCGAGGCTATGCAGCGCGGCATCGACCTGTGCGAGCAGGTGCATCCCGACCTGCTGCTGGCCACCGACCCCGACGCCGACCGCGTGGGCGTAGCCTGCAAGGACGGCGACGACTACACGCTTCTGACCGGCAACGAGATGGGCGTGCTGCTGCTCGACTACATCTGCCGCATGCGCGCCGAGCGCGGGGAGGGCCTCTCCGACAAGGTGGCCGTGACCACCATCGTGTCGTCGGCCATGGTCGATGCGCTGGCTGCGGAATACGGCTTCGAGCTGCGCCGCTGCCTGACGGGCTTCAAGTACATCGGCGACATCATCACCGAGCTGTCCGACGCCGGCGAGGCGGATCGTTTCATCTTCGGTTTCGAGGAAAGCTACGGCTATCTCTCGGGCGACCATGTGCGCGACAAGGATGCCGT
The DNA here is from genome assembly GCA_963613135.1 of bacterium. Lineage (GTDB taxonomy): Bacteria > Actinomycetota > Coriobacteriia > Coriobacteriales > Eggerthellaceae > Senegalimassilia. The sequence goes on from CAVDXU010000044.1 coordinate 13,827, forward strand.
CAACGCCAGCCTGCTCATCTGCCAGATGGCGCAGTTCTACAAACTTGAGGGGAAGAACCTGGCCCAGGCGATGCGCGATCTGTACGCGAAGCACGGCTGGTGGCTCAACCGCACCGTGTCGCTGTCGTATCCGGGTGCCGACGGCGCCGCGAAGATGGCCGAGCTGATGGCCGCGCTGCGCAGCGACGCGCCGACGTCGCTTGCGGGCCGTGCGGTCGAGAAGGTCGTGGATTATCAGGGCGGCGTCGATGGTTTGCCGTCGGCCAACGTGGTGGAGTTCGATATCGCGGGCGGCAACAAGGTGATCGTGCGCCCGAGCGGCACCGAGCCGAAGATCAAGCTGTACGTGTTCGCGAAGGACGCCTCGCGCGAAGCGGCCGATGCGCTGCTCGACGAGCTGGAAGCCGCCGGCCGCCAGCTGTTGGCGTAGGGTCCGCCGGCCGCCAGCCGTCGTCTGCCAGCCGCCGGCGTAGGCGACGAGGGAGGCCGCGTACGCGCGATTTCCGACGTTGCGAGATGCGCTGCAAGATGCCGCCGCGGTTTACGGCGCGAAACATTCCGTGTGGATTTGGAAAGCCGCTCCTTACAGGGCGGCTTTCTTTGTGCCATACTATTAGACAAGGGTAACAAAAAGTAACAAACGTTACTTTGACGAGCGATTCCAATCAGGCAAGGAGCGGATCATGGCGATCGAACGCAGCGACATCAAGGCTCTGAGGAACTCGCCCGTCTTCAAAAGCATCCCGGCTTCTTCTCGCGAAGAGCTGCTCAAAGAGGTGGATGCGCGCACCAAAACGCTTGATGAGGGGATGATCCTGTGCCGCGCCGGCGATTCGCTGAGCTATTACCCGATCGTCATTTCCGGCAGGGTGCAGGCGTCCATGCCGCAGGGCGGGCAGGATCGCGTTGTGTGCGAATTCGGCCCAGGAGAAAGTTTCGCCGAGGCCGTGCCCCATACGCTGAAGCACTCGCCGGTCAATATCCGAGCCATCGAGCCGTCGCGCGTCCTCTGCATTCCCGCCAAGCAGCTGGAGAAGACCACGAGCCCCCATGCGTTCGTGCTGCGTGAGAATTTATCGGTCGAGATGTCGAAGAAGATCGGTGTGCTTTCGAAGACGCTGTCCGTCGTCGGCGAGCCGCGCCTGACCGATCGCGTGCTGGCGTACCTGCATACGCTCGCTCCTGACGAGGACGGGCTGGTTACCGTGCCGTTTTCGCGCGCGGAATGGGCGACGTACCTGCGCGTTGCCGAGAAATCGCTCATTCGCGAGCTGCGTGCCATGCAGGAAAGCGGGCTGATCGAGGTGAACGGCCACAAGGTTCGCATCATCGAGCCGTAACGCGATGCCCTGCCAGCCGGGGTCTTGTAACGCGGGCTCTGCCAGCCGGGGTTCTGCCAGATCCTTCTCATTATCCATAGCCTGGGTTAACTCGCCCTTTGAACTGCGAAGGTGACAATTGTTACCTTCAGCAAAGAAAAAGGCACTTTATGGTAACTTTTTCTTGTAATTTCGCCTGCCCTTAGGGTAGAATGCCCTCCATCGAGTCAGTTATCTGTAGGCAACTTGTAGGGTTACTCAATGAATGACCTGCGCATACGGATACATCTTGGGCAATCCCGCAACAACGGAATAGCTTGCGAGAGGCGTGCTTGCGCAGGTCCTTTCCCACGTGGAAGATCCGGCGGTTGCCCGGCGCTTGGCTTTGATTGGACGAAGGGCGAACGACGTCGGGCTTTCAGCCGGCGTCTCGGATAAGGAGAACGGTATGCAAAATAGATCGATGACGCGCCGCGGCTTCGCGGCTTTGGCGGGGGTTGCGGCGGCGAGCGCGTTCGCGCTGCCCGGCTGCTCGTCGGGCGAGGGCGCGAAGGGTTCCGCGACCTCGGCCTCGACCGATGCCGCCACCGGCGGCACCACGTTCTCCACGCATGCAGAGGCGCGCGACTTGAACGGCTCGCCCGATCCGTGCGACGTACGCGTCGGGTTGATCATGGGCCCGCCGTCGATGGGCCTGTCGCAGTTCATCGTGGCCGCGCAGGCGGGCAAGACCACCAACAATTTCACGTTCGAACCCAACGGCGTGGACTACGTGGGCCTCTCGGCGCTGTTCAACAAGGGCGACTACGACATCTGCACCCTGCCGAGCAACATCGGCCCCATCCTGTACAACAACAAGGAGCTGAAGAACGAATACCAGGTCATCAGCATCAACAACCTCGGCGTGCTCTACGTCATGACCAACGACGCGTCACTGTCCACCCTCGACGACCTCAAAGGCCGCACCGTCTACAGCTACGGCGAGGGTGGCACGCCGGAGTACACCATCGAGGCGCTGCTGAAGAAAAACGGCCTCGAGGGCACGTTCAACCTGGAATTCAAGTCGAGCCCGCTTGAGGTGCTCAACATGATGCAGCAGCAGGAGAACTGCGTGGCCATCTTGCCGCAGCCGTTCGTCTCGCTGGCGAAGATCCTGGTGAACCCGCTGTACATCCC
>CAVDXU010000045.1:0-15350 GCA_963613135.1 bacterium
CATCCCGAGGTGCGCGTGATCATCATGACGGGCATGCCCGAGATCACCTTCGTGCAGCAGGCACGCGACGCCGGCGTCGACAGCTTCGTCTACAAAAACGTCGGGACGGCCGAGCTTTTGGGCGTCATCCGTTCGACGATGAACGGCTATTCCACGTTCCCCGCGGCGCAACAGAGCATCTTCTCCGACGCGGCCGAGCTCACCGAGCGCGAGCTGGACATCCTGCGCCTGGTATGCGAGACGAAGACGCGCAAGGAGATTGCGGCCGAGCTGTACGTGAGCGAGGGCACGGTGAAGCGCCACATTTCGGAGATTCTCGCGAAAACCGGTTACGACAACATTCTGCGTCTGGCTGTGCATGCCGTCTCAACAGGCCTTATCGTTCCCGGCATGACGAAGGGGTCGGACGACGGATAGCCCGGGGGCGATCGGCGGGCGGCTCGGGGGCGAACGGCGGGCTGCCCAAGGCGAACGGCGGACGTCCCGGGTTCGGTCGGCGAATTGCCCAAGACGGACGACGGATAGCCCGGGAGCGTACGACGAATTGCTCAGGCGCGAACAGCGAACGGCCTGCGCCGCAAGCTTCGGCCGCCCTGCGAGCATTGGCGGCAAATTCCCGATTCCGCGCCCAAATTCCCGATCCTGTGGGAGAATGAACGAAACCAATCCTGAGCATATCGCTCACCTTCGCAAGGGAGGTCAACATGATCAGTATCAAGAACGTCAGCAAGTCGTACAACGGCGGGAAAAGCTATTCCGTCAAGGATTTGTCGCTGGAAATCAGGGACGGCGAGATCTTCGGCCTGCTCGGCCCGAATGGCGCCGGCAAATCAACCCTGCTCAACATGCTGGTCGGCGTGCTCGACCCCACCAAGGGCACGATCGAGGTCGACGGCATAGACGTGGCGAAGTCCCCGGTGGAGGCCAAGCGGCATCTCTGCTACGTGAGCGATTCCCCGGATCACCTCCTGCGTCTTAAAGGCCGCGAATACTTGCAGTTCATCGCCGATATTTACGGGGTGCCCGACGACGTGCGCGCCCCGCGCGTCTCAAAGCTTGCCGAGGAATACGGCATGGCAGGCGAGCTGGACAACCAGATCCGCTCCTATTCGCACGGCATGCGCCAGAAGATGATGGTCATGGGCGCGCTTCTGCCCGACCCCGACGTCTGGATTCTGGACGAGCCCATGACCGGCCTCGACCCGAAGGCTTCGTGGCTGCTCAAGCAGTCCATGCGCAAGCATGCCGATGCGGGCAAGACGGTGCTGTTCTCCACGCATGTGCTTGACGTCGCCGAGAAGGTGGTCGATCGCGTGGGCGTCATCGCGCAGGGCAAGCTGCTGTTCGTTGGCACGGTTGACGAGATGCGCGAGCATATCCGCAGTAACGGGTCGCTCGAGGAGATGTTCCTGGAGCTCACCAGCGCGGAGTCGCCGTTCGGCAAAGACGGCGCCGGTGCCGATGCCGGCGCGGCGGATGGCGGGGCTGAGTAGCATGGCTGACTTCTCCTTCTCCCAGTTTTGCACCATGCTTTCCGTTATGGGACGCGGCGAGGAGCGCGACGATAGCGGTGCCGAGGATTTGCTGGGCACTTCCTCGGACAAGATCTCGTCTCCTGCGAAGCGTGTGCTGTCGTGCGTGCTATGGCTGGTGCTGTGCCTGGTGCTGTTCGGCGCGGGTTATGTATCGGTCGGAACCGGTCTCAACATCGTCCAGGTGTTCTTCATGATGATCGCCATGTTGGTGGTGATGGTTGTGATCGTGGGTTTCTATCAGGCCGTGAACACCTTGTATTTCGTTAAAGATATTAGCTTTTACCTGGCTTTGCCCGTTTCCGCAGTCACGATTATGGCCGCGAAGCTGACGTACTTCATCCGTTCGCAGGTGGTTGTCAACTGCATTGTCGTCGCTTTCGGCTTGGGTTTTCTGGCCGGCGGGGGCGCGGGCCTTGCGGATTACGTGATCCTCGTGCTGGCGTTCCTGCCGTGTGTTATCGCGTCCGCCCTCATCCTCATCATCGTCGTTATCCCGGTGATGCGCTTTTCGCGCGTCGCCGCCGACAAGGACAAGTTCGCGCGCGTCTTCGGCGTGCTCACCACCATCGTCTCGCTGCTCATCGCCGCAGTGGTGAATTTCGGGACGCGTTACGCCCCGTCCTCGATGATGTCCTCCGTGGCCGATATCGCCTCTCACGGCGTCGTGGCCGTCGTGTTGGCCGTCGTGTGCGCCCCGACGCTGCTGGTCTCCGAGGTGTTCGGCGGCAATGCCGCCCTCGGGCTTTTGGGAATGTACGTTCTGGCGGCGCTCTACGTCGTGGTGACGGCGCTGTTCGCCAAGAAGTGGTACTTCGCGGGCGTTCAGGGCATGCAGGGCGGTGCGGGCAAGAAGAGCCGCAAGCGCTTCTCTGCGGGCGAGCTTGCCGGCGCGGTGAAGCAGCGTGGGCAGTTCAAGGCCTTCTTGTCGCAAGATGTCGCGACGTTGATCCGCGTGCCGGCGTTCTTCCAGCAGTTCGTGGTTCCCATGATTCTGGAGCCGGTAGGTATCGCGGTGGTCGGCGTTGTGGGCATCTGCTTTCAGGATGCCGAGACGTTCGAGGAGATAAGCGGGCTTTTGCTTGCAACCAATATCGGCGCGAACACGCATCTGATGCTGCTGTCCCTGGTAATGGTCGTCGGGGTGTTCGCCAGCTTAACCTCCTATATATGCTCCTTCTCGCTTGGACGCGATGGCGGGGATTTCTTCTTCCTGCGCGCCATGCCCATGAACATGCGCGATTACGTCCTGTCGAAATTCGTCAGCGGATTCCTTATCACGCGCGTGCCGCTGATCGTGGTCGCGCTGGTCGCCCTGATCGTTATCGGTGTGCCGATCGACGCATCGGTGCTTGCAACGGTGACGTTTGCCGTGCCTCTGGGTGCAGTCGATCTGATCATGTTCGCCATCGGTAGCAAAAAGCCGTATCTTACCTGGGAAAACGAGGCGCAACTGTTCAAGCAGGACAACATGTATCTGTATATGTTCATCGCGATCGTGATCGGCATCGTGGCTTATGCCGTGCCGGTTGGCGTGGCGGCCGCGTTTTCCATGCTGGGAATTTCCGGATACGTGGGGGCGTTCGCGGTGATCGTGCTCTGCGTCGCCGAGCTTGCCGGTGCGGCCGCATTCGCCCTTTCGGCGGCCCCCAAAAGCATGGAGCGCGTGCGACTGTAGACGCCTGGCGGAAGTGCGCCTGCTAGCTGGTTTCGCAGCGCTTAGAGCTTCTATGTAGCATATGATGCATGGAAGTTTTGCCGGACGTTCCAGTGTCGGCTGACCTTTGATTTTGAGCCGTATGTCCATGCCCCGTGGCCCTTCTTGGGCCGCGGGGCGCTTCTGTCTTTGCGCCGCTTCCTGCATGATGAAGCCAACGAAAGCGACGCTGCTGGTGGGCGCCGCGCGAGGTGAAGGAGGCGCGTCATGGGACTGTTCGGGAAGATGTTCGAGAAGAAGGCCTGCGACATCTGCGGCGGGGAGATCGGCATGCTGGGTAACCGCAAGCTTGAGGACGGCAACCTGTGTAAGCAGTGCGCGGCGAAGCTTTCCCCGTGGTTTTCGGACCGCCGGCGCTCCACGGTCGATCAGATTCGCGATCAGCTCGATTGGCGCGAAGCGAACCGGGCACGCGTGGCTGCTTTCAACGTCACGCGCACGTTCGGCTGCGACACCAAGGTGCACCTTGACGAGGATGCGCGGCGGTTTTTGGTCGCGCGCAGCTCGCGTTGGCGTGATCAGAACCCCGACGTGCTCGATTTCTCGCAGGTCACCGGCTGCGATACCGAAATTCGCGAAACGCGCACCGAGCTGCATTGGGAAGATTCCGAAGGCCAGCGGCACGACTACGACCCGCCGCGCTACGACATCGATTACGACATGTACCTCACCATCCACGTGAACGTGCCGTACTACGACGAGATCACCTTCAAGGTGAACGACTCGCGGATCGAGGAGCGCAATTCGGTCGAATATCGCGAGGCCGAACGCATCGCAGGTGAGATTCGCACTGCGCTTACCGAAGTGCGCGAGACGACGCGCAAGGCCGTGGTGGACGCGGCGGCGCCGAAGGCTGCGCGCACCTGCCCGTTCTGCGGCGCGACGACCACCCCCGACGCTTCCGGGCGCTGCGAATACTGCGGCGGCGCCATGGGTGCATAAATCAACGTGAGAGGGATCGACCGAAAGGAAGTGGGATCATGAAGGGAATCATGAGGATTGCGGCCGTCCTGGCGGCGACGTTTGCGCTGTGCCTTGCGCTTGCCGGTTGCTCGTCGGGCGGCGACGGCGCCGACTACACGAAGAATTTCGCAGGCGATTGGAAGCTTTCCGGCATCGAGGCTGCCGATGAGAGCACCAGCGCGGACGACATGGCGATGCTCGAGGCGTTCGGCATGAGTGTCACTGTCACGCTCAACGAGGACGGATCCGCCACGTTCAACCTGTTCGGCGAGGAGATGAGCGGAACCTGGAAGGCGAAGAGCGCGACTGAGGCGACTTTCACCCTCGAGGGCGACACCACCACCATGACGCTTGCGGACGACACGCTGAGGCTGGACGTGAGCGGAGAGGCCATGACCTTCAAGCGCGCGACGTCTTAGACAGCGCGCGACGGTTTAGACAGCGGGTTCGCGTCCGCGACGGCTTAAGCGGCAGCTTCGAGACCGCGACAGTCGCGACGTTTCGGTGGGACCCTCCCGCGACAATTCCATAGCATGCGCCGGCGGCCCCGGTTCCCCCGTGGAATCGGGGCCGAGCCGTTTTAGGGCACCTCTCGAGTCCGCGCGATGGCAGCTTCGTCGCCGTCATGCGCCCCTGCTTCGTCGCCGTCATGCGCCCTGGCTTCGCCAAGAACTTTACCCAGTCGGGCCCGTCATGGATCCCGCCGCGCTAATCGCTCCCTGTAGTGGGCTCAGCGGCTTGATGCCGGTGAAAAACAGCAGCGGGCCGACGTAGATGGCAATCGCGTCAGGCATCAAAACGCGATTTGTGCGGGTCTTCCTGAGCTGGCGAAGGAAGATGACAGGAGCGCAGGTTGGCTCTACTATGCGGTATACGGTATCGAGTGGGCTGTGGCGGTTGGAGCGAGATGGTGTATTGCGTCGAATATGAAACGGGCCTCATCGGGAAGTTGACGCTGGCTTCCGACGGCGAGAGCATCGTCGGCTGCTGGTTCGAGAACGACCGCTTCTTCGGCGATACGGTTGAAGGGCCGTTTGTTCCCTGCGATGACCTGCGGGTGTTCCGCAAGGCGGGGGAGTGGCTCGACCGCTACTTCGCGGGTGGCAGGCCCTGCATTGACGAGCTTCCGCTGCGGCCGAACGGCACGGAGTTTCGCCATCGGGTGTGGGCGAAGCTTAAGGAGATCCCTTATGGGACGACGGTTACCTACGGCGACATCGCCCGGCGGCTTGAGCGCGAGACGGGCAGGCGGGTTTCGGCGCAGGCGGTCGGCGGCGCGGTCGGGCGCAACCCGCTTTGCGTGATCGTGCCGTGCCACCGGGTGATGGGCGCGGGCGGGAACCTCACGGGCTTCGGCGGCGGCATCGACACGAAGATCAAGCTGCTTGAGCTGGAGGGCATCGACACCACGGCGTTTCATCGACCCCGATAAGCCGCGCAGGTGTTTGACGGAAGAACCCCATCTGGCCGGAAAGGCTCTCTAGTGGGAAGGCCCTCTTGGTGACGAAGGGACACACCAAATGTCACCTTCTTGGTGACAGAGGGACACGCCAAATGTCACCTTCTTTGTTTCCAAAACCGTTGCGCAGCCTTTGGGGCCGAAAATTGACAACTTTTTGGAATCGAGGGGAACCGGCGGAGCCCGAGCGGCTCAAACCAACGATATGAAAAACGCCGACCCCTTTCCTGAACAGGTCTTTTCAAGATTGTCGAATTTTCCGTCTTTGACGCAGAGGACTTCGAGGGCGCAAAAGGAGGGAAATTTGCCGCCGCGGAGCCGAAAATTTCCCCTCGATTCGGATTTCTTGGCAGAATTCGCTCGATTTCCGTGCGCTGGCCGGAAAGGGACCCCTTTGACGGAAGGGCACCCTAGTGAAAGCCCCCCTGGCCTGAAAAGTGAACTGCCCCTGACAGGCCCTCTAAGATTCTGCCGGCACCAGGTTGCTGAAGTATTCGATGCGACCGGCGAGGACGTCGTCGTAGAAACCCTGCTTCCAGTCGATGTAGTCGATGCTCGCCTGTACCTCGGCCAGCTGTTCAACCAGGCGCTCGCGTTTCTCAGCGAGCATTTCCTTGCGCTTGGGGATGCTCGCCTCGCCTTCGAGGCACAGCCCCAAGTAGTCGCGCATCTCCGCGATGCTCATGCCGCACTTTTTGAGGCAGGTCAGACTTTTCACCCATTCCAGATCACGTTCATCGAACACGCGACGGTTGTTCTTGTCGCGCTTGACGTTGGGAACGAGCCCCTGGTTGCAGTAGAACTTGAGCGTCTGGTAGGTCATGTCCGCCTCGCGGCATACGTCCATCATGGTATACAACGTGCCGCTTACCTGGACTTTTTTCGGTGCGTCGGTCGTTGCGGAAACTGTCTTCATGGCTTCTTCGCTTTCGAAATTGTTGCTTGACCGGTAGTAACTATCGGTTGATATAACCGCATTGTCAAGTGAAACCGGCAAGAAAGAGGAGCGATTATGGCTTTCGATCCCAGCATGATGACCTTCGTGGAGCTTTCCAACGGCGCAAAGATGCCGCAGCTCGGTTATGGCGTCTACCAGGTGACCGCCGACGAGTGCGAGCGCTGTGTGCGCGACGCGCTTGAAGTGGGCTATCGCCACATCGACACGGCCCAGAGCTATTTCAACGAGGAGCAGGTGGGCGCGGCCGTTGCCGCGTCGGGCGTCGATCGCGGCGATGTCTGGCTCACCACCAAGGTGTGGCTCGAGCATTACGGCGAAGGCGCCACGCGCGCATCGGTGGAGGATTCGCTGCGCAAGCTCAAGACCGACTACCTGGACCTCGTCCTGCTCCATCAGCCCTTCGGCGACGCGTACGGCGCATGGCGCGACCTTGTGAAGCTTTATGAGGAGGGGAAGGTCCGCGCCATCGGCATTTCGAACTTCTACGTCGATCGCATGGTCGAGTTCTGCGAGTTCAACGACGTTGCGCCCATGGTCAACCAGATGGAGACCCATCCGCTTTGCCAGCAGGTCGAACTCATGGACTGGGAGCGCAAGTACGGCGTCGTCCCCGAGGCATGGGCGCCGTTCGGCGAGGGTCGCGGCGGCCTGTTCGACAACGAGGTGCTGGCGAAAATCGGCGCGGCACACGGCAAGACGACCGCGCAGGTGATGCTGCGCTGGAGCATGCAACGCGGCGTGGTGGTGATCCCCAAGTCCGTCCATCGCGAGCGCATGGTGGAGAACCTCGACGTGTTCGATTTCGAGCTTTCGGGCGACGAGATGCAGCAAATTGCCGCGCTCGACACGGCCACGAGCAGCTTCTTCAGCCACAGCGACCCGGCGATGATCCAGTGGTTCGCCGGAATCGTCGAGGAGCGCAAATCGAATCACGATTGCCGTCAGGACAAGAAGAACTGGTAGGAGGTAAGCGATGGTTAAAGGAAGTATCGCGAGGAGGGACTTCGTGAAGATAGGGGCTGCCGCTGCGGCGACGATTGCCGCGGGCGGGGTGCTTTCAGCTTGCTCGTCGGGTGGCGAAACGGCTGTTCGGACGAATTCCTCTGGCGCCGATGAGCAGCAGCTGGCGCCCTCCGAGGTTCAAGACAGGGACGCTGCAGCCGCCGATGCTCAGGCTTCCGACGCCGCGACGTCTGGCGGTGCCGGCAAGGTTTTAGTCGCGTATTACTCGGCGCAGGGGCACACCAGGCGCGTGGCCGAGGCCGCGGCCGATGAGCTTGGGGCCGATCTTTTCGAAATCGTGCCTCGGGAAATCTACTCGGACGACGACCTCGACTGGACCAACCGTCAGAGCCGCGTTACCCGCGAGTACGAGAACGAGAGCCTGCGCGATGTGCCGCTGGCGCAAACGACCCCCGATAACTGGGCGGATTACGACACCGTGCTTATTGGCTATCCCATTTGGTGGGGCATCGCGGCCTGGCCGTGCGACCATTTCGCCGCGGACAACGACTTCGCCGGCAAGAAGGTCGTCCCCTTCTGCACCTCCTCGTCCTCGGGCCTGGGGCAAAGCGGCCAGCTTCTGGCGACTGCGGCAGGCACTGGCAACTGGCAGCCGGGCGAGCGCTTCTCGTCTGGCGTATCGGATAGCGAGGTGCACACCTGGGCCGCTGGGATTTGAAGCGCACTTGGCCTGGCGGGCGTAGACCCCACGGCTGAAGCCGAGGTAACGCGCGGGTGACGAAGGGACACGCCAAATGTCACCTTCTTTGTTTCCAAAACCGTTGCGCAGCCTTTGGGGCCGAAAATTGACAACTTTTTGGAATCGAGGGGAACCGGCGGAGCCCGAGCGGCTCAAACCAACGATATGAAAAACGCCGACCCCTTTCCTGAACAGGTCTTTTCAAGATTGTCGAATTTTCCGTCTTTGACGCAGAGGACTTCGAGGGCGCAAAAGGAGGGAAATTTGCCGCCGCGGAGCCGAAAATTTCCCCTCGATTCGGATTTCTTGGCAGATTTCGCTCGATTTCCGTGCGCTGGCCGGAAAGGGACCCCTTTGATGGAAGAATCCCCCATCTGGCCGGAAAGGCTCCCTAGTGGGAAGGCCTTCCTGGCGGAAAGGCCCTTTTGGCGGAAAGGCCCCATCTAGCCGGGAAGCCCCCCTGGCCTGAAAAGTGAACCGCCCCCGACAGGCCTCCTACACACGGGGCAGGGGCGTGCAGCGCTACCGCTTGCGCCCTCGCCTCTACGCAGCGTAGGTTGCCGGGGCGGCGGGCGGCGGCGATACTGGCTTCCGGACGATTTCCCGAACAACAACCAGATTGGATAACCCATGGACCAGAACAGCCAGTGCCGCACCTTCCTTGAGCCCGAGGTCATCAAGCGCCTGCGTGAGGAGCGCGGCCTCACCCAGCGCCAGCTTGCCTGCGCGCTCGGCGTCACCGACAAAGCCGTGAGCAAGTGGGAGTCGGGTCGCGGCCTTCCCGACATCACGCTCGTCGATCCGCTTGCCCGTAAGCTGGGCGTTTCGGTGGCGGAGCTTTTGGCCGGCGACGTGCGCGCCAACGCCAACCGCGCGGGCAACATGCTGCGCAGCGTCTTCTACGTGTGCCCCATCTGCGGAAACGTGGTGCATGCGATGGGCGAGGGTTCCTTCAGCTGCTGCGGCAGCGCGCTGCTGCCGCTTGAGGCCGACATGCCGGACGAGGAGCACGCCTTCAGCATCGAACGCGTTGAGGACGACTGGTGCATCACGCTCGACCATCCCATGACCAAGGACCACTACGTGAGCTTCGTGGCATACGCCACCTCGGGCGCGATGCGCATCGAAAAGCTCTACCCCGAGCAGCAGGTCGAGTCGCGCTTCCATATCGCGGGCAGCGGTTACATCTACCTTTACTGCAACAAGCACGGCCTCTTCAAACGGCGCACCCCGCGCCGAGCTCAGTAGCAAGTACGGCGCGCGGGGCGGAAGGCTCACGGGTTGAGTCGAGACGCCCACCTTGCCGCGAAGCTCAAACGACCCCGCCCTTCCCGAGACGACAGAATCGGAAGGGGCGGGGTCGCGTTATTTGCCTGGGTTGCCTCGAACTGCTGATCTGTCCGGCGTTTCCTAAAGCGTGAAGTCGTAGGTAAGGGCATCGTCCTCGTAGAAGACGACCTTGAGCGATTTCTTGTTGCAGTTCGCGGTGGTCTGCCATACGGAAAGCCACTGCGTGCCCTCGTCCTTAAGCTGCTGGAGAGACTTTGCCCGCTCTTTTGCGCCGGATGCTTCCAGCTCTTCGAGGATCGCGTCCTTGTACTGATCGTCGGCAGCCATGGCAAGGGTGAACATGCCGCCGAGAGCTGCATATTCTTCCCCTGCGCCGCACGCTTCGCTGCGTGGGTCGAAGCAGCAGTTGTACGGGTCGAGCAGCTGGGAATAGCGAACCTTCTTGATGAGCTCGGTCATGTCGTCCGGAGTTTCCACGGAGCCGATTCCCGATTGCAGGAGCTCATACCTTCCGAGGCCGCTTCCGATAAGGGCCCTGTCCTTGTACTGATCGTTAAGGTAGAAATTCGTCTGGCAGTTCTGCCCGTCAGTCCAAACCAGCTTGTTGTCGACAAGCTCGAGCGTGCCGTAGTGTCCGCTCTCATCGGCCATGAAGAAGGCTCCGCCCCAGTTGAGCGTGCCGTTGCTCATTCCGTAAACGTTCAGGGAGTTGGCAAGTTCCACCGCTTCGTCCACCGTCGCGCAGCGCTCGCCGAGATAGCGCACCACGGCCGGGAACGAGAGGCTTACCTCGGCATCGGGATTCGTGCCCGTGGACACTTTGATGCCGGTGACCTCCGGCTGCTTTTCGCGCATATTGGCTTCGATATAGAGCCCCTTCTCATTCATGACGTCCGCGGTGAAGAACAGCAGGGTGAGAAGCTCGTCCTGAGTGACCCCGTTTTCCTTCACCTCGTCGAAGGTTGCTCCGTCGAAGCAGTTGTATGCCAGCCCCAACGTCTTATAGAACCCGTCGACAGCGGTCCTGATGATGTAGGTAGGGTTGTTGCCGTAGAAAAGATCGAGGGAGTGCCCGACGATCGTCTCGCCATCAATGACTTTGCAGATTGCCGAACAGCCGAATTGCCCGAACATCTTCTTGCTTTTCGCAAGCCCGGCCTCGTAATCGATTTCGGTAATGATCGGGAGTTCGATGATGTGGTCTCCGATTACCTTGCCCACCAAATTAGAAGTTGCTGCCATGTTGGGATCCTCCCTGTTGTGGCTGGACACTACGAAAGTTAGTGTAACGAACCTTTTGGCGAACCGCAACGAGCGAAAGCGACGGAGAGCAGCCCGCGCTTCGCCGCTTAGGCGGCCTGAAGAAGCGTCTGCACTTTCAACGCAGCGGCTTTAACGTTTACCGTATAAAATCGACACACCAGATAAAAACGGCTGGATGTTCTGCTGGGAGGTATGCGTTATGGCAGAGGCGCCAACTGCGGCGGGGGTTGATTTCAAGAAACTCACCGAACATATCTTACGTACCTACCTGAATGCCTGCCCGGATGCGGATGCGGAAGTTTTGAGCTTGCTGGACGAGAGCATGAGCGTGATAGGGACCGGCAAGCAGGAGTTCTTCAGAAACCTCCAGGAGTTTTCCGAAGCCTTCGCGTTCGATATGGAGCAACGCGAGAAGATCCAGTTCACGTGGACGGATCTTGCCCTGGAGGAGCAGCAGATCGATGATGCGCATGTGCTGGTCTACGGATCGGTGCTGATTCTCGGGACTCTCCCGGGTGGCAATGACGCTATCAGCCTGGACAGCAGGTTCACGATCCTTTACGGGTTTGCGGACGGTATTTGGAAGGTGCTTCATATCCATCATTCCGTTCCGGATAAGGACCAGCTGACCGACGAGGAGTTTCCGCGGACGCTGGGACGGCAGGTCGAGGAATCCCAGAGCATGGTCGCCGCCCTCACGGCGGATTACCTGAACGTTTATGTGGTCGAGCCCGAGGCGAACCGAGGGTCGATCCTGAAACTCGATGGATACGTGGTTGACGGCATCCATGATGCGCCGAAGAACTTCTCATATTCGCAGATGCTTCAAAGGTATGCCACTGATCGCGTATGCGACGAGGACCGAGACGGGTTTTTGCAGATCTTGCTGCCGGAGGTCCTGGCCAAGACCTTCGCCGATGGAAGAGAGCGCCTGGAGTTCAATTACCGGGTTCCGGTTGAAGGCGGGCTGGAACACTACAGCGGGCTTTGCGCCCGCATTTCAAAGAGCGCGGAGCCTTTGAAGCTCATCGCGGGCTTTAGAAACACGGAAGACGCCATCACCGTGCAGAGCAGGACCCGGGCGGAGGGAATGTACAGCGCGTACGAAGCCGTGTCCGACCTGTATCTGGCGATGTTCCGCATAAACATAAAGGAAAACACCTACACATCGATTAAAACGACCGAGGCGGTTCTGAAGCACACGGTACCCGGCAGCGATCGCTACGATGAGAACTTGAGGGCGATCATCACGGCGCTGGCCGACGAGGAGAGCCTGGATTCGGCGTTGGAGTTCCTTGATCTGAGCACCGTTGAGAACAGGATGCAAGGGAAAAAGCACATATGCGTTCAGTTTAACGGCAGGGTCGCGGGATTGTGCAGGTTGCACCTTATTAGAGAGGCTTCTGATGCAGCCGGCAAGCTGAGCCACGTGATCCTTGCCGTAGAGGTGCTGGACGAGGTGGCCAAAAGCTACGAAAAGCTCGATGCGATGCATGAGATCATTGCGGCGTCGAAGATGGGGACGTGGACCATCCACCTGCTTGATGGGCAGCCTCCAAGGATGGAAGCCGATGATCTTATGCTGGGGCTTCTCGGGATTGCGGGCAAGAAGCTGACGCCCGAGGAAATCTACGAAGTATGGTTCACCAACATCGCCCCGGACTCGCTGCAGTCGGTTTTGGACAGCGTTGAGAAAATGAAGGAAGAGGGACGCGACGAGAACACCTACCTCTGGAGGCATCCCGTTCTAGGCGAGCGGTATGTGCGTTGCGGAGGCACGGCGAAACCGGTGGAAGGCGGGTTCACGCTTCGCGGATATCACTACGACGTGGATGAAGTGGTGCGCGAGCAAAAGAAGAAGGACAAGGCGCTGGCAGAGCAGATCACGCTTATCGACACGCTGGCCAGAAACTTCAAGAACGTGTTCGTCGCAAATTTGAACAGCGGCACGGCAAGGGTGGTGCGGCTTGCCGAAGACTACGATGTCCGAGCCGTCACCGACGTCATGGGGGGCGAGTTTCCCTATGATCCCGTTATAAAGCAATGGGTACGGGAAAACGTACATCCGGACGACAGGGAGAAGGTGGCGGAGGCGCTCGCCTCCGAAAATCTTCGCCAAGTGTTTTCCGAGCAAAACGAATACAGCGGCACCTATCGCAGCACCGAAGGCGGAAAGCTGCATCATTACCAGTTCGATTTCAGGAAAGCGGATAACGATGGAAACGTTGTAGCCGGCTTCCAGATCATCGACGCGATAGTCGAAGAGCATGAGCAGCAGGCAAGGCGCGAAAGGGAGCTGGAGGATGCGCGAGCGCGCGGAGAGCGGGAGCATGCGGAGGTTGTGAACTCCCTGTCGACGATATACTCGACCATCTTCAGCGCCGATATCGATACCCGCCGCTACAGCATATTGACCAGCGTGCCCCTGATGGAGGAGACGGTGGCGGCTAGCGGCAATTTCGACGATGTGAAGAATCAGATCATGGAGCTGTTCATCGAACCGGAATGCTGGGACTCCATGCGCGTCTTCCTGGATCTCAGCACCCTTGCGCAACGCCTGGAGGACACCAATTCCATAACAGCGGAATACAAGGCGCCTTCCGGCCAGTGGATGCAGTCGCGCTTCATCGTGAAGAGGAGGGACGAAGGCGGCACGGCGAAGGAAGTCCTTTACGTTGCCAGCGACATCACGAAAGAGAAGTTGCATGACCTCGAGCAGCAGGAGGCGTTGACTTATGCCCTGGCGGCGGCGCAGCAGGCGAACAGGGCCAAGACGACGTTTTTGAACAGCATGTCCCACGACATCCGCACGCCGATGAACGCCATCGTCGGGTTCACGGCGCTGGCCCAGACGCACAGCGACGATCAGGCGCAGGTGCAGGATTACCTCGGCAAGATCAGCACCTCCAGCACGCATCTTTTGAGCCTGATAAACGACATCCTCGATATGAGCCGCATAGAGAGCGGCACGGTGAAGCTCCAGGAGGCGGACGTCCACATCCCCGATCTGCTGCATGACCTGCGCACGATGATCCAGGGCCTCGTCAAGGCGAAGAACCAGAACCTCTTCATCGACACGCAGGACGTGGTGCATGAGGACGTGGTCACGGACAAGCTCCGCCTCAATCAGGTTCTGCTCAATATCGTGGGGAATGCGATCAAGTTCACTCAGCCCGGCGGGGATATCATCATTCGGCTTGTCGAGAAGCCCTGCAGCTTGAGGGGGCGCGCAACGTATGAGTTCTCCGTCAAGGACAACGGCATCGGCATGTCGAAGGAGTATCTCGGGCATATATTCGAGACCTTCACCAGGGAGCGCAGCGCCACCGTCAGCGGCATTCAAGGAACCGGGCTCGGCATGGCGATCTCGAAGAACATCGTGGACATGATGAACGGCGACATAAAAGCCGAGAGCGAAGAGGGGAAGGGCTCTCTGTTCACGGTTACCCTGAACTTGCGGATTGGAAGCGCGTTCGTCAAGGCGGAGCCCATCCCCGAGCTGTTGGGCGCGAAGGCGCTGATCGTGGACGACAACATGGACACCTGCAGGAGCATCAGCAAAATGCTTCGGGGTATACAGATGCGTCCGGATTGGGCCACATCCGGCAAGGAGGCCGTCGTCCGTGCGCAGGACGCGGCGGAGATGATGGACGAATACAAGGTCTATATCATCGATTACCTGATGCCGGACATGAACGGCATCGAGACCGTCCGCAGGATCAGGAAGGTCATAAGCGCGGAGGTCCCGATTATCGTGCTGACGGCGTATGACTGGACGGAGTTCGAGAGCGAGGCCCGCCAGGCGGGGGTCACGGCATTCGTATCGAAGCCGATCTTCATGTCGGAGCTGAGGGCCGTGCTGACGCAGCCGGCGGTCAAGGAAGGCATGGAGGGCCGGGAAAAGGAAATAGCGAAGAAGGAGGCTCATGATTACAGCGGCAAGAGGGTCCTTCTGGTTGAGGACAATGAGCTGAACCGCGAGATCGCCACCGCGATCCTGGAAGAAGCGGGCATGACGGTGGACAGCGCGGAGGACGGCGATGTCGCGGTCGCAACCATTGTTAAGGCCCCGGCGGATCGCTACGACTTGATCTTCATGGACATCCAGATGCCGAAGATGGACGGGTACACGGCCACGCGCGAGATCAGGACGCTGTCGGACAATCGGAAGGCGAACATCCCGATCATCGCCATGACTGCGAACGCCTTTGAAGAGGACAAGAGGAAATCCCTCGAGTCGGGCATGAACGGGCACGTCATAAAGCCGATCAGCATCGAGGCGATCGCGCAGGCGCTGGACGAAGTATTGCAATAGCGGGGGTGGCGGGTTCGGCTTTTAATGGGCGCTAAAAGCAAGTAGAAAGGTGGTCGAGGGCGCCGAGGGACTGGCCGATGTGGACAAGGTGGTCTCCGCCGACGATGTGCACGCCAGCCTGGAGGCGGGCATGAACGGTCACATCACCAAG
>CAVDXU010000046.1:0-6329 GCA_963613135.1 bacterium
AACCTGAAGCCATCCTTATAATGGTTGGAGAACAACTACGTGACGAAGGGGCGACTAATGCTGTATCAACTCATGAACAAAGACGTTGTCGTCGCCACCTATAAGGAAGAGAAGCGCGTAGCCGACTATCGTTACAAGGAAGTCGAAAGCCTCGATGCCTACCTTCCGTACGGCTTCACCGACATCAACGATTGGATCGACGGCAGGCAAATCGCCAAGCACCGCTCCTCCATCGAAAAGCTCATGCGCGAGCTCGGATTAACCACACGTCATGACTTCATCGGAATGGTCCGCTGCCTTTCGCTCACCGACACCTTCTGGATGAAGCGCGAGGACGAGCCCCTGACTTGGGCCGATGTATCGCTTTATCGCAACCCGTTTGACGACGTCATAGCTCGCATCGCCTTCGACGGCACCGGCATGTACGGCCGACAGAACTCTCCCACTTCCCCCGAATTCGCCACGTCAGGGTCGTTCGCCAAGTGTTGGATACGGGAAGGTAACCAGACTTCCCTACTCAAACGCGGTTCAACCGGTATCGCAAACGCGGGATTCGAGCCCTATTCGGAAGTGCTGGCATCCGATCTTCTGCAGGCGGCGAAAGTCGAGCACGTCCCCTATTCGCTCATGAAATTTCACGGCAAGCTCGCGTGCAAATGCCCTATCTTCACCTCGGAAGAGTTCGGATTCGTTTCGGCATACCGTTTCTTTAACCGCAACTTCGACGTCGATGACATGCTGGAATTCTCCGCCGCGCACGGTGCGGAGGAAAGCTTCCGCGAAATGGTCGTGATGGATGCCGTCATGGCCAACGTCGACCGGCATTCGGGCAACTACGGTTTCCTGGTTGACAACGCCACCGGCGAAATCCTACGCATGGCGCCGCTATTCGACCACAACATGGCCTGCCTGCCCATGATGATGGAGGCGGACGACTTCGAGGAATACGTCAGCGCAATTGGGCCGAAAATCGGCACGGACTTCGTGCAAATCGCCCGCGCGGTTATGACGCCCGTCATCCGCGCGAAGCTTGTCGAATTGAAAGATTTCGAATACACCGACCCCGGCTTCGATTACCCGCAATGGAAGCTTGACGCCGTAAACCGCCTGAAGTGCCGCCAGATAGAAGCGCTGTTGAAATAAGCAAACCGGCTAGTTTGGCCAAACATCGAGAAGGGCGGCCCGCACATCAGCGGACCGCCCTTCCATATGTTTTATCGCGGAATCGCCCGCTCCCGACGGGAGCGCCAGCACGAACTTGGCCGAGCTTTCGCCCGGCCCGCGGAAACGTTTAGTCGCGCGTCAGCTTGCGATGCAGGCGATGCGGCTTGGCGGCCTCCTCGCCCAAACGCTCGATACGGTTCTTCTGGTAGCTTTCGAAGTTGCCCTCGAACCAGAACCAGTTGCCCGGATTCTCGTCGGTGCCCTCCCAGGCCAGGATATGCGTGGCCACGCGATCGAGGAACATGCGGTCATGGCTGGTCACCACGGCGCAACCCGGGAAGCGCAGCAGAGCCTCTTCCAAGCTGGAGAGCGTCTCGACGTCCAAGTCGTTGGTGGGCTCGTCGAGCAGCAGCAAGTTGCCGCCCTGCTTGAGCGTCAGCGCCAGGTTCAGGCGGTTGCGCTCGCCGCCGGAAAGCACGCCCGCCGGCTTCTGCTGGTCGGAGCCCTTGAAGCCGAAGCTCGCCACGTAGGCGCGGCTGGGCACCTCGGTCTCGCACACCATCATGTAATCCAGGCCGTCGGAAACCACTTCCCACACGCTCTTGTCGCCGTCGATGCCCTCGCGGCCCTGGTCGACATAGGAGACCTTCACGGTCTCGCCCAGCGAAAGGCTGCCGGAAGTGGGCTGCTCGATG
The DNA here is from genome assembly GCA_963613135.1 of bacterium. GTDB lineage: Bacteria > Actinomycetota > Coriobacteriia > Coriobacteriales > Eggerthellaceae > Senegalimassilia. The sequence goes on from CAVDXU010000046.1 coordinate 1,860, forward strand.
CCCATGATCATCTTGAACAGCGTGGATTTGCCCACGCCGTTCGGACCGATGACGCCGACGATGCCGTTGCGCGGCAGGTCGAAGGACACGTCGTCCATCAGCACGCGCTCGCCGAACTGCTTATGCAGGTGCTCGACCTTCAGCACCTCGGCACCCAGGCGTGGGCCGGCGGGAATCTGAATCTCGGTGAAGTCGAGCTTCTTGGACTGCGCAGCCTCGGCTGCCATCTGGTCGTAGCGATCCAGACGCGCGCGGCTCTTCGCCTGACGCGCCTTCGGGGAGCTGCGAACCCACTCCAGCTCGCTGGCCAGGCGCTTCTGCAGCTTTTCGTCGCGCTGCTTCTGACCGGCCATGCGCGCAGCCTTCGTCTCCAGGTACGTGGAGTAGTTGCCCTTGTACGGGTAGAGGCTGCCGCGGTCCACCTCGCAGATCCACTCGGCGACGTTGTCCAGGAAGTAGCGATCGTGCGTGACGGCCAGCACGGCGCCGGAGTACTTATGCAGGAACTGCTCCAGCCACAGCACCGATTCGGCGTCCAGGTGGTTCGTCGGCTCGTCGAGCAGCAGCAAGTCGGGCGCCTCGAGCAGCAAACGGCACAGCGCCACGCGCCTGCGTTCGCCACCGGAAAGCACGTTCACGGGCATATCGGGGTCGGGGCACTGCAGCGCATCCATGGCCTGCGACAGCTGGCTGTCCAAATCCCAGCCGTTTGCGGCATCGATGGCGTCCTGCAGCTTGCCCATCTCGTCCATGAGCGCGTCGAAGTCGGCATCGGGCTCGGCCATGAGCCCGCCGATCTCGTTGAAGCGGTCGATCTTCGCCTTCACTTCGCCGAACGCCAGCTCGATGTTCTCGAGCACCGTCTTGTCCTCGTCCAGCGGCGGCTCCTGCTGCAAGATGCCCACGGTGTAGCCGGGAGTCAAGCGCGCATCGCCGTTGCTGACTTCCTCAAGACCCGCCATGATCTTCAGCAACGTCGACTTGCCCATGCCGTTCGGGCCCACGACGCCGATCTTCGCGCCCGGGTAGAACGATAGCGTCACGTCGTCGAGGATGACCTTGTCGCCATGCGCCTTGCGCGCCTTATACATTTGGTAGATGAACTCTGCCATGCTTTATTGCCTTTCTTTTGGACGGCAGCCGAACCTGGAACAGGGGCGCCGCGCCTTCACGTGTCCGCACATTCTACCAAACGGCAAGGCGGCCGCGCAGGCTCCACGGCCAGTTCTCATCAAGCACGCAATCGGACGCTCATACGGGCAGCCGAAGTCAGTCGAGGCGCCCTTGGCGGTCGAACTTGCCGCCCTGCCCAGAACCCTCAGATGAGCACTCGACGTTGCTTAAGACGGCGTCCACCTGAACGATCATCCGTTCCGCCTCGTTCGACAGGTTGCGCGCCTCGTCCGTTGCCTCGATCATCATCTTCTGCATAGCCTCGTCGTCGACGGCGTCCTCCTGGACCATGCTCGCAACCGTTTCGCGACGATGGGATACGTTGGCGAGCGACTCGGAAGCAAGGCTGTGAACTCCCCCGGCGATATCGTGGATGCGCGCCGCCATCTCGACGAGACGATCCGTCGTCCCATCTGCATGCTCGCAGGCGGATTTGCGCGCCCGCTCCGCCAGCTGACCAGCTTGCTGCGCAATTTCGTTCGCCTTATCGATCAGCGCGTTCATCGTCGAAAGGCCCTTGTCGGCGTTATCCAGGCACCACGCGGCACGACGCTTCGCCGAAAGATCCGCCGAAAGGCTGTCGTGGGCGAAGGCGGCGAACGAAGACGCTTCGCGCACGACGCTCGCAAGGCCTGCGGCGCACGCGCGGATGTCCGCCGCCAACCCGTCATTCACATACGCGGGCGCAACGCTTACGCCGGCAGCCTCCGAAGTCGCACGCCCGGACGCCGTTGCAGCCGTCTGCTGCCCGCGCGCGGACATGATCAACATCTGCAAGCGGTTCTCGACGTTCGCGAAGCTGACATCCGGGTCGTAGTCGAGCGGAAGGATCTGGGCATCCGGGTACATCGCCTTCAAGCGCTTGGCGATCCCGCGGCCGACCACGTGGTTGGGCAGGCAACCGAACGGCTGCAGGATGACGAATGCGCGGCACCCATGCTTGGCATGATGGATGATCTCGGCAGGAATGAGCACGCCCTCGCCCGCGTCGAAGGTGTGATGGATGATCGGATCGGAGTCGCGCACCAGCTCGTCCATGCGCGTTGCCGGCTCGTAGAGCGGATGAGCTGCAGCGATGCGGTCGGTTGCATCATGCGCGAGGTCGAACAGCTGGTTCGCCACGCGATACCAAGCCTTCTGGGAGAAGGGCTTGTCGACATGATATTCGCGCACCTGGGCGTCCTGGTAGAAGTACGTTTTGCGGATAACGTCGGTCATGCGCGCCTCGATAACCTCGAAGCCGTTGCGTTCCAGGTAGTCCTCGATGTCGTGATTGGCGCCCGGGTGGAAATTCAGCAGATACTCCCCCACGATGAGCACCGTCGGCCGCGGGTTCGACCGATCGTATGCGACGCCGTTCATGATGTCGATGGCGCGCTTGAAGCCCGCGCGGGCGCCGCGCGCCCCTGCGCGCTTGATTCCCTCGATCACCTGGTCAAGCGCACGCTCGAAGGCCTCGTTCGCCGCACCGGGGGTAAGCTCGTACGGTCGGATCTTGCGCAGCAGCTCCTCAAGCACGTCGATCATGGGCAGCGCGAAGGCTATGGTCACCGCCGATGCGAGGTTCATCTTCCAGCCGGGTTGCATGTTGTGGGCATCGACGTCGTCGTTCGTGATGATGGCGACATCCTCATGCCCCGAGTCGTCGAGCGCCTTGCGCAGCAGGGCCGCATAATGCGTCAGGCGGCAATCGCCCACGTACTTGCCCGTTCCGACCGCCACCTCGCAGTCGTCGTACTTGCCGCTTTCCAGCTCGGCCAGCGCCTCGCCGATCACGATTTGAGCCGGGAAGCAGATGTCGTTGTGCACATACTTCTTCCCCAGGCGGATAGCTTCATCGCGTCCGATGGGCAATGGCACCGTTTCAAGCCCTTGACGCGCAAAAACGGCTGCCATCAAACGGCAGAACGCATGCGAGGTGTTCGGCACCAGGACAACGCGGCGGCGCCGATCGGCCCGCACGAACTTCTGCGGATACGGGTCAGGCAGTTCGCGAATATCCCGCGCGCAAGCCGCCTTGCGCCGCATGTTCACCGTCTCGATGAACGAGCGGATGCGGATGCGCAAAGGGCCCGCGGCGTCGCTTTCGTCAACCTTCAGCACCAGCGGCGTCTTGCCGCCGATCTCATGCATCATGCGGATGATCTCGTCGGACAGGTACGCATCGTGTCCGCACCCGAAACTGACCAGCTGGACGAATTCGAGGTCGTCGCTTTGCGCCGCAAGCACCGCAGCTCCCAGCATGCGGGCATGGAAGTTGTTCACGATGTCGATGCGGCTGTTCGACAGATCGACGTCGTTCGCACCCGGAACGGCGTCGGGCGGCAGCACCGCGACGCCTTGGGCCGCAAGCATCCCCGGCACATCATGATTCACCAGCGGGTCGTTATGATACGGCCGCGAACCCAAAACGATCGCGTAGCTTCCCCGCTCACGAGCTGCATCGATAGCCGCACGCCCCGCCTCAAGCAGCTGCTCATGGAAGCTGTCCATGGCCGCATGCGCAAAGCCGAGCGCGCGCTTCGTCTCCTCCTCGCCGATGCCGAAAACCTTCTTGAAGTACGCGATGAGCTGCCGCTCGCAGTCGGCCGACGTGTACCAGTGGAACAGCGGATTGTCGAAGGGGATGCCGAATCGCTCGGTCGGGTTGTCCGAGTTCTGGACAACAAGCGCGTAACCTTTCACCACTGCGCACATGGATTCGCTGGTAGAAGCCTTGTTCTCAGAGGAAACGGTGGTCAGGACGGGCATGAATATGCGATCGACGCCCTTCGCGGCCAAGTTGCGGATATGCCCATGCACCAGCTTCGCCGGAAAGCACACCGTATCCGACGTCACCGCGGAAAGGCCCTCCTCGTACAGCGCGCGGCTGCTCATGTCGGACAGAGCCACCGTGAAGCCGAGCGCCCGCAGAAGCGTCGTCCAGAACGGAGCACGATCCCATACGCCCAGCACGCGCGGGAGGCCGATCACCTCGCCGCGCGGCTTAGCGGATCCCGCCGGATAATCGGCGAACAGGAGTTTTTGGCGCACATCGAACAGGTTCTCGCCCTTGCCCGCATCTTTCGCGGCTGCACGCAGGGCATCGCGCACCCCCGGGTTGCGAGGATCGCCGGTCACCTGCCCGCGTTCGCATCGGTTCCCGGTAATAGACGTCGTTCCGTCGCTAAACGTGACGACGGTACGTTGGCAGGCGTTTGCGCAGAAGGGGCAGGTAACGTTCGATTCCTGCGTGTAGCTGAAATCCTCCAGGGCGTCGAAGCCGATGAAGGTCGACGCGGGCGCGGTTGCAGGTGC
>CAVDXU010000046.1:6417-15250 GCA_963613135.1 bacterium
TTCATATGCCTCTTCGCCAGCAGCGCAGCGCCGATCGCCCCCATCAGCCCCGGGTACGGCGCTCGGACGACCTCCCTTCCCACATACTGCTCGAAGGCCGCCAGAACTGCGTCGTTCTGGAACGTGCCGCCCTGCACCACGATCTTCTGCCCCAGCGCATCGGTGTTCGAAACGCGCACAACCTTGGTGAAAACGTTCTCGATGATCGAACGGCACAGACCCGCCATGATGTCGTCGGGCGTCTTGCCGTTCTTCTGCTCGGTCACCACGCTTGAGTTCATGAACACCGTGCAGCGGCTTCCCAACACCGCCGGATTCTGCGCACGGAACGCTGCGGCGGCGATATCGCGCACGTCCATCCCCAACGATTTCGCGAAGCTACCCAAAAACGATCCACACCCCGACGAGCAGGCCTCGTTGACCAGGATGTCGGTGACTACCCCGTCATCGACCCAGATGGCTTTCATGTCCTGCCCGCCGATATCGAGGATGAACGATACGTCGGGGGCGTACTTCGCGGCCGCAACCTCGTGCGCCACCGTCTCGACCATATGCACATCGGCATGGAATGCGCGCCCGAACAGGGCTTCGCCATAACCGGTGGTTCCCGCTCCCAGGATCTCAAGCTGCGCGCCCGCGCCCTTCACGCGCCGGTTCAGCGCGCGCAGAGCCTCGCATGCGATGTCGAGCGGCTCCCCCTCGTTCGATGCGTAAAAAGCCTCGATAACGTTTTCCGCCTCGTCGATAAGGGCGAACTTCGTGGTGGTCGAACCTGAATCGATGCCCAGATATGCGCGCACCACCTCGCCGCTTCGAGGCTGCAAGACGGGTACCTCCGGCAGCGCATGACGGCGTTCGAAGGCAACGCGCTCAGCTTCGGTAGCGAAAAAGGGCTTGCCCGATACCGACTGCGACGCAAGCGCGGCGGGTGCCTGCGCGAGCGCGCTCAACAAGTCCGCAAGGTTCACCGTGCTGCGCTCGCCCGCCAGAAGACCCTCAAGGGATAGCGCCGCACCCCTGGCCACGATGGTTTCCGGGTTCTGCGGAACGATGATCTGCTCGCCCGAGAACCCCAAACGTTCGGCGAATACGCGTACCAGCGTCGGATTGAACGTGAGCGGGCCGCCTTCGAAGATGACCGGCGGGTTGATGTCAAGGCCCTGCGCCAAGCCGCCGATCGTCTGCTTGGCGATGGCATGAAACGTCGACAGCGCGATATCCGACTTGCTTGCCCCCTGATTGAGCAGGGGTTGGATATCCGTTTTCGCATACACGCCGCACCGTCCGGATATGCTATGCACCACGCTGCCTGCAGCGGCAAGATCGTCAAGGTCTTCGACCGGCGTCTTCAAAAGCGTTGCGATCTCGTCGATGAAGGCGCCCGTGCCCCCGGCGCAACTGCCGTTCATGCGCATGTCGGACACGTTCAGCCGGCCTTGCGCGTCTTGCTCGAAGAAGATCATCTTCGCATCCTGGCCGCCCAGCTCGATGGCGCATCGCGCCTGCGGGTAGTCCTGCGCGACGGCGATGGCGTTCGCAACGACCTCCTGCACATAGGGAAGATTCAAAAACTCGGCGATGGCCTTGCCGCCCGATCCGCTCATCGCGACGGAAAATCGCACTTCGGGAAACTGTTGCGCGATTTCCTGTAGAACGCTGGCGAGGCTTTGCGCCTGGTGCGCGTGATGGCGTCGGTAGACCGAGTAGAGCGTTTCATTCGTTGCCGCATCAACGACGACGGCCTTGGTCGTGGTCGAGCCGATGTCAAGGCCCACGTTGCAGCTGCGGCCGACAGCGCCGTGCAAGCTCATGCCGCCTGACGGCGCGTCCGCATCCTGGCTGCCGGCCCTCGAAGCCGCGCTCGCGGTTTCCGTATTCTTCGATTCAAAACGTTGTTCCGACTGCAAGCCGGTCTTGTACGTACTCATTAATTGCTCCCATGTCGACCAATCGCCACCTCTGTGGAGCATCGTCCGTGCGCTTATGGTCCCGCGCAAGGCGGCGATCTTCAATTTTATTCTAGTAAGGCCCCCGCGAAAATTTCAACGGCCGATTTTACCGGTTTTCATTTTGTTGCTTTATCGTTGACGTCGCTTCAATCGCCGACCAGGCCGTACCATAGGGAAAACCGATCGAAGGAAGAGCTCGTGGAAGAATCCTGCAACGCAATGCCAGCTGCTGCACCGCGCCGCCCCATGCGCCTCACGGGACGCGAAGTCAAAAGCGCATCCCAGCTGCACGCCATCGTCGACGCATGCCATACGGTGCGCGTCGCCCTCGTCGACGAGGAGGGGCCGTTCATCGTGCCGATGAGCTTCGGCTACGACTGGGCCGACCCGCAAGACGGCGTCGGCGAGCCGCGCTTGGCGCTCTGGGTGCACTCGGCAACCGCCGGTCGCAAGGCGGACGCGTTCGCTGGCAGCCCGCGCGTTGCCATCGAGATGGACGTGCAGGACGGCGTGATCACCGGCACCTTCGCCTGCGCCTATTCGTATGCCTATCGTTCGATCATGGGCGTCGGCACCGTGCATAAGATCCAGAGCGCCGACATGAAGCGCTATGGGCTTGCCCGCATCATGGAGCACCTCGCACCCGAAGCCGAGCCGGGCTTCACCGACCAGGCGCTCGCCCGCTGCGACATCTACTGCATCGACGTCGAAAGCTTCACGGGAAAGCAACGCGCTTAGCGATCACGATCCGTTTGGGCAGCGCGACGGCACTGGCGCGAGCGCAGAAAGCAAGAGAGCCATACCGGTGCAGCGGCGCCCGATTCTCCTGATGGGTGCCCCCTCAAGCCATACGACTCGCTATTTCCTCTGCAGCGCGGCCGCCGCATGCGCGGCCAAGGTTCGCGGAACGAATCTGCTGCCCGCTACAATCCCCTTCGCAAGCAGCCCCGGGCAGCACAACGGTTTGTTCGCGCCGAGCGCCCGCACCGCCGCCCGAGCGACACGTGGCGCTTCCACCGTCAGGCGCGCAAGCGCGATGGAGCCGGCATCCGCATTGTCCCAAAACGGGGTGCGGACAGGGCCGGGGCACAATGCGGTCACGTGAACGCCGTAAGGCTTCAGCTCCACGCGCAATGCTTGAGAGAACGACTGCACGAACGCCTTCGAGGCGTAGTACGTCGCCATATACGGACCGGGGACGAAGCCGGCCACGCTCGCGACGTTGAGGATGCCGCCATGCCCCCGCGCCGCCATATCGGGGGCGAACGCATAGCTGAGCTCCATGAGAGCCATGTCGTTCGTCTGCACGAGCGCGCGCTGCCGCGCCAGGTCACTCTGCGCGAACGGGGCGTCGTAGCCGAAGCCGGCGTTGTTGACCAGCGTTTCGACTTCGAGGCCGGCCGCTTGTACCCGGGCGACCAGTGCATCAACGGCGCAAGGCTGGGCGAAGTCAGCCGCGAACGCGTAGGTTGCAACGCCGAATTCGGCGGAAAGTTCGGCCGCGAACGCTTCGAGTTTCTCGGTCGAGCGCGCAACGAGCGCCAAAGAGCGGCCCTCCTGCGCGAATTCACGCGCCAGCTCGCGCCCGATGCCGCCGGTCGCACCCGTGATCAAAACGCATGGGGCAACTGGCTGCGAAGCCGTCGCGCCACGCCCGCCCAAGGCATGCTCGCAGCCGGCAGACGCCTCGGCCCGGGACGCAACGCCTTCATCGGCTTGCGCCGCCCCCACTCCTGCACCGGCCACATTGTCCGTCAGCACCATGATCCAACCCTTTCCGCATGCTCGCCATGCAGGTGTCACCAACCGCCGCCAGCTGTCACCGTCGGCTGACGTCAGCATGCCGCGGCGCCAGCCGTAGAAGTCATCGCAGCGGCCCTCAGCATCCGAAGCGGCTCGTCAGCCGACGGCTCACCGCGCCGGCAAGCCGTCAGCGACCCCGGCACCACGCCAGCAAGCCCGTGCAGCCCGCAAGCACATCGCGATACGTTTCGTCGAAGTTCCCGGTGAACCAAGGATCCGCCACATCGGCAGCCCCGTCGCTTGCTGACCTGAGCGTCGCCGCATCGTAGGCGCGCGGCAAGACCGAGCCGCCCTCATCAACAAGTTCGCCACCGGGCGCGAACGCAAGCAGGCGAATGAACTTCCCTTCCGGATCGTCACCGAAAATACGCTGCAGATGACGCTCGTTTTCGTCGTCCATATAGACCAGCATGTCCCAATCGGCGTACTCGTCGCGACGCACCTTGCGCGCGCGATGATCCACCAGCGGAACGCCTACCGCGGCAAGTTTGCGAACCGTCCCATGATGGGGGGTACTGCCGATCTCATCATTGGTGGTCGCCGCCGAATCGATCTCGAAATCGGCCGCCAAACCGGCACGGGTCACCAAGTCCTGCATGACGCACTGAGCCATCGTCGATCGGCAGATATTGCCATGGCATATGAACAAAATGCGTTGCATGTATAACTCCTCTGCATGCTCAACGGGGTTACCGGGTTTTGCGCCCAGCCGCCTTGCGCCCCGCCCTTCATTCCTCGCCGACATCGTTTCTCCGAGATGCCTTCAATTGCGAGCGCTGCCGCTTATCCGACAAGCGACGCTCCCTGCTACGGCGGGGAACCTTCGTTTTGCGGCGGACCTTCGGCGGCATGGCACGGGCGGCGAATTCCTCCCGAAGCTTCTGCAGGCAAAGCTGCCTGTTGCGGAATTGGCTGCGGGATTCGCGGCTTACCACCGTGATTCCACTGGGCACATGCGTCATGCGAACCGCGGAATCGGTCGTGTTCACGCACTGGCCACCTGGCCCGGACGCACGAAACACCTGGACATCGCACGCGTCCGCAATCTCGTCAGCCGAAAGCCGCGCCCATTCGACATACTCGCGATAGCTATGTTCAAGCGGTTTATCCATGCGCACCATCATAACAAAACGGGCCGATGCCGCTTACAGCAAGCATCGACCCGCGTGAGGAACACCGCTATCGCGCGTAAGCCCTACAGACCCAGATCCGCCGCCACCTCCGCGGCGCAGGCGAGGGCGTCGGCCATGGCGTTGACCACCAGGCTGCTGCCGTTGCGCGCATCACCAGCGGCGTACACCGCAGCACCGGCCGGCGCGCCTTCCGCACGCTCGGCGCGATGCGATCCGCCCTCCATCACGGGCAGCGGACGACCTTGGGCAGCCATCGGCACGCCGAATGCATCGTACACGCCGCGCTCCGGGCCGGAGAATCCGCAGGCGATAAGGACAAGCTGCGCCTCGATCTCGCGCTCGGAACCCTCGACGTGAACCGGTTTGCCGGCAGACCAATCGAGCGAATGCACCTGGATGCCGCGGACGCGCCCTTCCTCGTCGAAGAGCACCTTTTGCGTATCGGCGCACCATTCGCGCAGGTCGGCACCCTGCATCGCCGCGGCTTCCTCCTGACCGTAATCGGTCTTCTTCACGTTGGGCCACTCCGGCCACAGATTCGATGCACTGCGCTGCTCGGGAGATGCCGGGCCGTACTCCAGCTGGCGCACGCACGCAGCTCCCTGGCGAACCGCCGTGCCCATGCAGTCGTTGCCGGTGTCGCCGCCGCCGATGACCACGACCTGCTTGCCCGCGGCACTGATAGCAGGTTCGCGGCCTTCCAGCAGCGCCTTAGTCTGCTCGGTCAGATAGTCGACCGCATACACCACGTCTCCCGCAGCGACGCCTTCGTCGAAGCCTTCGGCAGCCACCCCGCGCGCCGCGCACGCGCCGGCGGCAACCACCACGGCGTCGAACTCGTCGGCCAGGCCGGCAGCCACCGCCGCATCGGCGGCGTCGGTGTTCAGGCGGAACTCCACGCCCAGCTCGACCATCAGATCGACGCGGCGCTGGACCACCGACTTCTCCAGCTTCATGTTGGGAATGCCGTACATCAAAAGGCCACCGGCACGGTCGTGGCGCTCCACCACGGTGACCCGCGCCCCGCGACGGGCAAGCTCCCAGGCCGCCGTAAGTCCCGCCGGGCCGGAACCGATCACGGCCACCTTCGGCGCATCTTCGGCTGCCGGCTCGAAACGGCGCGGGCCTCCGTTGGCCCATTCCCAATCGGAAATGGCGCGCTCGTTGTCGTGGATGGTCTCGGGCTCGTCGTTGCGGCCCAGGTTGCAGGCCGCCTCGCACAACGCCGGGCACACGCGGCTCGTGAACTCCGGCATCGGGCTTGTGAGAGACAAGCGCTTGGCCGCTTCGCCCCACTGCCCGCGATACACCAGGTCATTCCACTCGGGAATGAGGTTGTGCAGCGGGCAACCCGACGGGCGGGCCTTGCCAAACGACGCGCCGAACTGGCAGAACGCCACGCCGCACGCCATGCAGCGGCTCGCCTGCACCTGCGTCTCGGCGGGCGCGAGGTTCACGTGCAGCTCGTTGAAATCCTGCGTGCGTTCGGAAACGGGACGCAGGCTGTGGGCTTGCCGCCCATGCTCCAAAAACGCTCCTGGCTTACCCATGGCCTACTTCCCTTCCGTCATGGCGTCGAATGCGATCTGCAACGCCTCTTCATGCGACTTGCCCTGCGCCTCGGCGGCCGCCACGGCGTCCATCACGCGCTCATAGTCGCGCGGGATCACCTTGACGAAGTGGCGTTTCAGGGTGTTGAACTGGTACAGCAGCTTGATGCCGCGCGGCGACGCCGTGCGCTCGGCGTGCTCCTCGATAAGCCCATGGATGAGCTCTATCTCATCAGCCGAAGGCTCGCACAGGCGCACCATGTCAAGGTTGCAGTTGTCCGCCAGCGTGCCGTACTTGTCGTAGACGTAGGCCACGCCGCCGGACATGCCGGCCGCGAAGTTCGGCCCGACCTCGCCCAGGATGAGCGCCACGCCGCCGGTCATGTACTCGCAGCCGTGGTTGCCCACGCCCTCGACGACCACCGTCGCGCCGGAGTTGCGCACGGCGAAGCGCTGGCCGGACAGACCGTTCACGAAGCCCTTGCCGCTGGTGGCGCCGTAGAAGGCCACGTTGCCGATAACCACGTTCTCGTCGAACTTGTAGGTGGCCGTCTCAGGCGGGCGCACCGTCAGGATGCCGCCGGAGAGGCCCTTGCCGAAGTAGTCGTTGGCGTCGCCGGTGATGTTGAGCGTGACGCCCTTCGGCAAAAACGCGCCGAAGCTCTGGCCGCCCGAACCGTCGCAGTCCACCGTGATGGAGCCCTCGGGCAGGCCCTCGGGATGCTGGCGCGTCACCTGGCTGCCCAGCATCGTGCCCACGCAGCGGTTGACGTTGGCGATGTCGGCGCGGAAGCGGATGGGCTCCAAATGCTCGCGGGCGCTTGCCGTGTACGGGATGAACAGCGTGGCGTCGAGCGCCTTGTCAAGCCCGCAGTCGGCGGCCATCGAGGGCAGGAAGTGCTTGCCCTCGGCGCCGGGGATGGCGCGGCCGAACTCGTTCGTGACGCTGGCCAGCATGTCGGTCAGGTCCATCTCGTTGGCCTTCCAGTTGCCCTCGACGCTCACCTGGCGCAAGCACTCGGGATGGCCGACCATCTCATCAACGGTGCGGAAGCCCAGGCGCGCCATGATCTCGCGCATTTCCTCGGCCACGTACATCATGAAGTTGACGACGTATTCCGGCTTGCCGTTGAAGCAGCCGCGCAGCTTGCAGTTCTGCGTGGCGATGCCCACCGGGCAGGTGTCCTGCTGGCAGTCGCGCTGCATCATGCAGCCCATGGCCACGAGCGGCATGGTGGCGAAGCCGAACTCCTCGGCGCCGAGCAGCGCGGCGATGGCCACGTCGCGGCCGCACATGAGCTTACCGTCGGTCTCCACGACCACGCGGCTGCGCAGGCCGTTGCGCAGAAGCGTCTGCTGGGTTTCGGCCAGGCCGATCTCGAACGGGATGCCCGCATGGTAGATGGAGTCGCGCGGAGCCGCGCCCGTGCCGCCGTTGTGGCCGGAAATGGTGATCTTGTCCGCGCCGCCCTTCGCCACGCCGGTGGCGATGGTGCCCACGCCCGCCAGCGCGCACAGCTTCACGGAAACGCGTGCGCCGGGGTTGGCGTTCTTCAGGTCGAAGATGAGCTCTGCCAAATCCTCGATGGAGTAGATGTCGTGGTGCGGCGGCGGGGAGATAAGTCCCACACCGGGGGTGGAGCGGCGCACTTCGGCGATCCAGGGATAGACCTTCTTGCCGGGCAGGTGACCGCCCTCGCCGGGCTTGGCGCCCTGGGCCATCTTGATCTGGATCTCGATGGCGCTGGAAAGGTAACGGCTCGTCACGCCGAAACGGCCCGAGGCCACCTGCTTGATGGCGGAAAGCTTGCTGTCGCCGTTTTCAAGCGGGGTTTCGCGCGCCGGATCCTCGCCGCCCTCGCCGGTATTCGACTTGCCGCCGAGGCGGTTCATGGCGATGGCCAGGCACTCATGCGCTTCCTTGGAGATGGAGCCGTAGGACATGGCGCCGGTGTTGAAGCGCTTGACGATCTCGGAGGCGGGTTCCACTTCCTCAAGCGGCACCGCGTTTTGCTGCGGGACGAAGTCGAGCAGATCGCGCAGGGTGACGGCGCGGCCGGGCACGTGGCAGGCGGCGCTGTATTCGCGGAACAGCTCGAAGTCGCCCTCGCGCACCGCGCGCTGAAGCAGATAGATCGTCTTGGGGTTGATCAGGTGCTCCTCGCCGTCGATCGGGCGCCAAGAGGTGACGCCGAGCGTGGGCAGCTGATCGGGCGCGGGCGACTTGTCGAGCGCCAAGGCGCGGTCGTAGCGCTCGTTCAGCTCGCGCTGCACGCCGGCGGCGTCCAGGCCGCCGATGCGCGTGGAGGTATGCGTGAAGTAAGCGTCCACCAAGGCATCATCCAGGCCCAAGATCTCGAAGATCTGCGCGGAGTGGTAGCCCTGCATCGTGGAGATG
>CAVDXU010000047.1:0-13390 GCA_963613135.1 bacterium
CGCCCATCCCGCGAGCATCTCCCGCGCCCCGCCCGCCCCGGGTCCGCCCCCCGACCCCTCAACGCAAAGCGACCCCTCGGCGTCTGCGCGTCGAGGGGTCGCTTCTAAACTCAGGCCTGCATTGCTTTAGGGATTGCGCCGCGAAGCCGAATGCTGTAGGGGAAATCGAACGCTCCCGTTAAGATGCTACGGCAGCAGGTTCAGATCCTTCAGCTCTGCCTTCACGTCGTCCATCTCGTAGTAGTCCAGGCAGTCTGCCGTCGGGCAGCCCTTCTCGGAATCCCAGCCGAACTTCTCGTAGAGCATGGTCAGGCCCTTCTGGAAGTCTTCCTTCTCCATCTTGTCGGTGCCCTTGGTGAACGGCTCCTTGTCGGCGTCCTTCGTGAACGGCCACTGCGTGATGACGTCGTGGATGGTGCGGCAGTCGTTGCAGCCGATCTTGCCGTTGGCGTCGGTCATGCCGCGCACGGTGTTTGCGCGCTGCAGCGTCATGATGCGGGCGGCTGCCTTGTACAGCTCGTCGGTGGTGACGTCCTCGCCGGTCACGGCCTTGAAGAACTTCGCCTCCAGGTCCAAGTCGCCGCGGTAGTTGCGGGTCTTCGACGGGCTTTGGGCCATCGGCCACACCCAGTTGCACAGCGTCAGCGAGTCATGCAGCACGTCGGTGACGATGGACCACCAGCAGAAGTTCGCCTTGTGCTCGTTCATCGGCGTGTAGTTCTTCTCCTCGTCCAGCGCATCCTCGCCGCCCCACAGCTCGGCCGCAATCTGCTGCTTCAGCTCGTGCGGAAGGCCGCACTGCAGCATGTTCTGGTGCGAATGGATCATCGGGTCGCGGTTGAACACCATGTTCAGCAGGCCGCCGACCTGGCCGTAAGACTCGATGGCGTGATGCACCGGCCAGCCGCGGTAGTTGATCAGGCAGCTCGCCGTGGTGTCGAACCATTCCATGTCGTCCCAGCGCGGGCACCACACGAGCGGGCCGTGGCCGAGGTAGGACATCTCATTGTCGTTCTTGGCGATGTGCTTGAGCAGCTCGACCATGATGGTCGGGTCGTTGTTCTCGAACTTGCTCCAGTCGAACAGGTTGTACTCGTCCTCGGGCAGGACGCGCTTGAAGATGTCCTTGGCAACGCAGTGCGCGATGTCGCGGTAGATCTGCGCGTAGTTGCACCACATGCCCAAGTCGTCCATGGTAGCGCCGACGACCTGGTCCCAAATGAGGCCATCCTCGGTGGAGGACTTGACGGTGGTGTGCTGGCCCAGGATCTTCGTCATGTACACGGAGAACGGGAAGTTCGGCACGCAGGTGTTGCCGGTGATCTCGTAGCCGCCGTTCTTGCGGGCGTTGGGCACGCGCATGTCGGAGTAGCAGTGGATCGGGCAGCTGTGGCAGCCGTTCATCTTGATCGTGTACTTCTCGGCTTCGGGACCTTCGTCCTTGGTCGTCTTCATGCAGCGATAGCCGACGGTGTTGATCTCGCCGGGCTTCGGCTCGCCGGTCTCGATGGGCTCGCCCTCGGCGTCGGCCCAGTACAGGCCCTTGCGCGCCGTCCAGCGGGTGCCCTTGTCGTAGTACTCGGCCCATTCCTGCTGGGTGGAGGGGACCACGTGGTTGTTGTTGGAGCCGACGATCTCGCGCAGCATGTAGTCGGACAGGTCGGCCAGGGCCTGCGGGTCCTTCACGTTGACCGAGCCGTTGCCTTCGACAACCAGCGCCTTGAGCTTCTTGGAGCCCATGACCGCGCCGAGGCCGGCGCCGGCGGAGTGGTTGCGGGTGTTCATCATGACGGCGTAGGGCAGCAGATTCTCGCCGGCAGGGCCGATGGTGGCCACGCAGGCGCGCACGCTCTCGGCGCGGTTGAGCGCCTCGGTGGTGGCACGGGTGCCCAGACCCCACACGAACGACGCGTCCTTGATCTGCACGTCGTCGTCCTTGATGTTGAGGTAGACGGGCTTGTCGGACTTGCCCTCCACGATGATGGCGTCGTAACCGGCCAGCTTGATGCGGGCGCCGATCATGCCGCCGCAGTGGGCGTCGACGACCAGGTGGTCCTTAGTGAACGTGGACAGGAAGCTTATCGTGGTGCGGCCAGCCAGCGGAACGCCGGAAGCGGTCAGCGGGCCGACGGCGTAAACGATTTTGGCTTCCTCGGAAAGCGGATCGGTGCCTGCGGGAACTTCGTCGTACATGATCTTGTTCGCCAGGCCCATGCCGCCGATATATTTCTTATAAGGCTGCGTCGACTCGGTAGTGATGGCGCCCGTGGTCAGGTTCACGCGCAGCATCTTGCCGGCCCAGCCGTATGACTTCTCGTCAGCCATGTTGCATCTCCAAATCTCTTCTCGATACATGCGTTGCGTGACATGTCGGGCGATTCGGGTGCAGACGACAATTTCGTCATGGCGAAGTATGCATCCCCAGGTGACGGGCGTGTACCCTCTTTAAGGGTAATTGACTTGAATGGCTGAATTTCCGGCGAACGGCGGCGAAAAAACGGCGTGCGGGGTAAAGTTAGCCATGGAATCGCCCCGAAAGAGGGTACGGGAATAAGGTAGGGAATCCGATACTGCATGATGTTGCGTGACCCCAAGGGGCGAAGAGTGCGCGGCGGAAATCCGGGGGCAGAGCTTTGACGAGGGCTCTGTTTGAGGGAGGAACCGACGCGAAGAAGACTCACCAATATATGTGAGGGGGAGTACTCATAATGTCAGATACGAATCAAAGCGGCAGCACGCCTGTGGCAGAGCAGGCTTCCGCGCCTAAGAAGACCATTACCCGCCGCGATGTGCTGGCCATGGCCGGCTGCGGCGTTGCCGGCTTGGTCGTCGGCGGCGTGCTTGCGTCCTGGGGCGTCACGTCGCAGTCCATTGCGTCGGGACGCATCGAGCTGCGCACCACGCCCACCAAGATGATCGTGACCGATCGTGCCCGCTGCTCTGGCTGCCAGCGCTGCGAGATGATGTGCACGCTCAAAAACGACGGCCGCGTGTGCCAGCACATCGCCCGCGTGCGCGTGTGGGACAACTATTTCTGGGGCAAGAGCCCGGACACCGGTGAAGGTTCCTTCGGTGACGGCGCGAAGGGCGCCTGCGAGTTCACCGTTGAGCACTGCAAGCAGTGCGCCGACCCCCAGTGCGCCAAGTATTGCCCGGTTCACGCGATCTACGCCGACGAGAACAGCGGCGCCCGCACGGTCGATCCGAAGAAGTGCATCGGCTGCGGCATGTGCGCCCAGGCCTGCCCGTGGAACATGCCCCGCGTCGACGCGGAGACCGGCGTTTCCACCAAGTGCATCAGCTGCGGCCGTTGCGCCGAGCAGTGCCCCAACGGAGCCATCAAGTTCATCGACTGGCAGGACATCGCGCAGAAGATCATCGACGAGGGGATCGTCCGCACGACCACCATCGTTTCCGAATAGGGGGCGTGGAATATGTCAGAGAAGACTGTTACCAGGCGCGGCTTCGTCGCCGGCGCGGCGGGGGCGGCAGCCCTTGCCGGATGCGCTGGTTACGCGAGCCTCGGCGCCTGGGATGAGGCGTTCGCCAAGCCTCCCAAATCCGCCGAGACCAAGCAGGTGCACACCTTGTGCGACGGCTGCGGCAACAAGTGCGGCATGGTGGCCTGGGTGCGCGACGGCAAGGTGTGGCGCGTCTCGGGCGAGACGGGGCATCCCTGTTCCGGCGGCCGTCTGTGCGGTCGCGGCCAGGGCTTGATCTCCGTGGCGTACTCCGAGGACCGTCTGACCAAGCCGCTGAAGAAGAACGGGACGAAGTTCGAGGAGATTTCCTGGGACGACGCCTTCGCCCAGATCGGCTCGGCGCTTTCGACCGCCGGCAGCAAAGCCGCCGTCCTGCAGGCGCGCGGCAACTGCACGCCGTTCACCAAGCGACTCGTGCAGAGCCTGGGCAGCGCCCATTACTACGACGACTCCGCCGTGCATGACACCGACATCTCGGCCGCCATCGAATGCGTCGCCGGCGCCTACCCCGCGCCTGACGTCAAGAACGCGAAATACGCCCTGATGCTGGACAAGTCCACCTACGACGGCACGCGCCCGGCCGAGATGGCCGAGTTCGCCGCCAAGCGCGACGACTCCGACTCGAAGGTCGTGCTCGTCGATCCGCGCATGAGCGCCTTCGGCCGCGTCGTTGACGAGTGGGTGCCGATCATCCCCGGCACGGAGCTCGCGTTGCTGATCGGCATCGCCTCCGAGCTGGTGCGCAACGGCCACTACGACGAGGAGTTCCTGGCCGCGAACGCCGCGGGCTTTGAGGCTTTCGCCAAGGAGATGCGCACCTACGACCTGGCCTGGGCCAGCGAGAAGACCGGCATCGCCGACAGCAAGATCGCGGCCATCGCGGCCGAGCTGTGGGAGAACGCCCCGGCGAGCTTCGTTGACATGCCGTGGGCCGGCACGTTCGGCGCGGGATACGAGAACAGCTTCGACACGTGCCGCATGGCGTACCTGATCAACGCGATGCTGGGCAACTTCAACCGCAAGGGCGGCTGGATTTGCGGCAGCACGCCCTACGTCTCCGACGACGCGCTCGCGGCGGCCGGCATCAAGAAGCTTTCCGCCGTCTCCGGCAAGCCGGCGGGCGGCTCGGCGAGCTTCGCCGCATCGAGCTGCGTGGCCGCCCTCGACGCCATCAAGTCCGGCGAGATTTCCGCCGCGGTCGTCGTCGAGAGTAACCCGGTGCTCGATTACCCGGGCGGCTCGAAGGTGTCGGACGCGCTGGGCAAGCTGGATTGCCTGGTCGTATGCGACCAGTTCATGACCGAAACCGCTCAGATCGCGGACTACGTGCTGCCGCTTGACAGCTATCTGGAGTGCGATGGCACGCCGGTGACGGTCGGCGCCGAGACGTCGGTCGTGGCCGCGCGCCATGCCGCTGTCGATCGCATCAACGAGGGCACGCGTTCCATTGACGAGGTCGTTTATGGCCTGGCCGACGCCGCGGGCCATGGCGACGACTTCGACTTCAGCCTGGCCGACTACAACAAGGCGTGGCTTTCGGCTGCGGGCCTGAGCGAGGATATCCTGAATAGCCAGGCGTTCTCCGCCATCGCCGGCTCGACCGTCTCCGAAGGCGCCGTGCCGTACCTGCGCACCGCATCGGGCAAGATCGAGTTCGCCTCCGACACCGCCAAGGCTGCCGGCGCGAGCGCGGTTCCCACCTGGGCCGACGCGCAGGAGCCGGCAAGCGAGGAGATGCCTCACCTGCTGGTTGGCGAGCAGATCATCCATTCCGGCACCTTCACGACCGAGGCCGCCAAGCTGATGGAGATCTCGAAGAAGTACAACCTGGACGCCGCCTGGATCAACGCCGACGTGGCCGAGAAGAAGGGCATCTCCGAGGGTGACAAGGTGAAGCTGGCCACCGCCGAGGGTTCCATCACGGTGCGGGCCCACGTCACCGGCCTCATCTGCCCTGCGGCCGTTTGGGTGCCGGCGCATTACGGCGCCAGCTCCGACAAGCTCGCCGAGGCTGCCGGCTTCGGCGCGGCCGTCAAGCAGCTGATCCCGACGGCGACCGATTCGGTCACCGGGGCCGCGATGATGGGCGAGGCGGTCGTTTCGATCGAGAAGGCTGGTGCGTAAGCTATGACACGTTACGGAATGCTCATCAATACCAAGAAGTGCATCGGCTGCTACGCTTGCCGCGTGGCATGCCAGAACCAGAACGACCTGCTGCCGACCGAGGACTTCATCCGCTTCGAGCAGAAGGAGACCGGCTCCTATCCGGCCACTTCCATCGAGACGGTGCCGCTGCAGTGCATGCACTGCGAGGACGCCCCCTGCGCGAGCGTGTGCCCGACGGGCGCGGCGCACATCGGGGCCGACGGCATCGTGACCGTCGACCATGGCCGCTGCATCGGCTGCTTGTACTGCATGGCCGCCTGCCCCTATCAGGTGCGCGTGCGCAACGAGAAGACGGGCGCGGTCGACAAGTGCCGCCTGTGCGCGGCCACGGCCGAGGGAGGCGCCACCAACTGCGTGACCGCCTGCACCTCGGGCGTGCGCATCGTCGGCGACCTGGACGATCCGGAATCCGAGATCTCCCGCGAGATCGCCCGCACCGGCGCCCAGCCCATCGCAGGCAGCCTGACAAAATCCAAGTTCTACTACGTGAGGTGATGCTGAGATGGAGTACACACCTATTTGGAGCGGCATCATCGCCTGCTATCTGTTCCTCGGCGGCCTGGGCGGCGGCGCGTTCGCGACGAGCGCGTTCCTGGCCTGGAAGCACCCCGAGGCCACGACGATGCGCAAGATCGGGCATCTGATCGCGCCCATCGTCGTCATCGTCGGCTTGGTGCTGCTGATGTTCGACGCGAAGGCAGGTTTCTACAACCCGCTGCGCTTCGCGCTTTTGCTGACGAACTTCGGTTCGGTCATGACCTGGGGCGTCGTTATCCTGGCGGCCTTCACGATCGTGGCGTTGGTCGCGCTGATCCTCGACTTCCTGAAGAAGTCCGTGCCCATGTGGCTTGAGGTGGTCGGCGCCGTGCTCGGCATCTGCGTCGCCATCTACACCGGCTGCCTGCTGGGCGTATGCAAGACGTTCCCCCTGTGGAACAACGCGCTGCTGCCCGTGCTGTTCTTGGTGTCGGCGATGTCCACCGGCATGGCCGTCGTCCTTCTGGCTTCGGCGTTCAAGTGCCCCGGGGAGTTCGACGAGGTAGTGGTGTTCAAGAAGTTCCACTACTGCTTCCCCTGCATCGAGATGCTGCTCGTCTTGAGCCTGCTGTTCATCACGTCCACCAATTCCGAGGCGGGCTTCAACTCGGTGATGGCGCTGGTCTGCGGCAAGTACGCGGTGGCGTTCTGGGTGCTGTTCGTGGCCATCGGCCTGGTCATCCCCACCATCCTCGAGACGAAGCTTCTGTTCTTCAGCTCCAAGGAGTTCGAGGAGTCCAAGACCGCCCATATGATTTCCGCTGGGTCCGGTGTCGGTGTTCTGATCGGCGGCTTCGTCCTGCGTCTGCTTGTCCTTCTGGCAGCGCTGCCGGTCACGATGACTGTCGCTTGGACGTTATAGGGAAGGTGGGCACGGCCGGTATCCCGGCGGGTCGATGAACACATCGGTCGACCTGGCTTCCCGATCGGCGTGAATCCGGCCCGTGCAACCGGTCGCGCCCCCCATACCCTTCGGCCTGCGGATCCCCTCCCCGCAGGCAACGCAAGCCGCCCTCCGCTCGCAAGAGCAGAGGGCGGCGTCGTGTTTTCCGGGGGAGGGAGGAGCTGCCGGTCTTACTTGGCTCCCAGCTTCCCGGCTATGAAGGCGTTGGCGGCGTTCTCGGCTGCGTCGTCGAGCGGGGCGAGCGTGGGGGCGGCTTGCCCGGTCCGCTTGGCGTGGCGCTCCAGCGCGCGGGCGAGCAGCCAGTCCGCCACCTGCGGATTCTTCGCTAGAAGCGGGCCGTGCAGATAGGTTCCGACCACGTTCTTGTAGCGGATGCCGTCGCACTTGGTCTCCTCGTTGTTGCCCAGCCCCGTGTTGGAGACGACGGTGCCGAAGGGCTTCACGCCCTCGTCGAGATAGGTGCGCCCGGCGTGGTTCTCGTAGCCGATGACGGGCGCGTCGGCGAGCTCGCAGGAAAGCGCGATGTTGTTCACCAAACGGTCCGCCGAAGTGCCCGGACGTCCCGTGGTCATGCCCACGAGGCCCAGCCCGGGAACCTTCTCGCCATCGACGAGCCATTCGCGCCCGAGCATCTGATAGCTGCCGCAGATGGCCAGAAGCGGGCCGTCGTCCTCGACGTAGGCGGCCAGGTCGTCGCGCATGGCGACGATATCGGCGCTGGCAAGCTTTTGCTCGCGGTCGGGGCTGCCGCCCATCATGATGAGGTCGACGCCCGCAAGGTCGACGGCGTCGCCGTGGCGCACGCGGCGCACCTCGACGGGGATGCCGCGCCAGGAGAGGCGCTGCTCGAGGACGCGCACGTTGCCTCCGTCGCCGTAGAGGTTCAGCAAGTCGGGGAACAGGTGCGCGATGACGACGGGGGAGCCGGATGGCGAAGCCGAGGCCGCCCCGGCTCCGGCAGCCGCGCCCGCCGCCGCGCCGAAGTCTCGCATCTCGGGCGCAGGCCCCGCCGCCGGCTCGATCGCCGCCGCTCCGGGCGCGCACGCCGCGTCGAGCGCGGCCTTGCAGCCGGGCAGCGACGTGTAGTTCGCGATGATGTAGGCTCCCACTTCAACAGGCTGCGCGGCGACGCGGCGCAGCAGGTCGTCCGCGTCCTCGACTACTTCCGCGTCGATCCCGGCGTACTTCAGGCGCACCGCCATATCGCGCCCGCGGATGCCGCCCGCGTAGGCGACGAGGGGTCCCGCCTGCGCGAGCTCCTCGAAGTCGATGTCCCACAGCCATGACACGTCATGCCCGTCGGCCTCCTTGTCGTTGATGAAGAAGGCGACCACCTTGGGCGAGCGGTCCTGCGCGACGATCTTGAGGTTCTGGTTGAAGCCGGTCGGGTTCTTCGCCAGGTTCAGCAGCACGTGGCGCCCGGCCAGGTCGTAGGCCTGCAGGCGCCCGTTCTTCGGGTCGAATGCGGAAATGGCCTGCTGCAGCGGCTCGTTGCCGCAGCCCAGGAGGCTCGCCGCCACGCCCACGGCCTCCAGGTTGTAGACCATGTACGCGCCGCTGAACGGCGCCTCGATCGAGAACGCGCCCTCGCGGGCCGCGCCGTCCGAGCCCTCGCCTGAGCCGCCGGCCGCCTGCGCGCCGGGCTTCCCGAGCGAGAACGACAGCCCGTCGGAGCCAAGCTTTACGTCCTCGGCGGCGAAATCGAGTGCCGGGCGCGAGAACCCGCAGTTCGGGCAGCGCCATTCCCCCAGCTGTCCGTACTGGCGCCAGTCGTACTCGAACATGGTGGAGCAGCGCTGGCACATGGTGGCGTCGGCGACGGTGTTCTGCTCGAGGCCCATGCAGTCCTTCACGCCGAACGCGATCGAGTGCGTATGCTCGCGGCCGGGCAGCTGCGCGGCGCGGTCGGCGATGGACGCGCACAGCGGGTCGTCGGCGTTGTAGACGAGCACCGTGTTCGGCGACGTTCCCAGCGCGCCCACGATGCTGTCCTGGATGCGGTCGATCTCGCCGCAGCGGTCCAGCTGGTCGCGGAACAGGTTCAGCAGCAGCACGTAGTCGGATCGCAGGTGCGGCAAAATTTTCGCCAGCCACAGCTCATCGGACTCGAAGATGCCCCAGTCGGCGCGGCTCGCGTGCAGAAGGGCGGTGGACACGCCGGAATCCAAATTGGCGCCGGTGCGGTTGCAGACGACCGTCTGGCCCGCGGTCTCAAGCACGTCGGCCAGCAGGTTGGTGACGGTGGTCTTGCCGTTGGTGCCGACGACGCACACGCTGCCGCGGCCGAGCTTGCCGCGCAGGTGCGCGATGAGCTGCGGGTCGACGTACAGGGCGATCTTGCCCGGGAAGTTCGCGGCGGGGCGGCGGAACACGTTCTTCAGGCCCCAGGTGGAAACCGCGCTCACGGCGCGGGCTGCGGTGAATTTCAAGCTCATGGTGTCCTCTTTCGTCGAGGTTTCGCCGGGATCTTTCGGCGAGTGGAAGAAGCCGTCAACGGATTGAGATTTCCTTCAGTATACGCGACGGCTCGCCTGTGCTCAGCTCGTCCGTCGACCCTTCACGAAGAACGCCGGCGCTGGCGGTGCATCTTGCGCCCGCCCCGCCCCGCGCGGCTCCGGCGCCCGCCTCGGCCCCGCGCGCCCGCCGGCGTTCGCCCTCCCGCCGAGCGCCCCGCCCGTCCATCCCGACCGTCCACCTCCGCATTCGTTAACTGCTCGATAACTTTTTCGCCCTCGTCACGAAGTTCGCCCCTTTGTTGCTATAGTAGGCACTTGCGCGCGATAAAGCGCAAGAGTGGCGCGAAATCGCGCAGGTAAGAAAGAAGGTTCCCCGTGAACAAACAGTTGTCGAAGGCGGTGGGTCGTGGATACTAGCCAGATCATCTCCGTCGCAATCTTCGTGGTGGCCATGATCGTCATCATGTCCGAGAAGGTGCACCGCGCGCTCGTCGCCATCGTGGGCGCAATGCTCCTGCTCATCCTGCACATCATGTCATTCGATGTCGCGGTCACGCATATCGACTTCAACACGCTCGGCGTGCTTTTGGGCATGATGCTGTTCGTCGCCGTGGTGAAGCAATCCGGCGTGTTCGAGTTCCTTGCCATCAAATGCGCGCGGGCGGCGAAGGGCAACCCATGGACCATCATGGTTCTGTTCGTCCTGCTCACCGCCATTCTTTCGGCGTTCTTGGACAACGTGACCACCGTGCTTCTGATCGGCCCGATGACCATCACCGTATGCCGCTTGCTTGACATCAACCCGGTGCCATACTTCTTCACCGAAATTATGGCGTCGAACATCGGCGGCACGGCGACGCTCATCGGCGACCCGCCCAACATCATGATCGGCTCGGCTGCCGGTTACACGTTCGCCGACTTCATCATGTACGACGCGCCGGCCGTCATCATCATCCTGGCCGCCGTCATCGTCGCGTTCCGTTTCATGTACGGCAAGCAGCTGGTCACCACCGAGGAGCATCGTCAGGCCATCATGGAGCTTGACGAGCGCGAGTACATCAAGAACCCGCGCCTGCTCAAGATCAGCTACGTCATGATCGCGTTCGTGGTCATCGGCTTCATGACGCATGGTCAGCTGGGTCTGGAGTCGAGTGTCATCGCGCTGACCGCCGCCGGCGTCATCATGCTCGTTTCCGGCGAAAGCATCGAAGAGGCGCTGCACGGCGTCGAATGGACCACGCTGTGCTTCTTCGCGGGACTGTTCATCATCGTCGGCGCCATGTCCGAGACGGGCGTCATCGCCATGCTGGCGCAGGGCCTCATCGACATCACGGGCGGCAACCTGTTCGTCACCATGCTGGCGGTGCTGATCGGCTCGGCCGTCATCTCCAGTTTCCTGGACAACATCCCGTTCGTGGCCACGATGATCCCGATCATCCTGGCGCTCGAGGCCGACGGCCTGGACGGCACGGCCCTGTGGTGGGCGCTGTCGCTGGGCGCTTGCCTGGGCGGCAACGGCACGCTCATCGGCGCCTCGGCCAACGTCGTGCTTTCCGACATCAGCAAGAAGTACGGGCACGAGATCACGTTCATGGGATTTTTCAAGCACGGCTTCCCGATCATGCTTCTGACGGTCGCCATCGCGGCCATCTACATGATCATCCGCTTCCCGGCAGGGTAGTTTCAGGCCGTTCATTTCGAATTGGAAAGCCTGCAGCGCGAACGAGCGTTGCAGGCTTTCTTCGTGTTTGCGGCCTTTATGGGGTTTCGCCTGCCGCTATGGCAGCGCTGTGGGTTTTTCCCACGGGGGTTGTGGAAGCGGTTGCCCGTGTTGGAGGGCGCGGCAACAATAGGGCCATGGATAATAAACGCAGCAGCCGCGGCGGCTCCTCGCGAGGTGCTGGCCGCGCATCATCAAACCACCCGTCCACCTCTCGCCGCGCCACGGCGTCCGACATTCGCGCCCAGGGCCGCTACGCGCGCAACCGCTACGCTGCCGCAGATCGCAGCCGGCCCCGCCGCCGCGACGCGCAGGCTCAAGATGCGTTCGCATCGGCCGACGTCAAGGGTGCGGCATCCCGTCTTTCGCGTGACGAATACGCCAAAACCCATAAGGCCAAACGGCGCGGCAAGGCGTTTTACGCTCTGATTGCGACGCTCGCCGTCGTGCTCATCGGCGCGGGCGCGGCGTTCGCATATGTCAACGTCTTGTCCGGAAACTTCCGCTCAGGCCTTGGCGATACCAGCAAATACCTGGTCAAGACCAGCTTGACGCAGCCGTTCTATATGCTGCTCATGGGAACCGACGGTTCGTCCGAGCGCGACGAATCGGGTGATTTCGGCGATTCGTACCGCACCGACTCCATCATGCTGGCGCGTATCGACCCTGTGAACAAGAAGGTCACGCTGGTTTCCCTGCATCGCGACACCATGATCGATTACGGCGACGAATACGGCATCAACAAGCTCAACGCGGCGCACGTGTTCGGCGGCCCCGAGCTTTCCGTGAAGACGGTTTCGAAGCTTGCCGGCGTCGACATCTCGCATTATGCGGAAATCAATTTCGACGGCTTCCGCGAAATCGTCGACGCTCTCGGCGGCGTGGAAGTGGACGTCCCCATGACCATCGACGACGAGGACGCGGGCGGGCATTTGGACGCAGGCTTGCAGACGCTCAACGGCGACCAAGCGCTCATCTTATGCCGCGCGCGCCACGCCTACGACGAAATCGGCCCCGGCGACGAATACCGCGCGGCGAACCAGCGCCTGGTGATGGCGGCCATCGCCAAGAAGCTGCTGTCAGCCGACGTGGCCACGATGGCCTCGACCGTGCAGACTCTGTCCAAGTACGTGACCACCGACCTGGGCGTGACCGATATCGTCGGTCTGGCGCAGAATATGCAGGGGCTCGACCCCTCGACCGACATCTATTCGGCCATGGAGCCCACTACGTCGAAGTACATCGACGGCGTGTGGTACGAGGTGAATAACACCGAAGAATGGAAAGCCATGATGAAGCGCGTTGACGCGGGCCTGTCGCCGACCGAGGGCAACGTCGTCGATCAGGCTTCGGGAACCATTCTGGCAACCACGGGCGATGGCAGCGCGTCGAGCGCCGGTGAGGCCGGATCGGGCGGCGCGGTGAAGAGCGGCGGAACCGTGGCGATTCGCAACGGCAACGGCGTGTCGGGCGCCGGTTTGGACGCGGCCGAACGCATCCAGGGGCTTGGCTACAGCGTGAACACCAGCAATGCCGACAACTTCGACTACGCCAAGACCATCGTCGTGTACGAAACCGCCGCCGAAAAGGAATACGCCGAGGCGATTGTCAGCAAGCTCGGGGTGGGCGAGGCCGTGCAGAACGACAACACCTATCTGTTCGAGGAAGACTTCCTGATCGTGCTGGGTGCCGACTGGAGCTAGATGCCCCGGCGCTTTTACGCCGGGGCCCTCGAGCAGTTTATTCAGCTAGAAGCCGACGCTCACAACCTAGCGGTTGCTCTTCCACGTGCGACGGGAGCGCAGAGCTGCCGCAGCGCTGACGGCTGCAAGGCCGGCAAAGGCGGTCAAGGTGCCGGCCAGCGGATCGCCGGTCTTTGCGGTCGAGGTCGTCTTCGAGGTGGAAGTCGTCGACGAGGTCTTGCTCGTCGACTCCGACGTCTCCGACGTCTTCGGCTCCTCGTACTTGTTGTCGAAGGCCGCGGCAGACGCGCCGCCCTCGTAGGCGACGTCGGCCGTCATGGTGCCGTCGCCGTTGTCGGTGACCTTCACGGTGATCGTTTGGTCGGCGGCCTTGGTCCAGCCCTCGCCCAAGTCTCCCAGCTCGCTGATCACGTATTTAATGG
>CAVDXU010000048.1:0-12706 GCA_963613135.1 bacterium
CGCGGCGTCAAGCGCGCTGGCAAAACCCAGCGGCGAGATTAGTTCTCGCCGAGAGCCCAGCGCGTGAAGCCGGTCACCGTGATGGTGCCGCCGAGCTTCTTGGCGCACTCATCGGTGTAGGCGAGCACGGACTGGTCGGGGTTCTTGACGAAGGCCTGCTCGGTCAGGCAGTTCTCCTTGAAGAACTTCTCCAGACGACCGGTGGCCATCTTCTCCTGGATGGCCTCGGGCTTGCCGGACTCGGCAGCCTGAGCCTTGTAGATGCCCTTCTCGTGCTCGACAACGTCGGCCGGCACGGCCTCGCGGGTTGCGGCAACCGGGGAAGCGGCGGCAACCTGCATGGCGACGTCGCGACCGTAAGCCTGGAACTCGGCGGAAGCCGGATCGATGCCCTCGACGTCGAAGGTCACCAGCACGCCGATCTTGCCGCCGCCATGGATGTAGGAAGCGACGCCGCCGGCCTCGACGGTGGTCGCGCGGGGCAGCTGCATGTTCTCACCGAAGGTGTGGATGGCGTCGGTCAGAACGTCGGCAACGGTCTCGCCCTCGGCGTCGGCAGCCTGAGCAGCCTCGACGTCGGTGGCCTTGGCAGCCAGGACGGCCTTGGCGATCTTCTCGGCGCAGGCCTTGTACTTCTCGTTGGAGCTGACGAAGTCGGTCTCGCAGTCGAGCTCGACGATCGCAGCGGATTTCGCATCGTCGGCCAGGACGGTCATAACGGTGCCCTCGTTGGTGGCGCGGCCAGCCTTCTTGGCGGCAGCGGCCAGACCGCGGGTGCGCAGGACGTCGACGGCCTTGTCCATATCGCCGTCAGCCTCGACGAGCGCCTTCTTGCACTCCATCATGCCGGCGTCGGTCATTTCGCGGAGTTCCTTGACCATGGAAGCGGTGATAGCAGCCACGTTTGGTCCTTTCTTTCGTCGTGCGGCGGCGCGTCGCGCGCCAACCGCTATAACCTGAAAACGCCGTCGGCCCGCAGTTGATGCTGGGCCGGCGGCGCCTCTACCTACTTGGTGCTCGCGCTATTCGGCAGCGGGAGCGGCGGCCTCGGCAGCCGGAGCCTCAGCCGGAGCAGCGGCCTCGGCAGCCGGAGCAGCGGCCATTTCCTCGACGGTGACGGAAGCGCCGGTGCCGGCGACGACGGCGTCGGCGATGAACTCGGCGAGCATCTTCACCGAGCGGATGGCGTCGTCGTTGGCGGGGATGCCGTACTCGACGTCGTCAGGATCGCAGTTGGTGTCGAGCGTGCCGACCACGGGGATGTTCAGGCGATGAGCCTCGCGCAGGGCGATGTCCTCGCGGTTGGTGTCGATCACGAAGACCGCGTCAGGCGTGCGCTTCATGTTGCGGATGCCGTTGAGGTTGGTCTGCAGCTTGGACAGCTCTTTGCGAAGCAGGATCTGCTCCTTCTTCGGCAGAAGAGCCATGCGGCCGTCGGACTCCATGGCCTCAAGCTCCTCCATGCGCTGCACGCGGGAGCGGATGGTGACGAAGTTGGTCAGCATGCCGCCGAGCCAGCGGGCGTTGACGTAGGGCATGCCGCAGCGGTTCGCAGCAGCGGCGACGGCTTCCTGAGCCTGCTTCTTCGTGCCGACGAACAGCACGGAGCCGCCGTTTTTGGCGATATTGGATACGAAGGTGTACGCCTGGTCCATCCCGACGAGCGTCTGCTTGAGGTCGAGGATGTAGATGTCGCCGCGAGCACCGAAGATGAAGGGCTTCATCTTGGGGTTCCAGCGGCGCTTCTGATGACCGAAGTGCGCGCCCGCGTCGAGCAGCGTCTGAATGCTGATCTTTGCCATTGTTTTCTCCATTCGTTAGGCCTCTGCACGCGGTCATCCCCGAAACCTGCAACCATTCCGGTCACTAGCAGGCCGAGTCGCACGTGCATGTGTGATAAAAACAGCCCTCGAAGTATAAAACGCCCCCTCGCTGCATGCAAGGGGGCGTTTCGCGAAGATGCCGATACTCACATCTTCGTCAAAATCAAACCTCGTACTTCTTGCTGTTGCGCATAGACAGCGTCACCGTGGTGGCGTTATGCAGAAGCGAGGAGGCCTGCGGCGTGATGATGCCGGCGATGCCGGCGGCAAGCAGCGCCGAGTTGATGAGCATGACGCCCTTGAAACTGGCGGACAGGCGCTCCATCAGGCCCTCGGACATGCGGCGCAGCGCGACGATGGCGCTCATGTTGCCGCCCGTGAGCGTGATATCGGCGACCTCCTTGGCAACCGCGGTACCCTGCCCCATGGCGATGCCCACATCGGCCAGCGCCAGCGCGGGCGCGTCGTTGACGCCATCGCCCACCATGACCACGCGGGCGCCTTGAGCCTTCAGGTTCTCCACGAAGGCGTACTTGTCCTCGGGCAGCAAGTTGGCATGGAACTCCGTCACGCCTGCCGCGGCGGCGATGCGCTCGGCTGTGCGCTCGTTGTCGCCGGTGAGCATGATGACGCGCGAGAAGCCGAGCTTGCGCAGATCGGCTATCGCCTCGGGAACGCCGGGCTTGAGCGGGTCGTGCACGCCGATGACGCCCATGAGCTTGCCGTCGACCGCCAGATACAGCGGCGAGAGGCCGTCGGTTTCCTTCGCGATGAGCGTCTTCTGCTCGTCGGTGATGGCCACCTTTTCATCGCCGACCACGAAATGCTCCGAGCCGATGACGACGCGCTTGCCGTCAAGCGAGCTGGCGATGCCGTGCGCGACGATGTATTCCACCTCGGCATGGCGTTCGCGGTGCTCTAGGCCCCGATCGGCGGCGGCGCGCACGACGGCGCGGGCAACCGGATGCGGGAAATGCTCTTCCAGGCAGGCGGCGAAGCGCAGAACCTCGTCGGCGTCCCAACCGTCGAGCGTGAGCACGCTGGCGACCTCGGGCGTGGCCTCGGTGAGCGTGCCCGTCTTGTCGAAGACGATGGTGTCGGCCTGCGCCATGTTCTCCAGATGCTGGGATCCCTTGACGGTGAAACCCGACTGCGCGGATTGGCTCATGGCGGAAAGCACCGCGATGGAGCCCGTGAGCTTCAAGGCGCACGAGTAGTCGACCATGAGAGCCGCCGAGGTTTTCACCAGGCTGCGCGTGGTGAGCGCCACGGCACCCGCGAGCAGGAAGTTCCACGGCACGATGCGATCGGCCAAATGCTCCATGCGCGATTGCGTCGCCGACTTGTACGTCTCGGTTTGCTCGACGAGGTTGACGATGGAGCGCAGCTTCGTCTGCCCCTCGTTGGCGCGAACCTCGACGATGATCTCGCCGTCCTCGACCGCGGTGCCGGCGAACACGTCGTCGCCGACGGTGCGCTCGACCGCCAAAGGCTCGCCGGTGAGCGCCGCCTGGTTGACCATGGCGGTGCCGGACACGACGACGCCGTCGACGCTGACGGGCATGCCGGTGCGCACGGCGATGCGCTGGCCGGGCTTAAGCGAGCTTGCGGGAACCTGCGTCTCGGTGTCGCCTTCGACCAGCTGAGCAGTTTCAGGCAGGTCGAGCAGCGCATTGATGAGCGCGCCCTCCGAGCGGCTGCGCGTGTATTCTTCAAGGGTTTCGCCCACGTTGAGCAGAAGCATGGTGAGCCCCGCGGTGCGCGGGTCGCGCTTGGCAAAGGAGATGCCGATAGCGGCCGCGTCGAGCACCGGGACGTCCAAGCGGCCCGCCGCCAAAGACTTCAGGCCAGCCCACAGAAACTTGCGGTAGCTCCACACCGTCCACGCCGCGGCCAGGGGCTTCGGCAAAAACCAGCGACGCATGAAGTGCGCGCCCACCAGGCTTGCCAAATCCATGAGCAGCGAATGCGCGCGCGGCGCGAGGTCGAGTCCGCAGCCGGATCTCGCCTTCGCAATGGCCTCGGCGTCGATGGACGCCAGATGATCGAGCACGCGCTTGCGCGCGCCGGTCGTTGCGCGATAGGCGATGGCCACGCTGCCGATGCGGGGATAGACCGTCGACTTCGTGATGTCGGGGCACTGCCCCAGCACGCGGTAGAGGGCATCAAGATCCGCTGACGGGACATGGCCCGCCAGCGTCACGCGCAAACGGCCGGGAAGCTCGTTTGCGATTCTGTACTGCATGATGCGCCGCTAGGCTATTCGGCAACAGGCGCGGAGGCCTCGGCCTTGCTGGACTCGTTGATGTAGCTTGCCTCGGCGACGATGTCATCGACCTGGCACTTCGCCTGCTCGACGACGTCCTGGTAGGCGGCCTTGGCCTGCAGGCCCTTGGCGACACCCTGGACGTAAACCTTCTTGGCAGCATCGGAGGTGACGGCCTTCACGCCCACCGTGCCGAGCAGGAAACCAGCGCCGAGCAGCCAACCACCGTTCTTCGGGAACTTCATGATTCCATCCTTTCTTGCGGGGCTTGCCCGCGTGATGAGGCCAGCCCAAGGCCGGTCTCGCATGTACGATAGGCCTTAGGATAATCCTGCGGAAACGGTGCGTCAATCAAGTAGGATTCAGTTAACTACCTGCGTTGATAATGGTTAACTCGATTATCCGGGAAACGCTTGGGGCCACCGGCACGCACCCTTGCGCGCCAGCGCAATAAGCCCGTCGGGGGCGTCTGCGCGTTTTCACAGGTGGGGCGGTCAAGTCATCCGGGGCAACCTTCGGCGCGGTTCCGGGAGAACCTGAAAGAGCCGATCTCTCAGGCGGCCGTCGGCACCGGCTAAGGCACCTGACTCCCTGTAACCCAAGGCGTACCGGATTTGTGCAAATCATGAACAAGACGAGTCCTCAGGCCCCGCGGCCGCTACCATTACCCTTATCGGCGATGACCCTGCCACGCACCAAGCATGCGCAGTGCTGCAACGCCTGGCGCGAAAATCCTTGCCGACCTAGCAACCACGACCTAAGCGGAGCACCTCATGAATTTCAACAACGTAGCTTTTGAACGATCGTTCGGCATATCCTCGCAGCTGCCGCCTTCCACGTTGCCCGAGGTCGCCTTCGCGGGCCGTTCGAACGTCGGCAAGTCATCCATGCTCAACGCCCTGTTCGGCCGCAAAAGCCTGGCGAAGGTGTCGCAGAAACCCGGCAAAACATCGACCATCAACTTCTTCAATACCGACACCGCACGCTTCGTCGACCTTCCGGGATACGGCTATGCGCGCGTCGCGAAATCGGAGAAAGGCCGCTGGGCGGAACTGATCGAGGGGTATTTCAACCAGGACCGCAACTTCGCCCTGGTGGTCAGCCTCGTCGATATCCGCCACGAGGCGCAAGACCTCGACCTGAACATGATCTCGTTTTTGCAGGAAGCCGAACTGCCCTTCGCCGTCGTGCTGACGAAGTCGGACAAGCTGTCCCGCTCGGCCGGGCAGCGCCAGGCCGCATTGCTGCGCCAGCAGCTCATGCTCGCCGAAGATGTCCCGATGTTGGTGACCTCGAGCGCGAAGAAGGACGGCTTCGACGCCCTGCGCCGCCTGATCACCCAGGCGTGCGAGGGGTAGCTGGCGCAGTTCGCCCAACCGCGTTCCATCCAGGCAAGACCTGCGACATGAAAAAGCCCCGCTTCTGCGGGGCTTTTTGCGTCAGGGATGCAAAGGCCGCGCCCGAGCGCCCGGGCCTACACCCTATCCCGAAAACCCGGCGTCCTCTTCGTGACGCGCGGGATCGTCGGCCGCAGCGGTCGCCAGCGCATCGCAGCGCTCGTTCTCGGCGTGGCCGGCATGGCCCTTCACCCAAACGAAATCAACCTCGTGCGGCTCCTTCGCCGCGAGCATGCGCTTCCAAAGGTCAACGTTTTTCACGGGCTGCTTCTGGGCGTTTTTCCAACCGCGCTTGAGCCATCCATCGACCCAATGCTGGTTGAATGCGTTGACCAGGTATTGCGAATCGGAATACACCGTGACCTGGCATGGGCGTTTGAGCGCCTCGAGCGCCACGATGCACCCGAGCAGCTCCATACGGTTGTTCGTCGTCTGGCGATAGCCCTGCGAGAATTCGCGTTCATGCACGCCGCCCTTGCTGTCGACGAATCGCAGGATGGAGCCGTAACCGCCCGGCCCGGGATTGCCCCGGGACGAGCCGTCGGAGAATAGATCTACATGCATTATCGTTCCCACCAAGGCCGAACGCCTACTTGAACTGGCTCGGGTGCTTGGCGAAGAAGTCGAAACGCGGCGGGAGCTCGCGCACGCGATGGCGGCCATCCTCGAGCTCAGAGGCGGAGCACAGCTCGCCGAAGCCCTCGAAATCATAGTTCCAGCTGAAGAAATCATCGAACTCGAAGCTCATGTAGTCGCAGATTTTCTCGCAGCCGCGCGGGACGACCGGATGCATGAGCAGCGTGCAGACGCGCAGCAGATGGAAGCTATCGACCAGCGTCTGCCTGCGCAGCACCTCGTCGCCTTCCTTCTCGGCCGTGCGGATATTGTCCGTCCAATACTTGTTCGACCAGCGGATGAACGTGTCCATGATGGACATGATGGTGTGCAGCTCGACCTTGTGCATGGTGGCGTCGTAGTCGCTCATGACCGCGCGCGTCCTCTCAAGCACCTCGGGCGACACGTCGCCAAGCGGCATGTAGCCTTCGAAATTGTTCTTCGCCTCGTAGAAGCAGCTGCGCGCCAAGCGGTTGAACACGTTGGTGAGCAACGCACCCTCCTTGAGGACCGGATCGGCATAGCGCGGGTTGTCGCGCTTCGATTCATCCTGCTCGAAAGGCTTCGGCTTGAACCCGACGGATTTCTGATCGAGGCCGAGCGCCAGGAAGTGCGCACGCAGCTGCTCGGGCGTGTAGTACTCGAGCAGCTCGTCGGCGGTTGGCGGCTTGACCTTGCCCGACGAGGAGGCCTTTTTGTTCCCCAGAAGGATATGATGGTTCGCCACGAGCTTCGTTTGGCGAAGCGGATGATCGGTCACGCCGGGAGCCAGGATGTCGCCGGGACGCAGCGCCTCGATGAGCGCCGGCTGCGCCACACCGTAGAAGTAAAGGTTGTCCTGCCCGATGAACTGGTACACCTCGGCATCCTCCGAGCACCAGAAGTCGCGCCAGCTGCCCCGCGGCAGACCCATCTTGTCGTTGACGGCCATGGTGAAGCTCATCGGGGCCCACAGGCTTTCGGGCCAGCACCACACCGTCAGCCCCTCGACGCCATCGATGACCGGGGCTTTCACGCCCCATTCGATGTTGCCGGTGATGCGGAAGGGCACGAGCGTCTTGCCGGTGCGGAAGCGGATGGAGGCCTGGGTCAGCACCTCGCGCGCGGCGTCGCGGGCATCGATGTCGGAGAATTCGATGGAGAAGGACTGCTTGCCCGATTCGGGTTCGTGCACGCTATGCTGCGGAAGCTTGTCGGCGATGGCCTCGTATTCCCCGCGCAGCTCGTTCTTGATGAAAACGACGGGCGGCTCCAAGAATTCCTTGATGACCTGCGGCACGATGGGGCGCACCTCGGGATCGGCCTCGAGCGTTGCGACATGCTGGCGCAAAAAATCGGCGAAAGCGGGCAGGTCGAAGTACCAGTTCTCGACCGGGCGCATCTCGGGCGTGGTGCCCGTCAGGGAAGACACGGGCTTGATCAGATCTTCCGGGGCGTAGCTGTGCCCTAAGTCGCATTCGTCGGCATAGGCGTGGTCGGATTTGCAGCCCTGCACGGGGCAGTGCCCCACGACCTGGCGGCCGTTCAGGAACGTACCCGCCTGCGTGTCGTAGAACTGCAGCGTCGAGCGCTTGTTCAGATAGCCGTTCTCGTGCAGCTTCTCGATGAAGGCCTCGCTGATGTGCTGATGGACTTCCCCGCAATGCCCGATGTTGGAGCCCTCGTACACGCTCAGATCGATATCGTAGGCGTCGAGCGTCGCCTTCTGCCTGTCGTGGTTGCGCTGCACGTAGTCCTCGATGGAGCCGTCGAACTCCCCCGCCTCGACGAGCTTGCGATACCCTTCGTTGATAGGCGAGCCGAAGCAGTCGGTTCCGCTGATGAAACGGACGTTTTCGGCGCCGATGCGGTCGCGCAGGAAGCGCGCGAAGCAATCAGCGGGAACGAAGACGCCCGCGATGTGGCCGAAGTGCAACGGCTTGTTGCCATAGGGCATGCCGGCGGTGACCACCGCACGGGCAGGCCAGGTGACCAAGTCGTTGTTCGTTTGCGCGCATGCGTTAGTTTGCGTTGTTGCCATTAGATGCTATCTCCTTCAGGGCGGCAGCCACATCGGCGGCCGAAACCGAGCTATTATCTTTCGAAAGCAGATCCAGCAAGTCGGACACGCTGCCGGAGTCGGATTGCAGGCTCACGGTATCATACCGCTTCATGCCGGCAAGCTCGGCAGCCTTGGCGACGGCATCTTCCTTCGTGCCGATCTCGTCCGCCAAACCGTTTTCCACCGCATCCGTCCCGGTGAACGTCAGCCCCGTCGCCAAAGCGCGCACGGCCTCGACGTCCATGTTGCGGCCGGAAGCCACGTTCTCGATGAACGTGGCGTTGATCTTGTCGACCATGTCCTGGTAGTAGGCGCGCTCGTCATCGGTGAGGGCGCGGGTACCGTACGTTGAGTCCTTGCTCGACGACGAGGTGACGTTATCGACGGCGATCCCAAGCTTGTCGAGCAGCTCGGACACGTCCGTGATCTGCATCGCCGTCCCAATAGCCCCGATGGCGGTCGTCTTAGCCGTGAAAATGAAGTCGGCCTGGCTGGAAACCTCGTAGGCGGCGCTCGCATTGGTCGCGGCGCTCGAAACCACGACGGGTTTGCCGGTTTCCTCGCGGAACTGCTTGACGTAGGTGGCCATCTCCTCGCCCGCCGTCGCCGTGCCGCCGCCTGAGTTAACACGCAGTACCACGGCCTTTATATGGTCGTTTTCCGCCGCTCGGTCAAGCTGCGCCTTCAACCCCTCCGGGCTGGCGCTCGTGCCGTCGTATTCGATGGTGCCGCTGATGGTGATGACGCCGACGCTGTCAGTTGACGTCTCCGTTTGCGCCACTGAACCGGAAAGGGAACCGGTCGCCGAGGAAAGCACCGTGGTGCACGACCCGATGCCGAGCGCGCACAGCGCGAAGGCAGCCACGATCGCGACGATGGCGACGATCCAGCCGCGGCTTTTCACCGGACGCGGCGCGGCCGCGGCGTCGGGCCGCGGCGTCGCCGCAGGCTGCGGCGGGGTCGGCTGCTGGCCCTGGGGCGAGGCCGGCTGTGGCGGCTGCTGGCCCTGGGGCGTCTGCGGCTGCGGCTGCGGCTGGGAGGGTTGCGCACCTTCGGCCTGCTGGCCCCGCCCCGGCTGCTGGGCAGCCTGCGACTGCGCGGGCTGCGGAGGCAGTTGATTGTCGTTGGTCTCGTTCGACATGAACGCTCCTTGCTGATGAGATACCGAACCATTATACGACGGCGACGCGAACCAACGGCAGCAGCCGAAAAGCGCGCACAAAACAACAGGAGGCGACCGCTTCAGGTCACCTCCTGCGATACGCGATCCGATCCGGCATGGCGGACGGTTACGTTAGTCGATACCAAACGCTACAGATCCAGGTTCTGCGCTCCCCCGTTCGAGTGCTGCGCCTTCTTCGCCGTGCGCATAAGGAACTCGACGTTGTCATCGGTGCGCTTAAGCGACTTGATGAGCATGTCCATGGCGCGCTCGGTGTTGTTGGTGTTCGCCAGGATACGACGAACAGCCCAGATGAGAGGCGCCTCCTGCGGGTCGAGCAGCAAATCTTCCTTGCGCGTGCCCGAGGCGACGGGGTCGATTGCCGGGAAAATGCGGCGATCGGCCAGGTTGCGATCGAGCTTGAGCTCCATGTTGCCGGTGCCCTTGAATTCCTCGAAGATGACCTCGTCCATCTTCGATCCGGTTTCGACAAGCGCCGAGGCGAGGATGGTCAAGCTGCCGCCGCCCTCGATGTT
The DNA here is from genome assembly GCA_963613135.1 of bacterium. GTDB lineage: Bacteria > Actinomycetota > Coriobacteriia > Coriobacteriales > Eggerthellaceae > Senegalimassilia. The sequence goes on from CAVDXU010000048.1 coordinate 9,841, forward strand.
GCGGGCCGCGCCCAAGAATTTCTTCGGCGGATAGAGCGCCGTGGAGTCGACGCCGCCGGACAAGATGCGCCCGGACGCGGGCTGCGCCAAGTTGTAAGCGCGCGCCAAGCGCGTGAGGCTGTCAAGGAGAACGACGACGTCCTCGCCTTGTTCGACCAAGCGCTTCGCGCGCTCGATGACAAGCTCGGACACCTGGATGTGATTCTCCGTCGGCATGTCGAACGTGGAGGAAACGACCTCCCCCCTGATCGAGCGCTGCATGTCGGTGACTTCCTCGGGGCGCTCGTCGACGAGCAGGCAGATCAGATGCACTTCCGGGTTGTTAGCGCTGATGGAAGCCGCGATGTCTTTCAAAATGGTGGTTTTGCCGGCCTTCGGGGGGCTGACGATCAAGCCGCGCTGACCCTTGCCGATGGGGCTCACAAGATCGATCACGCGCGAAGTGATCGTCTGCTTGCCGTGCTCCATCTTGAGGCATTCGTCGGGGTACACCGGCGTCAAGTCGCCGAAGCGGACGCGCTTGCGGCTTTCCTCGACCGGCATGCCGTTGACGGAGTCGATCTTCTGCAGGGCGGCATACTTCTCGTTCGGGCGCGCCGGACGGGTCGTGCCGCTCAGGATGTCGCCTTTTCGAAGACCATGCTTGCGAATGGTGGACGTACCGACGTAGCAATCCTGCTCGCTCGGCAGATAACCGTTGGTGCGCAGGAAACCGTAACCGTCCTGCAGCACATCGAGAATGCCGGTGACCTGAATGAACCCCTCAGCCTTCATGACGGCATCGAAGATCGCGTCGACAAGCTCGGCCTTCTTCAAACCGGCAACGTCCACCTCGAGCTCGGCGGCCTTCGCGCGCAGCTCGGCGACCTTCATCTCGGAAAGCGTTTCCTTGTCGATCGAAGGGGCAACCTCGCGATTCTGGTTCTTATGCTTGTTGCGACGTTCGTTGCGCTTGTTGCGGTTGTCGTTTCGGTCTCGCTTGTTGCGGCCCTCATCGCGCTTGGCCTTCGCGTCGTCGGAGCCGGAAGAGCGCTGCGCACCCGACGCATGCACCGTCTTGCGGGGCGTGCGAGCCGCACGAGCGGCGCGACCGGGGGCGACATCTTCAGCGGAAGCCTCCTGGGGCGCCGTCGCGTCCTCGGAGCCCGAAGACTCGGCGGAGTTTTGCGCGACACCGTCGGCGACAACCTCCGCGGATGCCGTCTTCACGCTGCGGGTTCGGCGGACGCGGGTTTTACGCTCGCCGTCGGCGGCCTGGTCATCGGATGATGCGCTATTCGATGAGCTTGCATCAGAAGAGGAAGAAGCTTCGGCAGCCTGATCGGATGCGGACGCGGGCACTTCAACCGGTTTCTTGCGCGGGCGACCCGGACGGCGGGGCGCGGAAGCTTTCTCAGCGGCAGGAGCCGATTCGGCGGAATCCAACGCGGCAGGTTCGCCGGCTGCGGCGGCCTCGGCCTTGCGCGGGCGACCCGGGCGGCGCTTTACCGGCGCAGCCGGGGCTTCGGGGGCGGCCCCTTCCGCCGGCGTGGCCGAAGCGTCAGCTGCAGCCGGCGTTTCGGCGGCGGGTTTCTTGCGCGGACGTCCCGAGCGACGCTTCGCGGGGGCGGCGTCGGATGCGGGCGCCGCCGGCGCGGCCTGCGAAGCCTCGCTCACGGTCATTTCGTCACTCATGCGTTAGCAACCTTCTCCCAGTCCTTCATGAAGGTGTCCAGACCGCGGTCGGTCAGCGGGTGCAGGACCATCTTCTTCAGGACGGCGAAGGGAACAGTGGCGATGTCGGCGCCCATGAGCGCGGCCTGCGTCACATGGTTGGCGCTGCGCACGGACGCGGCGATGATCTCGACCTGCTCGCCGTTGACGGTGTTCGGCGTGAAGTCGTAGTTGTTGATGGCGGTGACGATGTTGCTCACCTGCTCCAGACCGTCCTCGGAGATGTCATCGAAGCGGCCGATGAAGGGGCTGATGTAGCGGGCGCCGGCGCGGGCTGCGAGCAGCGCCTGCGGCACGGAGAAGCACAGCGTCATGTTGACCGGAATGCCCTCGGCGGCCAGCGTGTGCGTGGCAGCCAGGCCCTCGACCATGGTGGGGACCTTCACCACGATGTTCGGCGCGATTTCGGCGAGCTTGCGGCCGTCGGCGACGATTTCGTCACGCGTCATGGCGACGGATTCGGCCGACACCGGGCAGTCGGGGCCGACGATGTCGCAGATGCGCTTCATGTGGTTATGGAAGTCATCGAGCTTGCCGCCGATCTTGGCGTACAGCGAGGGGTTGGTGGTCACGCCCGCGAGCGCGCCCCAGCTTGCAGCTTCCTCGATTTCGGCCAAATCGGCCGTGTCCAGAAAGAACTTCACCCTTATTCCTCCTTGTAAATTGGGTTTTTGCCCCCAAGCGCGCGAAGCGAACGCTGTTGGAAATGCGCGGGGGGAACGATCGATATGAAGGGTTTCTTCCGTGGAATGGAAAAGAACTGCGGCAAGCGTAGCGCAAACGAGCCGCCCGCGCAAGCGCAAAAGACCAGATAACTATTCGAAGAGCACGAGGAGCCCGGCGAGAAACCCCTTTGCGGATTCGGGGCGGCGAAACGTCTCTTTTGAACGAAATATCTGCTTCGTTTCCGCTCATGCAAGGCAGATGATCGGAAAATGCAGGGGTTGAATTGGCGCGGTTCGGACTTCTCGCGGGCGGACTCCGAAACCCCGCGGGCGAAAACGTCCTGCAATCAAACACGCTTCGGCATCTTCCGGTCAGCAGAGGCGCCTCGACCCGCAAAAGGGAAAATCGAGCCGCGAGCCTTATTCGAAGGTTGCGAGGGTGCGGAAGAAGCAGCTGGTCTCGCCGGTATGGCAGGCGGGGCCGGCCG
>CAVDXU010000049.1:0-12085 GCA_963613135.1 bacterium
CCTCGAAGACGTATGAGGAGCTGCGCGACGAGTCCTCCAAATACTGGTGGTTCAGCCCGGCTGAGCTCTGTGAACTCTATCGAAGGGAACTGTCGACGAAAGGAACGCGAATGACGACAGGCTGAAACTTCCAGAAGCCCGGACGGCCAGAAGCCCGGACGGCGGCGGGCGCGGCCGAGGCGGTCTTGCTTCCCTGAAGGGCATTCCCTTCGTTGCCGACTGCAATCGGATCCGCTTCAGGGTTTGGCTAACCTCACGTGTCTGCGTATGCCGCTTCTGCAGTCACCATACCCCCGTATTTATATAAGTCTGGGGGCGGGAGGTTGCGAAGCAGGGGAACGGGATGAAGTCGACGCGTGCGTCCTGATTGGCGCGTATGCGCTGTCCGTGGGCGGGTTCATCACGCGCAACGAGGGCAACTTTCGTGCGCTCTATTCGTTGCTGACGATGTTCAACCACGCGACGGCGAGTGCGTGAAAAGGTTTCGTTCGGCTTGAGCGCGGGCGGATGTCCCAACTCTCACTTTTAGTTAAAAGTGAGAATAGGTTGTCGGGGGTTGATTAGCGGGGTGCGTTGCGCTTTTGTTGTCTTTGAGTGGTCATCGTGTGCGACAGAGGGGAAGATATGGTATAATGCAAAGCGTCCTGTTGAGGGCGAGGTCTGTGGCGTCGGAGGAATCCGGCGCGGGCGGTGGCCTTTGGCGGGGCGAATAGAGTCTGGGAACTGACCGGGCCGGTCAAGCGACCACGTGTGCGCCGACCGCCCCTTCCACCCTCGGATACCGAAATCATTTTGCAACTGCAAAGTGGACGTCAAGTGAAATGTGAGAAGTTTCAAGAGAGACGGCACGATGCAGGGAGCGCATATGCGCTTCCTCTTCTTGTGTTTCTCTCAAGGCATTTCTCACAGCCTCACTTGAAGCACAAGGAGAGGTTTTCTTTTTATGCGCGAGTTCCACGATGCGGAAGCGAGAATGCGCCGCCGGCAACGCCGCGAGACGGAGCATCGTCGGGGAAATCGCGGCGGGAGAAGAGAGGGAAGCGCAGACGGAATGAGGACAGAAACGTGGGAACGCAAGAATTCCCAGGCCTCGATTATTTGAAGGAGAGTTGAAAGAATGGCAAACAACAAAGACAGGACGTTTGAGGCGTTCAAGCAATGCGTTCCGTATCTGCGCGGCGCACTTTGGTGGGCGAGGAACAGCCTGATCAAGGACAGGCATCCGACATTCAACCAGAACGACGACAGGAATGGTCATCCGCTGCTCTCGGTCTGTCTGCGTGAGATAGCCAATCGGTTCGATTGTGTGCCGATGCTCGTCGGGACTTCGGGAGATAGGATGCGCGACGGCCAGAGAAAGCGTTGTGTCATGGTCAGGGGGATGACACGCAGGGATCGCGCACACGAGACTTACTTTGGCTCAATCGTCGCGCCGGGCCTGTATGCCTTCGCCGACTTGTTGACCGGCGCCGAGTCCAGGAAACGTTATTATGACAAAAACGGAAAGACCGTCGAAGGCGTGGAAGGGTGGCGAAGTTGGCAGACGATGATTCCGAACTGGGACAAGGCCAAGGTCGACGACGGCGAGATGCGTGCGTTGAACGCTTGGTGCGATGCGCATAGCAAGTGAGGAGGCGAAAATGGACGCGGCAACGGATTTGACTTTGTTTTGGCGGGCGTGGCAGAAGACCTGCTCTGTTCGCCTGTGCTGCGTGGGACACGAGCGCGAGTATCGTGAACGTTGCGCGTCCGTCCCTGAACTTTGTGAACGGATGGAGGAGGTGCAGGCTTTGGCGAAGGGTGTGATCGTCTCGATGAACAACCGTCTCGCCGCCTTGCTCAAGAAGGGCGCGGCGGGGACGCGCCTCTCCGACCTGTCCGCCGAATTCGGCGGCGAGCGGCCGTCTGGGCAAGCGCTTGGCAGTGCGTTTGAATTGATTGAGTCGCATTTGTATGGCCGCGCGTCCTTGAATGGCAAGCAGTTCAAGGCGTATCTCTTCGAGGATGTGGCGGGGCGGCCCGGAGGAATGAACCGCAACCTGTTCGGCTATCTTCAGCGCGTCCTCTCCACTGTCGTCGCCGAAAGCTATGGTGAGAATGTCTATCAGTCCGTGCGGGACGAAGACGGAAACGACCGAGAGCCGCCGACGATCTCGACGGACGGCTTCCGCCCCGTCGCGGCGTTGCCGACGGCGGACGAATGCGCGGAGGCGCATGAGGTCAAGGACTTCTTCCGCGCCTACCTGTCCGAACATGAAGCGGAATGGTCTGCCGACCATTGGATCGTCCTGTATTGCGTCCTGAACATGCTGCGGGTTGGCGCGGCAGACGTCCGCCCCCTGTTCTCGAAGGGACATCAGACAATCAACGTCTACGCGACGCAGATGAAGGGCGACTTGCTCCGCCGCCTGCGAGAGGCGTTCTCGGACAAGGCGATAGGCTTGGCGCTGATGGGCCCTCTGCAGGACATTCTGGACGAGAGAGTCTGTCGCGAGGCGTGGCATCCCCGCGCCCGGAAGATTTTGGAAGAAAATCGTCAGAGCACTGGAAAATGATTTCCGCAACGCCTTATTGTAGGTGTGGGAAGGAGAACAGAAGATGAAAGTCGATTTCAAATCATACGCCTCGCTTCTTTCCGCGGAGTCGGCAGACGCGGACGGCATCGCGTCGTGGCTCGCTGACCGAGAGATGGAGAAAGAGTCAAAGGCAATGGCAGTGGACGAGACCGTTCAGGACAGTGAAAGCGTGTCGGCGGAAGCCGAGGTTTACGACGAAAACCTCGCCGTTTCGCAGATCCGCATCCTCTCGAAGCGCTACACGACAGAGCCGGACGTGATTCCGTTCGTTGCCGTGATTGACAAATGGGATGACGAGATGTGGTTGATCGTCCCATTCTCGCTCTACAGGACGCCAGCGACCCCTGGCGAAATGACGACTGGCATGAACGTCCATTCCTTGCACGTGCTTCAGGCGTGGAACGGACGGACGGTGCAAGGGGAGATTCTGAAGCGCAGCTATCTGGTTGGTGCGCTTCCCGAAGATGTGCGCATGGACGCCCTGCGCCTTTTCCGTCACCAGCTGTTTGGCACTCCGCTTCCCGAGGAGTTCGCCGCCCGACGCGGTGCGCCGATTGTCGAGGCCGCAGACCCACGGCGCGACCATCTCGCCGAGAGCGTGGCACGGCTTCAACCGTTGACGGACGCGGTTCTGGAGTTGGCGGAAGGATCGACGGCAGATGTGCGGAGGCGAGTGATCGACTTTTTGTTTGACCGGTATCTGTCGCCTGAAAACGGCTATGCCTTGGCAGCCGCGACGGACGACGACGAGGGGCGCATCCCGGTCTTGATGAAGAAAGACGCATGGGACGCGATGATGGACGGTCGGGACGCGTCCGACTTCTGCGGCTATTCGACGTGTGAAGGGGGGCAAAAAGCCTTGGTTGCCTACTTGTGCGGAGACTTGCCTCACGAGTTCGACGGAAAAGACGAACTCCCCGTCTTGGCGTGCGAACGAAAGTCCCGCGCCGTCGTCGGCAAGGGTGTCCTCACGCGACAGGTGGACGGACGGTGCAAAATCGTCGTCCGCCTGGGCGAAGGGGTTGAGCATCCTGTCGAAATACAGAACGTGCGCGATCTCGTTCTCGTGCTACAGGAGCAGACTGAAGATATGGCGGACGCCGAGAGGTAAACACAATGGACGAACTTCGTTTCTATGAGGACGACTTTAAGGAGAATCCTCGCGACAGCGAGCGGTCGGACAAGGTTGTGCGCTCGTGGATGAACCAGCGGACGCGCTACGCGGTCGAGGACATTGCGGATTCTCGGTGCTTGCGGATTGTGGCGGAGCGTCTGGTTGTTCGCCGCATTATTTTGGGGTTGAGTGGATTGGATACGGCATATCTCAACCGCGTGGCGTCAGTCGGGGTGTTCGGGCCGGGCAGCCCGTCGTATGCGGATCTGGCACAACCTCATGTTTTCGTCGCTATGGCCTTTGTGCCGTTGACGCCTGCCGAGGGCGAGGACGGCAATCCGTGCCTGGCGCGGCTGTATTGTGTCGGCGGGTTGCGCGAGCGGCATAAACTTCCTCTCGCGGGCATGGACGAGCCGGCGCTTCAGGCGACCTCCTGGTTCTTGGAAGGGTTGCCGTCGGGGATGTCGGCGAAAGATGTCACCGGTCGGTCGTGGCTCTTGGCCGCGCATCTGCTGGCGCGGGTCGTGGCAAATCGAGACATTCGGACGGCGCGAAACCTGGCGCGTCATTACATCGTGACAGGCGATGTCAGTTTGGGCGAGATCCGCCCTGTGGAAACGCTGCGCAAGGCGGAATTGTCGCAAAAGCAGTTTTTGGATTTCAAGTGGATAATGCCAAAGGAGAACAACATGAATATTCCGACATGGAAGAGCGAGAAGCCGAAAACCCTTGACGAGGCGTATCAGGTCATAGAGAGCATGCAGAGCGTCGCCACGCGATCATTCTTCAACGCGTTGCGCAAGGCCGACATTGCCGAGGTCAAGGTTCAGCGAGCGCAAATGGGGGCCGACGTCTATGCGCTTGAGAAGGACACGGGGTTGTCGGCGCTTGAAGTCGTGGCGCAAGAGTTGGAGAAAATCAGGAAAGACGCTTCACTGTCGGACGATGAGCGCGGCCAAAGGATGGGCGTTTTGCGGGAGATCATGATGTGGCTTAAGCAGGAGACGGCCGATTGCGCGATGATGTTCTACCTTCTCGCACAGGCTGGAAACGAGGCGGCGATTTTGTCTTGCAAGGAGACCTATCCCATCAACGCTGTCGATGAAAATGGGTTGACGGCGGTGGATTGGGCGTTGAATGAAGGTGACTTTGACACGGCGAAAAAGCTCCATTCTCTGGGAGGGCACTGTAACGCTCGATTTGGAGGGAATGAGAAATTGCATCAGGCGATCAAGCGTTTCTTCTTTACATGTGAATCTCTCACGCCAGAGGGCAACCGGCTTTTTGGTCATGCTGATCTTCGTGAGAAATCGCCCGATTCCGCAGATAGAAATCTGATCATTAACGCCATAATGACAGGGCTGAACCCATCTTTGAAAATTCACGTCGATGCGGCGCTGTTGAAGGATTGGCACGACTGGAGGTCGGAGCGTATAAAAGGCACGCTGACAGGAAGTTTGTTCGCACTCGCCATGCTGCATCATGATGTGCGAATTGTCGAAGCCTGTTTGGAAAATGGCATCACCCCTAATGCGAGTCCAGATGTGTGCGCAAGGAGCGATACGAGGCTTGCCGATTCTATACGATGCCACATCAATCGTAATGCTGTTAAGAAGAGGATAAATGCGTTGCTCGAGGAGCCGATGCGTCTAGGTGTTCCGGCGGATGAATCTATCGCCGATGAAATCACTGATCTTCGACAAATCGCAACTCTGCTCGAAAAGCATGGATTCCCTTACTACTTGAGCCTGGAGGATCTTGACTGTGATCGCGATTATAAAGACAGCGAATTTTCTCACTATGTGGAGTTTTCTGAAGAGGAAATGGATGCGCCGATCAACATCAACGAGGTTGAAGCGCCGGGAGGCTGTGTCCGCGTTGTGGTGCGGGATGTGGACGAGGAGAGCAAGGAGACCACCTTCAGAAAGGTTATGTCCTCGTTGATGTGCATGCGGGCGATCTTCGCCAACGCCAGGTTCGAGGACCTCGAGGACATCCACGACTTCTTCGTCAAGGTGGGGAGGCTCGCCCCGTACAAGAAGAACCCCGACAAGGTCGCGGAGCTGACGCGGAAGTTGCGGGAGCTGGACGGCGACTTCAAGGCGCTCACGAGGCAGCGCGACGAGCTGCGCGCCGAGATCGCCGCCCTGAGGGCGGCCCGCACGGGGGTCGCGAGCGACATCGCCGAGACGAGGGCCGCGCTGGCCGCGGGCGACACCGCGGGGAACGAGGAGACCGAGGAGGAGCGCAGCGCCCGGCACAAGCGGAGGATTGAGCGCAGCCGCGAGAGGGACCGCAAGAGGAAAGAGGCGGAGGAAAGGGAGGACGAGGAGGAGGGGTACTATTTCTAGGATCGTCGACGAGTTCATCTGAACACCCAAAGGAGACCTGAAAATGAAGAACTGTCTTGTGTTGTTGTCTATCTTGCTGTGCATTGTGGCGAGTGCCGCGTCGCAGGGCGTGGTGACGAACGCCGGCATGAACGCGGTTGAAAGCGCGACGAACGCCTCGGCGGAAGCACAGATTGACGTCTACGCGATTGCCAACCCGGCGGAGGCGCTGGAGGCCCTGCGCCGGAAGTGGCCTGGCGTCGCGGAGCGCGTCCCGCAGTGCAAAATGCCAGACTACACGGATCGGTCCGCCGAACTTGATCACGCCCAGAACTGGTGCTACGAGGACATCGAAGAACGCGCCGAGACATTTGAGTCCGTTTCCCGTGAAGGAATCCGTCTGAAGATCAACCCTTCGCTTTGGCATTACAACCTTGCGTGCGCCTTGGCTCGGCAGGGCAAGAAGGAGGAGGCGTTCGCCGCGCTCGAGCGGGCGGTGGCGGCCGGAGACAACGATGCGGCCTACGCCCGCGAAGACGAGGACTTGGCGTCGTTGCGCGAAGACCCGCGTTTCGCGAAGCTGATGGCGATGTGCGAAGAAATCAAGAAGAACGGGAACGAACCCGAAAAGCCGGCGGTGATTGAGTCGGGCGCACTTCGTCTCGACGAGTTGAATGTCTACTGGGGGTTGAAGGACGTCTCGTATCGCGTCGACGTCGTCGGGGCGACGAGCAACACGCTCATCTATCTCGACCACAACTCGAAACATCGTCCCGCTCCTCTTGCGGACATGGTCGAGGTAAAGTGTTCGGCGGCATTGGAGAATAAAGGTCGGGCGCAAGGGCCGGCAAACTTCAACTTCCACAACGTCGAGACGGGGCGGTCTGTTCCGACGATTCTCGGCGGCGTGGATTTGATTCGTTTCGGCGTGAACCTGACGAACGACGTTGAGAGTATCCCCGCGACGCTGTGGGCGAATTCGGAAGCGGCGGATGTCGAGGCGTGGCATCTTGACTCGAACGTGCTGGGCATCTACGACGTCTTCAACGACTATGCGCGCTGCGGGGTGGACAGGATTCTCTCCTGGAGTCCCGTTCCGTTGGCGTATTATTCCGAGGGAATCACCAACGGACTCGTGCGCGTCTGCGCTGAGGCCTGGCGGGCGATGCGGCCCGACGTGCGCGAGCGGGGCGGCGTCCGTCAGCTGCTGGGCGTCATCCGCCGCGCACAGAAATGCGTCAGTTCCGAAGCGGACTTCATGTCGCCGGCGGCGCAGCGTCCCGCGATCTGTTTCGAGGACATCGACGAGAAGAAGGCCGTGGAGATCGCGGCGAAGCTCGTCCAGCCGTATCCGGAGATTCCGAGGATCTTCGAGTCTGGCTGTGCGTTCAAGGCGACGAAGCCTAACGATTTGTGGAATGATCCGTATGATCAACTGATCACGTCCCAGTCGAGGCATCATGTTGCTTATGTCGCCAATTGGGCGGAGAAGACCGCGACGATTGGAGTCGCTTTCCCTCGCGCTGAAGGGGAGTTGGTGTGGAAAGTCCTTCAGGGCGACCCGGCAAAGATCCGAATCCGAAAGCAAGAGCCGAGTGGCGAGAACGAAAAGTTTGAGGTTGTGGAGATCGATTGCGACTACCACAAGGCGTTTGACGTCGAGTTGCCGAACGGGGAGATGATGAAGTCCACGCGCGTCGACGTCGGCTGCTTCCGGGTGCAGGACGGCGTGGCGTCCCTTCCGGCAATCATCAGTATCAGCTACTCGCCCGCCGAGAGCCGCGAATACGGCGACGACGGACGGCTCAGGTCCATTGATTACACCAAGCGGCAGGTGCTGGGCTGGACGCCGTGGCAGTTTCCAACGGCGACTTTCAGGGACGAGTTCCGCTGGGACGCCGGCGGGGAGTGCCTCGGTTGGACGCGGATCAGTCACGAGGGCAATCGGACGGAGTTCACGCGGGACGGCCTCGCGGTCTTGACCCGCGACCGGCTGGGCCGTCCGAAGGATGTGCGCCGCAGCCTTGAGATGGAGTGGATGCAGGGCGTGGACGTGACCGCGCCGGAGGAGGAGTTGGAGATCCAAATGTCGGCCATCGGCATCTTGTATGACGACGACAGGAGAGCGCCGCACGAGACGACGCTGGCGTGGGAGTATGCGTATAAGAACGATGACGACCGCTTCGGCGAGGCATCTCCGAAGAAGCCGGACAAGTTCCGGCATCGGCCGGAGCTGTGCCTCCGCGCCGACCTGTCGGAGGCGTCCGGCTTCAGGCTTCCGCTGCTGACGCAGATGAGATTGGGGAATCAGATGTATGTCCGATACAAGTACGGATTGTTCGGCGGCGATGTCCCGGAATGGGAGATGCCGACGGACGCCCTGCGTTCGGACAGCCGATATGCTTTGGCGGAGAAAGGGCTCAAGCCGCCCGCAAAGCTGAAGAAGATGACGTTCTGTCCGTGGCATCCGTCGGCGAACGACGTCTGGAAGCCGGACATGGACAAGCATGAAAAGTCGCTGGCGGAGTCTCTCTATGAACTCGGTGACGGCGTGTATCGACTGTTCGTCCCGAAGGACGACGAGGGCGGCGGGAATTTCTTCGCGACCGTGGGCATGACGTATCGCGCACAGAATGCTATAGCCGAAAGTTTCGCGTTCGACAAGTTCGACAAGGCGTATCGCCGCTGTTGCGAGGCGGAGACCCGGAAGGTGTTGGGGGATTGGCTGTCGGTGGAGGAGTGGGAGAAGATCGTTATCACCAATCGGTCGCGTCCGCTACCCGGCCCCCTGCCAGACGACAAGACGATGGCGCTGACGATGTGGCGGATGTCGGAACACGTCTACGTCGGTGTCCTGGCCGACTATGACACGAAATTCTCCACGCGGAAGTATCTCTTTGCGAGAACGAACGAGAGCGGAAAGGCCAAGACGGTCGACCACTTCGAGGAGTTGCCGTCGCGCGCGATTGGCAACGCGGTGCTGGGCGCGTATGCGGGCGAGGCCGAGGCGATGAACAACTTCGCGGTGCTGCTCTACTGCGAAATCGCGAATCCGAAGCGATACGATGAAGGGCGGGTTAAAGACCTTCTGCGCCGCGCCGCCGCGAAAGGCTGCCAGACCGCCGCCGACAACCTCGACATCCTCCTCTACAACCGTGGCGAGGGCGGGCAATGACGCGACCTCGGACAATTTTCAAACCCCAAGTCGGCACAAAAAACAACTTTGTGGTATAATGGAAGGTATGAAAATACACGGGAAGAGAATACGGATCACCGACACGACCCTGCGCGACGCGCACCAGTCCCTGTGGGCGACGCGCATGCGCACCGACGACATCCTCCAGATCGCCGAGACGATCGACAACGCCGGGTTCTACTCCCTCGAATGCTGGGGCGGCGCGACGTTCGACGTGTGCATGCGCTTCCTGCGCGAGAATCCGTGGCAGCGGTTGCGCGAGATCAAGAAGGTCTGCAAGAAGACGCCGCTCCAAATGCTCTTGCGCGGGCAGAACATCCTCGGCTACAAGCACTACGCCGACGACGTCGTGGATCGCTTCGTCGCGCTCGCGTGCGAGAACGGCATGGACATCTTCCGCGTCTTCGACGCGCTCAACGACCCGCGCAACTTGGAGACGGCCATCCGCAGCGTCAAGAAGTATGGCGGCCACGCGCAGGGGACGATCTGCTACACGACCTCGCCCGTCCACACGGTCGCGGCCTACGTGAAGCTCGCCAAGGCGCAGGAGGCGATGGGCATCGACTCGCTCGCGATCAAGGACATGGCGGGCATCCTCACGCCGGGGGCGGCGCGCGAACTCATCGCCGCGCTCAAAAAAGCCCTCCCGAAAATGCCCCTCCAAGTCCACTCGCACATGACGAGCGGCATGGCCGCGGCAATGTATATGGCCGCCGCCGAGGCGGGCGCCGGGTGCCTCGACTGCGCGATCTCCTCGCTCTCGTCGTTCTCCTCCCAGCCGCCGACGGAGTCCATCGTCTCGATTTTGGAGTCCGAGGGGTTCGACTGCGGGCTTGACCGCGCCGCCCTCTCCAAGATCAACGCCTACTTCAAGGAGCTGAAGAAGAAACGCCAGCCCGCGAGCGCGTCGCGTGTCGAGGCGGTTGACGCGGGCGTCCTCGTCCACGCGATCCCCGGCGGCATGATCTCGAACCTCCGCTCGCAGCTCGCCCAGCAGGACGCGCTCGACCGCCTCGACGACGTTTTGGCGGAGCTCCCGAAGACGCGCGCCGACATGGGCTACCCGCCGCTCGTCACGCCCACCTCGCAGATCGTCGGCGTCCAGTCGGTCTTGAACGTCCTCTCGGGCAAGCGCTTCTCCATGGTCACGGACGAGACGAAGCGCTACGCGGCCGGCTACTACGGCGCGACGCCCGCCCCCATCGAGCCGAAGCTCCGCAAGAAACTCTGCGGCGGCCTGAAGCCGATCTCGTGCCGGCCGGCCGACTTGCTCAAGCCCGGCCTCGTCGCGGCGGCGAACGAGATTCCGCCGTATCTCGTCAAGAGCGAGGAGGACATCCTCTCCTACGCGCTTTTCCCGGAGGTCGCGCTCGGCTACTTCAAGTGGCGCAAGGAGGGCGGGCCCATCCCCGCCGACGAGGAGGAGGCGAAGGCGGCGCAGACCGTTGCCGCGCCCGCCGCCCCCGCCGCGAAAACGGCCGCCGCCGCGCCCGCGCCCGCGTTGAAGGGAACGCCGGTCGTCGCGCCCTTGAACGGCACCTTCTACCGCAGCGACGCGCCGGGCAAGCCGAAGCTCGCCGAGGACGGGGCTCAAGTCCGCGCCGGGCAGCCCGTCTGCGTCGTCGAGGCGATGAAACTCTTCAACCCCGTTCCGTCGTCCGCCGCCGGCAAGATCACGTTCCTCGTCGAGCACGGCAAGGCCGTGCAGAAGGGCGAGGCGTTGGCCGTCGTCGAGTAGGGGGATCATCGGACAGGGACAGACAAGCGTTCAACAGGGAGGCCAAGCGCATGGATAAGACATCGAAGAAGCCACGGATTCTGATCGTCACGCCAGAGATCACCTATCTCCCGGACGGCATGGGCAACCTGGCGGGCAAGATGTCGGCGAAGGCCGGCGGCATGGCCGACGTCTCCGCCTCGCTCACGTCCGCGCTCTTCGAGCTGGGCGCGGACGTCCACGTCGCGCTGCCGCACTACCGGCGGATGTTCCACGTCGAGACGGCGCAGCTCGTCTCGGAGGAGTTGCGCAAGTATAAAAGCCACCTCTCCGACGAGCGCATCCACTTGGCCGAGGATCGCTGCTTCTACTACCGCGACACCGTTTACGACCGGGGCGACGGCAACGTCAAGCTCTCGCTCGCGTTCCAGCGCGAGGTCATCAACAACATCATCCCCTTCGTCCAGCCCGACCTCATCCACTGCAACGACTGGATGACGGGGCTCATCCCGGCGGCGGCGCGGCGCATGGGGATCCCGTGCCTCTTCACCGTCCACAACATCCACACGCAGAAACTCAACCTCGCGCACATCGAGGACGCGGGCATCGACGCGGCCGAGTTCTGGATGAACCTCTACTACAGCTACCCGCCCTACAACTACGAGGAGTCCCGCGAGCGCAACCCCATCGACCTGCAGGCGTCCGGGTGCTTCGCCGCGCACTTCATCAACACGGTCTCGCCGACGTTCCTGACCGAGATCGTCAACGGCTGGCACTCGTTCATCCCGGACTCCATCCGCAACGAGATCCGCAACAAGTTCAACGCCGGGTGCGCGGTGGGCATTTTGAACGCGCCGGACTCCTCGGACAACCCCGCGATTGACGACAAGATCCCGTTCAAATACGGGCCCGACAGCCACGTCGAGGGCAAGCGGCAGAACAAGCTCGCGCTCCAGCACGCGCTGGGGCTGGAGGAGGACGCGAACAAGGCGCTCTTCTTCTGGCCGAGCCGCCTCGACCCCGTGCAGAAGGGCCCGCAGCTGCTGACCGACATCCTCTACCGCTTCTTGGAGAAGCACCCCGACGCGCAGCTCGCGGTCATCGCCAACGGGCCCTACCAGCAGCCGTTCTGGGACATCCGCGAGTTCCACC
>CAVDXU010000050.1:0-12026 GCA_963613135.1 bacterium
TTCGCAAGGGCGGCGAAGCGGTCGCCGAGATTCTCCGAGAGCACCTCGTGCTTACCCTGCGCGGGGACGATGTCGGCAAGCATGTTTTTCTGCGCGAGGTACTCCCCCGTTTTAAGCAGGCGGAACAGCTCGGCCGTGACGGCGGCATCGTAAGGCGCGCCGTGCAGCTGCTCGCGCTCGACCTCTCCCCCGCAGTACCACTCCGCCGCTTCGACGAGGCGCACCTGCCCGCGCTTCTTCCGCACGCCCATCAGGCGCGGATAGACTTTCTGCAGGTCGAACCAGCGATTATGGGCGAACGGCAGGTCGATCTTCTTGTACGCCGACTCCTTCGTCAACTGCTTTAAATCCGATGGGCTCCAGGTGACGAACCGCGTCGACGCATCGCCGACCCACGCCGTGAACGCGGCAAGTCCCTGCTCGAACGGCTCGGCTACCGCGACATCCGACCAGCGAATGCCGGTAAGGCGGCTCACCTGCCACGTGATCTTGCCGGTCGTCTCCGGCCGCACGAAGCACTCGAAGCTGTCGCCCGCCTCGCCATCCGGGTTAACGCGCACGGCGCCGAACTGTATGACCTCGAAGCGCAAACCGGCATCCCGCGCGGCGGGACCAGCCGGTGTGAACTCGAGATCGAGCACGATGTTCTGCTCATACGGTGCGGGCATGCGGCCTCCCTATCCACATCAATCCAGAAACTCTACCATTCCGGAATCAGTATGGTAGAGCGCCCCGACGACGCGCAAACCGCCGGTAGCCTCGTCGGCCCGCACCTTGCGGCTCTCCTCGATGCGCGCGACGCTGTGCGCGACGTTCGCCAGGCATGCGGCCGCCTCGTCGCATTCGTCGCCTATGGCATCGGCGATTTCGTCGGTGATGAACTTCACGGTGCCGTACGGCTCATGATGCATCGCCGCATCGACCGCGCCGCAGCCGGTGTGCCCCAAGACCAAAACCAGGTTGCAGCCGAGATGATCCTCGGCGTATTCGATGCTGCCGAGCTGGTGGTTGTCCACGACGTTTCCCGCCACGCGGATGACGAACAAATCCCCGATGCCGGCCGAGAAGATGGCCTCCGGGATCACGCGCGAATCGGAACATGCGAGAACGACGGCATAGGGATGCTGCCCTTCCTCAAACGTCGCCTTTCGCAATGCGGGCGACACGTCGCCTTCGGCATGCAGCGCCTTCAGATAGCGCTCGTTGCCCTGCTTCAAACGCGCGATCGACTCGGCGGCGGACAGGCCGCCCGTTTCGTTCGACATGCTTCCTCCTGTGGCTTGCATCGTTTTGCTGGGGAACATCCTACGCCATAGCTGACCGCGATACCCCGTTATCACCGGAAAAGTCGGCGGGAGTGAGGCGCCAGGGGGCGAATCGGCCCGCCCGAGAAAGGCGGCGCCTTGCTTCGCAAGCGATATACTAGGGGAATTGAGCCGCCAGAACGATTGAGCCGCGATACGAAACCGAAAGGAATGAGCGAATGCGGGGAACACTTGCGCACACCGTCGATGAAGCCCTGCGCAACCCGCGTTCGCTCACGCCGCTTGTGCTCATCATGGGCTTTATCGGCGCCGCGCTTCGCTACCTCCTGGAAACGGCCCTGCCCGCCGGCGGCGGATTTCCCGCAGCGACGCTTATCGTGAACATCTTCGGCTGCTTCACGCTGGAGATCATCAACCAGTACGTGGCGCTGCGCACCAAGCTGCCCGGACCGCTCGTGAAATCCATGGGCATCGGCCTTATCGGCGCGTTCACCACCATCGCCGCGCTTTCCACCGAGAACCTCTCGTTTCTGCTGAACGGGGAATATGCCCTGTTCGCCGTGTATGAAACGATCACCGTCGCGTCGACTTTCTTCGCGGCCTACGCCGGCAAATTGGCCGCGGACAAACTGGAAGGCATCGCGGAAAGAAAGTGCACGGCCGGCAAGGGGGCGCGCCGATGAGCTTTTCGACCCTCGTGCTCGTCGGGCTCGGCGGCGCCGTCGGGGCGCTCACCCGACATAAGGCATCCACGTTTTTGAAGCCCAAATGCCAAGGGCCCTTCCCCTGGCCGACGCTCGCCATCAACCTGACGTCGTGCACCATCGCCGGCTGCGCGCTGGCCGGGGCAAATGCGATCGGCAGCCTCACATTCACCGTGCTCACGATGGGATTTCTCGGCGGATTCTCCACGCTGTCCACCATGAACTGCGAAGCGGTCGATCGTTTCGCGCAAGGCGACGCGGGAATCGGCATCGCCTACCTGCTTGCTACCTACGCCGGCACTCTCGGTGCGGCGGCGGTCGGCTTCGCGGCAACATCGGCGCTGATCGGGTAAGCACGATCCGGGGCAGCTGCTAGCACGATGCGTTTCGCCATCCGTCAGGTGGCGTTTTCCGAAAACCAAACCCTGCGCTCGATGCCCTGCAGAATGTCAGCTTCTTCCTGCAGGCCATACGCCGGCGAAAACGATCCCGCGCTGATAGGCTTCCGATGAAAGGCCGACCTCGCGCATCACGATTGCAGCGCCTGCAAACGATCCCAATGCCCGTCAAGGGTTATCGGGGTTCAAGGCCCACTCCGCACCCCCACGTCCCGCTTTTGCCGTATCATGTTTCGAGCATAAAGGAGGAGAACATGGCGGGAGAGACGATACGAGATGCACGCTGGCTTGGCTGGGGCTTTCTGCTGGCCTGGGTGTTCTGCGTCTTTTACTCGGGGTCGATGGACGACCTTTCGACGTTCGTGAACGCGCAGGCGGAAGGGTTCGCGCAGAAGATGCTGGTCGGTGCCCTGCCCGTCGGCAGCGCCGTCGTGTCGCTCGGTGTCATCGCCGGCGTTGAGAAACGATACGGCTCACCTGCGGAAAACCGCCCGCTCACGGTCGCCGCACCCATCGCGGTCGCCGTCGCAACCCCCGTGCTCCTCTCCCCCATCCATGCGCCCCTGCTCTCCCAGGCGCTGTTCGCCCTCGCCGCCGTCGTCACCGGCGCCGGAAGCGCGATCATGTGGGTGCTCTGGGGCCAGCTTTACGCGCGCCTGCCGCAGGACGCCACCGAATCCCATGCGCCCGCCTCGGCGGTTTGCGCCGCGGTACTGACGCTTGTCACCCTTATCCTGCCGCCGGCGGCATCCATCACGTTGGCTGCGCTCTTCCCGCTCGCAAGCGGTGTTCTGTTCCTGAAGGCGTGGCCGGATGCAGGGGCGCGCGACCTTTCCGACCACGGCACGCTGCCAGCTTCCCCGCTGCCTGCAAAGGACGTATTCGGCTCCATGGGCAAGGCGGGTTTCGGCATATTCGCGGCCTGCGCCTTCGTCAGCATCGAAGGGCAATTCTGGAACGCATCGACGGCCACCGTCGGGCAAATCGCCGGCATCTTCGCCGCAAGCGCTCTGTTCATGATTGCGGTAAGCGCCTCGGCTACCGCGGGGCCTCGCCGGGTGTCGCTCGCATTCGCCTACCGCTGGATGTGCCCGCTCATGGTCGCCGGCTTCGCGGCGCTCATCCTATTCGACGCGCAGACCGGGCCGCTCATCGCCGCGGCCGTCGCCATCGCCTCGCGGTTCGCCTTCTGCGTCATCACGCAAATGTATTTCGCGTCCCTGGCGTCTCGCGGAGCGGCCACGGCGGTACAGGCGTACTCGATCGGCTGGCTGTTCGTGCACGTCGGCGACCTGGTGGGCGTGCTCGTCGCCGAGCCCTTGCGCGAGGCGGTCAGCGGCGGAGCCCTGGCCACAAGCGGAATAGCGGCGGTGCTCATGGTGCTGTTGGTCGCCGCGGTCATGTTCGCGCTTAACGACGGCGGGAAATTCCTGGAATGGGATGTACCCGGAGAAGGGAAGCACACAGGCGATACCGGCGACCGGCAGCAGCCCCGTGCGGTGGCGAGCCTTACGGCAGCGGGCCTTGCGGCAGCCGGTCGTGCGACGGCAGGCCATGCGGCGGCGGGCCAAAACCTCGCGCCGGACTTGCCGCAAAACGCATCGGGCAGACCGGCGGACAGCTTGCTCGAGACGGATGGCGGAGCGGAACCGGCGGCATCCGCATCGGGAAGCGATGCGAGCAAAGAAAAGCCGGAAGGCAACCTCGCCGACAAGCAACACGCCGAACCCGAGAAGACGGTCGATGGAGGCAACGCAGCCGAAAAAGCTGCCGCCGGCCAACAATCCGCACTCGGCATCGACGAGCGCATCGCACAGCTGGCGGCAACCTACAAACTCACGCCGCGCGAGACCGAGGTGTTCGGCCTCCTGGCTCATGGCCGCTCCATCCCCTATGTGCGCGATGCCCTGTTCATCAGCCGCGACACCGCCGCCACGCACGCCAAGCACATCTACGCGAAGCTCGACGTCCACAGCCGCCAGGAGCTCATCGACCTGGTGATGGATGGCGAGGAGCGCTAAAAAGGCCCGCCTTCGCCAGAGCGAAAGCGGGCCTTGCTCGTATATAGGCTCTCGGGGGCGCCCCTTCCCAAAAGCGCCCGAACCGCCTGCCCCTTGCGGGCGGGAGCGCCTGCTACTTCACACCGAGCGCATGCTTGGCCGCGATGCGGCTGAACGTCGCCGTGCGGCCGGCGTTGATGCCGGTGAAGTTGCTGGGATAGTGATGCGGATAGAAACCGCCCTGGTCGTTGCCGCACACGTACAGGCCCTCGATGACGCTGCCGTCCTCACGCAGAGGCTGGCTGTTCGTGTCGGTGATGACGCCGTGGATGGTCACCAGCATGGTGCCGGCGATACGCGCCGCATAGAACGGCGCCTTCTCCACGCTGCTCATGCGGTACATGGGCTTGCCGAAGTCCTTATCCTCGCCCTCCTTGTAGAGCTGGTTGTAGCGCTCGACGGTTGCAAGGAACGTCTTCTTCGTCTCGCCCTCGAAACCCATGATGTCGGCCAACTCATCTAACGTGTCAGCCTTTTTCAGCACGCCGGACTCCAGCGCGGGCTCGATCCAAAAGCCGTCCAGGTTCTCCTTGCCGCACGCCTCCAGGCTGTACACGTCGGCATTGAACGCGGTACCGCTCGGAGCGGGCACGATGCGCGAGCAGCCGCAGGTGTCGAACCTCTCCGCGTCCTCGTAGTACTTGGCGTCGAACACTTCCCAGGAGTAATGGCCCGGCTGGTTGCAGCCCATGGCATAGCTCATGGGATAGCACTGATCCTCATTCATGAAGCGCTCGCCCAACGTGTTGACGTGCAGGTAAGGCTGGCTGCCCATGATGAAGAGGTTGCCGTTGTAGGGCTTGCCGAACGTGGTGTCGTCGGTCATGCCGCCGCGGTTCCAAATCATCGAGCCGCCGCCGGCCTCAAGCTGAGCGCCGGCCCACAGGGCCATCTTGATGCCCTGGCCCTTCTCGCCCGTGGCGCTGCCGGTGACGCACCAGTCGGTCACGCCGGGCTGCAAGTCATCGAGCATCTGCTGGTTGGCGCCGTAGCCGCCCGTGCAGACGATGACGCCCTTGGCGGCGTTGACCTGAATGTAGCTGCCGTCTTCAGTAGTGGCGATGACGCCGGTGACGCGGCCGTCGGCATCCTGCACCAGCTGTTCGGCCGGGGTAAGGAACTTGATCTCGCCGCCAAGCTCCTCGAAGGCGACCTGCAGCATCTTGACGTGCTGGTAAGCGGTGTAGTTGGGGCCGTCGGGGTTGTATTCGCCCAGGCAGGGGTTGAAGCACATCGCCGGGTAGTAGGCGTGCGCGTCGTCGGGCACGTGCCATTCGAACGGGAACACCATTCCCAGAGGCTCAAGCGTCTCGGCCATCCAGCCGATCATCTCGCCGGATTTCTCGGCCCAGGTGCGGTACAGCGGCGGGTTGATGTCGCCGGACTCCACCTGGCTGGCGTAGTTGATAAGCTTCGCCACGTCCTCGTGGTGCTCCGCGCCGGCCAGGTCGGAGTTCAGCGCGCCGATGGCCTCGCGGGCGCAGGCCACGCCGTTGCACGACTCCAGCACGATAACCTTCGCGCCATTCTGCGCAGCGGTGGTGGCGGCGACCATGCCGCCGTTACCGGCGCCCACGACGACGATGTCGGCGTCGAACGTCTCCGAAATCTTCTTCGGGAAAGCAGGCTTTTCGCGCCAGCTCGTCTCCTTGGCCTTCTCGGCGGACTCGCGCTCGGCCTTCGTCTGCGTCGAGGGCGCGCCGCAACCGGTCAGCGCGCCGGCGGCGGCCAGGGCGCCCACAGCGCCGAAGCCGGTGAGGAAGCCGCGGCGGCTCATTGCGTTATTGCTCATATCCTTCATTCCTTCGCTTTCACATTCCACTTAAAAGTGCCGCTAGGACTGGTTGGGTAGCAGCTTGGCCTCTTGGGCGCTCACCCAACCCTCGGGGATCTCCATGTCGGCGTGGCACTCGGAGCAGATCAGCACGCTGGCGCGATGCGCCTTATGGCAGTCGGTGCAGGCCTGCTGGCCATGCTGCCAGGAGTGCGGGTTGCGGACGATGACGGCGGGGTCGTTGCTTTCGACCTGCGTGAGCTGGGTCAGGTCGTCGCGGGTCATGACGGAACCGTCGGAGTTGACATGGCAGCCCGAACGCAGGCAGAACTGGTCGCCCGCAACGCCGCGCGCCTCGGTCAGCTGCGAGCTTGTGCGCTCGGACAGCTCGCCGGAAGCGTTGTCAGCGGTGGACGTGAGCGTGTAGTTGCCGCTGATCCACTCCATGCCCTCGGTCACCTGCTCGGACAGCACCGGCTGATGGCAGCTTAAGCACGTGGCGTTGGAGCTGTTGGTGCGATGCACAGCCGACAGCATGCCGGATGCGTCGGCGACCGTGTTGCCCCACTTGTCCTCGGAAGCCTTGCCCGGGGTGGCCTCGTAGGTTTCCAGATAACCGTCCATGGGGGTGTGGCAGATGGCATTGCAGAAGCTCGGCTGCTCGTGCCATACGAAAGCGCCGATGCCGGCGACCACCACGATCGCGGCGATGACGCCGCCGATGATGGCTCCGCGCTTCGGGCCGCGCTTGGGCTCGGGGGTTGAGCCCGCCTCCGCGTCGGCCGTCGAAGGCTTCGCTTCGTTTTCCTTCACGTGAGTCTCCTCTCCTTTTCGTGCGCGCACGTTTTGCACGCAGGATGAAGAGTAGGGAAACGTAGGGAAAGATACATCACATGGAGTAGGGTATATTGCGTTTTCCCTGTTCATAGTTATGCGTGAGTGAGGATTAACCTACCTTGGGCACCCCGATTCGCACGCCTTTAGCGCGCTCGGGCGCAAGGCGGCGGCTCGCGAAAAAGCTCGCGAAGCTCACAAATCATACCGCTGATGAGTCGAAGTCAACCTCTTGCGCATGGACCAGGTCGATGAGCTCCTGGCGCGAATGAACGCCCATCTTGGAGTAAATGTTGCGCGTGTGATAGTTCACGGTCCCGGCGGCGATGCACAGCTCTTCCTGGATGCGCGCCGAAGTGCGTCCCTCGGCCAGTAGGCGCAGCACGTCGCGCTCACGCGCCGAAAGCCCGAAGCGGTCGGCGGCGAGCTCGGCTCGATCGACCTCGACAGGGAAAGCTTCTTCAGCCGCGGGGGCAGCATCGAGCGCGGTCGCCGTAAACTCCACACGCGCATCGCGGGCGGCGCCGGCGCATGCGTCGCGGGCGGAGCCTGTGCACGCCGCGCAATTCGGCGCAGCCCCTTCGACAGCCCCGTTGGCGTCCAAGCCTTCTATCCCGTCCCCTTCCGCAACATGGGCAACGCGGCTCGTCGTCAGGAAGGCGACGATCAACGCCGCCAGCACGAGCTCGCACGCGCAGAACAGCAGGATGCCCGCTGTCTGAGCGACGATTTCGCTTGCGGCCGACGCCAGCAGGACCCCACCCAAATAAGCGCCGAGCAGGTCGAAGATAGCCAGCGTTAGGCGCCCGATCATGAACATCTTGGCCGGGCTTTCGTCGATCAGGCGGGCAAGCAAGACCGTCCCGTGCAGAAGCACCAGCTCGAACGCAATATTGCCGGCGGGCTGCAGGGCGTCGCCAAAGCCGCGCATTCCCGAGCCCACCAAGGGCAGCAGAGCGACGACGATCGCCAAAAACGGCACCACGAACAACACGAACAAACCGCCGCGATCGAAACGCGCTATGAATATGGCGGCGAATGCGAGCACGAGCGCGCCGGAAATGACATAGAACAGCATGGTGTTGTCGAAGCCGACGGCGGCGATGGCGGGCATCATCGAAGACGAGAACCCCATCAGGGCCACCAGCACCACCTCGCCAACGATGGGAAGCTTCGACCCCTCCTTCGCCAGCGGTTTCGGGAAAACCAAATCAGCGGTGCGGCGCTCGCCCTTGCGACGGGACGCGCGATCGTCGTCGGCTTCGGACATCGCGCGTTGATAGCGGCGGGCGAACTGCAACGTCCAGCCGGAGAACACGGGCATGACGACCACCAGCGCTAGGCAAGCCTCGCGCGGCAGGAAGCGAACGCTCGCGCAGATGACCACGATGATGGCGAGCAGCGTCGGCAGGTTCTCCACCACGGTGCGGGAACTCGCGCCGCCGAACACCGATGCCCAGCGCGCGGCCATCATGGCAGACCCCACGCCCGTCAGCACGCCGCCGGCAAACATGAACGGAACGGACGGCTGGAACTGAATCATGCAGTAGAACGCCGTGCCTACCGCCATCGCCGCCGGGGCGCCGATGGCGCAAACCGTCGACTCGCATAGGCTCATGAAGCGGCGCGTGCGGACAATGCCGAAAACGAGCATGACCATGAGCGCGCCGGCCGAGGTGAGGTAGGCCGGATCGCTGACCGTAACCAAGTTGCTGCTGCGGCTCGACACCACGGCATTCGAATAGAGCAGCAGGTACATCCACGACAGATGAAAGACGAACCCAAGCAGATCCGGACGGATGCGTTGCATCGCCGAAAGTGGGTTATATGATGCACTAGTAGCCCCTGAACTGGTGTTTTGCATAATCCCCCAGCAATTCCCCCTACATACCCATAAGCTTTTTATGGGTGAAAACAATCCCCTGGGCAGGGCTGAACCGTAAGAAGCGAACGTGGTTTGCAACCTTGCCCGGCACCTATTATAGCCACAGCCCGGCCGAGTCAAGGGAAACAAAGGCCGGACGACCCCTCCAGGCTCAAGCGCGCTTACGCCCGTCGGGAAGCGCGACGCAAGCGCGCCAAGGCCCTTAGGGGAAGGGGCGGTTCATGACGAGAACCCGCCTCAAACAAGACAAGACGAGGACGAAACAAGGAGGAGGAAGCATGGCACGTTTGAACCTGACGCGCCGTTCGTTCACCAAGCTCGCCGCAGCAACCGCTGCCGCGGCCGGCGTGATCGCGACGACCGAACCGCAAGCGCTCGCGCAGCTGCCGGCAGTCGGCGGCAAGGCGCAGGGCGACGTCACGGTCGTCCGCAGCTGCTGCCGCGCATGCGGCAAGAACGAATGCGGCGTCTACGTTACCGTGAAGGACGGCCGAGCCATCAAGATCGAGGGCGACGCCGACACCGCGTTCCATTCCATGGGCAACTGCTGCACGAAGTCGCAGGCGTCCCTGCAGGCGGCATATCATCCCGACCGCCTGTACCATCCCATGAAGCGCACGAACCCCAAGACCGACAGCGATCCGGGCTGGCAGCGCATCACCTGGGACGAGGCCTACAGCACCATCGCCGAGAAGTTCTGGGAGCTGAAAAAGAAGTACGGCGGAGAAACGTTCTTCTTCATGGGCGGCACGTCGCGCATCTGGACCCAGCACGCCTACGCTTCCTGGCTGCAGCTGGTCGACAGCCCCAACGCCGTTACCGCATGGCAGATCTGCAAGGGCCCGCGCCACTACGTCGGCGACCTGCAATCCGAGTTCGCCTATTCCTGGATGGCGACCACCGACCGTCCGCGCGTGTTCGTTCCCTGGGGCACCGCGACCGAGATTTCCAACTACGACGAATCGTGCCGCGCAACCGTCGACATCGCAACGACGGCCGACACCTATATCAGCGTCGACCCGCGCATGACCAACCTCAATCATGAGGCCGACCAGCATCTGTGGTTGACCCCCGGCACCGACGGCGCCATGTCGCTGGCCTGGGCCAATATCATCATCGAGAACGACCTGTACGACAGCCTGTTCGTGAAACGCTGGACCGACGCGCCGTTTTTGGTGGTCGAGGGCATGGAGCCTTCCGGCGGTCAGATCGTCGCGCATAAGGTCACGTGGTGCGACATCAAGCCGATGGCCACGCGTCTGCTCAAGGAATGCGACATCAAGGAAGACGGCTCGCCCATGCGCTTCATGGTATGGGACCAGCTGGCCGGCACCGACGACGCGCATCCGCTGCACGACAACGACCCGAGCGGGCATCTCACCTACTTCGATACCGAAACCGGCTTGTGGGAAAACGAGCCCGACGAGGTGTGGAACCAGTTCTACGAAAGCCCGCAGAAGAACCTGCCGAAGCTGACGGTTCCCGGCCGCGTGGCCGTTCCCTCCCCGTTCAACCCGGAAATCGACCCGGCGCTCTACGGCGACTTCGAGGTCACGCTCAAGGACGGCACCAAGCACAAGATGGCGCCCGTGTGGCAGCATTGGGATGCCCGCTGCGCCGAATTCCCGCCGTCGAGGGCGGCCGAGATCACCGGCGTTCCCGAGGAGCAGATTCGCAAGGCCGCGCTGACCTACGCCACGCGCATCGACCCCTCAACCGGCTACGGCAACGGCGGCATCCAGTACGGTCTGGCGCCCGAGCATGCCTGCAACGCCATCGACAACAACCGCATCTTCGACATCATCGTGGGCATGACCGGCAACTGGGACACCCCCGCCGGCAACCGCGGCCCGTCGCTGGGCCTGTATCGCGGCGTCGACGATGCGCAGCCGACCATCGCTTCGGGTCATGCGCCCGAGGACGGCGACCTTTCCTACTTCCCCAACAAGATCCTCGGACACGAGAAGATGCCGATGCTTTCTTGGTGGCAGCAGTGGGCCGACTGCAACGCCGTGCTCGATGCCATGATCGACGCCGACCCCTACCCGGTGCGCGGCGGTTTGTGCGAGGCTTCCGGCTTCATGAACCAGGCCAACTCCCATAAGTATTGGAAGGGCCTGAACAGCCTGGACTTCTTCGTGGTGCAGGACCTCTGGAAGACCCCGACCGCCGGTGCCGCCGACATCCTGCTGCCGGTTTACCACTGGCTGGAAGTCGACTGCCCGCGTCTGAGCCAGGGATCCACCGGTGCGCAGGGCGCAACCTGCCGCGCCATCGAGCCGCCGGCCGACTGCAAGTTCGACGTGCAGATCGTCGTGGACGTGTACAAGGCCATGGGCGTCCCCTACGCCGACGACCCCGAGGCGTTCGGCCTGCCCGCCGGCGTGGTCTACCCCACGCCCGAGCAGCTGTTCGACCGCACCATCGAGCCGACCGGCATGAAGTGGGAGGAATACCGCGAGGCGTTCCAGGAGCACGGCTGGTGGGATTGCCGCGCCATCAACCCCGAGGTGTGGGGCACGTACCGCCGCTACGAGACCGGCATGTGCTCGGCCGAGGGCGTCGTGGGCACCACGCCGGCCGGCAACCCGATGAAGGGCATGTCCACCCCCACGCGCAAGATGGAGATCTGGTCCACGGCCGTCGAGACGTTCATGCCCGGCAAGGACATGGAGCTGCCGAACTGGAAGCCCGCGCCGGAAACCGAGCTGGCCAACCCCGACATCGTCAAGGAATGGCCCTACCTCATGACCACCGGCCGACGCATCCCGGTGTACTTCCACTCCGAGCACCGTCAGCTGCCCTGGTGCCGCGAGCTGTGGCCCGCCCCGCGCGTGGAGATCAACCCGGCCGACGCCGCGAAGATGGGCATCGAGCAGGGCGACTGGGTATGGATCGAAAGCCCGCGCGCCAAGGTTCGCCAGGTTGCCGATCTGTACTACGGCGTGGCCGAGGGCGTCATCAACTGCGAGCATCAGTGGTGGTTCCCCGAGCTTGACCAGGCGGACAAGGGCTACGGCCTGTCCACCATCAACTGCCTGGTTGAGGGCGAGAACCAAGACCCGCTGTGCGGCGCCTCGAACCTGCGCGCCTACAACGTGAAGGT
>CAVDXU010000051.1:0-8479 GCA_963613135.1 bacterium
TTTCCATGCTGATTTTGATGCCAGCCCCCCTTGCCAACGATTTTGTTACACATACAAAGCACTGAAAACAGTAGACTTTCTGCACTTTTTATGGTACAATCTATCTATGAAAAACATAGTAAACGAGCAGACAAGCAACACGGAAATGGTAAGCATTTCCCGTGTGGAATACGAAAGATTTCAAGCGCAGGGAGCACGGATCTCTGCGCTTGAAAAGCAGGTGGAACAGCTCATGGAGGCGATCCGGCTGTTCCGTAAGAAGCAGTTTGGTTCCTCCTCTGAAAAACTGAGCGAAGATGCTTATGAGCAGTTGAGTCTGCTGTTTAACGAGGCGGAGGCGTATCTGCCGGTGTTGGAGAAAAAAGAGACGACCACCGTATCTGCCCACACCCGGCAGAAGCGTTCCTCCAGACTGGAAGAAATTCTGCCGGAGGATGTTCCCGTTGAAGTTGTGGAACACAGAATGAGCACAGAAGAACTGGAATGTCCGTCCTGCGGCGAGACCATGGTGGAGATTGGCAAAGAGGTGCGGCGTTCTCTGGTTATGATTCCCGCGCAGGTAAAGATCCGCGAGGATTGGTACTACAGCTATGCCTGCAAACGCTGCAATGCAGAAAATACCGAGACGCCGGTGGTTAAAACGGAAAAAGATATTCCCATCATCTCTGGAAGCTATGCCTCAGCAGAGGCCATTGCCCATATTATGGTACAGAAGTTTGTAATGGGTTCTCCACTATACCGGCAGGAGCAGGAATGGAACCGGCAGGGCGTGAAAATTTCCCGGCAGACGATGTCCAACTGGATATTGCGTGCAGCGGAAGACTGGCTGAAGCCGGTGTATGAGGAACTTCACAGAAATCTGGTACAGCATGAAGTTCTCCATGCGGATGAGACAACTTTGCAGGTACTCAAAGAACCGGGAAAATCCGCCCAGAGCAAGAGCTATATGTGGCTGTACAGGACAGGCGGCGACTCAGAGCATCCTGTTGTTTTGTATGAGTACTGTCCCAACCGAAAGCCAAAGAATGCGGAAATATTTCTGGAGGGCTTTAAGGGCTGGCTTCATGCGGACGGGTATCCCGGCTACCACAGTCTGCCGGAAAACATCCGCGTAGTAGGTTGCTGGGCTCATGCGCGGCGCAAATTCGACGAAGCGGTGAACTCTCTGCCAAAGCGGGAGCAGGCCGACAGTGCGGCGCTGGAGGGACAGCAATACTGCAGCGCCCTGTTTGCGCTGGAGAAGGAGTTTGCCGGTCTAACGGCAGAAGAACGATACAAACAGCGGCAGGAACGGGCAAAACCGATTCTTGACGCCTTGTTGGCATGGTCTGAAACAAAAAAGGCTCCACCGAAGTCTGCGTTGGGAAAGGCTCTGCACTATCTGCGCGAACAATGGCCATGGCTGATCCGGTATCTGGAAGACGGAAGATTGGAGATATCCAATAACCGTGCGGAACGCAGCATTAAGCCTTTTGTAATGGACAGAAAGAACTTCCTGTTTGCCAACACGCCAAACGGTGCGCACGGCAGCGCTGTGATCTTTAGTATGATTGAAACGGCAAAGGAGAACGGACTGGATCCATTCCGGTATCTGGTGTGGGTATTGCAGACTGCGCCAGGAATGAACAAAGCCGCACCGAACTGGGCGGCAAAGCTTATACCGGAGAACGCACCGGATGTGTGTTTCGCGGGCAATAGGGACTGACTGGATTTGCTTCTGCAGATCCAGTTTTCTCTTGCCGCACGACATGTTTTTGCATTTTTCAATATACCCGACATTTGTGCCGTTTGAAACGGAAATTGTTTCCTCTAAGATTAGGAAGGGTGACACACCCAGTAAAATTTACAGGAGGAAACACTATGAAAAAAAAAGAACATTCCGGTTCGGGTATGTGGAGGGCATCCTGAAAACCCTCTTCAACAAGCGCGGATAAAAGCCGGTGTATCTCAAGACCAAATCGCCGAAGATCTTTCTTGCGACATTCGTACGATCCAACGGTACGAGGCCGGGGAGCAATTTCCGGATTGGGATGCGCTGGTTAAAATGAAAATTCGGTATTCATGCGAATTTGCTGAATTATTCCCAGAGGAGTTTCGATGATGGGAAGAAACAACAGTAAAAGAAGTGTGAAAAAAGCGCCGAAAGTTACATATCCAACATTGCCTGAGTTGTCCTTTTTTCCGTTATTTCTCTGGCAGCTGTTTATGCTCTTTACTGAATACCGCATGGAACTGCAGGTTGAAGAAGTAATGGTTTTCCCGAATGGTCATGCCTATTATGTCTGTCCCAGATGTGACACAACGTTGGAACGGGAATTCACAGCCTACTGTGACCGCTGCGGCCAGCACTTGGGTTGGAAATCTTACAGGAAAGCTAAAGTTGTTTATCCTGGTAACCGTAAAGAAGTACGTACCTGAATTAGCACACAAGGGCGGAGGCAAAACTCCACCCTTGTGCTTTTTCTAATCCCACATTTGACGCTTACGATTCCTCTCAGGCCGCAAGTGTGGAATTCGCCCGCCGTCGGCGGGCGAATTATGCGCGCAGCGGCCTGCAATCCCCCTCTAAAATAAGGGAGAGCAGCGTTCGCTGCTCTCCCTTATTTTAGAATTTATAGAGTACCGTCGCCACCTGCGCCCTCGTCATTGAGCCGTTGGGGCGGAAGCTGCCGTCGTCAAAGCCCGTGAGGATGCCCATCTCGCTGAGCGTGCTCACGTACTCCGCTGCCCAAGACTGGATCGCGCTGCTGTCCGTGAACTTGAGCGCGGGCTGGGCGTAGCCCTTTTCGGTCAGACGGCCAAGCATCGTCACCGCCTCTTGGCGGCTCACGTTGGCTGTGGGGTTGAAGTAGAGCTTGCCCGAGCCGTCGGAGCTGCCCTTGATGATGCCGAGCGAGTACATTGCCTTCGCACCGTTCAGCGCCCAGGATGCGATCTGGTTTGTATCAGCAAACGGGAGCTGCACGGAGGAATAATCCTGCGACGAGCCGAGGTAGCGCGCGAGCAGCACGGCAAATTCCTGACGGCTAATGTTCGTATCCGGCAGGAAGTTGCCGTTCGAGCCGTTCGAAATGCCGCTGCGCTTGAGGTACGCCACCGCGTCGTTCGCCCAGTGGTCCTTCATGTCGGCAAAGGCCGGTGTCGCGCTCGACGTACCGGCGTTCACGCCCGCGCGGCACAGATTGCCGCTCGCGTCGCCCGCGACCACACTCACGCGGTGCTGCGCGCCGTCCGCCGCAGGAAGCGAAATGCTCAGCGCTCCGCTGGACTGATTATAAGTGTAGGACGTGTAGCTCTTGCCGTCGTAGGTCACGCGGATGGTCGGGATGGCCGCGCCGTCGATGTCGTCGCGCACCGTGCCCGTCACGGTGTTGCTCGCCGCATTGTACTGGAGCGAGAGCTTCGGCGCGGTCGCATCGGTCAGACCGCCGTAGGAGAGCACGAGCTGGTCAAGGTACACGGCACTGATGAGCTCCGCGTCCGAAGAGACCGTCATGCCCGTGATCGCGGTCGCCGCGCCGAGATTCGCCGTCAGGAGCTTCCAGCCGGAGAAGTTGAGCGCGCCGAGGTTTACCGAGCCCGTATCCGTCACCAACGCGAGCTGCGCGCCGCTCAAGTCGCCGTAGACCCAGAAGTTGAGCTGGTCATAATTTGAGGGGATCGCGTAGTTGAGGCCGATAGAGGCGTTGCCCTCGCTGCCGGTCGCATAGTCGAGGCGTGCGGAGGCGCAGCCGTTGTGCACGCGGGTCATTTCGTTGTTATAGGAGAGCATCGCGCGCGTGCCGGTCGCGGTCGCGAACGAGGTCTCAAAGCCGTCGAGCGTGCGCAGGGCGCGCGCCGTCACCGTCACGGGGATCGTCACGGAAATGCGGCCGAGGCTCGCCGTCACGCTGCCGCTGCCGATGTTGCCGGACGCCGTGAAGACGCCGTTTTCGATCGTGCCGACATTGCCCTGCACAGTCCAGGTAAAGCCCTTGTTGTCGCCGAGCACCGGCAAGTGGCGGTACATCGCCGAGGCGGTCAGCGTCGCCGTCTCGCCCGCGCTCACGGTGATGGCGCTCACGGTCTTGCCGTTCTGCTGGACGCTGATGCTGTCGGGCTGCGTCACAACCTCGATCTCGAGCTCCGTGCTCGCGCCGCCCGCGCGTGCCGTCACCGTCACGGTGCCGGATTTGGGCGCGGTCAGGACATTGCCGTCGATCGTGCCCTTATCTGCGCGCAGCGTCACATCCTGCGAGGACATCGGGATATAGTTCGTGTCGAGCACCGTCGCGTTCAGCTTGACCTGCGCGTTCGGAAGCACGCGGGTGCTCTCGCTTTCAAGGTACACATGGCCCACGGAGTTCGTCGGGCGGCTGTCCGCCACTAAGAAGAGGTGGTTCGTCACCGCGCGCTCGCTGCCGCCGGAGGGCTTGTTCACAAGAGAGGCCGTCGTGCCGTCGGGCTGCGTCGCGACGAGCGCGGTCGAGCCGCCGCCGTCCAGACTCAGCGCCGTCACGCAGCCGAGCTCGACCATGCGTTCAGCGACCTGCGTCAGCGTCGCGCCGATGGAATAGCCGCTCTGGCGGCCGTCGAGGGTGTACATCACAAGCGAGCCGTCGCGCTTGAGGCCCACCGCCGTGCGCGGCGCGCTGCCGTTGACAAGGCCCGAGCAGACCTGGCCGTTTTCGACCAGCTGATAGAGCGCGCCGATCATGTTCGTCACGCCGTTCCACTCGCTGCCGCTCGCGCTGACGGAGACTGTGAGATAGTCTCCGACCTGAAGCGCGCGCATGGCTGTCAAATAGCTTTCGCTGGACTTGAGGTTGACCGACAGCACGTACTGGCCCTTGCCGACGGCGGTGTCAACGCCGTTTTCGACGATGTTTTCGACCCGGAGCGTCAGCTCCTCGCCGATGCCAAGCTCGCCGCGGTCCACCGAGCAGACGACGTCAAGGCCCGGCTCGCTCGTGCCGATCGTGCCGCGGGCGTTGAAGCTGTCGTCATACAGAAAGATGCCGAACGACGTCTGGCGGACATAGTTCATGGCCGTGATGCCGAACGTACCGCCGCGGTCGGTCACAGCGTTGATGCGGAGGTTGGGCTTGCCCATCACCGCCGTGCCGTCATCGTAGAAGCCGAGGGCATAGTAGCTGCCGGAGATGTTGCGGAAAACGCCCTCGCTCATCACGCTGCCGAGCGCGATGCCGTTGGCGGTGTCGTAATAGTCGCCGTTGATACCCGCGACCACGCGGTAGCCCTCAGCTTCCAGCGTGCGCGCCGCGGTCGAAACCGTCGTGAGCTGCGTGCTGTAGCTGCCGCTCGACACAATGGGCTTCACGCTGCGGTTCGGCTCATAGACGACGTAGTTCTCCTGCCGAAGGTCGGAGTAGGTATTGCTCCAGAACGTGCCGGCGTTGAGCTCGGTGCGCTCGTTGACCTCGACAGTCGAGCTCGTCAGATCGTCGCCGAGCGCGTCAGACGCGAACGCGTCGAGCGGAGCCGCCGCCAGCACGACCGCCAGCGACAGCGACAAAAACTTACGGATGATGGATTTCACGATTTGCCTCCTTGCTGAAAATGCCTTGAATTGGTAAACATAACACAGTATAGCAGATGCTCTGCCATAAGTAAAGACGCGAAAACGCGGAAAAAGTTTCCACTTTTTTCGAAAAGATTAGAGCGAAAGCTCCTCGAGCACCCGCACAATGACGGCGTTCGACACCAGAAAGCCCTGCGGCGTCAGGCGCCAGCGGCCATTCTCCTTTTGAGAAAGGCCGTGGCGCGCGCACTCTTCGAGCACCGCCTCGGCGTCCGCCGTGTCCTCCTTGAGCGCCGACAGTTCGAGCCCCCACGCGGTGCGCAGGGCGAGCATGACGCGCTCCTCCTCGCGCTCATTTTCCGCGGGGCACGCGCTCTCGGAAAGGTGCTCCTCACCTTTGATGTAAGCGTTCAAATCCCTCGCATAGGCAAAGCGCCGCCCGCCGAAGTCCGAATGCGCGCCGGGACCGAAGCCCAGATACTCCTGCATCATCCAGTATTTAAGGTTGTGGCGTGATTCGCGCCCGGGGCGGGCGAAGTTCGAAATTTCGTACTGCTGGTAGCTCGCCTTTTCGAGCAGCTCGACCGTTGCAAGATACTCCTCCGCCTGTTCATCGTCGTCTGGGATGCGCAGGGCGTCTTTCTTGCGATCAAGCGGCGTGCCCTCTTCGATCTTGAGTCCGTAGCACGAGAGGTGCTCGGGCTGTAAGGCGATCGCGGCTTGCAAATTCTCCCGCCAGCGCGCCGCCGTCTGCTCGGGCAGACCGTAGACGAGGTCGAGGCTCACATTGTCAAAGCCCGCCGCACGGGCGGCGCACACGGCCTCGACCGTCTCTTTATGTGTATGGACGCGCCCGATCAAACGCAATTCCTCATCACTTGCCGACTGCATCCCGAGTGAAATGCGGTTGAAGCCCGCTTCTCTGAGCTGCCGCAGCGCGTTTACCTCCCGCGCGCTGTCGGGATTCGCCTCGGTCGTGATCTCAGCGTTTCCGTCCACGCGGTAATGGGCAAAAACCGTCTCTAAAAGGCGGCAGAGCCGGTCCGCGCCGAGGTAGCTCGGCGTGCCGCCGCCAAAGTAAATGGTGTCAACGGTATGATCCTTCGCCTCACCCGCCCAGCGGATCAGATCGCGCTGCAGGGCCGCGGTGTAGGCGTCCATCTTCTCCTCCGAGTGCGGGAGCGAGTAGAAGTCACAGTAAATGCACTTCGCCTTGCAGAACGGAATGTGGAGATACAGTCCCAGCGGCTGCATCGCATCAGCTCCTTTGCTAAAAAATGTCCTCGCCCATTGTAGCACAAACCGCGCCGCGCGCAAGATGGCAGCGCCCGGATATTTCACCCATTTTCCGCAAACACTACGGCAAAAGGAGTGATTCTTCATGGATATGACGCCGCAGGAATATCAGGAGTACGTCAAGCGCCTTGCTCCAAAATCTCCCATTTTCAAGGATACCGCCTTTGCCTTCTTCATTGGCGGCGCGATCTGCGCGCTCGGACAGCTCATTCAGAACGGCTTTCTCTCGCTCGGCCTTGCAAAGACCGATGCGGGCACGGCGACCTCGATCTGCCTGATCTTCCTCTCCGCGCTTTTTACGGGACTGAACCTCTACAACTCCATCGCGCGCTTTGCGGGCGCGGGCACACTCGTGCCGATCACAGGCTTTGCCAACTCCGTCGTCTCCCCCGCCATCGACTTTAAGAGCGAAGGCTTCATCACCGGTATGGCGTCGAAGATGTTCGTCGTCGCGGGGCCGGTCATCGTGTTCGGCACGCTCGCGAGCGTCGTATACGGCGTTATCCTGATGCTGCTGTGAGGAAAAAAGGGAGTGTCATGGCGCCCCCTTTTTTCCGTGCACGTCCGCGCCATTTCGTCAAGGGGGCAAATTGACGAAATTTGCCTCGCCCCTCGTCCAAGGTGCGGAGGAAGCGGAAGCGTGTCCATTCATAGTTTATCCGCGGTTATTCTGTTGACATAACGATGTGGAAAACTCTGTGGAAACTGTGAATAACTTTGTTGTTGCAGTGTGTTCCCGCCGGTTGACAGTCGGTTATGTTCGACGTGTTTCGGTAAATTGAGCGGTAGAATTCCCGCGCCCGCGTGCATTTCTCCCACAAAAGGAAAAATCTGCGGCGGCCACTTGCCATTGTGGTCAAAAAATCGTATAATGTACCAAGTTTTGTGTTTGAAGATCAGAATCGTAAATTTCGGCGAAATGGAGAAACCCAATGGCAGAAGCAAAAAAAACGAATTACGGCAACGAGAGCATTTCGTCCCTCAAGGGCGCGGACCGCGTGCGCAAGCGCCCGGGCGTCATCTTCGGCTCGGACGGGCTGGACGGCTGCGAGCATGCCGTGTTCGAGATCCTTTCCAACTCCATCGACGAAGCGCGCGAGGGCCACGGCAAACTCATCACCGTCACCCGCTACTTAGACCACAGCATCGAGGTAGAGGACATGGGCCGCGGCTGCCCTGTGGACTATAACCCCAAGGAAAAGCGCTTCAACTGGGAGCTCGTCTTCTGCGAGCTCTACGCCGGCGGCAAGTACAATAACCTCGACGGCGACAACTATGAATACTCTCTCGGCTTAAACGGCCTCGGCGCGTGCGCGACGCAGTATTCCTCGCGCTATATGGACGTGACCGTCTGGCGCGATGGGAACAAATACTCCCTGCACTTTGAGCGCGGCGAGCCTGTGGGCAAAAAGGGTGACGAGCTCAAGATCGAGCCGACCGACCGCGGAAAAAAGACCGGCACGCGCACGCGCTGGCTGCCCGACCTCGACGTGTTCACCGATATCGACATTCCCGCCGACTACTATGTTGAAACGCTGCGCCGTCAGGCCGTCGTCAACGCGGGCATCACGTTCCGCTTCAAAAACGAAGTCCTCCCCGGCCACTTTGAGACGCAGGACTTTGTCTACGAAAACGGCATCATCGACTATGTCGCCGAGATTG
>CAVDXU010000051.1:8842-11656 GCA_963613135.1 bacterium
TCGTGCAGGAGGCGATGACGGACTTTTTGAAGTCCCGCCTCGAGACCTACTTCATTGAAAACCGCGTCGACGCGCTCAAGATCGCCGAGCAGGTGCTCATCAACAAGCGCAGCCGTGAAAGCGCGGAAAAGCAGCGCCTGAACATCAAGAAAAAGCTCTCCGGCAGCATCGACATTTCGAACCGCGTCGAAAAATTTGTCGACTGCCGCACGCGTGACGTCTCGCGCCGCGAGATCTACATCGTCGAGGGCGACAGCGCCCTCGGCAGCGTCAAGCTCTCGCGCGACGGCGAGTTCCAGGGCATCATGCCCGTGCGCGGCAAAATTTTAAACTGCCTCAAGGCCGACTATCCGCGCATTTTCAAGAGCGAGATCATCACCGACCTTCTGAAGGTCCTCGGCTGCGGCGTCGAGGTGCCGGGCAAGTTCGTCAAGGACTTAAATGCCTTCGATATCAATAATCTCCGCTGGAACAAGGTCATCCTCTGCACCGATGCCGATGTCGACGGCTTTCAGATCCGGACGCTCATCCTGACGATGATCTACCGCCTCTGCCCGACGCTGATCCGCGAGGGCTATGTCTACATCGCCGAGACGCCGCTTTTTGAGATCACCTGCGGCGAAAAGACATGGTTCGCCTACACGGATAAGGAGAAAAATGACAT
Organism: bacterium; assembly: GCA_963613135.1. Taxonomy (GTDB): domain Bacteria; phylum Actinomycetota; class Coriobacteriia; order Coriobacteriales; family Eggerthellaceae; genus Senegalimassilia. The sequence continues at coordinate 9,507 of CAVDXU010000051.1, forward strand.
CGTCAAGACCCTTGAGGGCAAGCGCTACAAGGTCGACCGCTCGAAAGGTCTCGGTGAAAACGACCCCGAAATGATGTGGCTCACGACCATGAATCCCGAGACACGCCGCCTCATCAAGGTCATGCCCGAGGACGCGGAGGCGACCGCGCACTCGTTCGATCTGCTGCTCGGCGACAATTTACAGGGCCGAAAAGACCACATCGCCGAAAACGGCTACAAATACCTCGAAATGATCGACGTATCGTAACTCAAGAAAGGAGATTTTTTCAATGGACGGTATTTTACTTCACGTGCTCTACCACGGCGCGGAGGCCAAGGACTTTGCCGATGAGATGCAGAGCGGGCTTCGCAATGACGTGCTCGCCGAGGACGGCTGCATGCAGTACGACTACTTCCTCCCCGTCGGCAAAGAGAACTGCGTGCTGCTCATCGAGCACTGGCGCGATCAGGCGTCGCTCGACAAGCACTCCGCGGGCGAGCCGATGGCAAAGCTCAAGGCGCTCAAGGCCAGCCACGGCCTGACCGCCGACGTGACGCGCTACGAATAATTCCGATAAAAAAGAGGGCTGTTCGCTGAACAGCCCTCTTTTTTATACCTTCGTTCCGTTTTCGTTTGCACCGAATGCCGCCAGCGCTGCTTCTTCCTTTTTGGAAAGAAGCAGCGTTTCCTTTCCGGCGGAAAGCACTGCCGTATCGCCGCTTGCGAGCGTGCCGTCCAAAAGACAGGTCGCGAGCGCGTCCTCCACCTCGCCGCGGATGAGCCGCCGCAGCGGCCGCGCGCCGTAGACCGCGTCATAACCCCGCTCGGCAAGCGAGACCGTGCAGTCCTCGTTCGCCTTGAGCGTGACGCCGAGCGCCGCGGCACGGGAAACGGTCTGCGCGAGCAGCCGCCGCGCGATCTCGGCGCAGTCCTCACGCGACAGGCGGCGGAAGACGATCGTCTCGTCCACGCGGTTCAAAAACTCCGGCCGGAACGTCCGCCGCAGCTCGGCGGTCACGGCCTCCTTCACGGCGGCAAACTGCGCGTCGGCGCTTTTCTTTTCCTCCGGCGCAAAGCCGAGCGGCGTGCCCGCCGCCGTGATGCTCTTCGCCCCGATGTTCGACGTCATGATGACCGCCGTGTTGCGAAAGTCCACCTTCCGCCCCTGCGCATCCGTCACGACGCCGTCCTCCAAAATTTGCAGCAGGATATTCCACACGTCCTCGTGCGCCTTTTCGATCTCATCGAAGAGCACGACGGAATACGGCTTGCGCCGCACCTTTTCCGTCAGCTGCCCGCCCTCGTCGTAGCCGACGTAGCCCGGCGGTGAGCCGATCAGGCGCGAGACCGCGTGCTTTTCCATATACTCGCTCATGTCGATGCGGATCATCGCGTCCTCGCTGCCGAACACCGCCTCGGCGAGGGCTTTGCTGAGCTCCGTCTTGCCCACGCCCGTCGGGCCGAGGAAGAGGAACGACCCAACGGGCCGCTTCGGGTCCTTGACGCCGACGCGCCCGCGGCGGATGGCGCGCGCCACGGCGCGCACCGCGTCCTCCTGCCCGACGACGCGTGCGTGGAGCGTTGCTTCGAGCGTCAGCAGCCGCGCGCTTTCGCTCTCGTTGAGCCTTGTCACCGGAATGCCCGTCCAGTTCGACACCACGGCGGCGATGTCCTCCGCCGTCACGCGCACGGCGGTCTTTTCCGCCTCGCGCGCCTGCTTTTTCCGCTCGGCTGCCGCCTGCGCGCGGAAGCTCTCTTCCGCGTCGCGCAGCCGCGCCGCTTTTTCGTAGTCCTGCGCACGGATGGCCGCCTCCTTGTCCCTTGCAGCGGCGCTCGCCTTCTCCTCGAGTGCTTTCAGTTCGGGCGAGGCGCTGCGCGCCTCCATGCGCACGCTCGCCGCCGCCTCGTCGACAAGGTCGATGGCCTTGTCGGGCAGAAAGCGGTCGGGCAGATACCGCTTCGAGAGCCTCACCGCCGCGCGCAGGGCCTCGTCCTCGATGGAAAGGCCGTGATGCGCCTCGTACTTTGGCCGCAGGCCCTGCAAAATTTGCAGCGCCTGCTTCTCGTCCGGCTCGCCGACCTGCACGCTCTGAAAGCGCCGTTCGAGCGCGGCGTCCTTTTCGATGAACTTTCGATACTCCTCAAGCGTCGTCGCGCCGACGACGCGAAT
>CAVDXU010000052.1:0-10803 GCA_963613135.1 bacterium
GTCACGTTCGTCACCACCGGCGCGTCCGAGTAGATGTCCTCCAGTTTCGCCGTGCCGACGGTCGCCGCGAACGCGCCCGCGCACACGCAGAGCGCGGCGACAGTCCCGCCGAGCCACTTGACGATCTCGTTCACCTTCTCGCGCAAGTCCTTCGCCGTGTAGCGCTCCGGCAGGCCCTCCATCGTCGATGGGTCAACATTCACCGAAGCCGCGTAGACCTCGCCCGGCGCGTCGGTGACTTTTATCTTCGCCCACGGCAGGGAGCGCACCTCACCCGCCGCGTTGCGGAGCGAGAGCGCGACCTTCGACGTGCCGAGCGGGAACGAGGCCGTCTCCTCCGCCGAAAACGCGAGCGAGATTGTCCCGCCCGCCTCAAGCCCGGAGAACACCCTCTCCGCGCCGCAGAAGCCGACGAGCAGCTCGCACCCGCCGTAGTCGTAGCCCTCGTCGAGTGTGAGAGTTATCTCCTTCGCAGTGTCCCCCTGCAGTATGATCGGTATCGCCATAACCTTGTCCTCCATAAGTTTGTCCGTCCGTCAATCAGTCACCACCCAAAACACGCGCCCGGAACACGATGTTGTCGACCACGACCGTGAAGCCGAGGATTCTCGCGAAATAATACGCCGACCGCGAATACCCCCAGTAGGTCTGATCAGGCGACAGACCGGCCGGGGTCGGCACGGAGGCGGCGAACTCGTCCGCCGTCGAAATGGAGTGGCCAAGCGCGGACGACGCTCCGCCAAGGAGAGAGTCACGCGTCCACGCGAGAGACTGGTCGAGCAGGACGAGGGCGCGGTTTCCGTCTGGGTCGTAGGCGGCAATCGAATACGGCACCCTCCACAGCGCGACGCCAACCCAGCTCTCGTCCACAAGGTTCGTGTTCGTGGTGCTGGACGTCTCAAAATCCTTCGATTCGGTCAGTTTGTCATTGCCGCTGCACAGAATCTCGGCGAACACGGCGACGTCATCGTTCGCCACGCGGCCGCGCAGCGCGTCCGGAAAATCAACAGAATAGGCCGTCACGTTGTCCGTCCCGTCCCACGGCGCGTAGACGCACTCGCGGGAGTCGCCCCATTCGGAAATCAAATCCTCGCCCTCCGTCGTCGCGTAAAGACGCTTGGACACGCTCATAGACGCGGACAGGTTGAGCACCCACTGGACGTTCGTCGCCACGGTTGTCGTCTCGCTCCACGTCGGCGAAGTGTTGCTGCTCCCTCTCCTCGTCCACCTCGCGAACACGGGCTTCATCCCATCCTTGATGTTGATGGCGGACACGCCGGACTTCCGAACAGCGGCTCGCGTGAGGTTCGTGAGCGCATTGTATAGCTCGGCAATGTCCGCGCCGTCCAGTGCGCCGCCGCTCTGTGGGATGGACGCGGGGCGCGAGACCCACGGCTCCGCCTCCCCGAACATCACGGAGAACAGTTCCGCGCTCGTCGCGTTGTTCGTGGAGCAGAGGTTCGCGAACTCGCCATACGCTCCCGACAGCTGGAGTGACGGGTCAACGAACGTCCACCTCCCGTTATGATACGAGCAGTCGCCGGAATACTCTCCCTGCCTGTCGTGCGAGATCTTGTCCGCCGCGAGGCCGACCCAGTAGAACGCGCTCGGCAGTCCGCTGACCCAAGCGTCGCCGCGCACGGCGTCCTTCGGCTTGATTTGCGACGCGGCCGTCGAGAAGCCCTCTTTGTCCACCCGCGCCCGCTCGACCCACGCCTCCGCGAGGAACGCCGCGTCCGTGTAGCGCAACGGCTCGCCGGATGGCGCGGCGAGCGACATCCCCTGCGTCGTCACGAGGTTCGTGATCGGCGTCACGTTCTCGTAGCCGTCCGCGCCGATGGAGAGCGCCGCGGCGAAAAGAAGGGTCGCCGCCGTCATTTGTAGTAGACCCCGAACGTGACCTTGACGCCGTTCGCGCCGTCCCTCTCGACCGTCACCTTGACGTTCGAATCGGACGCGGAGGCGAACGTGACCGTGTTCGTCTCCGACGACCCCGGCACGACCGCGACATTCTCCGGATCCGTGCCGACGAACTTCAGCGTCGGCCCAAGGCGGTCGAACTCCGCCGCGCCGAGCGGTAGGTAGTGAAGATCTCCGGACGAATGCCGCGTCAGGAGAAGGTGCCCCGCCGCGTCAACCGAGTTGGTTGCCGCCAGCATCGCCGTCAGGCTCGCGCCGCACGCCGCGCCATCCGCGAAGCCCTTGATGCCGACCGTGTTCGTCCCCGCGTCCTTGTCGTAGGCGGATTCCAGCGTCTTGCCGTCCACCGCGTTGTGGAATCCTTTGACCGCGACGGCTCCGGCGAGCGCCGTGTTCGCGAAGTCAAGCCCGTTCGTCCCGCCAGCCTCCGTGCCGTCGCCGATCCACTTGGCGAGCGACGCCCAGGCGTTCGTGCATCCGCACCCGCTGCCGCCCCCCTCCACCGGCAGGTAGGCGGGGGCCCCGCCGACGTTCGCGAGGAAGAGCGGCCCCTTCGCGCCGTAGTCCCACCCGGCGAGCGAGAGCTTCTTCTCGTCGCCAACCTCCGCGATTGTCACGCCGTCAGCCTCTCCGCCCATGTCAAGGGTTCCGAGCGAAACGTAGTTCAGGCCCTTGCTCCCGTTGCGCACAACAAGTTCGTAATCGTCGAACGTTCCCTTTGTGGTCTTCTTGATCGCCTCCGCAAGCGGCGTCATCACGTCCGACCCCTCCGTGCGCCAGCCTTTCAGCTCCAACTGGTGCGTCGAATCGTCCGGCGAGAGCGAGAGGCGGTCAACGCCATACCAGTTCTGGTATTCAACCTTCGCGCCGACGGCGGGGCGAACAGGGATCGCGACTGGCGTTGAATACACACCCCACAGGCTGCCTGTCGCCGCTTGCGAACCCCAGCCGTAAAGTTGGATCTTCGCCGAGGCCGAGGAATCCGTCCAATTCAGCGACTTCAGATCCGCCGGGTCGTCCATGTCGGTTGTGGCCGGAATGTCGCCGCTTGCGCCACTCGCCGCTTCTCCAATGGTGCCCGATCCGAACTTGATCGTGTAGGAACGCCCCGTTTCGGGATTCGTAATCTTGATGCCCGACTTCGACGTGAGGTCGTGAAGATTCTTGCCGATGCTTTCAATGGCCTCTTTGTGGTTCAGCAGCGTTGCGGTGTTCTTCAATGCCTTCTCCAGTGCTTCACACGCCGTCCGCAGCTCGTAGTTTCTCCCGAAGTCCGCAATGCCGCCAGTGATGATGTTGCCTTCATCGTCAACCGTCACGGTCGTGGTTTTCCACACACCAGTGTTGCGGTCGTAGTCGTAATAGATGGTTCCCGTGCCGGATTGCGCCGTCCAGCCACCGGAAGGGGTGTACCAGCCCTCCGCAGTCGTGGGTATGGCTCCATGTGCCCAATATGCAAGGAACGCCGCCAGGAGCCCGTATGCCGCCTTCTTCATTGTGTCACCTCCACCATGCCGTTTGTGATGGCAAAACTTGTGGCCGCCTGGATCTTCACGCCAAATGCGTCAAACCATCCGACGAAGCGTTCAACGCCGTTGGTAGATGCCGAGGACACGCCGGAAAAGACAAGATTCGTGGGTGTCGCCGTGATCGTGCCGTGCGGGTTTGTGTACGCGCCAGCACCGTCCCACACGAAGGTGCAGCCGTTCGTTATCCCCCGCGCCGTGGCCGTGGCCGTGCAGTTCGTGGCAAGCAATGCCGCGTCCGCGAAATCCTGCAACACAAGCCTCATCTCGCTGTCTGCTCCGAGGTTCGCCGTAATCACCGTGCAGCCGTTCGTCTGCGCAACGGTCGTGCCAGCCTGCACGGAAGCAGCGACGCTCGCCACGTAGTTTGAGACATAGTTCGTCACCCAAGACTGCGACGCGGCGATCCCGAACGCGCACGGCGCGGCGAGAGCCGCGATCAGGCCGAAAAGCAAACCCCTGTTCATCCCTCAACCTCCGTTCCTTCGTTCGCCGTGGCGGACTTGACCGCCTCCGGCATCCACTCGTAGCCGTCCCACTTCATCACGACCTGCACATATCCGCCGCCCTCGCACGGCAGTTGCGCCACCTCCTGCACTGTTCCAGGCTCAATCGGGGCCGTGGTCGTGCTGAAGCTTGCCACGGCAAGCCGCCCCTCGCCAATCGCGGCGGGTTGATCGTCTGCCGCCGTCGCGTGCACCTCGTAGCGGAACTCCCCCGCGTTCGCGAAACACGCGGCTGGTATGCGCACCGTCCACCCGCCGTCGGGGTGTTCGTGACCGGTTATGTCGAAGTATGCGCCGTCCGCCTTGAACACGCGGGCGAAAAGACCGGTCACGTCAGCCGGGACGCGGCGGAAAAGGGCGACGAAGTTGTGCCCCTGCCTCGCCTTCCACGGGCGAAGCGGCGCGTCCAGCCGCGCAACGTCGCAGTCCACAATGGCGTTTATCTGCTCCATAAGTTCCTCCGTGTTTCGACTGGCGGTCAACTACGCCTGCACTTGCCTGCGCCCAGCCAGACCTTCCGCCTTCATCAGAAGACCAGATTTTGAAAAGGTCAGCTTCACGCGCCCGAAGTAGTGCCAGCCCTGTTCGTCCTCGATCTTGCAATACGGCGTGACAACAAGCCCCTTGCCGTCCTTATTGTCGTGTTCCCACGTCCACGTGCTGCCGTCCTGGTCGTCGTCCGCGCCCGCGTCGCTCTTGTCCTCCGGCGTTCCCTTCACGTACTGCGGAATCTTCATCAGGTCGGAGTAGTCCTTTCTCAGCCCGATCTCCACGCTGGCCGAATCCGTGCCGGACTTGTCGATTTCGATGCAGAAGCCTCCGACAAGCCCGTTCAACATCTTGGCGACCCTGTTGAACCAACTTGCCGGAACCTGCGATATCGGGGCTTTTGGGTTGAAATCATCCTTTAGCATGACGCCTCCTTTCAACCAGTCGTTGTGCGGGATGTTTCGATCACCTCGAAAAGGTTGCTGTCCCCGATTCGGCTTGCGGTCTTGCCGAGGAACGACGCCTCATGCGGCGGGGTCGTGTTCGACATTGTGATGCTTGCGCCACCAAGGTCGCCTGGGTCTGCAACGCCAGCTTTGCGCGTGATCGTTTCCGTTGTCACGCCGGTGTGCACAAGGCGCGTCCATCCCTGTGGAACACCGTCAAGCGTCCATGTCGGCACCCATTCGACGCAATGGCACACGGGCATTGCCCGTCTGTTTGTCACGACGCCGTCTCCCGTGTAGTAGCCCATTACGCAAGCCTCCTTTCAACGCGGATCCTCATGCTGTTGTAGTCCGTCCCGCCGCAGACAAGCGGAAGCCCCACGTCCGTCCATCCGCTTGCCGCCGTGCCGTCAACCACGCCGCCGGACACAACCGTTGCGTCAACAACCACCTTGCCGTGCGTGATGTCGGAAGCCGACGGCGCAAGGTCTTCCCACAGCACGACCGGGTCGCACGTAGCGACCAGCCGCACGGATTGAAGGCTGGAAGAGGTGGAAATGGCTGATAGAAGATTCTGCGCACGGGCGCGGGCAATGATTGGGACCTGAACGCGCCACTTGTTTATCGCGTCCGCACCCTCGTTCGCCGTGGCCGAAACCGTGACAAGCGGGAACTTCCCGATCTCCGTCAATACCGCCAGCTCCGTCGTGAAATACCCAGCCGCCCACGCCGTGCCAAGCGTCACGTCAACCGTCGTGTCGCCAACCACCATGTACGTGCATACGGGATTCAGGAACGTGTCGCCCGCTTCGTCAGCGTCGAACTTCCCCGTGTGGCTTGTGCGAACCACGCGGCGCGACGCGCCGCTCTCGGACGCAACAAGCTTCAGGGTTTGCGATTCAAGCCCGAAGTAGTCAACCAATCTGCCGAATCCAGCGTTTGACATGTTGCACCGCCTTACTTCATCGCCAGAAGTTCGTCCAGCTTCTCCGCAAGGTCGCGGGTGTTCTCCGCCGTCTCCAGCACGGCCCTGTCGGCCGCCGCCTTTTCCTCCTTCGCAAGCGCAACCTGCCTGACGGATTCGTCAGCCGCCGAAAGCGACCCGAACTCAGCCGTGCGCCAGTCGCGCCGCCAAGTCTTCAGACGCTCAAAGTCCTTCTGCCACTGCACCTCCGCCGCCGCCTGTGCCTTCCGTTCGTCGATTACCGCCTGCATCTGGTTCTTGTCCCTATACCATCTCCAAGCGGTCTGCAAGCTTCCGGCCGCCGAGCCCTGGCGGGCTCGCGCCTCGCTTTCCATCCGCTGCTGTTCCGACAGCTCCTTGCGCAAGTCCGCGATCCGCTGCGCCGCAAGCTCACGCTCCACGCGCTCCCGTTCGCGCAGTTCAAGTTCCGCCGCACTTCGGATTTCCTCTTGCTTCCGCTGCCATTCCGCTTCCGCCGCTTCCGCGTCGCACCGTTCCACGTAGGCGACGTAATCCTCGTATGCCTTCTTGCGCTCGTCAACTTCAAGCTTCGCCTTTTCCACAAGGTTCTGACGCTCCTGATCTTCCGCCGTGCGGGATTCACGAAGCGCGGCAACGTCCGCCTTGCGGCTCGCCACATCGCGGTTCGCCGCGTCGATCTTGGCCTGCAACGCCTCCTTGCGCTGCAACAGTTTCTCTTCCTCCTTGGACGACTGCTCGAAGCCCAAGTCTTGAACCGATTGCTGGCTCTGCATATACGCCAGCTTGCGGTCAAGTTCCGCCATCTGCCGCGTGAGGTGCGCCCTCTTGTCGCGGGCCTTCAGCAACTGTTCTTCCGCGCTTGCCTGTTTCCGCGCCGCCGTCTCCGAATCGCGGTCGAACTTGGCAAGCTGCTGTTTCGACTTCTCTTCCGCGATCAACACGTCGTGATACTTGCCCAAAGCCGCCGCCTCTTCCGGGGAAGAAGCCCCGGCCATCGCGTCGAACTTGTCTCGCTCCATCCCAAGCAGCTTGGCGTTGTCCCCCGCCGCCTGTATGCGCTCCCGCGCCGCTTGCATCTTCAGGTACGCCTGCGTCAAGTCCTCGATCTTCTGCCGCGCCTTCTCCGCCCCGGAAACCTCGCTCTCCCATCCGGCCGCCCACTTCGTCAGGGCTTCTTCCCACTTCGCCGCCGCATTCTCCGCCTCGCGCTGCAGTTCGCGGTTCTCCTTCTTCAACTCTTCAATCGGGTCTTTGATTCCGAACAGCGGCGCAATGACCCTCTCATGGATCCAGTTGCCGATGTCGCACCCGACCTTGAACGCGCCCGCGACGGCAAGTGCGGTGCCGAACGCGCCGGACGCGGCGGACTGAATCTTTCCGAACACGCCTGGAAGCCGGCCGAGCGCGCTTTCCACGCGCCTTGCGTCCGCTTGCATGTCGCGGTTCATGCCGCGCACGTTCCGCGCAAGCCTGTCAACCTGCTGCTGCGTGGCCTTTATCCCCGCGTCCTTCAGATAGGTCGCAAGCTGTATCTTGATCTCACTTGCCATTTTCCCTCTCCGCTTCAAGCCGTTTTCGAATCTCGGCAAGTGTGATCGTGTAGTCCACCTCGAGCCTCGCCGTGTCGCGCGAAACCGTTGCCCCAGCCTCCACCTGCGCCGCAACCACCATCGCATTCAGTCGCGAAGGCGTCTGCGCAAGCAGGTCAAGATACGAAAAGCCCGTTGCCGCCGCCGCCTGCGCCATCACCCGCTCCAGCCGTTCGAGGTGCAGCATGGCCGCCGTCTTCCCCGTCCGCCGCAGGTATTCAAGCTTCATCGGCGTCATCGCCGGAATGGCGTCGTCGAACCCCCACGCCGCGTAGTGGCAAGCCCGCGCCATTTCGCGCACCGTGCATGGCGTCTTGCGAAGCCACGCCTTGACCGCCTTTTCGATTGCCTTCGGGGTTTCAAGCCCTTCAAACGCCTCCGGATCTGTCGCATGGGCGCACGCGAAATAGAAGAAATACTTTTGCGTCTCTTCGTCGCTCGACGCCCGTTCCGCATAGTCCTGAAGCCACAGCAGCGCGGCGGCCGTGGGCTCGTGGAAGGGCACGTCGCCGGCCCAGCCGATGCGCGGATGGTCCGCGGGCGTGGTTTCCGCGCCGTCCTCCAGCCGCAACGCCAACTGATTCAGCCTGTCGAAGTCCTCCAGCGTCGGGCGAAGCCCGGCCGCCTTCATGTCCTCGATGTCGCCCCTCGCAAGGTCTGCGATCACTTAAGCCACCTCGTAGCCGATGAGCGGGAACGAAACCTGCCAAGTGTACTGCGTGTATCCGCCCTCCGGACAGTTTTTCGCAACGGGGTTCGACGTCGTGGTGTTCACCGTCGACGTGTTGGAGGACGCGGCCGAAGAGGTGCGCAGTGTGACGGTTGGCGCAACCAGAATCGTCGGCGCACCGCTGCCGTACCAGTTCATCGTGTAGTCGATTGTCGCCATACCGCCGTGAAGGTCGTAGTTCTTCAGCTCCCCCTTCGGCTGCGCGAGCGTGAACTCAATCGGGAAGTTTCCGTTGACCGATTCCAAGCCGTAGTCAACCCCGGCGTCCGCGACGGTCAATGTGCCCGACCCCTTCTTGATGGTGCAAAGCCCCAGGAAGTCCTGCGCACGGTGGCGCGGCGAAAGGTTGAACGCTGGGATGATGTAGGTGCGCAACGCAACTGCGCCCGTCTGCACCGCCTGTCCGCTCACAACCACCTTCGGGGATGCGCCAGTCTGCGTGTTGATCTGGACACCGCCAACGACAACAGGAACAGCGGTGCCGTCGACGCTGATGTTCGACGACCCGGCGGCGATCAGACTGCCGAGGGTGATCTTTGGCGAAGCGAGGGTGTGCGCAATGGCCGCGACCACCTCGTATTCCGAAGACGGCGCGGCTGTCTCGCCGTAGGAATCCACGGCGGCCGCGTCGCCGTAGGTGTTCGCGCCCGAAGCGGTCTGCTTGGAGCGGTTCTCGTTGGAAGACTTCACCTTCAGGACGTTAGAGGTTCCCGTTTCGAGGTTGAAGTAGTCTATTCCGCTGTTGAACGTAGGATTCATTTATGCCTCCTTTGTTTGTGGTTTTACCCTGCCAGAGATCGTGAAGTTCCATGTGGCGCACCAGCCGTTGATCGCGGAATCGAAGTCCTTGTCGCCGCCCGTGCGCTGCAACCCGTCAACGTCCGCTTCGTCCGTCGAAAGCGCAACACACCCGTCGCCAAGCATCACGCATTCCAGCCACAGCGCAATCAGTTCATGCGCGTCGAAGAACATTCCTCCGTTCGCGCTTTCCGACTGCTCCACAACAAGCCGTATCTCCGCCGAGGCCGTGAACGTCGCAAACGCCTCGTTCGTTTGCGCGAAGTTCCAGACGCGCACCTGCGCCGAAGTCGTGTCCTGCTCCTTCTGCTCCCCCGCGTCCGCGCCCTCCATCATGCCCACGCACGGCACGGGAAGATTCAGGGCGCGAAGCGCGTCCAGTATCTTCATTTCCAATGACGTTGTTGCCGAAAGCCTGCTCACGAATCGAACCTCCTGCTTTTCAATCCGCCGTCAATCTTGTGGTTGATGCTGTTCGTGGCCTTCTGCACGGCGATTTCGATTGCGCCCGGCGGAAGCGCGCGGCGCATGTACCGAATGCGGTTGATGATCGTGATCTCGCACCTGATGGGCGCCTGCAGGTCAATCGTCCCGTCCGGCAGGGGCTCCCGCGTTTCCCGGATGCCACCGCCGACGTGCTTGTGCGTGATGTTCACGCGGGGGTTCGCGAAGCCCTTGTCGGGAACGTTGAACAGCCGCCACATGAACCATCCCCAAGTCTGCTTCGCAAGGCCCCAGTTCCAAATCTTGCCCCACTTCTGCCGCGCCTCGCGTATAAGCTGCGCCTCGCTCTGCTGCTTCCAGCTTTCAGCGATGCCGCCGTTCTTCAGTGTGCGCCGCTTGTAGACGGTGCGCACTGGTTGCCAGAAGACCAAGTCCTTCTGCTGCGCGAGCCTGTCGGGGTTTGGAAACCCCTTTCGCACCATGCGGCGCACAAGGCCGTGCGCCTTCGTCGTCAAATATTGCGGATCGCTCCTCCCGAACCTGAACGCCCTTGCCGGCATCAGGCGGGGCGCCTTCCTCGTCTGTTTGCGGAGCGACTTCACAAGGTCGATTGTCGCGCTTCTCACCGCGTCGCGCATGTCGCGCTGCGTTTCCCTCTGGTATCGCGCAAGGGCCTTGACGAAATCGGCAACGCCACGCTGTGACACCTCGCATTCAAAAGCAATCGCGGCGGGCATTCCGTCACCTCCGCGCCCTGCACGTGAGCAACCAGTACCCATCGTGCTTCGCGACAGCGACAACGCGAAGGGCCTTTTCCTCGATCTGCAGGTGATCGCCAACCTGCGGCTCTGCCGTTTCAAGCCAATGCGCCGCAGGGAAGGCCACAAACCACGCCCGCGCCGTGGTTGGCGCAACGGCGTCCGCATAGGGGTCAACCACGCCGCTTTCGACGGCAAGCGCGTCAAGCGGCTGTCGTATCTGCGTGCCGGGGCGCGAATACGAAACGCGCACTTCGTCAAGCGAAGCCGAAAGACCGATTGTGACGGATGCGCCAACTGGGTCTGTCCGCAGGCTCGTCACGATGTGCCACGCTTGCCCAAGTTGTGCGGCGCACCCCTGCTGAATCGCGGGGAAGTCGCGACGCCGTCCCGTCACGCGCCGCATTTCCTGTGGCGCGTTCGCTGAAATGGTCTCGCCCGAAAGGTCGCGGGACGAAGACGCGAGAACCACGCCTTCCGAATCCCCGCAGCGCATCGTCAAAGATGCGTCCGGCAGGGATTCGGCAAGCGAGGCAATCGCGTCTTCAATCGTCGCGACCATCGGGCGTTCCCTCCGCTATGCGAGGAGTGTCGTTCCCTTGGAGAACGCCGCCGGCTGGCGGACGATGAAGTCCGCGTCCTGGAGCGCGA
>CAVDXU010000053.1:0-10588 GCA_963613135.1 bacterium
GAGCCGAGGGCGATGGCTGCTACCACTACCATCGCAATGGCCGCGCCAAGCTGCTTTTTGAGGGCCTTTGTTTCCATGTCTGCCCCTTTCCTTCCCATAAACTTTTGGTTGAAGGAGGGGATGTGCCCAGCTTCAACAACTTGTAAGAGGTAATCTATCACCCAATGGTCGGTATTTTAGCATAATTGCCACTCGGTTAACTTCATTTTAGCAATCCGAAACACCAATCCCGCGAACGGCAATATCCCCCGGCCAATTCCGAGATAGCAAAACCTTACAAGAAGGGCGCTATTGATCCCATGACTTCATAAAGCGCATCGAGTGTTTCCTCGAAAGACAAACTTGCAGCGTAAGAATGTTTCGATGCGTACGTCCGCCATTGCCGCCTAAGGCCGCCGTCCGTCCTCATGACGTCGATAATTTCCCCGCAACGCCCCACCGCCTCCCAGCTGTTACGCTTCTCGCATGTTGCCGCAAGGGCTTGGGCGAGGGTGCGCCTGCGTACCGCGCGGCCACGAACACGCCAAAGCTCGTAGACGTCGTAGAAGTCGCGGATGCGCGTGGTCGCGACGTTTCGCGCCAGGACGGTCTCAATCTTCTCCGCCAGCACGGTCTCCAGCGGGTAGGCCATGACCGTCGCAGAGCCCTCGTCGAACACGAACGGGTACACGTACGCGATGGCGTCGGGCGTGATCTTATCCCCCCGTCGTCACGTCGACCGTGAGCGGGACGGCCAACGGGTCGTAGCAGGCGCGCAGGAACACCCGTATGCCGGGATATTCGTCTGTCTCGCGGATGTCGTCCGTGCGCAGCAGCTCGAAGGAGAGGTCGTCATCTGCGTCTATCGCGCAGATCTCACCGAACACCTCGGCGGCCTTCCGATGGGTGAGGGTGAAGCCCCTCACCGTGGTGTCGAGGTCCTTCGTGGTGCGCCTGTCCACGCCGATGAGCGACCCAATGAGCATGCCGCCCTTCACGATGACGCAGTCGCGCCAAGGCGACCTGGATATGCGGTCAATCAGCCGCTCGAGCATGTAGTTCTACAGCATCAACTGGGGCGACACGCCCGCCGCCTTCGCCTTGTTGTTGATGAGCGCCTTGAGCTGCATGGCGTTTCTGGTCTTCACAGGAGCACCTCCATGTACCTTCTCACCTTCGCGGTTACGCCGAGCTTGTCGGCAAACGATTGAAGTTTCGGCAGATTGCGCCCTCCCGACGAGAAGTACGACCGGAATGCCGGCGAGAGCAACTGCAAGTCGGGCGACGACGTGCCGCGCAGCGCATCGCACAAGGTCCGTTCGGCGTCATAGGCGCGCACCGCGTTGCCATACGGCGTCGTAAGCTCGGTAATACCGAGATCGTGCAGCCCTTCGGGCGACGACTTCGTCACGATGCCCTCCGCTTTCGCAGCGGAGGGATTGTAGCCCCTCGGGAAGCTCATCGTAAGCGATTCGGGCGCGGAGTCGCAAAGTCCAAGCAGGTAGAGCGCGGTATCGTGCGAGAAAACGCCGCGCGCGAAGCGATGCTGCGCCACCACGTACTCGTCTTCCCAGGTGTCCGGCGTGCAGTACAAGCCCCGAGCAACCCTGACGAGCTCACCGCGCCCCACCGCATCCGCGAGATCGCGGCTTTGGACGCCGTTGTCCCTGGCCGCCGACGCGGTCAGGAAGCCGTTGTTCGCGGTAGCTATTTCCTCGAAGATTTTCGCTTTATCCTCCTGACTTTCTTGTGCTACAGATTTGAGTCTATTGTAGCATGGAAAAGCAAGATTCAGTCCAACGGAGCCAATGCCATTCGTCACGCAAATACGCGTAGTCAAGACTTATGTTTGCTTACTTTTGATGGTGGGTCGACTGAACGGCAGTGCTCGTCGCCTGCGGGTGGTTTCTGATCGAGGTGAGAAAAGAAAACGATTGTTAACGTCAAAGTTCCCGGCTAAGTAGCCGCTTAACCGGGCCCAGTTAACACCACCCGCATTCTGACCCTGCTTTAGAGAGGTTAGAACCGACGGGCGCTGCCGTCATCGCGAAGTATGCCAGCGAGAATCCGGTCGCGCAACGCCGGTGCGCATACGGTGCGCAAGCCGCCAGCGGCGGGGCCGCTATGCTGGGGCGTTGTCTTGGTTTCGGCGGTTGTCCCAGGTTATGTCGTGTTCCTTGTAGTAGTCGGGCGCTTCGTTGCCCGAGGAGCTGATCGGGTCGGACCCGGTGAGCGTGTCGGCGATGTCGCGCACGAACTTCACGAACAGGCTAGAATCGTCTTGGTCGAGCGTGTCAAAGTCCATGGCGAACTCCACCGCGCCGCCCACGATGTCGTCGGTGCATTCCGGGTCGTCACCGTCGAGCCAGATGACCACCGTGTACTTGTCCACGTTGCCCACCTGGAAGTTCTCTTCCTCGTAGGTGCATACCGTGGTGTCGGACTCGAAGCTCGTGCACCCTTCCTCGGCGCCGCCGTCGGCAGCCGCGGCCGCATACGTCGTCATCTCGCCGTTTCGCCACACGCGCACGCGCGCGGCCTTCTCGACACCCTTCGACGCCGACGCGATTTTCACCTTGGCGCTGTAGTTCAAATCGACCTTGCCGCCGTTGCGGATATAGAACGTGTAGGCAACGTAGTTCTTGCCGTTGTGGCTGCCATCGACGTCGTTGAGGTTGTCGGGCAGGTCCTCCGCCGCGATGTTCGTGCCATTCGACACCACCTCGGCCTGCAAGCGCGCGGTCGCGTCGCCGAAATTCGGCTCGTCGGCAATGGCGACGCCGTAGCGGAACAGCTCCAGGCGGTTCAAATTGATGGTGAAGTTGCCCATGTTCTCCTGCATGAACGCAAAGGCGAACAACGTGCAGAACAGCAGGATGAGCGCGATGAGGGCTTTCTGCATGGTGCCCAGGCGCAACAGCGCGGCGCCGATGCGCTGCATGCGGCGTTTGGGCAGGTACATGGACACGACCGCGTCGGCATCGGCGGGGTCCACCCCGTCGGCGGCCATGGCGCGCTCGAGCTCCTCGATGCGCACCACGCGATTGCGGCGGGTGAGTTTGTCCACCTTCTTTTGGGCGCGTTTGGCGCGGCGCGCCTCCTTGCGCGTAAGCGACGATGCGGCGGGTGCGGAATCGGCGGGCGTGGTCGCGGGCGGGCGGGCGTTTGCGCTGGCGGAAGATTGACCGTCCGGGAAATCGGATGTGGGCTTTCCCTCGGTCGAACGTTCGCCAGCACGCGCATCGGCGGGCGTGGTCGCAGCGGTATCGGCAGCGCCCTTGGCTTCGGGCGCCTCTTCCCCGCTTTTCTTATGTCCGAACAGCGCCATGCCCTACAGCTTGAACTTCGCGCGCAGATGGTCGATATATTCAGCAAACGACTCGCGCTCTATGTCGTCGGCAAAGCGCAATTGGATGCCGCAAATGTTGCGATACAGGCTGCCTTTCGGCGCCTGACGCAGCCAGCAAACGATGCCGAGCTGCGGGGCAACCTCGTACGTGACCCCGTCGAGGACGACCTGGGGCAAATTCACCCGCAAAGCCTCGCCGACATCGGGGAAGTCGTTGAGGAACAACGCCATGCCACCGGCGGAAACGTCGGCGGTCATCGCCTCTTCGGTTTCAGTTGCGCCCGTAGCCAGATCACGCACATAAGTGAGGTGCATGGATATCTTGAAACGCTCGTCACGACGCTGGAGGAACACGCGCTCTTCGGCAACCTTGCGCATTTTCCAGAAGGTGCGGATGCCGGCTTTCTCGACGGCTTCGGGATAAGCGGCGATCATGTGCGGATCGGCCCCCACCGAGTAGCGCAGATGAAACTTCTGCGTGACGTCGAGCGGCAACGGCTGGCCGTTTAGCATGGGGGCGCTCATGAGGAAGAAGGCGTCATCGATGACCTTCTTGAACGTGGCCATCATGTTGAAATCGGTCTGCTGACCCACAGGCGCATCAAATGCCACCTGCAGCTTGGTGCCCGGCTTGATTTGCAGCTCAGCCATGTTCCCCTCCCCCCGATGGTTGCGAATACGGGTGCTTGCGATTGCGGATTCAACCGTGATGATTACGGATCCCGCGCGTTTTCAGATTGCGGATCCCGCGCGAATCCATGATGAATCCTGCCCATTATAAACGTTGAGGGAAGGCCGAGGCTGCACAGAGGCGGCGCACATGAGAATCACGTGCGCCCTGCGTGAGCGTATCGCCCCTGCGTACACGTGCCTCGCCCCTGCGCGCCGCAGCACCTTTGCGTGCCGCGCGCACGCGCAGAAAAAACCGCCTACGCGTTCGAAGCTTTGATAGCGCGCTTGAGCAGCTTCCTCTTCTCCAGGGCGTTGACGCACACGGCGGCGGACTGGTCGCCGGTGATGTTGACGGTGGTGCGCATCATGTCGAGCACGCGGTCGACGCCGGCCACCAGCGCGATGCCCTCGACGGGAAGGCCGACCGACTGCAATACCATGGCCAGCATGATCATGCCGGAACCGGGCACGCCGGCGGTGCCGATAGAGGACAGCACGGCGGTCATGACGATGACCATCTGCTGGCTCAAGTCAAGCTCAACGCCGAACACCTGCGCGATGAAGATGGCGCAAACGCCCTGGTAGATTGCCGTTCCATCCATGTTGATGGTGGCGCCGAGAGGCAGGACGAAGCTGGAAACCTCCTGCGAGACGCCCAGCTTCTTCGAGCACTCCATGTTCACCGGCAGCGTTCCCACCGAAGATGCAGAGGCGAAGGCGAACACCATGGCCTGCATTTGGCCCTTGAAGAACTGGATGGGACGCATCTTCGCGATGATGCGCACCAGGCCCGAATACACGATGATCATATGCAGGATCATGGCGATGTAGGCGATGACGATAAGCTTCAAAAGCGGCAGCAAGATGTCGGGGCCGTTGGAGGCGACCACCGGGGTGATCAGGCCGAACACGCCGAACGGGGCGATGGAGATGATCATGTGCATGATCTTGATGCACACTTCCGACATGCCGTTGACGAAGTCGGCCACGGGCTGGGCCTTCTTGCCGGCGGCCAGGATGCCGAAACCGAAAAACAGCGCGATGACGATGATCTGCAACATGCTGGCGTCCGTCATGGGCTGCACGAAGTTGTCAGGGAAGATGTTGACGATCGTCTCGATGAACGACGGCGCTTCCTTAGCGGTGTAGCTCAGCTCGTCGGTGGTGAGCGAATAACCGCCGCCGACGTTGCCGATGTTGGCGACCACCAGGCCGATGATGATCGCGCATGCGGTGGTGCACAGGTAGTACACGATGGTTTTGCCGCCGATGGCGCCGACGCGCTTGATATCGGAAAGGGAAATGACGCCCGCGATCATCGAGAAGATGACCAGCGGCACGACGATCATCTTGATAAGGTTCAAGAAGATGGTGCCGAGCGGCTTGATGTATTCGGTGGCGATTTCAGGGTTGCCCTGCAAACACAGGCCCACCACCACGCCGAGCGCCAACGCGATGAAGATCCACGTGGTCAGCGACAGGCGTTTGAACCAGGGCTTGGCGGCATTTTCCTCGGAAACCTCTTCGACGGTCTGCTCGATGTCGGTCAACGTTTCCGTTTCGAGATCCTTAAGATCGGACATGGGAACCTCTCTAGCTCATATGGAACGCTTGCTGCATGCACGCAAGCTGCGGCGCAAGCAGCCGGGGCGGAAACGTTCTCGCGACGTCCCTTGACGCCAATCGACGGCGAGCATCTTGCCGGGTCGCAAATGTGCGCATGCGGATGCAATTGTAAAGGAACCGTCAGAGAAACGATGCCATCCCGTAGGTTGACTGCGGCTATAAGGCCCTTAAACGGCAAGGTTTAACACGTTGGAAACCGTATCGTTGATTTCGGTTTGCGCGAAGACGCGGTATCTTGAGTTAAACGCCTATCGAATGCTCGCGTGCAAAGCCGCCACTTCGTCGGCCGTCAGCTCGCGCCACTCCCCTCGCGGCAAGTCGCCTAGCTCAATAGGCCCGAAACTGTCGCGATGCAGCGCCAACACGCCGTGCTTAATGGCGGAAAGCATTCGTTTCACCTGACGTTTTCGACCTTCACGCAGCACAACGCGAACCACACTGCGCGCTTGGGAGCGCTTCTTCAGAATAGCCCGCCGCTGCGCCGAGGGAACGCTTCCGTTAGGCTCGGTGTCCGGAACGGCCGGCGGAACCTCCAGCACGCGCAGCGCACGCGCCTTTTCCTCCCCGACGACCAGCGCGGCCCGGGCCGGTGCCGTCATGCCGTCATCAAGCTGGATGCCGCGCTCAAGACGCGCAAGCTCATCGGGCGTCGGACGGCCGTTCACCAGCGCCAGATAGCGCTTCGCCACATGATGCTTCGGATGCAGAAGGCCGTTCCCCAACTCGCCATCGGTACTGAAGAGCAAAAGCCCCGTCGTGTCGAAATCGAGCCGGCCGATGGGGTACAAGCCGGGATAACGATCGGTCGGCACCAGATCGGCCACGGTGGGGCGGCCGTGCGGATCGGACATCGTGGTGACGTAACCGGCCGGTTTGTGCAGCATCAACGTCACCGGGCCTGACCCCAAGCGCACCTCGATGCCGTCGACCGCCACGACGTCGACGAGCG
Source organism: bacterium (assembly GCA_963613135.1). Classification (GTDB taxonomy): domain Bacteria; phylum Actinomycetota; class Coriobacteriia; order Coriobacteriales; family Eggerthellaceae; genus Senegalimassilia. The sequence goes on from CAVDXU010000053.1 coordinate 6,576, forward strand.
GGTCTACCTTGCTTCCCAGCTCGGTGACCACTTCCCCGTTCACCGTCACGCGGCCCGCCGTCATCAGGTTCTCGGACCCGCGCCTGCTCGCCGCGCCTGCGCGCGCCAAAAACTTCTGCAGGCGCATCGGCACGATGCGCTCTTCCGGTTGCTGATCAGGCTTTGCGGCCTGAGGCTTTGCGGCCTGAGGCCGGGCGGTTTGAGACCGCGCGGGCCTCCGGGTGCGAGGGGCTTCCTTGCCCGCCTGCGCCTGCGGGTTCTGACGGCTACTCATCGTCGGTCTCAAACGTCAGGCTGTCGAAGTCGATTTTGTCAACCAGGCCGAAGCTTGAGCCCATCGCCTGCGCTAGCAGCTGCTGCGCCGCGTCGCTCGCAGGACCGTCGGCAGCTGCGGGGGCATTATCGCTCGCGAGGCCGTCGGCAGCTGCGGGGGCGTCGGCGGTTGCGGCGCTGTCCTCGTCGTCGTAATCGAACGCCAACCCCGCAAACGCGTCGTCATCATCTGCAGCTCCCACCTGGGCATCCGGCGCAATACGCACCCCTTCGGTGCTTGCGCTCAAGCGTTCCTGGATCAGACGGCGCGTCTCGTCGTCGGGCGCGTAGTCGTCAAGCGGCGGCAGGTCTTTCGTCGAGCGCAGCCCGAACTTCTCAAGAAAAGCGCGCGTAGTCGCATACAGCGTCGGGTTGCCGGGCGCGTCCGCCTGCCCCGCTTCGCGGATCAAGCCCTTCTCAACCAGCGAGTTGATGGAGCTGTCGGAGTTAACGCCACGCACGCTCGCAACGCCCGCGCGCGTCGTCGGCTGCAGGTACGCGACGATGGCCAGCGTTTCCATGGCCGCCTGCGACAGTTTGCGCGTATCCCACGAAAGCACGTATTTCTCGACCAGCTCGTGATAGGCCGGATGCGTGTACAGACGCCAACCTCCGGCAACCTCGCGCAACTGAATGCCGCGCTCATCACGCTCGAAGCCATCCCTCAGCGCCACAAGCGCCTCTTCGACCTGCTTCGGATCGACCTCTAGCATGTCGGCCAGATCGATCACGCCCACCGGCTCATCGGTGACGAACAGCAGCGCTTCGATAGCGCCGCGCAGCTGGCCTTCTTGCAAGCCCTCGAACATTTACGCCTCCCCCACCGAGGTCAGGGCGTCATCGCCGTCAAGCAGCAACTCGCCGGAACCTTCGATATATTCGATTTCGATATCGCCGAACAGATCGTCCTGCTGCACGCGCACCATATTGCGCTTGAACAGCTCGAGAACCGCCAAAAACGTCACGACCACCACGGGCACAGGCGTCTTCTCATCGACCATTTCCGAGAAATGAAGCTTCTTCTTATTGCGTATCCGCTGATGAATGGCGCGCACGTGAACCTCGACCGGAATCGGCTTCGCCGCGATATGCTCGCTTTCGAGCAAAAACACCTCGCGTCGGGCGAGCGCGCGGGCCGCCAGAAGGCCCAGCGAATCGAGCGTCACATCGTGCAAGAAGTCGGGCATCACGTTCAGGAAGCAGGCATCGGGGCCGAACGGCCGCGCATGCATGCGCCCTTCGGCGATATAGCGCCCATGCAACGCCGCCGCCGCATTCTTGAACTGCTTGTATTCAAGCAGGCGCTCCACCAGCATGTCGCGCGCCTCGGACGGGGCAAGTTCGGCAATGTCGTCGTCTACCGAATCATGCTCGCGGGGCAGCAAGCTGTCGGCCTTGATCTGCAGAAGGGTGCTCGCCACCAGCAGAAAGTCGCTCGCAACATCCAAGTCGAGTTCGCGCATGCGCGCAACCTCCGCAAGATATTGGTCGGCTATCTGCGTGATGTTGATGGCGCCGATGTCCACCTTCTGCCTGCTGACCAGATACAGCAGCAGGTCGAAAGGCCCTTCGAAGCTTTCGGTACGAACTCGGTAGGACACAGATGGCGCCTCTTAGGAGATCCTGAAGGGGAACAGCGCGTTGGCCACATTGCCGGCGGTGGCGTCAAGATACACGCCGAAGGGGTTCACGTTGGCGATGTAGGGCACCAAGATCACCAGGATCATGAAGATGGGGAACGCGTATTGCTGCACCTTGTAATACTGCGGCAGCCATTTGACGGGCATGAAGAACGCGAAGATGGAACTGCCGTCAAGCGGCGGGATGGGCAGCAGGTTGAAGAACATCAAATACAGGTTGATCAGGGCGAACATGGGCAAGAACACCAGGTAGAAATACGAGAACGCCTCGTTTTGAACCACCAGCTGCGCCACCGGACACAAAATGTAGAGCAGCCATGCGACAACGGCGGCCAAGATCGCAAGGGCCAGATTGGCAGCCGGGCCGGCAAGCCCGACGATCAGGTCGCCCTTGCGCGGATCCTTGAAATACGAGGGATTGTACGGCACCGGCTTCGCGTAACCGAAGACCGGCATGTTCATGGCCATGAGCAACAGGGGCATGATGACGGTGCCGAACGGATCGATGTGCGCAAGAGGGTTGAACGACAGGCGCCCGGCGCTTTTCGCCGTGGGGTCGCCAAGCTTGTATGCAGCGAAGCCATGCGACATCTCGTGCAGGACGATAGCCGGCACGAAGCTCACGATCGAGCAGATGAGGTATGGTAATGAGATACTAGTCATAATGCTCAACACTATACCGTACTTGTCCAACAGATGGAACAACCGGGCCGCCCAGGCCGGCAAATGCTTGCCGGCCCGCTGCGCAGCCGGCGCCTAGAACTGCACGTTGCCCACTTCCGACAGGCGCAGCTTGGGATTGTGCTCCACGGCCCAATTCACGTTCCAGGAATTCGTGAACAGCAGCAGCTTCCCGCCGCGCATGTCCTCGACCAGCTTGGTGTCGCGCGTGATGCTCAGGCGTGACAGGTCCAGCTCGTCAGGATCGTTCTCGATCCAGCGAATGTCGGTGAACGGCATGCCCTGGCGACGGATTTCCACGTTGTACTCGTTGGCCAGGCGCGTTTCCAGCACGTCGAGCTGCAGCACGCCCACCACGCCGGCGATGACGCTTTCCATGCCGAAGCCCGGCTCGCGGAAAATCTGCACGGCGCCTTCCTGCGCCAGCTCCTGCATGCCCTTGACGAACTGCTTGCGCTTAAGCGTGTTCACCTGCGTGATGCGCGCGAAATGTTCCGGCGAGAACGTCGGGATGGGCGGGAACTGTACTTTGCGCTTTTCCGCACACACCGTGTCGCCGATGGAGAACACGCCGGGGTCGAACAGGCCCACGATGTCGCCCGCGTACGCCTCGTCGACGATCGAGCGGTCATCGGCCATCAGCGACGTGCCGGTGGCCAGCTTCATTTTGCGCTCGCCCTGCGTATGCCACGCGTCCATGCCGCGCTCGAACTTGCCCGAGCAGATGCGCACGAACGCCACGCGGTCGCGGTGGTGCTTGTCCATGTTCGCCTGGATTTTGAAGACGAAGCCCGAGAACGTCTCGGCGGTCGGTTCCACCTGCTCGTCGGCGAGCGTGTCGGTATACGGAAGCGGCGCGGGAGCCAGGCGCAAGAACTCGTTCAGGAACGGCTCGACGCCGAAGTTCGTGAGTGCGCTGCCGAAGAACACCGGCGTGAGCTTGCCGCAGCCGACGGCCTCAAGATCCAGCTCGTCGCCGGCGCCATCCAAAAGCTCGATGTCGTCGTTGAGGTTGGCGTGGTTCTCTACGCCGATGAGCTCGTCCATCTCCGGCGCGCCCAGCTCGGCCTCGATCTCGGCGACCTTCTTCGTGGAATTGCCGCGGCCCTCGCCGTCGAAGGCGATGACGCGGCGCGTCTGCCGGTCGAACACGCCGCGGAAGTTGCGGCCCGAGCCGATAGGCCAGTTCATCGGGTAGGTGCCGATGCCCAGCACGTCCTCGATTTCCTCCATGAGCTCGAAGGGGTCGCGCGCGTCGCGGTCGAGCTTGTTCACGAACGTGAAGATGGGGATGTGGCGCAGCGTGCAAGCTTTGAACAGCTTGATCGTCTGCGGCTCGACGCCCTTTGCGGCGTCGATAACCATGACCGCGGCGTCGGC
>CAVDXU010000054.1:0-10543 GCA_963613135.1 bacterium
ACGCCGCAGGCCCACGCGGTCAGCGTGGTGAAAAGGATCAGAGGCCATTGCAGTTCCATTATTCCGCTCCCTTCCACTCATGCCCGCGCAGGATGTAGCGGAACGACGGGTTGTTGCCCACGTTCGGCAGATGATGCACGTCTGAGCTGGTATACGGCTTGATCGGGTAATCGCCGTCCTCGCCGGTCAGCTCGCCAAGCGTCTTGTTGTACGGACCGCGGAACGTCTCGATGCCCTCGTCCAGATCGCCGAAGAAGCGCGCGAACCCGCCGCACTGGGTGACGCACTGGGGCAGCTCGCCCTGCGCGGTCTTTTGCTCGCACAGCGTGCACTTCTCAACCACGCGCTCTTCCTCGTTGAGGTAGCGAACGCCATAGGGGCAGCTCATCGCGCAGAACTGACAGCCGATGCACTTCGACTTGTCGATCTGCACGGTGCCGTCGGCGGCCACATGGCTCGCCTCGGTCGGGCACACCTTCACGCATTCCGGGTCGGCGCAGTGCTGGCACTGCACGGTCAAAAAGTACGTGTACACGTCAGGGAAGTGACCGCTTCCGCCCTCTTCGGCGTAAGGCCCGATGCGCAGCGTCTTGTTCCAGAAGCTGCCGATCGGCACGCCATTGAACGCCTTGCACGCCACGGAGCACGCCAGGCAGCCGACGCACTTGTTCAGGTCGGTTACGATTGCGGGATGGCTCATGCCTGCTTCCTCCCCTCGTAGTCGGGCGCCCAAGCTTTCAGGCGCGGGTCGCTGGAGTCGTGGATGATCTCAGTGCCGTCGTCACCGCACGGGCAGGGATTGCCGAACGGCGAGTTCTCGGCGGTGGCCTTGTAGACCTTCACGCCGTAGGCGCGCAGGTTCGACGTGCCGATGAACGGGTCCTGGGCGTCTTTGTCGAGCAGGCAGTTCACGCCGCACAGGGTAAAGCCCTTGTCGGCCTGCTTCAGCTCGGGGAACCACCACTGATGCTCGAGGTTCACCACGCCCGGCGAGATGCCGTGGTACAGGTCGACCACTTCGCGGATCTTGTGCTGCTCGCCGTTGAAGTTGGTTTCGATCCACACCCATTCGCCCTGCTCGACGCCGATGCGGGCGGCGTCCTCGGGGTTCATCTCGATGCGCGGCACGGGCCACAGCTCGCGGCACCACGGCAGCTGACGGTGCTCGTTGTGGAAGTACACCGGGATGCGTCGGCCAGTGGTTGCCAGGAAGGCGTTGTCGTCCTCGAAGATCTCGGGGTCGGCGACCGGGCCGTGCGGGGCCTCCTTGAAGGTCGGGATGGCCTGGTCGGCGTCCGGATAGTAGTTGTCGATGACCGTCGACCAGATCTCCTGCTTGCCGGTCGAGGTGTCCCAACCCTGCGGGTGGTCCATGACGGCCTGCACGGCGGCGGGGCTGTCCGACGTGGTTGCCCAGCCGGTTTCGTAACGACGGTAGGTGCCCCAGGCCTCGGGCTTCTCAACCTTGGAATCCCACGGACCCTGCTCCTGGTAAGCGGCCTTGTAGTCTTCCCATTCGGGAATCCTGAACCCGGCAAGCGCGATGTTGTTGCACACGCGCTCGGCGTCGTCGATCGGCCATTTCTCGTCGTCGGTTGCGCCGTCGCAGTAGGGCTGTCCCATGGCCTTGAAGATGCGCATGATGATCTTCAGGTCGGGCTCGGCCTCCGCGGGCGGCTCGACGCACTTCACCGTCGCGCCGAACGCACCGGAGGAACCCTGCGACTTGCGGATGCAGTCGAGCTCCATCCAGTGCGCCGCCGGCAGCACGATGTCGGCAATGCCCACGGTCGGCGTCTCCCACAGATCGATCGACACCCAGAAGTCCAGCTTCTTCAGCTGCTCGTAGGCGAACACGCTGTTCGACTGATTCATGTGGTCGCCGGTCTGGCCGATGCCGCAGGAAAGCTTGTAGGGCTGGCCGGATTCGATGGTCTTGTAGATGGACGTGGCGTCCGCCCAGCTCGGATTGCATTTCGCATCGGCCAGCATCGGGAACTGCTCACCGCCGATGATCTTGGACTGGTCGGGGCTGCCCTTGACCGAGGCGGCGGAAGGCAGCGTCATAGCCAGGTCGAAGAACGGCCAGCCGGCGGTGGAGCCGCGCATGCCGCCCGGGATGTCCATGTTGCCGGTGATGCCGCACAGGATGTCCATGGTGCGGTTGGTCTGCAGGGAGTTGCAGCTGTGCTCGAGCGGCAGCATGTACTGGATGCCGCCGTTGCCGTAGCCCGTCGAGGGGTCCAGGCGCGTGCCGTAAATGGTGGCGGCCTTCTCGATCAGCTCGGCGTCGCAGCCGGTGATCTCGGCGACCTTTTCCGGCGTGTATTCCGCAACGCGGTCGCACAGATGCTCCCACACGGTGCGGCAATGCACCTTCTTGCCGTCCTTGAGCGTGACCTCAAGCCCGCCCTCGGGGGTATACAGCGCCGGGTAGAGCCCGTCGATGAACGGCGTGGCATCGATGACGAAGCCCTGCGCCTGGCCGGTGAGGTCCAGGCCGTGCTGCTTGGCGGTGCGCCCGGCGGTTGCCGGCGACCAGTCCTCGCCTTCCCAGTGCGGCAGCTTGCCGTTGGAAGAGCCGGACAAATCGAGGCTCGCCGCAGACGTGGCGGTCACGGACTGCGCGACGGACTTGCCGTTGGCCTCGTAGTACGTCAGCTCGCCGTTGACCTCGTTCAAGACCATGAACGCGGTGTTCGAGCCGCCCTCGACGATGTCGGACTGCTTGAGCAGGCGGTTCTTCTTCGAGCCATGCGTGGACTGCGAATCGGAGACGGAAGGCTCCCAGTCCTTGTCCTCGACGACCAGCATCGGCGCGTTCATCCATTTGCGCACGTACAGATCGTCGTAGAGCCCCTTGTTGATGATGACGTTGATCCAGCCCAGGCCCATCGCGGCGTCGGTGCCGGGGCGCAACGGCAGCCAGATGTCGGCTTCCTTGCCCAGGTTCGTCTGACGCGGATCGACCAGGATATGGTAATCGGCGCGCGTGGCGACGTCGACGGTGGTGCGGCAGCTGTCGTCGTAGTTCGAAAGCTCCGACGCGCCGCCCCACTGCACGTACACGCGCGGGCGGCCGACGGTCTCCATCCAGCTGTAGGCGTTGTAGTCGTTGAGCTTGGTGGCGTAGAAGCGCGGGCCCTTGCAAATCTCGTTCGCCTGGATGGCGTTGGGGCTGACGAAACACTGCTTCAGCGCGCTGTAGGGGCCCATCGACCAGATGCGCGACGTGCCGGCCATGCTGAAATAGGTCTCGTTGCCGTACTTGGACTGCAGCTCGGAAAACTTGCTGCCGATGGTCTCCATCGCCTCGTCCCAGGTGATGCGCTGCCAGCCCGGATCGTTGGAATCCTTCGGGTTCGTGCGCTTCATGGGGTACTTCAGGCGATCGGGGTGGTACGCGGCCTGCAGCGACGCCTGGCCCTTCGAGCAGTGGTTGCCCATCGACTGGAAGGCGGCCTCGTCGCCCTCGCTGCGGATGACCTTGCCGTCCTGCACGTACACCCACACGCCGCATTCCATCTTGCCGCAGCCGCGGCACATGGAGCGAATGCGCTTGACCTGGCCGGCCGACTGCGAGCTTTCGCCCGTTGCGGCCAGAGCGGCGGTGGCGCTGCCCGCAACGCCAACTGCGGCGGCGGTCGCGGCTGCCATCTTCGCGAAGGTTCGGCGCGTGATCGTGAGTTTGCCCATGCATCCTCCTTTCTGCATGGAACGCCCTTTTGCGTCCCTCTCTCCTTTTGCGGCGGCCGCCCTCGTCCGGCGCGCCGTCGCACCCTTGCACCGACCGCGCGGGCCCCTCGCCCGGCGTCGGCCTCTCCCGCAGCGCGATCTTCGCAAGGAGCTGCCCGTCTGTTGAAGCGGGGCGAAGCTGCCTTGCGAGAAAGCCGCGTCTGCGATCGACAACTGCGACAGTAGCGGGCGAACAGGGGCGCTGAAATCCGGCCGGCGGCATGGTTGAGGCGCAAATTCCGAAATCATGTCACTAGCACGATGCCATCGACCTGGGGAAACGCATATTATTCTGAAAGTTGGATAATAAGGGGAGGCGAAGCATTCCACCGCGGGCGGCGCGGGCGTTCTATACTTCTGTCCGACGAGAAGAGGGGACACATGGGGGATTCGAAGCAACCGAGGACCGCGATGAGGAAGGCGGCCGGCAAGTCGCCGGCGAAAATAATCGGCGAGAGCAAGTCGAAGGCGCAGGAGGCGCTCGGACGCACCGAGGCGCTCACGGGGCTTGCGCTCGGATGCATGCTCGCCTGGGTGCCGATGACGTTCCAGAGCTTGAACATCGTCGGGGACGACGGCGAGGCGGTGCTCGATCTGATGTACCTCGTGTCCATCGTGGCGCTGACGGCGACGCTTCTGGCTATCGCCGTCACGCATGCCCGCTGCGCGAAATGGATCGTGAAGGCCCCGACGCGTGCGGGCGCCTCCGTCCTCATGGCGGCCTCTACCCTGCTGTTCGCGGCGGCCGGCACGCTCGCGGCCGAAAACGCCGGCGCGCTCACGCCGCCCGCCCTCGCGGCAACCTTGGTGGCCGGGATCGCATCCGGTGCCGCTTCCGGCGTGTTCCTCATGCAATTCGGCATCCTGGTCAGCAAGTTCACCGCGAAAGCGGCGGCGGCCATCGCGGCGACGGGCTACCTGGCCATGTCGGCGCTGTTCTGCCTGTATTCGTTCTTCGGGCCGATGGAGTCGTGCGTGTTCGCCGCCAGCATGCCACTCGTCAGCGCCTTCTTGCGCGACATGGGCGCGCACACCGAGAAAAGCAAAGCCGCCATCGCAAAGCGCGCCCTTCCCGAACAGGCCATGCCCGACTCCGCCGGGGACCGCCGGCAGCTCAAGCATCTCACCTTTTCGCTGGCCGCCTGCAGCGCCCTGGTCGGCTGCGCCAACGAGCTTTCGCGCACCCTTTACATCCAGATGGGAATCGCGGGCGCAGGCAGCGGCAACTACGCGCTCATACAGACGGGCGCCGCGCTCATCATCGGCCTGGGCGCCACCCTGATCACGCTCGCGCTCGTCAGCATGAAAACCCCGCGCGCACCGGAAATCTGCTACCGTGTGCTGATGCTGTTCCTCGCCGCCGGCGCCATGATGCTGCCCATCCCCCAGCTTTACCCGCAGGTAGGCGCCATCATGCCCTACGCCATCAACGCGGCCGCCTTCCAGTGCTTCTCCATCCTGGCCTGGGTGCTCATCTGCGGGACATGCCATCGCTACCTGGGAACCTGCGTGCGCACCTTCGCCCTCGTCCGCGCCGGTTGGGCGGCGGGCCCGCTTATCGGCATGCTGGCGGGGAGGTTCGTCGTCCGCTGCACCGCGTTCGGCCCGACCGAGGTCTACCCCTGCGCCATTGCGGCGACGCTTCTGGTGATGATGTGCGCAATGGCCGCGTTCACCGAGCGGGACCTGGCCTTCGCGGTTGATTTGCTGCCGACGGAAAACCGCCGCAAGTTCAGCGGGAAATGTCTTGCCGTGGCCGAGCGCTGCGGGCTTTCCGAGCGCGAAACCGAGGTCATGATGCTGTTCGCGAAAGGCCGCAACCTGGCGTACATCCAGGAGGAGCTTCACCTGTCGAAGAGCACCGTCAGCACGCACCGCCAGCATATCTACCAAAAGCTCGACGTGCATTCCAGCCAGGAGATGATCGACCTGATCCAAGCGGAGAAGGCGTAAGGGGGCGAGTCGCGGACAGGAAGGCGGACCGCGCGAATGTCTGGCTTCAATTACGCAGGCCATCCCGTATAATGTGCCCAAAGGAGCAGGTGAACCGGTAAACCCCGATCGAATCGAGGGCACGATGCGAAGCGAAGATTCCGGCAACAACGGCACCAACCGACCCGCGCCCGCTGCCGCGCCCGAGGACCTCATGCGGCTTCTACGCCGAAACGCCCAGGTCACCGGATCGCTGTGCAGCGCCTACGACAACATCTTCGTCGTCGATGTCGAAACGGAGACCTACGTCCACTACCAAGCCGACCTCACGGGCATGCACAAGCCCGTGCTCAGCAAAACGCTGCGCTGCTCTAACTACCGCGACGGCCTTCTCGCCTACATCGACGATCATGTCGCGGAAGAGGACAGGGATCGCCTGCGTCGGCACACCACCACAGAAGCCTTCCTTGCGGAGACTCCCGAAGCCGGCGTCAATTCCATCACCTATCGGCGAATCCACGAGGGGAAAGGCCACTACTACCAGCTCAGCTCCGCCAAGTTCACCGGCGAGGATGGCAGGCTCTACCTGGTGCTGGGATTCCATGACGCAAGCCCCGACGTCGAGGTCGAGCAGCGTAAATCGGCCGAACTCGCCACCATGCAGGCGATCATCGAGGCGGCCGAGATGGGCACCTGGCGTATCGAGCTTGTCGAAGGGAAGCGCCCGCGCATGCTCGCCGACGCCCGCATGCTCGAGCTTCTCGGATTCGACCGCAACGCCAAGGGTATGACCCCCGAAGACGTGTACGACGCCTGGTATAGCCGCATCAAACCCGAGGCCGTGCAGTCCGTGCTCGACAGCGTGGCGCGCATGGAAGCCGGCTTTCGCGACGAGAACACCTACTTGTGGGTGCACCCGACGCTTGGCGAGCGCTACGTGCGCTGCGGCGGCACGGCCAGCCCGATTACGGGAGGCTACCGGCTGCGCGGCTATCACTACGATGTGGATGAGCTGGTTCGCGAAAAAGCCCATCAGGACGATCTGCTGAAAGAGGCGCTGCTGGCCGCCGAGCACGCGAACAGCGCGAAAACGACCTTCCTCAACAGCATGAGCCACGATATCCGCACGCCGATGAACGCTATCATGGGCTACACCGAGCTTGCTAAGGAGCATCTCGACGACGCGGACCTGGTTGCGGACTACCTTGAGAAGATATCGGTGTCGAGCAGCCACCTGTTGTCGCTGATCAACGATGTTCTCGACATGAGCCGCATCGAAAGCGGGAAGATCGTCATCAAGGAAAGCGAGACCGAGATCGTGCGCATCCTGCACGACCTCCGCACCATCATGCAGGAGAACGCCGAAGCCCGGCAACTGGCCCTTGTCATCGAGGCGCAAGGCATCGTTCACGAGACGCTTATCTGCGACAGCCTGCGACTGCAGCAGGTGCTTCTCAATATATTGAGCAATGCGGTCAAGTTCACGCGCCCAGGCGGGACGGTCAGCCTGAGCGCTACCGAGAAACCAGGCAGCGACAGCACGCATGCCCGATACGAGTTTTGCGTGCGCGATAACGGCATCGGCATATCCGAAGAGTTCCTGGATCATATTTTCGAGCCTTTTGCCCGAGAGGAAAGCGCAACGGTCAGCGGGATCCAGGGCACAGGCCTCGGGCTCGCCATTTCCAAGAACATCATGGACATAATGGGCGGAACCATCTCGGCGGAAAGCCAGCCCGGGCGCGGGTCGAAGTTTACGGTGAGCCTGGAATGCGCGGTCGGAGGCGCGGGCACGGGCGCGGGCGCTAACGCGGCGGCGTCTGCGGGCACGGCTACGGCGGCTAACGCGGCGGCGCCCTCCCCCGCTTCCGATATCGCCGGAACGAAAATGCTTCTTGTCGAGGACAACGAGATGAACCGCGAGATCGGCATAGCCATCTTCACGCAACGCGGCATCGAGGTTGAAACCGCCACCGACGGCGACAAGGCCGTCGAGATCATGCGCAGTGCAGCGCCCGGCGACTTCGATCTGATACTCATGGACGTCCAGATGCCGCACATGAACGGCTACGATGCCACGCGCGAGATCCGCGCCCTGCCCAACCGCGCGGTGGCGAGCATCCCGATCATCGCCACGACCGCAAACGCCTTCGAGGAGGATCGGGCGCTGGCCGAGGAGGCGGGCATGAGCGGCTACATCGTCAAGCCGATCGACGTCAATGCGGCCATCGAGGTCATACGCAAGTTCGCGCTTAGATAGAGAGGCAGAAGCCGGGAATCCCTGCCAAAGACGACGCTCGGCCAAGCGGCGCCGTCGAACAATGCGTCAAAGAAACCTTCCCGTTTTTGACCGCAGGGCAATCCAGCGGGCTGCGCGAGCGAAAGCTGCGGGACGCCCCGCAGGCGCATGCGGCCGACAGCGTCATACCGCCGGCCTAACCATCCCCCGCCAGAATGCGGCGAATGCCCTGCATGGATGACACCTCTTCAAGAACGGCTATGAGCTCGTCGCACTGGTAGAACACACCGCGGCGGCGGTTTCCCATGGGGCTGAGCATCCCGATGTCGCACGCCTTTTCGATCACCGTGGTGGCGGCGCGCGTGGAGATGCCCAGGCCATCAGCCACGAACGCGCTGTTGACGACCGGCTGCCTCGCCAGCAAGCTAGGTAGCCTGAGCAAGGCCGACCCTTTGCGCTCGTGCACGCGCTCCGTCCACTGCGCGAACACCTCGTCAATATCCCGCGCAACCGCATTCCCCACAACCACCGCGAGCTCGAGCGCGTCGGTCAGCTGCTCGACAATCGCAAGCGGGTTACCGGCCTGAAACTGAGCGATGGCATCCATATACGCATCGATATTGTGCAGAAGCCCTGCAGAAATGGGAAGGCTCGCGTGCCGAAGCACGTCCTCGCATCGCAGAATCGTATGCAGAAGCGTCCTGCCCGTACGGCCGTTTCCATCGATAAAGGGATGAATCGTCTCGAACTGCGCATGCGCGACGGCAGCTTTCGCGACCGATCCCATGCCGCCGTTATTCACGAATGAGACCAGATCATCGAGGCAGTCCGGCACGCGCTTCGCGCACGGCGGCACGAACAGCGCCCCATGAGGGCTGTACGCGGTGCCGCCCACCCAAACCTGCTCGTCGCGCAAACAACCGCCGAACGATGAACCTGCGCCCCGCCCGCCGCGAGACATCAGGGTTTTATGCACTTCTTGGATACGCCGGACTGACAGCTCCCCCGAAAAATCGAGCACCTCGCGCATCGCCGCCACATTGCTGGCTATAATCCGGGCGTTCAGCCCAACATCTGCCGACAATTCAGCCAACGCCACATTGCGCACGCTCGATGTCATGTTCTCGATCTGCGAGCTTGCGGCCGACTCGCTACGAAGCAGCAATGCGGGCAGGTCATAGCCGCGCGTCTCCTGCTGAGCATCGAAGCGAACGAGCGCAAAAGACACTTCCTCTATACGTTTTTGAAGCTCGGCGGGGATCAAGATGCTTTTGCCGCGCAGCTTGAAGGGAACCGCCGCATGATATGTCGCGGTAATTTTCCGGCGACGCGATTTCGGCACGCCCTCCAGCATATCGGGGTCGACCCGCCACGAAAGCTCTTCATAGCTCACGGGTTCCCATTGGGCATCTGCCGTATCGTTGCCGCCCATAAGCCCCTCCGTTCCGCTTCCAGCATAACCTCAAATGAGGAAGTTTCATCACTTTCGATTCCGCTAAGTATACTATAACGGAAGTGAGATGCACTTCACTTCCGTTACCGATCATCCACTGGAAGGGATCGCCCGCAGCGAAGCTGCACTGCTCGCTTCAAAACGTAAGCGGCCCCCTCTGCTTGAAGGCTTTCCCGTTTGCAAGGGGGGTTTGGGAATGGGAAGCCTCCAAGCGGAAGGGGCCGCTCGGTTGGGGTGAGCGTTTCGCCGGATTTCCTGTTGCGGGAGAGGCAAAGGTTTCCGCCGGGTTCTCCTGCTGCGGAGGGACAGTCGTTTCCGCCAGATTTTCGTAGGCGCGTTCGAGAGAGCGCGCTCTCCGGCGAAGCCGGAGCATCGGGCGGGAAACGGCCGACCGGCGGGGAGCATCCGCTCGTGCGCTCTCCCATCCCGCCGGCTAGGCCGCCCGGCGGCAGCGGCGAGAGCCCTCGCCGCCACTTCGCCGGCCCGGCCAGCCTCCTAGTAAAACATGAACACACTCAGGCCCATGTTGTAGAAGGCCACGCGCAGGCAGATCGCGCCGACGATCGCGGCCACGACGGCGACCGCGCCGAAGACCTTCCAGGATGCGGCATCGCCCTTCTTGCGGGCGAGAGCGCAGCACACCACGGGCACGATCGCGCCCACGACGACCGCGCCGAGCCACAGCAGCGCCGCCTGGTCGCCCGCCGTCGCGGCGGCGTCGGCCATGGCCTTGGTCGGGTGCGTCGGGTCGAAGTAGTTGCCCACCTGGGTGAACGCCCCGCCGCTCGTCTGCATGAAGGCGGCGTAGGCCGCGGTGCACACCGCGCCCACGGCGCTGCCGACCACGGCCGGCAGCCCGCTGGGCGCCGCGTCCTCGCCGCGGGCCGCGAGCACCACCGCACAGGTGGCCGGCCCCATCAGGCACGCCGCGCCCACGATCGAGAGCACCTCCAGCACGGAGTTCCACGCCGGGCGCGCCGGCATCATGTACGAATGAGCGCACACGGCGGCCAGCACTACCGAGATGGCGATCGCCGCCCAGGCGAGCCCGGCGGGCACCGTGCCGCCGTCGCTAGACTTGCGCAGCGCCACGAAGTACGCCACGGCCACCACGACGAACACCACGATGGCGATCAATTCCTGCGTGATGCCGGAGGTGATGTGGCCGAAGCCGTTGAAGATGC
>CAVDXU010000055.1:0-8969 GCA_963613135.1 bacterium
GTCGTAATCCATTCCCATATGCAGCACGTCGCCCGATCCAAAGGTGAGCCCGAGGTCTTTCATGATGGTTTCGGGGTAAACGTACTTGGTTACCACGCGGCCCGCAACGCCGCTGTACGACATCGATGAGTACAGCTTCATGCCGTCAGCGCTATCGACCGTGGCCATGCGCTCCATATCGGCAAGCGTGTACATCTTGTACTGAACGGCATCGTGTCCGGAGACACGCATGCTCACCGTGAAGTCCTTGCCCTCGGAATCCTCGGAGGGCGTCACCACGAAGTTATCGGTGACGGAAGGCAGGATGCCCAGCGGCGACTGCCACTTCAGAAGAGGCCACGCGCCGTCTTGGATATCCCACACGCTGGTATCCCATCCAGCATCGGCGTAGGTGCTGGCGAAGCGGGAATCGGCGTAGGTGAGATCCTCGCCGTTCGCGTCTGCGTTATCGACGACCGTTGCATTCTTGATTTGCATGCTGGTCAACGCATGGTTGTCGGAGCCTTGCGCGTACGAGTTGCCGTAAATGCGGCCAGCTTGGGAACGATTGGATTCGGAGGCTTGGTCGAGTTTGCCGTCGATGATGCCGTTGAACGCGAAATTGTGCTGGACGTAAGGGATGCAAGTGATGAACAGCGCGTCGACGTCGGCGTCGGAAGGCGCGGCCGCGTCGCCCGCACCTGAGCCCGCGAGCGCAGCGGCCTCGAGCTCAGCCTGCGAATAACACTCGTTCACACGATCGACCTGCGCCAGCGCGGTGGCCTCATCGGTTGCCGAGGATCCCATGCCGTCGGGGATCATGCCGACGCCCTGCGTAGCCGCAGGCTTGCCGACGATGCCGCCGAAGGCCGATGCGATGGAGGTCTCGTTCACCGTATCAAGCGGAGTGCCCGCCAAAATGGAATCGGAATAGCAGCTACTCACCAGGTTGCTCGACGTGGATACGCCGCGCATGCCGCCGACGATGCCGCCGATGGAAACCGAGCGCGTGCCGCCACCGATGTATGCGCCGGTGGTATAGCAGTTCGTAACCTCGCACTGAGCGCTGATGGAACCGGCAATGCCCCCGATGTACTGATCGCACACATCGGAATGGCCATCGCGATTATAGCTATCGCCGTTACCATCGATGATGTAGCCTGCGCCGGTTGCCTGGATGATGCTGATGCCCATATTGGTGTAGCAACCGCTGAACGTGCAGTTCGACTGCGCCAAACCGACAAGGCCGCCGGCCTGCACCCAGTCGCCGTATGCCGAATCGGGGCGGTCGAGCACGTAGATCTTGCCGACGACGCCGAGATCTTTGAAGGTTGCCCCGCTGGCGTACCCGAACATGCCGATGGTGGAGCGACGATCGGAAACCATGAGCGCCGTGCCGTCTTCAAGCCACAGATCCAGCGAATTCTCACGGTTGATGTACAGGCCGTAGATGGTGTGCCCCTGGCCGTCGAAGGTACCGGTATAAGACTCGGCCTCCTTCTTTGACGACATGGGAATCCAGTTGCCGCGATCAAGCGAATCGTCACCGGTGGGTTCGTAGGTATAGCAATCGCCCAGAGCCACGTCGCGCGTCAGCTTCACGTTGTCGGCACGATCGCCATTGCGGTTCCACCACGCAAGCTCGGAACCTGTTCCAATGAGGTAGCAACCTTGGTCGTCCTTAGCCGGCTCAGTCAGCGTCACGCCGTCCCAACACGGGACCAGGCGCAGCTGGATGGTGGTGTCCTCCTCGAGGCAAACCCTGTCGGAAGCGACCGTGTAGCCGCCCTTCGACACCTTGTACGTGTAGTTTTCCGCGATGTTCAGAAGGAAGGCGCCCTTAACCGCATCGTAGGCGACGTCGTTGCCCGACTCATCGGTGACCGTCATATCGCAATTGGTCAGCTCCTTGCCCAGATCATCGGTTACTTCGAAGGAAAGCTCGGTCTGGTCGGCCGTCACCGGCTCGCCAAGTGCGATGCGCTTGACCGAGGCGATACTATGGCTTTCATCGTCCTTGGCGCTTTCCATGCCGAAATTCACCATCAGAGGACCGCTGCCCGAGACCAAATCATTGCCAGGGAACAGGACATTACCGTCGCACGCGAAGCTGACCTGCGCCGTTATCTGGCCAACCTCTTCGCCGGCCTCGTTGTAGACAGGGCGGGCGCGGCGAACATCGCCCATCGTGGCAGTGTAGGTTGAGCCGGATTCATCGGTGAAGGTGACGGGCGTGGCATCGGACACGTTGGTGTACAGCACGCCGTATACCTGCAGCAACTTGTACAAGCTGATGCCGGTGTAGGTATGCTGGCTGATCACAGAGCCGGCAAGCTCAGAGAACGTGGCCTCACGGCCGACGGGCTCGCGCAGCACCAGGTTCTCGATATCAGCCAGCGAAAGCGCGTATTCGGTGCCCTCCGGATCGACGAGCGTGAGCGCGCCCTCCCCCGGCAAGCAGTTCGAAGCCAACGGCACGGTGGCGTCGCCCTCATAATACAAATGCGATGCCGACGGCGTGATTTCGCTTGCGAAACTTGACGGGGCGAACGTCAGCTCGAAGGTGAGCACGCGTCCGTCATCCGAGCGCTCCACGTTGTTCACCTTGTAGGAGTTGTCGACAGCGACTTCCACGTCCTCAGGGAAAAGGTAATGCGCGTCGTTGTCGTATTGGGACGCCAGCGTCACCTTCGCGCGGTAGTACGATTCAGCGGAGAACGTGCTATCGGCCATGGGTTCGCCAGCCTGCGTCCATGTGATGGTCTGGGTGAAGTGCGGTACAGCATCTTCCATAGCCTCGCCGACAGGCTGCAGTCCGCCTGCCGGGGCGCCATCGGTTGCCGGCGCTGCGATGCTGGCATGGAAATCAGAAGGAAGCACCTGGTCATGCCACGAAACCGTGACAGGCACCTTCACCGAATGCCCCTGATAGGAAAGGGTGACCTCGGTGGTGCCGGGACGCAGGTTCTGGCCGCTGATGGCAACCCAGCCGCTGGTGATGTCGCGGGTATCGCCGCTGGCGAAGGTCACGCGCATCGTTGCGCCGTAACCGTCGAAGGTTTCGCCGTCCACGTAGCTGGTCTTGGTCGGCAGGCTGACAAGCTCGACGGAAAGCACGTCGTCCTGCCAGCTGAGCATCGGGTAGTACGGCTCGGCGGTCGCACGGTACGTAGAGCTGCCGGCGTTGACGGTGCTCACGAAATCCGAGTCGATCATCTGCGCCTGCGTCAGCGAGACCGCATCGATGGAGCCCTTGAAGGACATCATGTCGCCGCCGAACGCGGCGGCAGCGGTGCCCTCTTGGAAGTAGGTGTTCGAAACCACGGACGAATCGTTGGTGGCGGAAAGGTCGCCGACGATGCTGCCGGAAAGAGCCTCGGCCTCTTCGACATGCGCATTGACCGTCGCGCTTACCGCGCCGGCGTTGTACAAACCGCTCATCTGGATGGCGGGCACCAAGTTGTTGCCCGTGCCCCAGCGACCCACCAGGCCGCCAGCGGTCGCGTGAGCGTCGGCGGCGACGCTCACGGTGCCCAAGTTGTAGGAGTTGGTGAGCGAAATATCCGAAGCGCCGTTATTCACGTAGCCGACCAGGCCGCCAGCTGCGTAAACGCCGCTACGGTTATCGGTCGAGGCTGACACGTCGATGGCGCCGGTGTTGTAGCAGCCAGAGATATTGGTCGAAACGGCCCAGCCGCACACGCCGCCGATGTTGGCGGCAACCGCATCAGTGCCGCTGCCCACCATAACGTTGACCTCGTTGCCGCAGTTCGCGATGCTCGAATCGGTTGCACGTCCCGCAACACCCGCAAGCGAGCATGCCGACGACGTCGCAGACGTCAACGAGCCCAAACGCACATTGCCGCGAACGACCACGTTCTCGATGGTGCCCTTCGACACGTAGCCGAACAGGCCGAACAGATACGAACCCGAGTACGAGCCCTTCGCATCGATGCTCAAGCCGTCGATGGAGAAGCCGCCGCCGTTGAAGGTGCCCGAGAAACCATGCGAGTTCGTGCCGATGGCCGTCCAGTTGTGCTCGTTCAGGTCAAGGTCGCACACCAGGTTGACTGTCTTGCCCTCGAAGGTCACGCCACGCGAATTGACCAGATAGGCCAAGCCGGCAAGCTGCTCTTCGGAGGAAATGGTGAAGGTGTCGTTGACCTTGTAGCTGTTCCCAAGGCCCCAGGTGTAATCGGCGGTGCCGTCCCAGCCGCCCTTTTCGGCAAGCGATGCCGAAACGTTGCTGGTGTTGCCGGCGGTGATGGCGATGTTGCCGGTTTCGCGGGCGAAGCCGGAAGCGGCAACCATGTAGGTGTAGTCGCCCACGGCAACCTTCTGCGACAGGCGCACCACGCCATCGCCGTCAGGGGCCTGCATGAAGCGGTACACCTCGGTGTTGTCCTGGTACAGCACGATGGTAGCACCCGTGGCTTTGAACTGACCGCTTTCGGGCTTCACCTCGAACGATGCAGTGCCCTCTTCGGCCTTCTTGATGGAGATCGCCCTCGCCGCATCGGCGAAGCTCACGTCGATGGTGCCGATTTCGCCGACATAGGCGAACTTACTTGCCGCGTAGGTGTAGCTGCCGTTGGTGACCGAGAACACATAGGTGCCGGCGACTTCGTCGAAAGACTCCGGCTTGAGCTGCGTGCCGTCCTCGGCGGAAACGATCAGCTTCGCATCGGCCGGATCGACCGTCACGGTCATGTTGTACTTGATAACCTCGAGCTGTGCGTTAATCGTCAGTGAATGGCTTGACACGGTGAAGTCGGTCGCCTCGACGGGGGTGTAGCCCTCCTGCTCAACCGTGTAGTAGTAGTCGCCCGCGTCAACCTCGTATATCCAGCTGGTGCCCGCCTGGCTGCTGCTGGCGAGCTCGGTGCCGTCGGACTTCTTATACACGTGCACGGTTGGCAGCGTTACGCCGACATTGCCCTTGTTGCTGTAGGAGACGTTCAGCTGCACCTGGAACTTCGCATCGGGGTTCTGCCACAGCAGGTAGGGGTAGCCGTCGTTGTACGTGCCGTCGGTGTCGGCCGCATACTCGACGCCGAGCTTGGTGGCGGCGGCCTTCAGCTCGTCGGAGGAAATAGTTTCGCCGGCGTCTTCAAGATCGAACGATGCGTTGTCCGCCTTGAAGATATACCCCCAGCCACCGAACGCGCCGGTAGCGCCCGAATCGGACATACCATAGTTGTTGGCGTACACATCATTGGTATCCGCGGTCGGGAACACTTCAGATGCTTCGCTCGCACCGAGAACCGAGCCCGTGAAGGCGACGCCCGCAAGCGCTGGAACGACGATGCCGCGGCTGTAGCAATTGGTGATGGTAGCCTTGGGCGTGCCGTAGCGGCTTGATGCGGAAAGGTCGCTATGGCCGACCACGCCGCCGACGGCGATGCCGACGTTGGCGGCAAGCGTGCCGTTCGTGCCGTACACCCTGCCGGTGTTGTAGCTATTGGAAAGCACCGAGCCTTCAACCTCGCCGGCGATGCCGCCGACGTTGGTTCCCTGCACCGTGCCATTGTTTATGCTCAGATCAACCGAGGTGCTCGTGCCGCCCGATCCGATGATGCCACCGACGCCGCAGTAACCGAAGGGGCTTGACGTGGAGTTATTCGATGCCTTCGCGGCGGAAATGGTGCCGTTGTTCACGCACGCGGAAACATCGACCGACATGGCATAACCGACGATGCCGCCGGCAACAACGTTGGCGGATTTCGAGGTGAGCGTACCGTTGTACGTGCATTTGGTAACGGTTGAACGGGAAGATTTATCCCTGAAGTCCCACGTGCAATCACCGACGATGCCGCCGATTTGGTTGCTGTAATAGCTGGTGTAAATGTTGACGTTTGAGGTGCAATTCTCAACGGTGGAAGACGTCGACTGGCCAACAACGCCGCCTGCCGTCGGCATGCCCGGGTAGATGTTGCCCTCGACGGTGATGTTTTTGATGGTAGCGTCGTAAATACCACCGAACAGGCCGAGCATGTTGCTCGAGCTGTTGATCTCCATGCCCTTGACCGTGTGGCCCTGACCGTCGAAGGTACCGCGGAATGCGCAGGAATCACCATAGTAGCCAATAGGGTACCAGTTGTAACCGTTCGTGCCGCCAAGGTCGATATCGGCATCAAGGTATATGGTCACGCCGGAGAAGTTATCGGTAGTGTACTTCGAGTTATTGTACTGGCCACGCTGATGCACAAGCTCGGACAAGCCGGCAAGCTCTTCGGGCGTTGAGAGGTGGTACTCGCTCTGGCGGTTGTCCGGGTCGTACCACGAGGTATCCCAGGTACCATCCCAAGCCGTTTTGGTTTCCAGGCTGAAGGCGTGATCGCAATCCTTCGACATGTCGAAGGTGCCGCGCTTGGAGTTCGCGCCCTTCGACGTCATCAAATACGTGTAGGCATTGTTCGCGCCATCTTCGCCGGCTGCGTATTCGGATAGGTCAACGCTGATGGCGGCCTTCGTTGCGTCGAGAGCATCGATGGTTGCACTATACGTTTGCGCAAACGTGTTTCCCTCAGAGTCCTTCGCGGAAAGCTCCAGCTTGGGGATGCTTTCCTCCGTGAACGTCGTTCCCGCCGGCGCGGTGAAGCTCACGTTCAGCTTGTGCTTCGGATTCGCCGTCAGGTTCTCGCTGCCCGAAAGGCTAGCGTAGTCGACGGTGAAGGGGTGTTCAGCCGCAACGTAGCCGAAGCGGTTGACCCTCACCCTGTAGGTGCCGCAGGTCAAGCCGGAGAATTGCTTCCGCCCCGCCGCAACGTCGGTGGGCTGGCGCTCCTCGGTGGCTGCGGTAACGACGTCAGTCGCCAGAGCTGCGTCAGCGTCACTCAGCGCGTCCAGCCCGTCGAGAGCACCGAGGCCCTCGAGCGCGGCGGCGGTGGAGCTATCGGAGGTCACGCGGATCGCCGACGATACGAAGGCATCGTCGGGACTATAGGAGAAGTTGAAGGTGTAACGCTTGGCAACCGCGTTCACCGTCAGGTCGAGCGGGTTGCGCGCGACCGTGAACGTGCCCGTCAGCGGATCATCGGCCGCCTCGTCATTGGATACGCCGTAGCCCTTCTGCGAAATGCTGTAGGTGTACGTGCCGTTCTTCAGGCGTCCGGAGAAGGTGCGCTCGCCCGACGTTCCCGCCTCGCTGGAAAGATCCAGCGACACCGCGTCGGTGCTGCCCGCCTTGGTCAGCACGAGCACCGGGTCGTTGCCGGCGTTATTGGTGTTGTCATAAGAGACAGTCAGGCTCACCGGAAAGGTGGAATTCTCGTTTTCCCAGCTTAAATAGGGGAAGCCGTTGTTGATGGCGCTAGCAGGGTCAACAGTGTAGCAGCTGCCCAGCGTCGCTTCCGACTTCAGCGCATCGGCCGTTTCGGGCGAACCCGCGCCGGTGACGTTGTAGCCGTTGCCAACCTTCTCTGCGCCGAAGGCGGCTGGGGCGGTGCCGATGAGGAAGAAATTGTTGGCGACCGCGCCGACCGAGCTGGTCGGCAGGCCGACTGCATACGGAGCGCCCGCGATGGCGCCCGCATAGCCCGTGGTGATGGAGGGCGCGCTTACGGCGCCGACGCTGTAGCAGCGCATAAGCGAGCAACCCGTCGCCGCCGCCGAGCCGGTGGCGGCCGTGGGAAGTACGCCCGCCACGCCACCTGCAGCGGCAAGGTTATCGGACGCCTTCGTGGTGACGTCACCGGTGTTGTAGCAGTCGGAGACGGAACCCGAGGTGATCACCTTGGTAACCGTTTCGCCGGAATAGGTGAAGTTGCCCAGACAGCCGATCACGCCGCCGGCCGAGCAGGATTCAGCCGTGACGGCGCCCTTGTTCGCAGAGGTGGTCAGCTTGAAGGCACCGCCGTTGACATAGCCGACAACGCCGCCGATGGCGTTGGGGACCGCCGGCGCGGAAGAGTTGACGGCGATCAGCTGATCTTTCGTGATGGACGACGAAACCGCGCCGTCGTTTAAGCAATTCGACACCTTCTCGGAGTAGCCGCCGATAACGCCCACGATGCCGCCGGCGAAGTAACCGTAGTTGTCGATGGTGCCGTGGTTGCTGCAATCGAGCACCTGATTGTACATGCTGGTGTAGCCGACGACGCCGCCGGTGATGAACGACGAGCTTTTCACCGTGCCGTCGTTTTCGCAGAACCGAACGATCGATCCGCTATCCTCGCTGCTGTAGCCCGTGATCAAGCCGGCGATGCCACCGGTAATGGCGGTGTTTATCGTGGAGGATGCGCCGGTTTTCGCCGACATGGTGCCCGTGTAGCCGCTCTGCGTGACGTTGACCTTGCTGACCACGTTATCGATCAGGGCGTAGGCGGCCGCACCGACGACGCCGCCGGTGTACTTGCGCATAGTCTGGGTAACCGAACGCGTCTTGTCCGCGTTTTCAACCGATCCCTCGACCGTCACGTTCTTCACGGTCGGACGGCCGGAAACCTGACCGGATGAATTGTTCGAGCCGACATAGCCGAACAAGCCGACGTACGAATCGGCGCCGGTCTGCTTCTCGGACTTGATGTTGAGGCCCTTGATGGTATGGCCTTGGCCGTCGAAACTGCCCGAGAAATAGAACGTCGAGGAAGACGTTCCGATGCCGCTGTCCCATAGTGTGCCGCCAAGGTCTATATCGGCGGTCATGACGAAATAGTAGCCGGTCAGCGCCTTACCGATGGTGTTGGCTGCTGTGCGCAGCGCCTCAAGGTCGGCCGCGGTGGCAAGCTGATACGGGTCATCCGCGGTGCCGGTGCCACCCGAGTAGGTGGGCGTGTCGGCGTCGGACACCCATACGTCGGGCTCGTCAGCGGCGGCACGCGCATTCAGCAGGGATTCGTCATCGAGGACGATGGCGCCTTCCGCGTCCTCCACCTGGCCGAGAATGGCCGCTTGCGCATCGTCGGATTCGACGGTTGCCTGATCGACCGCGGAAGCTGACGCGGCTACTGCCGCCTCAGCCGCGGTTGAGGCGGCAGTAGCACCGGCCC
>CAVDXU010000055.1:9053-10008 GCA_963613135.1 bacterium
GGCCTCCGCTCGCGACGTTTTGCTCGATGGCCGCAGGCGCCGTTTGCGCATTCTGCGCAGCGTCCGCAAGCGCGGTTTGCGGACACATGCTGGCGACCAACGCAACGCTGGCCGCAACCGAGCACGTCTTGTTCAGCAAGCTGCCGCGCGTGGCGACCTTGCCGAACGTCGCTCGGCAGCGCGCTGCCAGCAACTCCCCTAGTGCTGCTTTCCTAGCTCCCATATGTTCTCCTTGTCTTTCCCCCAACCCTGCGCTCGCTCACTCGTCCAACGAACGCAGGGCCTTTCGGCGCAAGGCGGCAGACCCCCCCACGCCGAACGAAACGGTATGCCGTTTCAACGGCGAAGTACCCGAAACCCGTTCGACCACTTCGCCGGCGAAACGATTTCCGACCGCATCACGACATCCCCCGTGCAAGTGCGCGATCGCACCAAACACGTTGCTAGAAAGCACCGTTGCCGCGACGCGGCCCCATGCACGGCGCTGAAAGCGCAACGCGTTAGCGGTAAAGCGGGGGGAAGGGGCCGCAGGACCCCTTCCCCACCTGCATGCATCACGTGCACCGCGAACATCGCGGCTTCGAATCTTTACTTCAGATCGTAAAGCTGTTCGAAGAACGATGCCGAGAACACGCTGGTTCCGCCGATGAGCGAACCCTTGGTGATGCTGTCGGAATGACCGGCGATCACCTTCGCGATAGCTGCGTTGTCGGCCATCTCGGTGCCGGTGCCGTTATCGGCGGCAAGCACGATTACGGAGTTCTTGCTGCCGCACAGAGCAGCTGCGCCCAGAGCGTCAGCGAAACTGCTATCAGATCCGGAAGCAACGCCGGCATAGGTCAACTCCATGCCCGCGGCAAGCTCGAACTGGGCAACCAAGGCGGCCGTTTCGTAACGGTCGGCACCGCCCAGGCGCGTCACCGCATTGCTGCCGACAACGCCCTTCAGGGCAACC
>CAVDXU010000056.1:0-9817 GCA_963613135.1 bacterium
AGCGTCGAGCAGTTGCGGCGGTCGGCAGACCGCCGCAACCAGAATTAGTATTCTTTTTCGCCCTTGAAGATGGCCAAGGCATCGGCGACGCTGTAGTCGTCGAGCGTGATGGCGCTGATGGCCTTGGTCAGGCGGACAGCCTCGTCGAGGCTGCGCTGGTGGATGTTACGGCCGGTAGCGTTGCCGCAAGCGCCGCCCACATGAATCTGATCGTACAGCTGCGTGAGGAACGTCTCGGCGTCGACGGTCGAACCGCCCGCGCATACCAGGCCGGTACGGCCGGCAGCCATGGAAGCAACCTTCAGAGCCTCGGCCGGGGTGCGGCCGTCTTCGCCCTCGGGCTTCGGCGGGTTGACCTTCACGAAGTCAGCGCCCAGGCACAGCGCGACACCGGCGGCGCCGGCGATGAGATCCGGATCCTTTTCGGCGGTGACGGCCTTGCCGCGGGGGTAAATCCACAGCACGACGAGCAAGCCGTTGGCATGAGCGGCGGCGATCAGCTCACCGGCCTCGGCCATCATGGACGACTCGTACTCGCTGCCCAGATAGATGGTGTAACCCAGGCCCACGACGTTCACGCCATTCTCGCGCATGGCGAGCACGGCCTCCAGCTCGTGGAGCTGCGGGCTGTACGGGTCTTCCTGGGAAGTCTTGACCAGGTTGGTCTTGGAGTTCATCTTCACCAGGTAGTTGATCTCGGGATAATCGGCCGCGTACTGAGCAATCAGACCGCGCTGACCGGCCAGAACACCGCAAACGCCCTGACGGCCGATCTGGAACAGGTGCTCCGGCTCAGCGTCGGCGATGTCGATGCCCTCGCCATAGAAGTCCTTGTTCAGATGCTCGATCTTCTGGTCGCACGCGAACAGCATCAAACGGCCGGTTTCACGCGTGGCCTTCATGTAGTTGTCGACATAGGTCTCGCGAGCGTCGGCCAAGACGTCGGCGGGCACCTTCACCTGATCACGAGTGATCTTCGGCATGTGTTCCTCCTTATTGGATGCGTATTCGTGGCGGCATCGCGCTCAGTCCGCGCCGTTGCGTTTTCAGCCTCGCGCATGGCGAAGCCGACGGCAGCAGCCGCCTTATGGCGTTCATTCTACCGAAGGCGCGTGGGAGCGACATCTCATACACGGAAAAACCCCGCAAGCAACCACGACATCCTCCGTGGCCGGCACCAATGCGCCGGCGAAGGGAACGAACGCCGCCCCATCTGCAACCAACAGGGCGGCGTTCGCGAAAAAACAGGTCGAAAGGCGCAGGTTACGTCAATCTAGAACTGCAAGCCTTCCAGGCGCTTGAACACCTCGTCCTTGCGCGTCAGGAAGTCCCACGGGTCGAAGATCTCGTCGAGCGTGGCGGCGGACAGGTTCGCCTCGGGGTCGGCTTCCAGACGCTCGCGATACGTGGGCCCGTCCACGGCGTTCTGGATATCCTCCCATACCGCCATGGCGTTGCGCTGCACGATGACGTAGGCCTCTTCGCGCGTGATGCCCGTGTTCACCAGGGCCAGCAGCACCTTGCTGGAAAAGATGAGGCCCTTCGTGCGCCACATGTTGTGCTCCATCTTGGCCGGATAGGTCTGCAGGCCGTCGAGCATCCACTGCATCTTGCCGAACATGTAGTCGAGCGCCGTGAAGCTATCGGCCAGCGCCACGCGCTCGGTGCCGGAGTGGCTGATGTCGCGCTCGTACCACAGCGCCACGTTGTCGAGCGCCACCTGCGCGTTCGCCTTCACGCAACGTGCCAGGCCGCATACGCGCTCGGCCGTGATGGGGTTGCGCTTGTGAGGCATGGCCGACGAGCCCTTCTGCCCCTTCTTGAACGGCTCCTCCGCCTCGATGACGTCGGACTGCTGCAACAGGCGCACCTGCATGGCGATGGACTCAAGCGTGGCGGCGGCGCAGGCCAGCGCGCACATGACCTGAGCGTGGCGGTCGCGCGCGAGCACCTGCGTGGACAGCGGGTCGGGGGTGAGGCCCAGCTTCTCGCACACGTACTGCTCAACGTACGGGTCGATGCTCGAATACGTGCCGACCGCGCCGGAAATGGCGCCCGTCGCGGCAACTTCGCGAGCCTGCTCCAGGCGCGTTTGCGCACGCTTGAGCGCCCAAGCCCAGCTGCCGAACTTCATGCCGAACGTCATCGGCTCGGCATGAATGCCGTGCGTGCGCCCGACGCACAGGGTGTCCTGGAATTCGAACGCGCGCCTCTTGCACGTCTCGCCCAGCTGTTTGACGTCTTCCAGAATGATATCGATCGCCTGCGTGATCTGGTACGACAGCGCCGTGTCGCCCAAGTCCGACGACGTCATGCCGTAGTGGACCCAGCGCGAGGGCTTCTCGGCACCCTCGGGCACGTCGGCGTCGATGTACTCGGCCATGCAGGTGGTGAAGGCGATAACGTCGTGGTTCGTGACCTTCTCGATCTCGTCGATGCGCTCGACGGTGAAGTCGGCATGGTCGCGAATCCAGCGAGCCTCCTCCTTCGTGATGCCCGCCTGCCCAAGCTCGGCCTGAGCCTCGCATGCCAGCACCTCGATTTCCTTCCAAATGGAGAACTTGTTCTGCAGCTCCCAGATGGCACCCATGGCCGGGCGCGTGTAGCGGTTGATCACGGCTGTTCCTTTCACGTCATCACGCTCATGTTCGATGCAGCAATGATACCGCAGGCCAAGCGTTGCCGTATACTGTTCGCAGCAATCGGAAGGAATTCGCATGAGCAACGTCATCGTGGTCGGATGCGGGCGCGTCGGATCGCAGCTGGCCAACATGCTGTCGGACAACGGCAGCAACGTATGCGTGATCGACCGCAACGTCGACGCGTTCGCCAACCTCGGGCGCAACTTCAATGGATCGACCATCCAAGGCGTCGGTTTCGACGAGGAAACGCTGGAGAAAGCCGGCATCGAGGAATGCGACGTCGTGGCCGCCGTCACGCAGCTCGACAACACCAACCTTATGTGCTGCGAGGTGGCCAATCGCCTGTTCGACGTCCCCCATGTCATCGCGCGCCTGTACAACCCCGACCACGAACGCGCTTACATGCAGCTGGGCATCGACTACGTCTGCGGCACGTCGCTCGTCGCCGAAGACGTGTTCAGCAAGATCGTTTCGGGCCACGGCTCGCACATCGACTCGTTCGGCGATTTCGAGGTGCTGCGCTTCTCGCTTGATCTGAAGTGGGCGGAAAAGCCGACCATCCGCGTGGCCGAGCTTGAGCGGGAGCACGACATCCGCATCGTCGCCTTCGAACGCGGCGATGGATCGACCTCGAGCATCCCCACCAAAGAATCCATCCTGCACAACGGCGACACCGTGCTCGCCTGCGTACGCCATGAGCTGATCGAGCAGTTCTCGAAGTACATACAAGACTAGCGGGCAACGAGCGCAGCCGACGCTGACGAGCGGGCGGAAGGGTCGATGGATCAGCAGCCAGCAAGCGGCGAACCGACGGTCGGGAACCGACGGTCGGGAACCGGCAACCGGCAACCAAGAAGCATCAAGTAGAAATCAACCATCAACAGGCAGACGAGATCTTAGGAACGAACCATGTACGTAGTGATATCGGGCGGTGGCAAAGTTGGCGAATACCTCGCAACCGTGCTTCTTGAAAGCGGGAACGATGTTGCCATCATCGAGGAAGACCTTGAGACAGCCGATCATCTTTCGATCGTCCTGCAGGGAAGGTACCTAGTCATCCGGGGTGACGGATGCGATTCGAAATTCCAGGAAGATGCCGGGATCCGCCGCGCAGACGTATTCGTGGCGACGACGGGACAGGACGACGACAACCTGGTCTCCTGCGAGATCGCGCAGCGCGTGTTCAACGTGCCCCGCTGCGTGGCGCGCGTGAACAGCCCGAAAAATCTGCGCATTTTCCGCGAGGTGGGCATCGAATGCGTCTCGTCCACCACGCTTATCGCAAACCTCATCGAGGAGGAAACGCTGCTCGGGTCGGTCAGCATCGCATCATCGCTCACGCACGGGAACGTCCTGTTGACCGAGGTGGTCGTCCCGCGCCTCCGCCATCATTCGAACGAGAACGGGGTTCCCGCAAGCGCCGTCGTCATGCCGCCGAAAAGCCTGATTGCAGCTGTAGAGACGAAAGATGACGTCGAGGTCGTGGACGACGACACGCTGCTTTATCCCGGCGACAAGGCCATCGTCGTCACCGATAGCGAATCACTCGACGACGTCCGCGCGGCCTTCCGGGCTCTTTAGACTTCGATTCCGAGCCGGGGCCGGACACAGTTTAGACCGGCCCCGGACGCCCGGGGCCGAAGCCGGTCACCCGGGGCCGAAGTCGGCCCGCAGTCGGGGTTGAGACCGGTCGCAAACCGTGGCTCAGACCGGGCGCAATCAAAACCGCACCCACAACCGAGGCCGACCCCAGCCGCGCCCCGACCGAGGCCGATCGCCTCTAGCGCGGCGTGGCCGCCAGCTCGTCCAGCGCCTCCTGCGGGGTGAACTCGCAGGTTCCATCCCCCACCTTCACCACGTCGATGCTGTCCCCGGCCTTGACCTCGCCACCCTTCAGGGCAACGAAAAATATGCCCTCGCGAGGGAAAATGCAGTCTCCTGCAAGATAGAAGATAGCGCACTTCTTATGGCACACCTTCCCTTGCTGGGAAAGCTCGAGCAGCACGTCATCGCCGATTTTCAGCTGCGTACCCAGCGGCAGCGCCATAAGGTTGATGCCTTCCGTGGTTATGTTCTCCGCGAAATCGCCTTCCTTCACGTCAAGACCGCGAGCCTGCGCCTTCGCGATAGACTCCCAGGCCAGCAGCGAAACCTGACGATGCCACTCTCCCGCATGCGCATCCTGAGCAACACCATGATGCGCCTCGATCAAGACAGGGCCGTCCACGACGTCCTTTCTTGTGCCCTTGCGCTTCGACACGCACACCGCGCGAACCGTCCCATGCGTCGTGCTTTCTGCGTCCGGACCCTCCATGCGGCCTTTCTGGAATACGCTGATCTTCTCGTCCGTGCTCCCAGCAGGTTTATTGCACGCTTCGCAATCTGTCTGAGTCATCTGTCCCCCAATAATCCTAGCAAGCAACTAGGTGCATACTATCACAGCGCCGCCTGCAGATATCCCCCTTAACGCAAAAAGGCGGCTCGCAAACGCGAACCGCCTCCAATTACGCTAACCTACTCCCGCACCGCCGCATATCGGGCACTAAATCTGCTGCATCTGGGCGAGCGTTTTCGCGTACCAATCCTCATACGTCGGCGGGCAATACTTGCTCGCGTTCGAAAGCGAGATAGTGTAGCCATAGCCCTTCGCAAGTCCCTGCGCATGAGCGCTGATGGCCTCATCCCAGCTTCCCCAGGATGTATCGCCCATCCAGCCCCAGGCATTATGGCTGCGGAAGCAATTCTGCCCCTTCGACGACTCGGTGTTGGATATCGCCGGCGAAAAACGCGGATCGATACCGTTCTCCCATGCAGCCTCGGCAAACGCCGTGCCATAACCGGAAAGAGTGCTTCCCGACAAATACGCGTCGATGCGCGATCCCCACTCGGAGACGAACTCTTCCTGCGACACGTTCCAATCAATTTCCGCGAGTCCGGTTGAAGCAGCCCCCGAATCGCTTGCGTATTGCGCGTCGCGATGCGACTGGGCAAGCTGGGTGTGCCGCAGATCTTCCTGTCGCTGAGCCTCTTCGGCCGCAAGCCGTTCCGCTTCCCGCTCGGCGTCGATCGCCGAAGTTGCCTTCGAAATGCTTCGCGTATTCGCAACCACCAACTGCGAAGTTGCGGTTGCGGACGCGTCCGATGCCTTTGCCGAAAGAGAGTCAGCCGAAGCGGATTCGGACGATCCCTCGTTCGAACTGGTTCCCGCGATGCCGAACGTATCGATGTCGGGCGAAACCCCGTTCGCCGCCGTAGCGATGCCGATGCCAAGACAGCCGACCAAAGCAACCGACAGACAGGAAAGGCCGATCGCGCCAAACACCTTGCGCGAAGCTTTCTGCATATCGTTTTTATCCAAAGGTTACCGCTACCTTTCTTTTACCAGCGCACAGTCCTAAACCGCTTCATGCGGCTGACAGCTTGTTTCAATTTAAAGGGGGATTGCTGCCGTAACTGCGTATGCTGTTTTCGGTAGCTCCTATTTTATCGGATGCCCGCCACACGGCCAATTTCTGTGGAGAAGCCCTCCACCTTTTGTTCGCTTGACAGATTGCCCAATCGCCTTTTCCCTGCTTATCGCCCGCATATCGACGATCGCTTCCCGCCCAGCAACTTATCTCGTCCGGTGAACGGGCATGCGGCCATCAGGCTTCGCATTCACCGATAATGCGCTCAAAAACTTCTCCGCGATCCCAAAACGCCTTATACGACATGGGAAAACGGCGCCACAACAGGATACTCACGACCCAGAGGCGTCACAAAAGTGAATTCATGCATTGGCCCCGGAAATGCACATAACTGCAAACCGAGTATGCAAAACAATACGAAGCAGAACGCGGAAGCAATGATGAACGCTCGATTCCGCAGGCGTATCCCAACGAGCGCGAGCAGCACATACGCCGCGAGCAAAGGCCAAAGGTTCTCGATCATGCACCCGAACGAATCCCAGGAGATAATTCCGAGCGACGCCATGAGCAGCGTCATTCCAAGGAAACAGCTGCACGCTCCGCTCGCGAACATGGCCGAGCGCCTATCAGCCCTGCCAGGAACCGTGATTCGAACGAATCCCAGCACGATGAAGATCAGCGGCCAGCATTGCCACCAAACTGCGCCCTCGATGAGGGCGGTCACCACAATGGAAACGCCGACGCTCAGCAATATCGACCCGCCGATCAATGCCAACGCGACGGCAAGCTTCAGTCTCATGGACGAGGCGGATATCGAGATGTCCCGGTGCTTCACGGATACGTTTTGGGGGGAACGCGCAGCACGAGAACCGCCGTCCCCGGGATCTCCGGCCTGTGGCGCACCGGTAGACGGTCCGCATCCTGGCGCCTCAGCGTCCTGCGAATCGGCTGCCACGAACCCGTGACGGCCCTGCGCGTTCTGAGTCGAGTTCGCTGCAAACCCAACGAGTTGCGAGCCCTCGACCGACGGGATGGCTTCACTCTGCTGCCCTCCGCTCTGCGCGCCCTCATTGCCGGCAGACGTCGGAGGAGAAGGGGGGACGTGGGCGGAACCAACCTGCCGCAACGCCGATGCCATTGCGGCTCTGCTTTTGCGATCGCGCATTGCGCACGCATCAAAATTGCCAAGAACCGCGGAATGCGCCTCTTCGGGCTCAACGTCAAGCGGCTCCTCCTGCAATCGCGGGCAAGGAAGCGCAATACACAATATCGCATAGGGAACGACAGCGGCTCCTAAAGTAAGCACCGTCAGAGCAGCAAACAGGATGCGAACGACGATCGGATCAGCATCGAGGTATTCGGCTATGCCCGCACATACGCCGCCCAGCACCGCATTTCGCGATCTTTGCAGCTGATGTTGCGCGGCCACCACCGTTCCTCCTATTCGTTATCCTTTCGGGCCGATCCTTCACCGGCGCCCACATCCCGGCTGTCCGCAAACGCCTTGCTTTCCGGCCGATCGCTTCCCTCGTCATCGCTTTGAGGCCGAACGCCATTCCGGCCTGATTCCTCATTGCGCTCGACACGTATCTCCAGAATCCGACGCCGCCGCATCGCATTCACGGTGAAACGGTAGCCGTCTCGCTCAAACACGTATCCGACCTTCGGCACCGTGTCGGTGACGGCAAGCAGCCAACCCGCAATCGTCTCGTAATCTTCCGATTCGCTGAGCGGCCAACCTAGCTCGATAGCATCCTCAACGGGATACTTGCCGCTCACAAGCCACGCCGCATCGCTTTCCTGTTTGATCTCAGGCCGTTCGCGATCGGTCTCGTCAACTATTTCGCCAACAATTTCCTCAACGATGTCTTCGATCGTTATTAAACCATCGGTGCCACCGTACTCATCCACCACAATAGCCATCTGTTGACGATTCGTTTGCATCTCGGTTAGCAGCGGAAAGACATCCTTTGATTCAGGCACGAACAACGGCTCGAATGCGTAATCGGAGACAAGATCCTCACCGCGGCCGTCAAGCATAGGGGGCACGAGATCTTTGTAGTGAACGATCCCTGTGATCCTATCGGCATCCTCATGAAAAACGGGAAGACGCGAATACCCGGTCCCCATCATACGGTCAACAGCCTGCCTGACCGTATCGGTGTCCTCGACCAAAATCATGTCGACGCGCGGGGTCATGATATCGCCGGCGTCCATGTCTCCAAGGTCGAGGATCTCATGAATCATTCGCTTCTCGTCATCGAGCAGCTCGTCGTTTTCGGCAACGAAGTCCTTCAGCTCATCCTCGGCCGATTGCGTCGACTGCCGTTGCGAGCTCAGAAAGCCGAACAATCCGCCGCGATTCGGCCTGCTACTGTCTCCACCTTCATTTTTACTGGCCATTTCCCGTCCTTAAGCAAAATTCAATCACTGTAAAAGCTTACACAACATAAAGGGCGACGGCCAGGAACTGCAACACGCTCCCCGCCACAACCCACAGATGAAACAAGGAATGCATGTACGGAACTTTTTTGAGAACGTAGAAGATGCACCCTATTGAATAGCAGATACCTCCGGCAAGCAGAAGCCAAAGCCCCCCGGCCGGCAATAGCCTGATAAGTTCGGGAATATACCAAACAATCGCCCAACCAAGCGCCAGGTAAAGCACAGCCGATACCCAACGAGGCCGAAACACCCAAAAGGCTTCGCAAGCGACACCGGCGAGGGACAAGGCCCAAACGACGGCGCACAGGACGACTCCACCGGACTGACCAAGGGTAATCAGGCAAAAAGGAGTGTATGTTCCAGCAATGAACAAATAGATGCAGCTATGATCAAGAACCTTGAACACCCGTTTGGCTCGGTCATGCGCCAGCGCATGATACAGCGTGGACATGAGATATTCCAAAAGCATTGTCAACGTATAGACCAGTGCGGCGAACAGATAAACACCCGCGCCATGGCCGACCGCATGCACCACTAGAATGGGGATAGCGGCTATAGCGAGCAGCGCACCAATGCCGTGGGTGATCGAGTTGGCTATTTCCTCGCCCAACGTGTACTCACGGATATTATGTTTGCGATTATGGGCGTTCGCTTCTGTGGCAGTGGGTTCGTTGCGTCGCTCCCTTAACTGGCGATACGAGCTACCTCTTAGTTGAGAAGGGGTCCACGCGTGGTTATCAAGCGATTGCGCCTCAGGGCAATCCGGTGCGCATCGCTGGCTCAGGTTTACAACGTCAATATGTCCGCTCTTTGAACTCATGATTTCAGCTTATCACAGCCGCATGCGTCCAACGTCGCAAGGGTGTAAACGATCCCTGAACAGCAACCGGAGTATACTGGAAGGCGTAAACCGCTTAAACGACAGGAGAATCATGCAGTACGACGAGCTCAAGGATGAAATCAAACAAGCGATGAAAGCCAAGGACAAACAGCGCCTGGCGATCCTGCGTCAGGTACATTGCGAAATCAAGAATATCGAGGTGAACGAGCGCAGGGAGATTCTTGAACAAGATGTCAACGACATGATCAAACGCGTCATCAAGCAGACAAAAGAGACGTTGGACGGATCAATCAAAGCCGCAAACAACCAAGAGCGCACCGACGCGCTGGCCAACCAGGTAAGCATTTTGGAGTTGCTGCTTCCGAAGCAAGTATCCGGCGAGGAGCTTGCGGAGCTTATCAACGCGACCCTTGAGGAGACCGGCGCAACCGCCAAGAAAGAGATGGGCCGCGTGATGGGCGAGCTCACCAAAAAGACCGGCG
>CAVDXU010000057.1:0-9799 GCA_963613135.1 bacterium
AGCGATTCGCGCAGCATGACCTGGTCTTCAACGATGAGCAGGGAAATCATGACGACTCCTTTCCAGAGGTTGCAGGGATGAGAGTTGCCGCCGGCACAACCACTTCAATCGAAAACGGGCTGCGCGCGGTGACGGCGAACGTGGCGCCCACGCCAGCGGCGGCGCGACGCATGCCGGGGATGCCGCTTCCCTCCCGCACATCGGCAGACGCGGGCATGCCGTCGTTGACGATGCGCAGCGAGCACGCTCCGCCGTCCTGCGCAATCCGCACATCGACGAGCTTCGCCTGCCCATGCTTGGCGGCGTTCGTCGCGGCCTCGCGGATGATGTTCACGAACGCCTCGGCGACGTCGGAGCGGGCCGGCAGCTCCCCCGCCACGCGCACGCTGATGCCGACCAGCGAGAACGCGCGCACGATCGACGCCAGCTGCGCCGCCCGATCGGGGGATTCGGGCTCGGACAGGTCGTCGAGAATGCTCCCGGCAAGCTTCGTGACCTCGGCAAGCGCCTCCGGCGTCGGGTTTTCCGCCTCCAGAAACCGATGCAGAATGGACAGCCGCTGCCCGATGGTGTCGTGCACGCGAGCCTTCATGCGCACCATCGCCTCGTCGCGGGCCACCTCGGCAACGCGCGCCATCGACTCGCGCAGCTCGGCGTTCTCCGCTTCCAACAGCTTGTTCGCCCGCTCGATCTGCGTATTGAGCGACTCCTCCTCGGTCACGTCCATCGCCACCATGCGCCGGCATTCCGTCTTGCGCAAGCGCACCACATCGCGCTTGAACAGGCACGTTTGCTCCGAAGGCATCGGCAGGCGAATTCCCTCGGGAAGGACCGCTCCCCCATCGCGGCGGGCACGTGCCTCAAGGTCGGCCCAAAGGCTAGCGGTCTCGGACAGGTCGGTGGCGAACCCCAGATCGGTCAGACGCGCGCGCATCGCGTCGTTCATGTATAGGATGCGCCGCTTGCCATCCGCCCAGATGATGCCTTCAGGCAGGCGGTCGAGCGCATCGACTACGGAAAGCGTGCTCACGGACGTCGCGAAATGCCGCACGTCGAGCACAAGCGCCGCCACCGTGCGGAACAGGAAGAACGCCGCGTCGGCGATGAACAGGTACACGCACCGTGCGCCCAGCGCCTCGATGACGGGCGGCGTGCACAGCGCCAGCAGCACGGCTTCGGGGATCAGGGCCGGCTTGCGTTTCGCTACGGCGAGTGCGAGGCCTGCCGCCGCAGCCGCCAAGTCAATCCACAGAAGCGGCTCAAGCGGAAAGTCGAAGGGCCGCAAGCGCACATAGAACGCCCCGTAGTTCTGAGCCGCGGCAACGGCCCCGCAACAGGCGAGCACCAGGTGAAACGCGATAGCGCCCTCGTACGCGGCGATGGCTGCCCTCGGCGCGGGACCACGCCGCAGGGCGGCCAGAAGCACATGAACGGTCTGCCCCGAAGCCAGCAGGAAGAACGTCGCGGCAAGCACGATGAGCACGATATGCGGCATGTTCGCAAGCGCCGTCATCGCGCATCACCCGACCGGCCGGGCGCAAGGGGAATCCGCGCAACGAACGTCGCGGAATCGGGCGCGATCTCAATCGAGACCTCGACGCCGTGCGCAACAAGGTGCGCCCGCAACTCGTCAAGCAAAGCGCCCACGCGCCCGCTTTGCACGTCGGCCGCCGAAAGCGCTGCCCGCAGCATAACGGACGCGGGCTCGGCCTGCACAAACAGCATGAGCACGGCATCATCCATCGCGTTGGCCGCCGTGGCGAAATCGTACAGGCAATCGTACAGCACGCTCACGACGCTCGCGGGCAGAGGCGCATCCGTCTGCACGAGCGCCGCGCAGTCAACGCCGATGGAGCGCAAATCGGCCGCCGTCTCGTTGAACACGAGCTGCAAACGCTCGCGGTTGAATTCCGGATCGCTTTTCTCGGCAAGCACGAGCGCGCCCTTGCGCTTGCAATACGCCACGAGCAGCTTCACCTCGACGAGCATCTCGCGCCGCCTCGCCGCCGCGGCGGCATCATCGGATGCGGGAAGCGCGTCGAGCAGCTCCTTGATGCGACGTGTCTTATTCTCAAGCGACGCCTCGATGTCGCCGATGAGCTCCCGCTCGCTGCGCAGCCGGCATTGCTCGCGCTGCACCGCAGCCTTGCGCGCAAGCAGGGCATTGCTGCGCCGCAAGTGTTCGCGCTTGTCCTCAAGCGCTGCCCGCCGCTCGTCAATGGCCGACACGTCTTCGGCCAGAAGCGCCCGCCCGCCGCGCACCGGATAGGTTTTGAACAACGTGGCGGGAATGGCACTCGTGCGGAAGGCCCACGTCTCGTCCTTAGCCTTGGCGGGGTCAGCCAACATGGTTGCGGCCGTCGGATGCAGGGGTTTGGCCACCGCCGTCGCGCGCTCGACTTCCCCGTGCGCACCAAGCAGCTTCAGGTCGAACGGAAGGCTCTCGAACGCATCGACGTAGCGGGCATAGGACGGCAGCAGCCGCAGGTCAAGCGCAATTTACAGCGCCACCATGATGAGGAAGCAGTACGTGAGCGAAATGTTGGACGTCAGCATGATCGCATGGCGCAGCACGTATAGGATGCCATAAGCCGCGCCGACACCCACGACGAGCGCAAGAGGGACGATCGCGCTTCTCAACTGCTTGCGCGCCGCCAAGAACAGCGTGGCAAAAAACGCGACCAGCAGCGCGACGCACCACGCAGCAACCACGTAATAGCCAACGCAGTATGCATAGTCGGTTTCCCAATTCGGATTGGCAAGGCTGAAATCGAACACGAGATGATGGGCGTTGTTCGTCAGCACCAACAGCATGAGCGCGGCCGACACAAAGCCCACCGCGCGAAGCGCCGCCCTGCCCGCCCGCGTGCCGTCAAGCGCCGCCGCCCGCAAGGCGCACGCGAAGCACAGCGCAGGAATGGCGATCATGGGAATGTAATAGCAGTACCACAGCAAGGAGGCGGCAACGGCGTCGCGAATGGAGTACTTGACCAGCACCGCAAGCATCCAGAACGCGATAAGCGCCGCAATGGCGAGCAGGCATCGGCGCACGATCGCATCGGGGCAACGCAGATGCACCGAGAAGCCCCAGGCAGCCGAAAGCGGACCGAGCAGGATCATGTAGCCGGTCGTCGAATTGGAATCCGTCCCGAAGGCCAGCGGTGCGGGCGGGGCAAAGGGGGCAAACGCCACCAAAGCAGCGACGGCAGCGGCGAACGCGACGGCAACGCCGCCTGCAGCAACAAGCGCACCATGCTTCGATATGTCCGCAGCCCGCACCATGGAGCAAGTATACCCGCTCCACGCAGGGCAGGCGCGCGCAAGTCGCGGCGCCCTTACGCCAAACGATACCTGGTCTTCGGACCGGAAACCCGCCTTGGATAATCACGCCAACGATTTGGCGCGATTATCCAAAACTGGCGCGATTATTGGCGGGATTTTCGAAAACTGAGTTCTTCCCCCTTGATAGCTATATCTATCAAAATTGCTAGGTACAGCTATCATTTTCTAACGTTGCCGCCCAAAGGCAAGGCGATCTATACGCCGTCTCAACCGTATCGCCAAATTAGGCTTTCGATACAGCGGCGCCTCCAAGCCCCTAGCGTCCCGCCGCCCAATTCCGACAGACACCTAGCCGCCTCCCCCAGTGCGCCCTAGCGCGACGGCGTGGTATCACGGTAAAATCAGGTGAACGATAAGGGCATGCTGGCAGGATTTCCCGGCAGCCACGACGGTAAGGATGAGCGATATGAACGCATCGGCGCAAGATCACGACAACAACCTGGCTGAACGCCTGGCAATCTTCAGCGCGCTCGCGGACGATTACGCCAACGTCTACCTCATCTACGCCAGCATCGGGAAAGCCAAGATCCTGAAGCTGAACGGATACGTGACCACCGGCGTGAAAAACGACGAGCATGCCATTTACGACTACGACGTCGTGCAGAAGCAGTACGTCTCGGAGCGCGTTCATCCGCAAGACCGCAACGCCATGCTGGATGCCATCAGCCTCGATCAAGTGCGCGAACACCTGCGCACCGCCAGCGAATACAGCGGCAACTACCGCGTGCTCGCAGACGGGGAAATGCACTACTACCAATACAAATACCTCAGGATAGACAACGCCGACTACATCGTCGCGGGCTTTCAGAACATCGACGAGATCATCGCCGAGCAGCAAAAGCAGCGCGAGGCCCAGCAAGCCCATCAGCGCGAACTCGAGGAACAGATCGCCATCTTCGACATCCTTTCGCGCAACTACCGCAACATCTACCTGGCCAACATCAACGAGGGCACGGCGAAAATCCTGAAGGTCGCCACCGACTACGACCTTGCGGAGGTGGTGGCGCTTAAGAACAAGGTGTTCCCATACGAAAGCGTGCTCGAGCGCTGGATCGCAAACCGCGTGCAAGACGAGGACAGGGACCGCCTGCGCAAGCAGCTGAGCATGGAAAATCTGCGTCGCGTTCTGGCGGGCAGCAAGGCCGAATACACGGGCACCTACCGCAGCATCGACGGCGGCGTGCTGCACAACTACCAGTTCTCCGTGACGAAAATGGACGATAAGGGCAACGTAATCGCCGCCTTCCAATTTATCGACGACATCATCGAACAGCACTTGGCCCAAGAGGCGCAGCAGCGCGAAAAGGAAGAGGCCTACCAGCGAAAACTGATCGCCGCTAAACAGGAAGCCGAACGGGCCAATCGCGCGAAAACCGATTTCCTGCTGCGCATGAGCCACGATATCCGCACACCGTTAAACGGCATCATCGGGATGCTGGATATTTCGGAGCGTTGTGGCGACGACCTGGACAAACGCGATGACTGCCGCCGTAAAATCAAGGGTTCGGCACAGGTGCTTTTAGAGATCATCAACGAAGTGCTGGACATGAACAAGCTGGAGTCGGGCAAAATCGTCTTGGAGCACATCCCGTTCGACCTGGGCGAGATATCCCAAAGCGTCCATACCGTCATCGTTAAGCAGGCGGAAAGTCGCGGCATCGAAATCGTCGAGGAAACCTGCGAAGCGCAGCATATCAAGCTGATGGGCAGCCCCGTCCATGTCAAGCGCATCATGACGAACATCCTGAGCAACGCGATCAAGTACAACAAGCCGAACGGGAAGATATTCATCACCTGCCGAGAGGTCTCCTGCGAAGGCGGTACGGCGCTCATCCAGTTCAAATGCCGCGACACCGGCGTCGGAATGTCGCAGGACTTCCTTGAGCAGCTGTTCGAACCGTTCGCGCAGGAAACGGAGACGGCCCGCTCGGAATACGGCGGCACGGGGCTGGGCATGTCGATCACCAAGAACCTCGTCGACATGATGGGCGGCACCATAACCGTTGAGAGCACGAAGGGCGAAGGCTCCACGTTCGACGTGACCATCCCCTTTGAAATCGACCGCAGCAATCCGGTAAGCAAACCGGCGGCCAAAAAAGCTGCGCCCGCATCCGTCCACGGCCTGCGCATTCTTTTGGCCGAGGACAACGAGCTGAACATGGAAATCGCGCGCTTCCTGCTCGAAGAGGAAGGCGCGGCCGTCACCGCGGCGCGCAACGGCCAGCAAGCGGTCGAAGCGTTCGCGCAAAGCGCGTCGGGCGAGATCGACGCGATATTGATGGACGTGATGATGCCGGGGATGGACGGCTATGCGGCAACGCGCGAGATTCGCGCGATGGACAGGCCCGACGCCACTACGATCCCCATCATCGCCATGACCGCGAGCGCATTCACCGAGGACAAGATAGCTGCCAAGAAAGCCGGCATGGACGAGCACCTGACCAAGCCTCTCGACACGAAGCTGATGCTGGAAACCATCTCGCGTTGCGTTGCGGCGTACCGGAGTCGCGAGGTGTAAGAATCCGGCAGGAAGCCGACGAAACCAGCCCCCGCCAAGCTAGCGGCTCTTCGACCCCTGGCGCGCAAACAAGGCGCAGGTCATCGCCATGCAGAGGATGGCGCAGCAAAGCAGCAGCCCCATCACTGCGAACTCTCCCCCGGCGTCCATGAGCACGGTCGCCACGGCCGACAGCGCGAGCGCACCGACCTTCTTCGCGGCATTTAGCATGATGAGAGCAGACTGATGCTCTTTGGTGCCTCCCCGTTTGAGATAGCCGTTTTGGATGAGCGTGCAGTACGGGTCGTACAGGAAGCACACCACCAAATACCCCGCGCACAGCAGCACAACCGCACTTGCCGGGCCGGCCACCCAGGGCAGGAACTGCAGCAAAGCGCCCGCGACCAGCAACACCGACGCGATGGCGACAAGCACGTCGCCCACCTTCGCATAGATGGCGCCGAGCACCGTGTTCGCCATCGGGAACTGCCTCGAAAATCGCTCGGATGGCCCGCGCCTGAGGCTCCGAACAGAACGCCGGGTCAAGCTCGTCGCACAGCGCAAGGGAATCCTGCTTGTAATCGGACAGGCGCCCATCTGCCACGTGAATGCGATGCATATCCTTCACGGCAGCGGCGAAACGGCTGATGAGCCCCGCGCGAGCCTCCGCACCCGGCTCCTCTGCAAGCAGCGCCTCCAGCCGATTCCCGCGCACCTTGTCGAAGATGATCCCGTAGCGCGTCTGGCAGCGCACGATCTCGTACGCCCTCGGGCAGGAGACTCCGACGTCGCGGGCAGCTTGCGTCCGCGTCACGCCGGTGCTGGCCACCGCCGCGGCGCGCTCATGGCGCTGGCGCACCCGTCGCCGCAACATGCCCAGCCGTGCCCCGTCGCCGCAACGTGGCCGCGTCACCGCAACGCGCCCGCGGCCCGACATCCCTACTCCAAGTCGAACAGGGTTTTCATGTCCTCTTCCTTCATGGACGCGCCCGACGACGGCAGGCTTGTCGCCTGGAACTTCCCAAGCGCCGCCTCCGCGCCCAGGAAATCCTCCGCGCGGCCGACCGCCGTCACTATGCGGCTGCCCTTCACGGTGAGCGCCTGAACGCCTTGGGTGCTGTTGGTGGTCTTCGTCTTGAGCAACGACGTGTTGAAATTCACCAGACGATAGTCGCTCGACACCAGCGCCACGTCGCGATCTTCCTCAAGCACCGTCGCGTACAGGAGCTTGCTGCCGCCGTAGATGGCGTTCTTGAGCTTCTTGCGGTTCGTCTTGGTGGCGTATCCCGACAGCGCCACGCGCGCCGCGCGGCCGTTCTCGAACACGAACAGCACATCGGCGGAATAGTCGCCCGGGTCGATCACCCAGGTCACGCTTTCGTCAGGCGCCATTTCCAAATCGGTTGCCAAGAACGACCCCAGCTGCGCCGACTTCGTGTCCTCGAACGCGGCGACCTTGCACTTGTACACCTGGCACTGGTCGGTGAACACCAGCAGCTCATGCGTGTTCGACGACGGGAATTCGATGAAGGGTTCGTCGCCGTCCTTGTACTTCAGCGAGGCGGCCTTGCGCAGCACGCGGTCGGTCATCTTCTTCAGATAGCCCTGGCGCGACAGCATGATGGTGACGGGATACTCCTCCACCTCGGGTTCCAGGTTCACCTCCACCACATCGGCGGGCGATACCAGGCCGGTCTTGCGCGGCATCACGTGCTTCTTGTTCACCTGCGCAAGCTCGTCGCGGATGACCTTCTTGATCTTCTTCTCGCTGGCAAGCGTGGCGTTAAGCTCGGCGATGTCGTCGGTGAGCTTGGCAATGTCGCGCGTGCGGTTGAGAATGTATTCCTCGTTGATGTTGCGCAGCTTGATCTCCGCCACGAACTCGGCCTGCACCTGGTCGATGCCGAAGCCCTCCATGAGGTTGGGCACCACGTCCACCTCAAGCTTGGTGCCGCGGATGATGGCGATGGCCTTGTCGATGTCGAGCAGGATAGCCTCAAGGCCGTGCAGCAAATGCAAGCGGTCGCTCTTTTTCTGCAGGTCGAAAGCGATGCGGCGGCGCGTCGACTCCATGCGCCAGGCCACCCATTCCGCCAGGATCTGCCGCACGCCCATGACGCGCGGGTAGCCGTCGACCAGCACGTTGAAGTTGCACGAGAACGTGTCCTGCAGCGTGGTGAAGCGGAACAGCTTCGCCATCAGCTGTTCCGGGTCGACACCGCGCTTGATGTCGATGGCGATGCGCAAGCCGGAAAGGTCCGTCTCGTCGCGGATGTCGGCGATCTCGCGCACCTTGCCTTCCTTGGAAAGCTTGACGATGCGCTCGATGATGATGTCCGTTTTGGTGGTGTAGGGAATCTCGTACACCTCGATGATGCGCTCGTCGGGCAGATAGCGCCAACGCGAGCGGATTTGGAAGCCGCCGGTGCCCGTGTTGTAGATGCGCTCCATTTCCTCGCGGCGGTAGATGATCTCTCCGCCGGTGGAGAAATCGGGCGCGGGCATGTATTCGAACAGGTCGCAGTCAGGGTCGTCGAGGAAATGCATGGTGGCCGTGCACACCTCGTTCAAGTTGAAACCGCAAATGTCCGACGCCATGGCCACGCCGATGCCCTTGTTCGCCGACACCAAGATGTTGGGGAACGTTGTGGGAAGCAGGCGCGGCTCCTTCATGGCGCCGTCGTAGCTGTCCATGAAATCGACCGGGTCCTTGTCGATGTCCTTGAAGATTTCGGCGCAGATGGGCGAAAGCTTGGCCTCGGTGTAACGGCTGGCCGCGTAGCTCAAGTCGCCGGAATAGTACTTGCCGAAGTTGCCCTTCGATTCGACGAACGGCGCGAGCAGCGCCTCGTTTCCCGTGGCCAGGCGCACCATGGTCTCGTAGATGGCCGCGTCGCCGTGCGGGTTGAGCTTCATGGTCTGCCCGACGATGTTCGCGCTCTTCTGGCGCGCACCGTTTAAAAGCCCCATCTTGTACATAGTGTAGAGCAGCTTGCGGTGCGACGGCTTGAAGCCGTCGATTTCCGGGAACGCACGCGAGACGTTGGTGCTCATGGCGTAGGGCATGTAGTTCGATTCGAGGGTCTGCGTGATGGGCTGCTCCATCACCTCGGAATGCAGGCCGATCACGTTGGGGTTGTCAACGTGCTTCTTCTTCGGTGCTTTTTTCGTCTTCTTCGTTGCCACGGTTTCCCCTTGTTACTACTGCAAATCCAGCTGGTCGAGATATTCCTTGCCATGCTCGGCGATATGGCGCTTGCGGCCCGCCTCATCGTTGCCGAGCAGCAGGTTGAACATGGACTCCATGGTCTCGACGTCCTCGGGCTCAACCTTGATGAGGCGGCGCGTCTCCGGATTCATGGTGGTCAGCCACATCATGTCCGGGTCGTTCTCACCAAGACCCTTCGAGCGGTTGATGCTGCACTTCTGGTCGCCGATTTCCTTTAGGATGTTGTTCTTCTCGAGGTCGGTGTAGGCGAAGTACGTCTTCTCCTTGCAGTTGATCTCGTAGAGCGGCGACTCGGCGATGTAGACGTAGCCCTCGTTGATAAGCGTGGGCACCAGTCGGTAGAGCATGGTTAGGATAAGCGTGCGGATATGATAACCGTCAACGTCGGCGTCGGTGCAGATGACCACCTTGCTCCAGTTCAGGTTGTCCAAGTCGAAGGTGCCCAGGTTCTTCATGCGCTTGTCCTTGACCTCGACGCCGCAGCCGAGCACGCGCAGAAGGTCCATGATGATGTCCGACTTGAAGATGCGCGGGTAATCTTCCTTCAGGCAGTTGAGAATCTTGCCGCGCACCGGCATGACGCCCTGGAATTCGGCGTCGCGCGACGTGCGGATGGCGCCTGCCGCCGAGTCGCCCTCCACGATGTAGATCTCGCGGCGGTCCTTGTCCTTCGAGCGGCAGTCGATGAACTTCTGCA
Organism: bacterium; assembly: GCA_963613135.1. Taxonomy (GTDB): domain Bacteria; phylum Actinomycetota; class Coriobacteriia; order Coriobacteriales; family Eggerthellaceae; genus Senegalimassilia. The sequence continues at coordinate 9,766 of CAVDXU010000057.1, forward strand.
CGCGGTTGGCCATGTCGGTCTTCTGCTGCAGGTT
>CAVDXU010000058.1:0-9141 GCA_963613135.1 bacterium
GTCAAGAACTTCATCAACGCAATCAACGAAAAGGAGGCATGACAATGGAACTCTCAATCCTCTGCACCCCGACCTTCCCGAAATAAGCCGTACGCCAAGTTCACGAAAACGGCCATCGCCGAACGAACGGAACTCTACAGGGCAATACTCGAATGGCATTTCTCATGATGTCAGATTTGACGCTGAAGAAGCAAAACGAGGTATACTATGCGCATGACCTTGAAAGACGAGATTGAGGCCGGCGAGTCGGCCTCACTGGAATTCAAGCGAGCTCCGAACAAAGATCGCGAGAAATACCTGAAGACGGTCGTCGCCTTTGCAAACGGACGTGGCGGACGCATCCTCTTTGGCGTAGCTGACGACAGAACGATTGTCGGCATTCCAAACGAGAGCATCTTTGCCGAAATGGACGCAATCGTGAATTCGATCTCCGACTCTTGCACGCCGAGAGTTCCTGTCGATGTCTGCATCGAGAACGTCGACGGGAAATCGTTGATCGCCCTTGACGTCTTTGCGGGGACGCACGGGCCGCACTACTTGAAATCGCTGGGCGAAGCCGACGGCGTCTATGTCCGAGTCGGCGCAACGACCCAGCGGGCGGACGATGCGACGCGTCATGAGCTCGCCCTGGAAAGTGAGGGAAGGAGTTTCGACAGGGAGCCGTGCGGCGGCGCGAGAATCAGCGACGTCTCCATCAGGGCTCTTTGCGCGAAGATGTACAAGACAGCGCGTCAGAACTGCAAGACGGATTCCGAAAGGCGATTGGTCAAGCGCGTGACCGAAAAGCAGCTTGAGGCGTGGGGCGTCATCAGACGTGTTCGCGGCAAATGGGTCGGAACGAATGCCTACGCCCTGCTCACAGGGGACTCAACGCTGCCAATTCGCGTCAAGTGCGGTGTATTCAAGGGAGACACCAAGGCCGTGTTTGTCGACCGCCGCGAATTCACCGGCTCAATTTGCGAACTGATTGAACAGGCGCACGACTACATCCTCGCGAAAATCAACATGGGATGTCGTTTCAAGGGCGTGTTCCGGCACGATGTCTACGAGCTTCCGCCTGACGGGCTGCGCGAGTTGGTCGTCAACGCTTTCGCCCACCGCAACTATCTCGACCATGATGCGCCGGTTTTTGTGGCGGTCTATGACACGCGCATCGAGATCACCTCGCCTGGCGGACTTCCTCGCGGGCTCACGGTCGAAAAGGCCCTTTCAGGATGTTCCAAGATTCGCAACAAGGCGCTCGCCGAGGCGTTGTCCTACATGCGCTATGTCGAATGCTGGGGAAGCGGACTTCTTCGCGTGAACAAGGAACTTGCCGACTATGGCGCATGCCCCGTGGAGATTGAAGACGTCGGCATCGCAACGCGCCTGAACGTCTCCCGCTCGAATCTTCATGCGCTTGTGGGCAATGAGGGTGATCGTGAGGGCAATGAGGGTAATGAGGGTAATCGTGAGGGTAATGAGGGTAATGAGGGCAATCTGACGACACGGCTGTTCAACGCGCTCAAGCGCAACCCCAAGGCGTCCATTGTCGCGCTCGCGAGAGACCTCTGCGTCTCGCACGCAACCGTCGAGCGCGCGGAAAAGGCGCTTCAGTCCGAGGGACGCATCCGCCGCAAGGGCGGAACTCGGGGCGTGTGGGAGATTCTCGACAGGCAGCCGAGGCTTGCCTTCGCTACCTCATCTCGACCGTCACCTTGAAGAATCTGTAGTCATTGGCGTCGCCGTTACGGAAACGCGCCGCCGTCCGCAGGCGAAAGGCTAAACGCGGCTTGCCGGCGGCCGGCGAAGCAGCGCCTTGAGCGCCGCAAGGATCGCCGCGACGTCCTGCCGCGTGTTCTCCGGCCCGAGCGAGATGCGCAGCGTCGACTCGGCGATCGCGTTCGGCGCGTTGATCGCCTTCAGGACATGGGAGACCTTGGTGCTCTTCGAGTCGCAGGCCGCGCCCGTCGAAACGGCGATGCCCTTGAGGTCCAGCAGATGCATCATCCCCTCCGCCGGATGTCCGGGAAACGACACGCTCACGAATCCCGGCAGCTGTCCCATCACGCCCTCGCCGAGAAAGACGGCGCGTTCCCCGATCTGCCCGATGCCGTCCCGAAGCGTCAGCGCCAGCTCGTCGAGGCGGTCGGCATTCTCCTCCATCCGGTCGCAGTTCCACTTGAGGGCGGCCGCCATGCCGACGATGGCGGCGACGTTCTCCGTCCCCGCCCGGCGTCCCGCCTCCTGCTGGCCGCCGTCCAGAAGCGGCGCGAGCGACAGACCCTTCCGGACGAAGAGGAAACCGACACCTTTCGGTCCGTTAAACTTGTGCGCGCTCGCCGAGAGGAAGTCGACGCCCGATTCGCGGACGTCAATCGGGACGTGTCCCACCGCCTGGACGGCGTCCGTGTGGAACAGGGCGCCGCGCTTGTGGGCGGCCTCGGCGAGCAGGTGGATCGGGTTGACCGTGCCGATCTCGTTGTTGGCCGTCATGACCGAGACGAGACGGACGGAGTCCATCCACTTCTTCGCGAGCGTCTCCGGCATCAGGTAGCCGCCGACCTTCGGGCGGACGGTGACGACCTCTCGTCCGTGCGCGGCCTCTGCGGCGGCGGCGTTCAGGACGGCGTGGTGCTCGTAGGCGGAGACCAGAAGGCCGCCGGACGAGCCCTTGACCGCCCAGTTGTCCGCCTCCGTGCCGCCGCTCGTGAAGAAGATCTCGTCCGGATCGGCGTGGATGCAGTCGGCGATCGTCTCGCGGGCGCGGGCGACCGCTTCGCGCGGCTTCCGCGCCCAGGCGTGGCGGCTGGACGGGTTGCCGAAGTCCTCGCGGAGGAACGGGAGCATCGCGTCGAACGCGGCAGCGCACAGCGGCGTCGTCGCGGCATGGTCGGCGTAGACTTTCATGCGCACATTATACCACAATCCGCGCGCGGCTTATCCGAACAACTTGCACCCTTCGGCCTTGAACTCGTCGATCTTCTCAAGCAGTTCCTCTTCCGAGCATTCCAGCGACTCGGCAAAGCATGGAAGACAATAGAATTTGTCCACTTGCTCCCCACGGAGTTTCTTGTTCAGGGCAACCGCGTCCTTGTCTATCGGCGATTTCCCACACGCAAAGCACGAATGTCTCTCGTTTGCCATTCACGAAAACCTCTTTACCTTCAACGCGGGCAGCTCCTTGCCGCGATACTGCTCGTTCATCAGCCCCATTTGATAGCGGACTGTATAGCGCATCTTCATGGCCGGTCTGAAGCAATAGCGAGCGAATTCCGGCTCGGAAATGTCTGCCGGCGTGCGCACATGCGGGAAAAGCAGTTTAAGATAGGCCGTTGAGACTCTCTTGACCGCTTCCGTGTCGCGTTCATCCGCTCCGGACGGAACTTCGATCAGTTCATCCACGATGTGCCGATAGCTGATGTCGTCACGAAGCAGATGCAAGATCGCCGTGAAATATTCCGAGTTCAAGGCCCAGCCGTCGATCTTCAACGTGCTGTTCATGCGGGGGATGTTCCAGCCCTTGATGAATCCGTGGAACCTGTCAATGATCGCCGCGTCCTGAAACACACCAGGAAGATTGCCGAACATATAGGCATACCCGTCCTGTCTCATGATCTCGGGCGGAATGTTGCCGCATAGGATGAATCCCGAATCCGCCGAACTGCTGAAATTGCCTACCGAAAACGTTCCCTGCTCCAGATAGCCCTGAAGAACGCTCCCCATCCCATCCTCGAAGACCGTCTTCTGGATCTCGTCAAGGACAATGAAATCGTTCTGCCCGACAAGCCCGGATTCGCGACGGCTCACATCATAGAACAGTTTGGCACGCGTCATCTTGTCGCTCGTCGAAAGCCAGCCGTGCCGACTGACTTGCCCGAAAAGATAGGATTTCCCCGTCCCCATCGGAGCCAGCTCGATCAGATTCAGCCGCTTCTCGACGAACGGCAGGACACGGGACAACATCGTGTGGCGCATGACGTCGGCATCGGGCAGGAAGCCGTCGCGGTCGTTTTGCTTGGCAATGTCGTACCCTTCCGACTTGTAGTCAACCGCGCCAAGCGTTACGTCAATCCACTCCGCAATGCCGAACTCCTTGCGAACGTCCTTGAAATAGTCAAGGTCGATCGTGTACGGACAAAAATCCCGGAAGCTCAACAGCCTGATCTTTCCGGGAATCTTCGGCTTCGCCGTATCGTCCGGCGGACGATACCCCAGCTCGAGCATTCCCCATGTCTCATGGCCTGAAACCAGATTGCCGCGGCATTTCTCCCAGACGTCGTGATCGATCATCGTCTCCTTGTTTCGCAAGCCGAAATCGGGCAACGCAAAGGAGACCTCTCCGCTGACCACGTCGATGTTGATCGTGATCTTTGCGAGAATCTTCACGTTCTCAAATCCGACGACAATGCGATCCTTGATCCTCGTCCAGTCATCCTGCTTGGGGATGAAGGTGTGCACGAACTCCTGAAGTTGCTCCGCATCAAACGCGCCGTTGTCATCCTCAAACTTTTGCAGAAGCCAGTCCCGCATAAACGAAGGAAGCCCCAGCGTCTTGAAAAGGCTGCTTTGCGTAAGATCCTTGAATACCGCCATCGACTCAAAGCAACGGCGAAGCTTGTCAATCGTTTCCTGTTTCATAATCCTCACGCTCCGAAGAAATCATTGACTTCATTAATTGTGGCGCCGCCACTCACGACACCAAATCCGACCGAGCCGACACGAGTGTCGCCATCAAACACGTCGGCAGAATATTCGCCTGGCGGCGGCTTGGGTATTTTCACCTCGTAACGCCCTCCGACTCCAGCGGACGCCGCAGCGGAATATCTGACGCCTCCGAATTCAACGGCCGGCGAGGCCAAAGAGGCAGAGGACAATACGCACAAGGCGATCTCGGCATCCTTGTAAGTCACCTTGAAACGGCTCTCCAGCAGATCGATGCGCACATTGCAATCGCGCAACTCAAGCTCGATAACGGGCACGACCATCTCCTCAAGAGTCGCGCCGCCATGGACTTCTACATCTCCTGCGCGCCCTCCCCGGAAGCGATCATATCCCGCCAGCACGTGCCATTTCCCGTCGTCGCTCTGTGTCACGCATGACGGCAGCTCGCCGTCAAATTCGGAAACCATGCAACAACGGCCACCATGCTTGCCCTTCTCGGGCATTTCCCAGACTGTCACGGATTCGGAAATCACGGCAAGTCGGGTAGCACCATGATCGGACGTCAAGACAACCTTCCCCTTGGCGTGCGACTTGAGCCATCTTGCTATTCGGCTGATCGCATCCTCCACGACTGCAATCTCATTGGGCAGATGCGCCGGATAATCCTTTCGGTCTCCAGCCCAGCAATCGAAATCGCCGTGCTTGATCCTGTCAAGATCCTTGTGCGGATCGAACTTCAGGCCTTTCCATTCATCATAAAACGCCCGGTTGACATGCGTGACCGTCGGCAGTCTCGCGCGTGTCGCCGTCACCTTCATTCTCAGCCCACACCGCTCTGCGGCCGATTGGATCAGGCCAAGGAATTCGCACCCAAGGGCATCCATCCAGAAGAGCGAGACCTCAGATCCGGTTATCTGCTCAAGAACGCTCTCACGAGTCGGCAATGCGAGGTGCGGTCGGCGTTCTGCAATGTCTCGCGCCTGCGCAAGAAACCTCGGATCAATGCCGTTCAACACCTTCTGTCGCTTGTAGGCGGCGAAATAGGCCGTCAATTCATCCGCCATCACGGAACCTGAGAATTTGAAGTCGCGAAGATAATCGAAAAGCGAAGGGTAGGATGCCGTGACCGACTCTGGAAAAGCCACGCACTTTCGGACCGCATACGCGATCTCATCCTTCTCCTCGGCGGTCGAATCGGTTAGATAGGCGATTTGCCGCGCGGGGTCGTCAATTCGTTGGCGCGTTGCCTTGACGAATTGCGCGATGTCCTCATGCCCGAAATTCGACAGAAGCGCCTTGCGCCGAAGATAAAGGGTCTTGAAATCGGACGCCGCGGGATCAACCTTGAGAATCGCGTTAACCAGATTCCAGCGCCAATCCGCATGACTGCTCGTGCATCCTACGGCATACGAAACGTAAGGATCGCTCGGTGCTCCGGCTTCGAGGATTCCCAGCAGACTGTCTGCGCTGTCGGGCTTAAGATCGCGCTCGCGCTCTTCGTCCAGAAACATCTTCCATTGGTTTTCGTCAAACATGCCCTGCCGTATGGAACAGCCCGGATGGCGTTCGCAATACACGTCATACGCCGAATCGACCGATCGACACCAAACGCCGTCCAGATTGATCGACGTGATAACCGACACGACGGAATCGCATCCTTCTTCGAGGATGTTCAGAAGAGACCGGAACCCGTCGGCCTGCGCCTTGTCCAAGACGCCCTTCCGATATGAGCGCACAGTCCAATGACGCCCCGTCCTCTCGATGGCAACCACTCTCCGATCTCGGATGCGCGGATCTTCGGCCATGCGCCTGTCAAGATGCTCGTACCCGTTCCAAAGCGGCACGACCACCCGAGCCGATCGCAGAACCATCCCGTAGACCTTGTTTTCAAGCGAGTCCGTCCCGGTCAGGGCCGAATACTCGCCAAGGCCAAGCAGCAAGATCCTCTCCGAAGTCGCCGAGGCAAGCCTCGTCATGATTCGGTCTTCGTCGGGAAGCGAGTGCGGCGTGCTGCAAAAATCGCTTACGCGAACCGTTTCACACGACGACAGCGAGGCGCGCAACCCGCCCAAGTCGCTCGCGGCGTCGAACGCCACGAAAAACGGATTCTGCACGTCCGCCGCGACGAGATAGCGCTTCGCCGCGGAACAGGCATCGGATAGTTTTCCCGTTTGCATCAGGTCATTCCTTGGACAGGATTGTCAGCCCGACGTCGATTGAATCGACGACCAGCTTCACGAGATACTCCTTGGCCCGGTCCGCCGACATGGCATTGATCTTCGCCCGCAGCCTCTCGGCGCAATTGAGGTTGTATTCCGCCTCGGCCATCTTGCGCACCACGTCACGCCGCTCCGGATGGCCGTACCATCCGTAAACGTCATCGCCAAGCACCGCCTCAAAACGCGAACGCACCTTCTCCACGTCGGACACGACCGTGGCATATCTTCCGATCATGACTTTTCGGAAGGCCGAATCGACGTCGCGATCCGACGCGAACCACTCGAAAGATTCCCCATGGACACTGAAGAAGTTCAATGCGCGCTCGACCTTGGCGACCGGCGCAGACTTGTCGTTCAAGGCCTCGAACGCGTCCTGGACATCGGACAGGAGCGGGGACCGATAGGGAATCATGGCAAGAATGGGCGTCCGCCTGAGCTTCGACCATTCAATCGGATTCTCCGTCCCGGTCTTTTCCTTCCAGAGCTGCAGCAGCTTGTTCCGGCTCTGATGGCTCTTGATTTCCGCGACTTTCTGCACGAGCGTTTGCTCGTAAGTCGGCTTGTCATTCAGGAACGACGACTTGTCCAGTCCGGTCAAATAGAGATCGTTGACCTCTTGATCCTCAAGCCCCGCGAGCTGTTCGCTATAGGTCGCCTTGAACAACGAAAGGCATCCATCGAGCATCTCCCGGTTGACGTCGCTGCGGTCCGTTATCTCACGGTAGAACAATTCGCGCCGCTCGTTCTGCTCGAGATGTCCGCCGCTTGCAATCTCCTTCAACAGCCCCAGGAACGCCTTTGATTCGGGCCGCAAGGCCACCAGCGTGGCATACGGCATCCGCACGTTGCGCACTTTGTCTCGCCACGACTCCATGCACTCGAAAACGGAACTCGTCTGCGTGACAAAGCCCCGGCGCGTGCTTTCGGCGACAATGCGGTAATCGCGCAGCAACGCCCGGATTTCGTGCTCGCCCGTCTCGCGATCCCAGAGCCACACGCCGTTGGACCCGAAGCACTTGCGGACGTCCGACAGGGGGTCGGCCGCATTGATCTCCTTCGAGACGGCCCTGAACGCCCCGTCCTCGAATTCGTCAAGCCAGGCGTTCATCGCCCGCAAGGCATTCTCCTTCGTGAAGAGAGCGGAGAGCTTTTCGTCGATGCCGGGTTCGGACGCAGCCATGCGGCCGATCTCCGTCGCAACCGTCGCAAGCGACGCGCCCTTCTGGTTGACGGGATTAAGCAGAACCGTGAACTGGTCGACGTAGCGCTCAACCTCGATCGTCTCCGGCAACGACTTGAAGCACCAGAGCGGATACTGGAATTCCTTCACCTTGGCCGCGATGTCATGGACCACGACGTCGATTGACGCATTCTCCCCAAGATTGAAGACCGTCTTGGACAGTTCCGCGAAGCGTCGCTGTTCCTCCGTCAGGATCTCGATGTACGCCTCATGATAACGACCGCCCGCGCCGGTGATCTGCTTGAAACAGCCCAGCACGCCCTCAGTCAGCTTCACGGTGTTCAGCGGCACGCTTTCACCGTCCATGCTGAAGCGATAATCGCCGTTGGCGTATTCCTTCAGCAAGAACCCGGCAAGGAAGCCGTGGAGCGCCGTCGGCATGAAGCCGTTCTCGAGCAACAGCTCGACAATGTCCTTGAATTCAACACGCCCTTCGCCGCCGGACTTGAATGCATGGTGCAATTTCTGGTCGACCTTGACCTTGATCCTGGAGAGCGCCAACGTCGGCGCCGCCTTCCAGTATTCGGGCACGTCCTTCACGCCGGCCAAGAGCGCCTTTTCCACGGTCGCGGACATCTTGCCGGACTTTTCCCCCGCCGGCAGATGGTCGCATCCGCCCCAGACGCCGGTCGCCACTTCGGATTTTGTCGCGGCGTTGAACAGCGGATCCGAAACGCCTCTCGTGAAATCGAGCGCAAGGGGATATCTCTCCAGCACGGCCGCTTTCATCTCTTCGCAGACCTCGCTTGATCCGTGACAGACTGTGCCGAGCGCATTGCGTTTTGTTCGGACGGTGAACTCGCCCTCAAGAATCCGGTCGCGCCACGCTTCGAGGATCTTCTCCGCTTCGTGATTGGCATTGTTCGCCTGGGCGCTGTCCTTCTTTGCGTAATAGCTCGACCGCGCCCGATATTCCGCCCACTTGTCGAACTCGCCCTCCTCAAGCTCGTTCTTGGTCGCGTCGATGAAGACGACATTCGAATAACGCGGGTCGCCCAAAGCGCGGCTGATGGCGTCGCGAGCGGCTATCGCATCGTC
>CAVDXU010000059.1:0-9133 GCA_963613135.1 bacterium
GCTGCCGTCCCCGCCACTCCGCAAACGAAAGGGGGCGCGCGTGGATAGGCCCGATTACAAATCCGTGGGCAAGGCGGTCCGCAAGAAAGACTCGCTGCAGCTGCTTTTGGGCAAACCGGTCTACACGGCCGACATCGCCCCTGACGCTTTGGTGGTGAAGCTTCTGCGCAGCCCGCACGCCAACGCCATCGTCTCTTCCATCGACACGACCAAGGCGAAGAAGGTCGCCGGCGTCGTCGACGTCTACACCTGGGAAGACGTCCCGCAGGCCCGTTTCAGCAACGCCGGGCAGACCTATCCGGAGACCAGTCCCTACGACCGGCTGATCATCGATCGACATGTGCGCTTCGTCGGCGACGTGGTGGCCATCGTCGCCGCAGAGAACGAGAAGGCGGCCGCAACGGCGCTCTCGCGCATCAAGGTCACCTACGAGGTGCTCGAGCCCGTGCTCGATTTCCGCACGGCGAAGGACAACCCGGTGCTGGTGCACCCCGAAGACGATTGGAAAATGCTCTGCGACCTGGGCGGCGACAACACGCGCAACCTGGTGGGCACCACCGCCGACGCCGAAGGCGACGTTGATGCGGTGCTGGCCGACTGCGACATCGTGCTGGAACGCACCTACCACACCAAGGCGTTCAACCAGGCCATGATGGAGACATTCCGAACGTTCACGCACTTGGACGCCTACGGGCGCCTGCACGTGATCTCATCCACGCAGATCGTCTTCCACGTGCGGCGCATCCTCTCGCACGCGCTCGGCATCCCGAAAAGCCGCATCCGCGTGGAAAAGCCGCGCATCGGCGGCGGGTTCGGCGCGAAGCAGACTTCGATCAGCGAAGTGTACCCGGCGTTCGTCACCATGAAGACGGGGCGCCCTGCGATGATCGTCTTCTCGCGCGAAGAGGCGCAGACCTGCGGTTCCCCGCGTCACGAGATGCAGGTGCAAATCCGCCTGGGCGCCACCAACGAGGGCATCATCCGCGCCCTCGAGGTGACCACGCTGTCGAATTCCGGCGCGTACGGCGAGCACGGCTGGGCGACGGTGGGGCTTTCCGGGCATAAATCCATCCCACTGTACTCCGGCTCGCTCGAGGCGTTCCGCTTCACCGCCAACGTGGTGTATACGAACATGCAGCCCTCGGGCGCCTACCGCGGATTCGGCGCCACACAGGGCCAGTTCGCCGTGGAAACGACGGTCAACGAGCTGGCGGAGACGCTCGGCATGGACCCGGTGGCGCTGCGCGAACGCAACATGGTGCGCGAGGGCATGCCGATGCTGGCGTACTACGGCGAAGTGGCCAATTCATGCGCGCTCGATCGCTGCATGGAGCATTGCCGCGCCATGTTCGACTGGGAATCGAAGTACCCCGTGCGCGATATGGGCAACGGCAAGGTTCGTGCCGCGGGCGTGGCCATGTCCATGCAGGGTAGCGGCATCTCGGGCGTGGACGTGGGGTCGGTCACCATCAAAGTGACCGATGACGGCACGTATATGCTGCTCATCGGCGCGGCCGACATGGGCACGGGTTGCGATACCATCCTGGCGCAGATGGTCGCCGAGCATATGGATTGCTCGGTGGACGACATTTCCGTGTTCGGCGCCGACACCGACGCCTCGCCCTACGACTCGGGTTCCTACGCCTCTTCGACCACCTACGTCACCGGCATGGCGGTGGAGAAGGCGTGCGCGCAACTGAAAGAGCGCCTGTGCGCCATCGCCGCCGAGCTGCTTGACTGCGAGCCGGGCGAGCTGTGTTTCGAAGATGGGCGGGTGTTGCGCGAGGCCACGGGCGAGACGGTGTCGCTGGCCGATATTGCCGGGAAGAGCCAGCGCAGCAGCTGTTTGTCCGCCGAGGCGACGGCCACGCATTCGTCGCCTGTTTCCCCGCCGCCGTACATGGTGGGCATGGTGGAGATCGAGCTTGACCGCGAAACCGGCGTGGTCGAGGTGCTCGACTACGCGGCCGTGGTCGATTGCGGCATCCCCATCAACCCGGCGCTCGCGCGCATCCAGACCGAGGGCGGCATCGTGCAGGGCATCGGGCATACGCTGTTCGAGGACGTCACGCGCACGGCGGCGGGGCGCATCCGCGAATCGAGCCTGTTCACGTACCGTTTGCCCACGCGCCTGGACACCGGCCGCATCAACGTTGAGTTCGAGCAGTCCTACGAGCCCACGGGTCCCTTCGGTGCGAAATCCATCGGCGAGATCGTCATCAACACGCCGGCGCCGGCTATCGCGCACGCCATCTACCGCGCCACAGGCGTGTGGCATCGCGAGCTGCCCATCCTGCCGGAGCACATTCTGCTGGCGAAGCCGGAGGCATAGCGACGCGAGATCGGGAGATACGCGCGAGCGTAGCGGCCTGCGGCAGGGATTTGCAGGGTCGCGTGGCAAAATTTCGTAGGGTCGAGCGACAGCTCGACCAGTAATAGGGCGCCGTCAGGCGCTCACCGTTATTTGCGATGTGCGCGTAGCGAATATCACGATGCGGGCATCGTACTGGTTGGTAACGCGTTCGCGCTACCTGGTGGTCTTGGGAAGCTGAAGGAGTAGTCATTCTTTGCGAGTTGCTTGACATTCGACCGGGAGTGACGGCCGTCATCGGCGCCGGCGGGAAGACCACGCTGGTGCGAGCGCTGGCCGAAGAGCTGGCGGATCGCGTGCCGCCGGCGGGTGAGGTTGCGGCTGGCGAAGATGCGGCTGCGGCCAGGGAGGATGCAGCTGTCGAAGGAGCGGTTTCGGCTGGCGAAGATGCAGCCGCCGGGAACCCCCTTGCTGTCAGCGCGACTGCTGCTGGCGAGGCGAGACGGGCGAACGCCGCTGGCGAAACGGCGCGTCCCGCGCGCGTGATCGTCGCGACGAGCACGAAGATGTTCGTGCCGGATTGGTGCCCCGTGCTGCTGGATGCCTCGCTTGACGAGGTGCGGGCAGCGTTGGCGGCGGAACCCATCGTTTGCGTTGGATCCATTCACGAGCCGACGGGCAAACTGGCCGCGCCGGCGCTCACGTTTTCCGAGTTGGCGAAGCTAGCTGACTACGTGCTGGTCGAGGCCGACGGTGCGAAGATGCTGCCGCTCAAGGCGCATGACGCGCACGAGCCGGTCGTTCCCGCGTGCGCGTGCCGCGTGGTGTGCGTGGTCGGCATCGACGGGGTGGGCAAGCTCGTTTCGCAGGTATGCCACCGAGCTGAGGCGTTCGCGCGTCTCGCCGAGGTTTCGCCAGATGCGCCGGTAGCGCCCGAGGCGATCGCCGCCGTGCTCAATGCCGAGGCGCTGCATGACGTGGTGCTGATTAACAAGGTGCACACCGTCGATGACTGGTGGGCGGCCGAGCGCATCGCGATGCTGCTGCGCACGCCGGTTGTCGCGGGAAGTTTATGGGAGGAAGAATTCCGATGCGTGCGGTGATACGTGGGGCGGGAGACCTTGCAAGCGCTATCGCGTTGCGCCTGGTGAGAAGCGGTATGCAAGTTGCCATGACCGAGATAGCGCATCCGCTGACGGTGCGCCGCACGGTGGCGTTCAGCGAAGCCGTGCGCCTCGGCCGCACAACGGTCGAGGGCGTCGAGGCGCGCTTGGTGCGCGATGTGCGCGAGGCGGCCGAGGTGTTGGAGCTAACCGACGCCATTCCCGTGCTGGTCGATCCCGAATGCCGCTGCATTGCGGAACTTTCGCCCGACGTGGTGGTTGACGCTATCCTGGCGAAGCGCAACTTGGGGACGACCATGGACATGGCGCCCGTCGTCATCGGCGTGGGGCCGGGGTTTACCGCGGGCGTCGACTGCCATGCCGTGGTGGAGACCATGCGCGGGCATACGCTCGGCCGCGCCTATTACGAAGGCTCGGCGCTGCCGAACACCGCGATCCCGGGGCTCGTGGGCGGTTTCGCCGGCGAGCGCGTGCTGCGCGCGACGGCTGACGGGGTCTTCCGCGGCGTTGCGGCTATCGGTGACCATGTAGAAGCCGGCCAGGTGGTGGCCTATTCGGGTGATGGCGAAGTGGTCGCGATGATCTCGGGCACGCTGCGCGGGCTCGTGGCCGACGGCGTGTGCGTGACACGGGGCTTGAAGTGCGGAGACGTCGACGCGCGCGGCGATGCTTCCTATTGCGATCTGGTGTCGGACAAGGGCCTGGCCATAGCCGGCGGCGTTCTGGAGGCCATCCTGCGCCTGAGCGGTGCTTTGTCAGGTTCGATGAAGGCGGGGGAGTGCTGATGCGCGCCATTGCTGAAAGCTTGCAGCACGTCGCGGCGGCGGGGTGCGATGCCGTGCTGGTGACCATCGTGGGCAACGCCGGTTCCGCGCCGCGTCACGTCGGCTCGCAGATGCTTGTGTCCGCCGCAGGTCTAATTTGCGGAACCGTCGGTGGCGGGGCGATCGAGGGGCATGCCCTCGCGACGGCGCGCGCGATGGTGGGCGAGCGCGCCTGCCGCGTAGAGAACCTGGCGCTCAAGAAGAACCTCGGCATGGCATGCGGCGGCGCGGCTGTTTTGCTGTACACGCCGGTGCGGGTGCGCGACGGGCAATGGCGGCAGTTGGCCGGGGAGCTGCTACGCTGCATCGACGAGCGCATTCCGTCATGCATGCTGTTGACCTGCGCCGACGGCTCTTGCGCCCCCGGCTGCGGCGCAGCCTTGGTCGATGCGCAAGGGGAATTCCTGGCCGGCGCCCGTGAAGTGGCGGCCGCGACTGCAAACCTCGCATCGGCCTCGTCGGGCGATTTCATGCGGGAACTCGGGCAGGGCGCCGTCATCGGCGACCTTTTCGCGCTGCCCGTTGCCGTCCCGCCGCGCGCGGTCGTGTTCGGCGGCGGACACGTGGGCGTCGCGACGATCGAGGCGCTTTCACGCGTGGGGTTTTCCTGCACGCTGTTCGAATGCCGTCCCGAGTTCGCCTTGGCGCAGCGGGTTCCCGCCGCGCGAGAGATTATCGTGGGCGACTACGAGAACATCGCGGCTTCGATAACGCTCGATGAGCGCGATTACGTGCTGATCATGACGCATACGCATCGTTTCGACGGAGCCGTGCTCGAACAGGCGGTGCGCGGGCCGCTGGCGTACGCGGGCTGCATCGGGTCGCGTCGCAAAATAGCCGGCGTGCGCGACCGCCTGCGGCAGGCGGGCATTCCCGAGGACGTCATCGACGGCGTGCACATGCCCATCGGAGTGGACATCAAGGCCGAAACCCCCGAAGAGATAGCAATAAGCATAGCGGCAGAATGTATCCACCACCGCGCCACGCAAGCGGGCCTGTAATCACCGGCGGCTTCGCGTCTTTACGTTGTAGTTTCAAGGTAGGGTATTCACGAGTATTTGGCTATTATATGGTATTATGCAACAACAGTAATACTAACAAAGGTATGCTTATGAGAATCAACGATCTAAGACAAACGCTCCTTAACATCGATGAAGAGGTATACCTTCTACACGGCGTCATCCAGCCGAAACCGTGCGTCGTCATCGTTGGGGTGCGCGGCGTTTTTGTTGAGAGACCTGACTCGGCGTGCAACAACGCACGACATTGATGTGCTTTAAGCTGACGATGTCGTAAGAAAGGTTCTTGTGGGCTACCCAAACGTAAATGGTGCCGTTTCTGCATATGCCGATCAGGTTCCCTACAATTTCGAGGATCGACTGGTTGACCTTGAACTGCAAACACGAGTGATTGATTTCAAGGTCCCGAGTACGGAGGATCTGGTCGTCATGAAACTGTACGCCCAGCGTCCAAATGACCTGCAAGATATTGAAAGCGCTGCGGCTGGTAAGAAGCTTGATTGGAATTTGCTCGAACATTTGGTTTACAACCCCGATGAAGCTGCGGCGTCGGCGCTCTCACCGCGGCGCTATGGCGAAATGACGGATGCTTTCGAGCGGTTTAAGGAACGGTGCAGGTAGGAATGAACCTTACCTTTAAAGGATTCTTGCGAGGTTATTGCAGAGAGCTTACCGGTCTTGAGACGGACAGCTTGCGCAAGCTCATCGCTGCGGTCAATGGTTCCTGCCCTGCGGCGGCGGAGGCGGTGATGGCGTTTGCGGCGATTCAGGGAAAGGCGACGTATGCCGCCACGCTTGCACGCAGAATGTGGATGGGTGACATGTACGAGAGATTCGCTGCCGATGTTGCGCTCTTTCCCTCGGTTGAGCACTATTTACGTTCTAACCAGGTCCCCGATCGATTTGCGAAGGTTTGGCTTGCCTATCAGGCGAGAAAGCAGGCAATAGTTGTCGACAGGCGAGCTATTTCCCTGATGAGGACGAAAACGCTCGAGGCTCTATCGCAAACGAACGCGACGGTATATTCCCTTTGTCGGGACCTTCGGCTGAACCGGGGCAACGTGTACGCCTACTTGAACAAGGGGGACGTGTCGAAAGTGAGCCGAAACACCGCCCGCATGATAATGGAATACGCCCAATCAGGTGTTTGCGAGCCTTGCTGAGCGGGCTTTCCTGCGCAGTGGCACGCCTCGAACAACGGCATTTTCTTGGGCAATGTTCCTGTTACCTCTCGTCTTGGCGTCACTGCTCTGCTTTCAAGGTTTTGGGTTTTTGCCCTCGCCGGTAGGATTTAGACGAATGGGGATGTGGACAAAACTTGGACCGGATTGAGTCCATGTTTTGAGTCCGCCTGGCACCATGGCCGAGTCAAAGGCCATCGGCAGCCGCGTCGCCCGGATTGGCCCGGCAGGGCGACCAGCAAGGTATGGGGACCAAGCATATACAGAATCGCTAGGACGAAACGAACCCGTTAAAGACATTCGGCCTCTTCGAACGCGCGTGTGCACGATGGGGCTGGGGGCACCTCACGCTCCTCTCGCAGCCCGAGCCGCTTGAGACGGTTGTTCGCTTCAAGGAAAGTTCCACCGCGCGCTGTTGGCAAAGCCCCCTCCGCAAACCACGCGCACGAGCCCCTAAATCAAATGCGCCATATGGGGCTTATTTACATTTCGCGCTCTAGAAGCGGTCCGCCTTATAGAACAGCAGTCCTTAGAAGCCCTGCTCACCGAGAAGCCACCGCGCGAGGTCCAGTATGAGCACGCCCTCTTGCGTGTAAGGCTCATGCCGCGTGCGGGCGATGATGATCTTCGGGAACGCATCCCTGATAGACAGAAGCGGCGCGAGCTCCCTCTCGAGCGTCGAGGCGGCGCTGATGTCATCGCTCACCTGGATGTAGACGAGTTCCGACCCTTTCTTCGCGACGAAGTCGATCTCTTTTTGGTACAGCTTTCCGACGTAGGTCTCGTAGCCCCGCCTCATCAGCTCGAGGAAGACCGCGTTCTCGTACATGCGGCCCCAGTCCATGTCGCGCGTCCCCAGGACCGCGTAGCGCATCCCCGAGTCGCAGACGTAGTGCTTCGCCTGCGTGCTCAGGTACTTCTTCCCCTTGATGTCGTAGCGCTTTACCTCGTAGAAGACGAAGGCGTCGCGCAGATAAGAGATGTAGCGCCCAACTGTGACGTGGTTGGTGGAGACCTTGTTGGCACCGAGAACGTTGGCGATGTTGTTGGGCGAGTTGAGGTTCCCGGAGTTATCCATCATGTACTCGGCCAGCCTCTCCAGCACGGTTGAGTCGGTCAGAGAGAACTTTTGGACGAGGTCGCGCGTGAGGATGGTCTTGTAAACATCGCGGATGTAACCATACGACTCCGAGATGTCTTCATAGTCGTAAGAGCCCGCGAGCCCTCCGCGTCTGATGAAACCGTCAAAGTCATCGTCAACGGTCCCTTGCCCGCCAAAGTACGAGCGGTACTCGCCGAAGCCAAAAGGAAGGATATGGATCTCCCTATGGCGCCCCGTGAACAAGGTCGCCAGGTCCGAGCTCAGAAGGAACGCGTTCGACCCGGTAAGGTAGATGTCCCACCCGCCACGCGCGCGGATGCTGTTTATGGCTTTCTCGAAACCTCCGCACATCTGCACCTCGTCGATGAAGAGACGGTTGCAGACGCCGTCTTTATACCGCTCTGTGATTTCGCGATGCAGCGCGTGATACTCAAGCAGTGGCTCGTTGTCGAGGTCTAGCAGATCAATGTAGACGTTGTTGGACGACGGGTCTTTCTGCGCAACGGAGGCGAAATACGCCTTCATGAGCTCGGACTTGCCAGAGCGGCGCATCCCTGTGATCACCTTAATATCCCTGGTACCCTCAAGCGCCTTTAGGCGGTTCAAGTATGCCGAACGATTAACCCAAGCCATTTTCGTTCCTTCCAGGTTTCGAAACTCAAATAATTTTAAAGTTTCGAAACTGTCAGAGCAACGCCGTTTGGGAGAGAGCTACGCACACAAAGCAACGCGCAAATACAACACCCTTCAAGAACGTACTGTACGACCTCTCGAAGAAGGGCGACGGCAGCCAACGGGGCGCGATCGCGGGCGAAGGCCGCGAAGCTCCATCTTGGCCCGCTCATGGGCGCACCAAGTAGCCTTGTCCGCGCTTGGTCTCGACAAAGTCGCCCGGCACGCCGATTTTCTCGAGGCTGCGGCGCAGGCGGTTGACGTTCACCGTGAGCGTGTTGTCGTCCACGAAGGAGTCGGTCTGCCTAAGCTCCTCCATGAGCTCGGCGTGTGTGATGACCTCGCCCGTCCTGCGCTGTATCTCGGCGTTGGAGACCCCCTTCCTGGACATCTCCCGTATACTTTCGATCAATGGCATGCTGATCATCCTTTCCGCCTCCGCCCGGTCGTCAGTTGGTACCTGCGACCGCAACGGTAGGCCTATCCGGTCGGCATGCCATTGCCATCCCTGAAAATTTTCATTGCTGCGGCTGAAAGCGCGCGTTGCCAAACAGGCAGTTTCTAGCTTGCCCTAAACAAGAAATCTGCATCACAGTCCGTTTCGCCGGTATCTGTCCAGTGCTTCG
Source organism: bacterium (assembly GCA_963613135.1). Classification (GTDB taxonomy): domain Bacteria; phylum Actinomycetota; class Coriobacteriia; order Coriobacteriales; family Eggerthellaceae; genus Senegalimassilia. The sequence continues at coordinate 8,860 of CAVDXU010000059.1, forward strand.
TTGAGCATGTGCTCATCGCGGCGATCCTTGGCTGCGTAGGCGAGCGTCGCGACCGCGAGCGCTGCGAGGTATGAGACGGTGAACGTGACCCACGCGCCGGGGTTTTGGGTCGGAAGCCATCCGGCGACGGCGGCCACGACGGCGAGCGCGGCGTAGAGGCAGACGCCGAAAAGGGCGGTGCGGGCCGCGTTGTGCATGCACCTTATGAGGGCCGGCGTGAAGAAGACGAGCTGCAGAGCTGCGGTGACGGCGCATGCCAGCAGGATCGACCAGC
>CAVDXU010000060.1:0-3315 GCA_963613135.1 bacterium
AACCCGACCCGGCTTGCAAAATCATGCGTATCTTGCAGCGTTTGCTCAAAGCCCTCGGAAACTTGCGGTATACTGTCGCGTTGATCACGACGAAAGAGAACGAGACGACGAGGGGTAAGCAACGATGGATTGGGAAGGCCTTTATCACTTTCTTTTCGAGTCGTTCGCCGGCATGGGAATCCTGATCGGCGTCGTTTTCGTCTTAAGCTTCATCGCATGCATCATCATGGAGCGCAAAACGCGCAAGACCTTCGTCGATCGCCCCAAAGGAGAAGACGACTGGTCTTTCTTCGACGATGACGACGAGGAAGAATCGAAATAACCGACGGCGCCGCTCACTCACTTATCGCCGCCGCTGCAACCGCCCCGCTTCGCCAAAAGCAGGGCGGTTTTTTACTGCCCAACCGAAACCTGTCATCCACCCGCGTCGCCTTCTTCGCCCGCGTTGCCGCTGCAGCGATCCATCTATCGCATGTTGCCATATAATGAAGAAAGCGAAAGAAACCCCCTACGAACCTAGGGAGATACTAGAATTTATCGCTAGCCTAATCGTGCGCAAGCACAGCCACCAAACAACCTGCGAGACCGAGGACAGGAGCAACCCACATGACCGATCAAGCAACCTACCTGTACAAACGCGAGAACGATTACATTCCCCGCGTTGCCGCCGTGCACGACTTGTGCGGTTACGGCAAATGCTCGCTCGGCGTCGCCATTCCGGTGCTTTCCGCCGCCGGATGCGACGTCTGCCCGGTACCGACCGGGCTGTTCTCCAGCCACACCGCCTTCCCGGGCTTCTACATGCACGACACCACCGAAATTCTGGCGGACTACATCACGGCATGGAAGAACATCGGCGTGCAAATCGATGCGATTTACAGCGGCTTCCTCGGTGCACCTGAGCAGGTTGATCGCATTCGCGACCTTTACGATCTGTATCCGAACGCACTGCGCGTGGTCGACCCGGTCATGGCCGACCACGGAAAAGTGTATCCCACCTACACGCCCGAACTGTGCGATGCGATGGCCGAGCTGGCCGCCGGCGCCGACATCCTCACGCCGAATCTGACCGAAGCCGCCATCATCCTGGGAGAACCCATCGGCGAGGATTGGGGCGGCACGGACATTTCGGATGAGGAGGCGCATCGTATCGTTGCGGCACTTGTCGCCAAGGGAGCGAAGCATGTGGTGCTGAAGGGCATCCAGCGCGAAGGCGAAACGGTTATCCGCAACTTCGTCGGCGGCATCGACTGCGAAACGCACGAGCTTGCCAACGAGTATCTACCCTACATGCTGCACGGAACCGGCGACGTGTACGCGTCGTGCCTGCTAGCGGCAGTGATGGCCGGGCGCTCGCTTGAGGAATCGGTCCGATTCGCCGGCAACTTCACGCACGATGCCATGATCGTGTCGGCCAAGCAGCCCGGATACGAGCAGCGCGGCGTTTCGTTCGAGCCGCTTCTCGGTCAAGTGACGAGCCTGCTGTAACGCCCGTATACCGCTCATAAAGAACGAGGGTGCCGAGCCCATCTGCAAGCTCGGCACCCTCGTTTGCTTCCCGCCGCCAACATCGCCATAAGGGAACCCGCCAGGCATTGGACGAAGTGCGTCAATGCCTTCGCCTTACGGCTACTCCCGTTCGCGAATGGCAGCGTTCACCAACACCAGGCGCACGGTGGTCCCTCGACCCAGCTCGCTCTCAACCTCCATGCGCGAATCCGGTCCGTAGTATCCGCGAATGCGATCATGCACGTTGCCGACCGCGATGCCGATGCCTTCGGCGGAATCGGGATGCAGGATGTTCTGCCGAGCCTCCTCGGTCATGCCGGTGCCGTCATCGCTCACGCTCAGCACCACGTCATCGCCTTGGCGCACCGCATCCAAACGAATAGTCAGCTTCCCCTCCGAGGGCATCGCGTGCTGGACGGCGTTCTCGACAAGGGGCTGAATCAAAAACGGCGGCGTCATCATGTCGGCAACCTCGGGGTCGACATCGCACACGAGCTCAAGACGCTCTTCGCCGAAACGTGCCAGCTCGAACATGAAATAGCGCTGCGTCTGCTCGACCTCCCTCTGGAAAACGATAAGATCCGCGGAGTCCTCAAGCGTGCTGCGATAGAATTTCGCAAATTCGCGCAGCAAGGTGCGCGCCTGGTCGGGGCTGGTGCGCGTCAACGAGGCGATAGTGTTGATGGTGTTGAACAAGAAATGAGGATTGATCTGGCTTTGGAGCATTTTCAACTCCATCTTGGTCGCCAGCGTCGTCTGCTCCTCAAGAGCCGATGCGGCCATCTGCGTTGAAAGAATCTGCCCGAATCCCGCTGCGATGGATTTCTGGGTCTCGCTGATGCTGTTGCCATGACGGTAATAGAATTTGAGCGTGCCGGCAACGTTCTTCCCAATGGTAAGCGGAACGATGATGGCCGCCTTGATGCCTGATGGGCCGTTCGGGAAACCGATTTCCTCAGGGGTGAACAGCACGCGCGTCTTGCCGTCAGCGATGGTTGCATACGTTGCGCGGGTTCTGATCGAGCTGCCCGACGGATTTTCCTGCTGAAGGTATCCGGCGTAACCCAGAATGCTCTCCTTGTCGGTGATGGCGACGGCGATGGCGGCGGTCGACGGAAGGAGCAAACTGCATATCCGTTGCGCCGACTCCTGATTCAATCCCTCATCCATTGCTTCGAGCGTTTGGCTGGCTAGCTGCAAAACGGCATTCGACTGACGCGCGCGAACGGAATCGGGATCCATCAGCAAGCGGATGAGGATCACGATGGACAGCGTGAACACCATGCCCGCGCAGAATAGGGCCAGAATGCTCGCATCGGGCGACACCACGTTCCAAATAAGGATCAAACCCGACATGGCGACCACGACGGATAGCAGTATTTCGAGCGAGAAGTTTCGCGGCAAACGCGTGCGGTTCTCTTCGATAGGGGTGCTCATGCGCCCTGCCTTTCCTATGTTCGATGAAACGTCACGCCTTGCCGGCGTGCTTTATCCCAGTATGCCGAATTCGTTGAGCATCAGCATGACCGCGGCGATCAGAAGGAAGCAGCCAAACAAGAAGCGCAGCTGACGCTCGGGGATAACCTTGATCAGACGAGCTCCGATAACGGCGCCGGGGATGGTGCCGATGACCACGGCGATGCCCGCCAGGTAGTTGATGTTCCCGAAAACGGCCTGCTCGATCACGCCGGGAACCGCGAGGATCATGATCGCGATCAGCGACGTCCCCGAAGCAAGCGTCATGGGAACACTCAGGAATGCGAGCATCATGGGCACCATGATGAACCCGCCGCCCACTCCGACATA
>CAVDXU010000060.1:3558-9000 GCA_963613135.1 bacterium
CCGCGGCGCCTTCAACGCCTTGCGAAACATCTTGTAGGCGCTGAACCCGATAACGAGAGCAGCCACTAGAATAATCGCCCAATCAGGGGAAATGCTCGCCAGACACACGCCGACGGGAGACATGATCGCCCCACCGATTCCCAGAGCAACGCCCAACTTGGGGATGCACGTTTTCCCGCGCACGTGGGTGGCCACGCCCGAGATGGATGTCGGGATGATGGCGAACAGGCTCGTCGCGGTACTCGCTATGGGACTCATCCCGAAGGCAAGGCGAAAGATGGGAACCATGATGGTGCCGCCGCCAACACCGAGCAATCCGGACATGACGCCGACGAAAATACCGGCGAGCGCTGGCGCCACCACCTGAGCGAATATATCCACGACCCGATGACTTTCGCTATTCCGCGATATTCAGACGGATTTCGCACGTCACGCCCGGATCGACCCCCGGCGCCGGCTGAGAGGGAACCGGAGCGGCTTGCGCATGCGGGGCGACGGTTTCCTGGCGATGCGCGACGGACTGGATCAGCGCGGTGCGCAGGACGGTATCGTTCTCCAAACGCGCCATGAGCTCGGGCCAGACGAACTGGAATTCGAAGTACTTCGAGCAATTACGCTGGGAATACAGCACGGCTTCAGTGCGCGCGGCCTTGGCGGCCTGGCGATACGCTCGCTTGTCTTTGCGCGCGAAACTGCGCAGGATGGCCGTGATGCGGATACGCCTTGTGATGCCCGGACGCAGGAACGGCCCCGGGTACGGCTCAAGCGACTGGGGCTTGACCTGCATCAAGTCGATTTGCGTGCGGCTGTACTCCATCTTGCGGTACTCGTACAGCCAACGGTAGATATCCTGGCGGAACCGCGTCCCCTCGCTCGTCGATTCAGGCGGCAGATGGCGCAAGCTCCACTGATTGTCGAACCAGATGTCGCTGCCGTACATGCGCAGGTTCAGCATGTAATCCAAGTCTTCGCCACGCGCGATCCACGGATCGAACGACAGACGCTTGAATGCCTCCTTGTGCAGTGCGAGGCATCCGCCGCAAACATGGTTGCTGCGGGAGAGGCGACGGCCTTGAACGGCCTTGCTGATCCATTGGTTGAACGCCTTGCCCTGTTGCCAGAAGCGGTTGTACCACTTGTCCTGGCTTTTCGAGAGATAAGACCCGTTCGAATTGAAGTAGTAGCCGGTTTTCGCAACGATCGGAACACCCTTGCGCGTGAGCTTCCCCAAGCCGTACACGGCGTTTTGCAGGAACTCGGCGTCGTCGACGACCTCGTCGTCATCCAAAAACACCACGGAATCGAAGCCCATGACATCGGCAACCACCAGGCCGAGATTGCGAACGGCGCCGTATCCGGCAAGGCCGATTTCCTTGGTAAGACGGCCGACGCCGAACTGCTCCATGCGCTGCCGGATCAGATCGAGCTCGGCGTACCCGATAACCGCAACGTTGAGAACCGGATAACGCGAAGCGATGGACTGCACCTTCTCGGCGGCCTTCTCCGCGATGGACTTGTCGGAAACCACCAGTACCACGATTTGGCCGAGCCCTCGAACCTTCTGCAGCGACGCAAGCAGGCGCGGAAGCTCGCCCGGCTCGGACAGAGGCGTCGTATGATCGTAAACGTCGAGGATGCCGTTGCCTCCACCGCGCCGCTGACGTGACGAGGAGACGAACGTGGGGATGACGATAAGTGGATTCATACACGTCCTTCGTATCAGTTGCGTTTCGCGCCGCCAGGCGACGCGCGTGATGTTGAACCCCCCTATTGTAGCCTTTTTATCGCTTGCACGCTCGCTTCCCACGCGAACGGCTCGCTTTGGCGGATCCCTTTTTGTCCGACGCCTTCTCGCCGCGCATGCGACGAGCCTCCTCGCGGCGCTCCTTCAACGTCGCCGTTTCCTGTTTCAAAGCCTGGTAGCTGGCGAAACGCTCGGGCGCGATATCGCCCGATTCGACGGCGGCACGTACGGCGCAGCCGGGTTCGCTGCCATGCTTGCAATCGCGGAATCGGCACTGCTCGGACAGCTGCTCGATATCGGAGAAGGCGGCGCCTATTCCCGAGTCGGCGTCCCATAACCCCAAACCGCGCACGCCCGGCATGTCGACCACATAACCGCCGCCGGGAACGGCAACCATCTCGCGGCTCACCGTGGTGTGCCTGCCTTTGCCGTCGCCCTCGCGAACGTCGCCCGTTTGCTGCACCTGTTCGCCAACCAGCATGTTGACCAGGCTTGATTTCCCTACGCCGGATTTGCCGATCAACACCGTCGTCGTGTTCTCGGGCATGAGCGCGCGAACCGCCTCGACGCTTCGCGGGTCGTCGCCCGACACCACAAGCGTTTGCACCTCGGGGCCGGCAAGCGCGCGCACCCGATCGGATACCTCGTTTACCTGCGCCTCGCTTTCGGCAAGATCGGCCTTGGTCAAAACGACGGTTACGGCGGCACCCGTCTCGAATGCCAGCACAAGCTCGCGTTCGAGACGGCGCATGTTCACCTCGGCGAGGGGCTGCGCAACGATGACGCGATCGAAATTGGCAGCGAGCACCTGGGCGACCGCACGCTCGGTCGGGTCCTTGCGCACGAACGCGCGCGAACGCGGGCAGATGGCCGTGATGATGCCCTTGTCGTGGCCATCGGGCGCATCGACCTCGACGAAATCCCCGATGACCGCACGGACCTTCTCGCCCTTGACGAGCGCCGTCGCGTGCTCGCAACGCACCATGCGCCCACCTTCGAGCCGCACGAGCGGATATCCGCGATCAAGTTTAATGACCTGCGCTTTCATTGCCTGCGCTTTCTGCAAAAGCCCCTCATTCCTCACTATCCTCCGCCAACGATGGCGCCCTGTCGCCGGCACACGCTGGCGTCGCCCTGCCTATCGCCAACGGCTCTTCCAGCACGCTAGCGCTGCCGTTCCTGAAGCCAGCGGAACAGCACCATCAATCCCAGGCCGATCGCGATGGCGACGATGCCCGGCACGAACTTCACCGGATCGAACACGTCGAGCGTCGCTTTGCCCTTTTGGGTCACCGTGATCACCTGCGCATGGATGTCCGAGACGCCGGAATGCTCGGCGCATGCCAGATGAAACGTGCCGCGCACCTGCAGCGTCGTTCCCTTCTGCCCATATTTGCCGAACAGGTCGATCTTCTCGGCGGCGGTCTTCGTCATGTAAACCGTCGTCGTCGCGATCGAGCTCGCCTTCGACATCTGAGCGGTCGTCTGCGCGGTGGCAGCTGTGCTCGCGGTCGACGACAGCAAGGTGGTCATGGTGGTCGAGCCCGACGCCGAAAGCGTGATCCAGCAATGGTCATCATCGGCATCGACCAGGATCTTATCGCCGATGACCTCGCCGGTCACCTGAACCGTCTGCTTGTCGTAGTAGCTGTCGGCCGTGCTCAGATCGATGATGGAGGTATCGTAGATGAACGAGCTGTCGGGCAACTGCGAGACATCGACCTCGTTGTCTTGAGCTGGCGTTTCCTCGGCCTGCGCAAGTTGTTGGCATGTGGCGAACGGGGCGAACGGGGCGAGAGCAACGAACGAAACGGCCATGAGAGCCGCAAGCGCAAAGGCAAGGGCGATGGCGATGGCGGTGGCGAAGCCCTTTTCATGAAGCGTTTTCATCATGGCCGCTTCACCAGCCTGCGGGGATTAAGCGATGCCACGAGCTTGACGATCAATGCGATCAGCGTGAGAAACTCCAAACGACCGGCCCACATCTCAAGCATGTAGAACAGCTCGAGCGTGATGGGCATGCCCTGCGAGCAAAGCCCCGATGTGATGCCACCGTTGGAAGCCATGGCCACCGATTCGAAAATCGCCTGCGTTGCCTCGTAGCCATGTGCGATGCCGACGAACGCGCCTATCGCGTAGGTGATCACATACAAGACGAATACGGTCATGGCCTCTTTGACCACGTCAGGCGTCAGAATTCGGCGGCCGACATGATTGTACGACACCACGACGCGCGCCGAATCGGGGGAAATGGTCTCCTTCACCGTCGAGACAATAGACTTGATGATGACGGCGATGCGGCTGAACTTGATGCCGCCAGAAGTGGAACCCGCGCCGCCGCCGATAGCCATGAGCGCGGCAAGCACCAAAAACGCCCCGGACGTGAGCGAGGTGGTCAACTGATTGGTCGTGATGTTCTGGAATCCCGTGGTCGAGAAGGCCGAAACGACCATGAAGACGCCGCGGCGCAGCATGGTCGCCAGGTTCGAAAACTCCGAGGATGCCGAAACCGAGGCGGCGAACACGAGCGTCATGACGCAAACCCAGATGAACATGGTTTTGATCTCGAAGTCATGGAAGAAATCATCGACGCGGCCCTTCCATAGGCGGGCGTGCAGGACGAAGTTCACGCTGCCGACGATCATGAGCAGCATCAGCACGAACTCGATGAGGATGGAGTGGTAATACAGAACGCTGTTCGACATGGGAGTGAACCCGCCGGTGCAAAACGCCGAGATGGACAGCCATAAGCCGTTCAGGACGGCGCGCGGAACCTCCATGCCGTCGAACGCGCACATGACAGCGAGCACGCAACCGGCGACGAGAACGAAACCGAGCGTCAGCTTCGAAATGAAGCGCGCCGTCTGCACGACGTTGGGCACCACGTGCTCGCTGCGCCCTTCGGAAACGAACAGGGTTCCGCCCGAGCCCTTCCCGAACAGGCCGAACGATAACGCAACGACAACGAGGCCCAAACCGCCCAAACCATGGATGGTGAAGCGCCACATGTTGTCGGCGTACGAAAGATGATCAAGATCGTAAATAATGCTGACGCCAGTCGTGGTGACGCCGGAAACGCCGTCAAAGAGAGCGTCGAGGAACGTGTCGAAATGCCCCGACATCCAAAGCGGGATGCTCGCCATGAACGCAAGAACCACCCATGCGAATCCCGTTACCGCAAGCGCCTGCTGACGATTGAGGCGACCCGGCTGGACGCGCATCAGGCGCAGCAGCGACCCGACGATCAGCGAAATGCCGATGGAAAGCAGGTAATGGCTGGCCGGAACCCATTCCTGGAAAACGATGGCGGTGATAAGCGGCGCCAAAAGCGCCACCGACGAGAACAGCACGAGCACGCCGAGATAGTGCCCGACAACCCTGACGTCATACCACGAGAAACGCTGCCACATGATACGCCCCGTCTAACGTCGCTTCAGGGCCGCGGGGTGAAGACGGGAAATCATGACAACCCCACGATGAATCGAACAGCAATGACGATCGTCCACAACGCGATCAGGAACACCACGCAGCTAAGCAGCACGGCCGTGAAGCTGATCAGAGGCCGCTCGATAGCCTGGTATATGTCGCGTGCGCGTTTTTGCATGCGGCTATGATAGCGCAAAAGCCAGCAAGCCGGCACGATTCGCAGGTCAAACCCAGAACGCCGCAGGTGGCGCAGCCAAGACGCCGCAGGTCCA
>CAVDXU010000061.1:0-7726 GCA_963613135.1 bacterium
CGAACAGGCCGAAGGTGAACTCCTTGTCGGAGGCCGTCGAGCCGCCGTTGACGGTCGCCGAGATGTTGACCTCGAGCTCGCCGGAGGCTTGGTAGTCCGCGATGGTTGCCTGCGCTTGGTTGGCGGGCTGCTGCGAGTCGGCATCATTCGATGCCGCCATAGCCTTGGCGGTCGGCGACATGCCCAGGGTTAAAACGGTGGCCAACGCGACGTTCGCCATCATCGTCGACAAGCGAGAGCCACTGAAGTGGGCGCTTTTCTCCATGGTGGTTTCCTTCTTTCCTCGAATCGGGATTTATCTGCGATTTCGACGCATCGTGGTCGGAACCACGGCAACTATTATGCCAGCAAAACCGCGGGGAGTGGCTGCGCATCCGAATTGTTAACCGAGCAAATTACCGCAAGTGCCCGCTCTCGCGTTGCCCTTACAAATCCAATCCGTCGATCACCGTGCGCAGGGTTTTCGCCGATGCCTGCAGCTGCTCAAGCTCGTGGTCGCTGATGGGTACGGGCACCTTGTACTCGACGCCCCCCTTGCCCACGACGGCCGGCATCGACAGCACGATGTCGTGCAGGCCGTAGCAGCCGTCCAGATAATTCGATACCGGGAGGATGGCTTTCTCATCTCGCGTGATGGTGTCGCAAATGCGCTTGACGGTCATCGCGATGCCGTAATACGTTGCCCGTTTCTTGCCGATGATCTCGTAGGCCGCGTTGCGCACCTCGTCGGCGATGCGGTCCATGTTCTCGCGATGGTTGGTGTGGCCGCGCATCTCGCAGAAGTCGCTCACCGGGATGCCCGACACGTTCGCCAAGCTCCATGCCGCAATCTCGCTGTCGCCGTGCTCGCCGATGATGCGCGCATGCACGTTTCGCGGGTCGACGCCCAAATGCTCGCCGAGCGCGTACTTGAAGCGCGCGGTGTCGAGCACCGTCCCGCTGCCGAATACGCGATTCTCCGGCAGCCCCGACAGCTTGAGCGCCACGTACGTCAGGATGTCCACCGGGTTGGACACGACCAGCAAAATGCCCTGGTAGTTGCGCTCGGCGATCTGCGGGATGATGGACTTGAAGATGGCGACGTTCTTGTTGACCAGATCAAGCCGCGTCTCGCCGGGCGCCTGATTAGCGCCGGCGGTGATGACGGTGATGGCGGCGTCATCGATGTCGCAATAGTCGCCGGCGTAGATGTTCATGGGCGCGGCGAACGGCATGCCGTGCGCGATGTCGAGCGCCTCGCCTTCGGCGCGGTCTCGATCCACGTCGATGAGGACCATTTCGCTGAACAGGCCCGACTGCATAAGGGCGAAAGCGCTGGAAGAACCGACGAAGCCGCATCCGACGATGGCGACCTTGCGGGGGTTGAGGGGCTTGGGCATGGGGCATCCTTTCGTTTATACTCAGCGCATGATACAGCAAGCTGCCGAAAACACCCCCGCGCGTAACAAGGGCATCACCGCATTCCCGTTGAAGGTGATCGCCATCATCGGGATGACTTGCAACCACGCGTGCCATATCTTCTGGAACCAGATGCCCGACGAGCTGTTCTGCCTGCTGTTCGGCTTCGGCGGCCTCACGTTTCCTATCATGGCGTTTCTGCTGGTCGAAGGCTATAACCACACCTCGAATGTGAAGCGCTACGGGCAGCGCCTGCTCATCTTCGCGCTTGTGGCGCAAATTCCGTACAGCCTGTTCCTGGCAAGCCAGATGAACGTGCTGTTCACCTTGTTCGTCTGTCTGATGCTGCTGTATGCCTACGACCATATGCGCTCGCGGCCGCTGTTCTGGGTGGTGTTCGTCGCGGTCACGCTGCTCACGGTGTACTGCGACTGGGGCGTGCTCGCCCCGTGCATGGTGATGGCGCTGCGGCTGGTGCAAGGCAGCGTGCGCACGCGCGCAGCCTATTCGGCACTGCTCCCCATTTGCGCAAACGGCCTGCCGATGCTATCGCAGCTTGTCGAGGCGCCCACGCTGCGCAACCTGGCGTTGGTGCTGTACCCGCTCGTCGGCTGCACGCTGACCATTCCGCTGCTCGGCGCGTACAACGGCGGGCGCGGCCGTTCGATGAAGTGGTTCTTCTACGCCTACTACCCCGCGCACATCGCGGTGCTCGGCCTGGTGAAAGGCCTGGTGTTCGGCGACTGGGGAATCTCGTAGGCGAGAATCCGCCCCGCAAGTCCTTTCTTCCTGCGGCGAACGAAGCGAACTCCCCCGCCGTCTCCACCGCGCCTGTTGTCCCTGTCATCCACGTCAATCTTGTCACGTATGTGTAGCAGGTACGTCACATCTTGTCTACACCGAGCGATCCGTGACAACTATTAGATTAATCGACTGATTGCGCAACGATTCCCTATGATTTTGCTGGTATAACGCTTGCTGTGGTTTTGGCGATGGTGCGTCAAAACCACGGATGAAATTCAATTTGAGGGAAGAAGGCATCGACCACCATGCGTACGTATAACGAGTGATTTTCTCCTCGCATAACGTATCGAATGCGTTTTCATGCTCGTGTTTCACGAGCCTTTCCCTCATCTATCACGACTTCAGCCCATAACTATCCTGCTCCGGCACTTGCCGGAATTGAGGCTCCGCGCGTTTTGCCGGGGCTATACATGCGTGCGCAAGGTCGCTTTCTCGGGGGTAAGGAAAGCGAAGAGGGAAAGGATCATCATGAGGAGAAACGTACACCTTAAAGGGGCTCGGTTATCGACGAAGCTGACGAATGTTGCGCTGGCCGTTGTTTTGGCCCTCGGCATGTCGCCGGCCACGAAGGCCGTCGCGGCATCAAGCGCGGCTGGCACGCAGGCAGCCGATCAGACGCAGCAAGCGGTTGCCGGCGACACGACGCCGGGAAAGACCGATGCCGCAGCCGGAGCGACTGCCGAGGATGGCTCCTCGGTTGATGCGGTCGCCGATAGCGGCAAGGCCTCCGATGGCGGCAATGCCGACTCCAGCGCGACCGGCAGCAACGAGAACGCCGTCAGCACCGGCGAGAATACGCTGAAGAGCTTCATCTCTAGCTCACTCGCCCAGTCCAGCGAAAGCGGCATCATGCTCGCCGATGTCGATTCCTCCGACACCTATAACGAAAAGGCCGATTATCGCGAGGTGACCACCGGTCTGTCCGTCGGCCTTTACAAGGATTCGAACTATTCCCAGGAGCTGGGTAGCGAAGCCATCACCACCGATACCACGGTCTACGGCAAGCTAAGCATCGACTTCAGCAGCGCTGAGAAGCCCACCCTCTCCCAGCCGAACATCATGTACACCTTTCCCGACAACGTGAGCTTCACGAACAAGCCATCGCAAACTCTTTATGATGGCAACAACAATATTGCCGGAACTTGGGAGATCAAGGGCGGCGTCGCTTATCTGCACTATAACGAGAACTGGCTCCGCAGCCAGGCTAACAACATTACCGCCCACGTGAGCTTCGACTTCACGCTGGCGGGCAATAACCAGGGCGACGGCAAGAGCGTTGTCGTAAACTTCCCGGGCACGGCCACCCCGGTGACGATCAACACCAAGGATGGCTCGGTCGATGCGTCCAAGTTTGGCGCCGACCCCGGCAAGACTTGGGAGATGCCCAGCTTCGACGCGACGGACAGCTCCTACACCTGGACGATCAAGGTTTCCCCCAAGACCTACGCCACCGGCCTCACGATCACCGACGAGATCGGCTCGAACCTCTCCTTTGTGGACGGCTCCTTCAAGCTTGTTGACCAGACCGGTGCCACCGTGTCCGGCAACCTCAGCGTTTCCTACAAGGATCAGAAGGCGATCATCTCGCTTGGCGACCTTTCCGCTGGCGACTACTACGTCCAGTACAAGACTCAGGTGAAGCAGTCCGCCCTTGATGCCCTGGGAGACAACGAGAATCTCTCCAATATCAAGAACACCATCAAGTGGAATTGGGGTACTACCAATCCGCAGGAAAGCGGTCCGAAGTCGGTTGATCCGCAAAGCGTCAAGTATTCCATGGCGAGTAAGGGCTCCTCGGGCACTCCCGACGACATTACCTGGACCGTTACCCTCAACAGCGGCAGCCTCAAGGCCGATATGTCGAACTATGCGTTCACCGATACACTGGGCGATGGGCAGACCTTTAAGTCGGGCACGAGCTATGAGGTGAAGGACGCCTCTGGCACCAAGGTGCTCACCGGCACGGTCGATCCGTCCAGCAAGACGCTTTCCTTCAACCTTCCCTCGAACGCCGGAAAGCAGCAGTACACGGTTACCTACCACACCCAGATGACCGACACATCTTCGCTCGACCCCGTGACCAACAAGGTTGTTGTGACCCCGCCGGCAGACAGCAGCTACCCCGACGGCGAGGCTACCGGCACGTATCAGCCCACCGATAAGGGCACCTACATCACTAAGTCGCTGACGAAGGCCATCGACTCCGCCAACTACGACGGCGTGGCCGAGTGGAAATCCCAGATCCTCTTTAGCGACATGGCCGCCAACACCTCGGCCGACAGCATCGTCTTTACCGACCAGTTCACCAGCCTTCCCAACAACGCCACCGTTAAGCTTACCGGTGGCGTGACCGTGGCAATCGACGGCAGCGACACCCTTGAGGCCGGCACCGACTACGTGCTTACTAACAACGGCGAGACCGGCCAGTGGAACAGTATCTTCCAGATCACCTTCAAGGCAACCGAGAAGGTCAAGGCCCTTATCGGCAAGGCAGGCGCCAAGGTCAACGTTGCCTACAAAACTCAGACTTCCAAGGTGAGCGACGCCTACCCGGTGGGCACCTACACCAACGAGTCCACGGTTACGACCGACAAGAAATCCAAGGTCTCGGCCAACGCCTCCTTCGAGCTTGAGAGCTCTACGATGCCCGCAGTCTCTAAGAAGACCACCGGCGACTCGTCCTGGGACGCCACCTACGACTGGGGCAACGGTGAGAAGGGCGCCTGGATCACCGAGTGGGAAGCCCATGTCAACTGCGACGAGCCCAACACCTGGACGCACCAGGCGGCCAGCGACCTCAAGGGCGCCGACGTCAAGCTTACCGACACACTGCCCGACGGCATGGCATATGTGGCCAAATCGGGCCAGTGCACCCTTGTTGGTGCCAGCGGTTTTGACTCGAGTTGGAACAATTCCATCGAGCCCACGGTGACCGGCAGAACGGCCACCTTCACCGTGAAGACCTCCGGCGTGGCAAAGAACGCCGGGACCAAAACGGACCCCGTCTACTCATGGAAGGGCTACGTCACCTTCAAGTACAAGACCGCCGTCAAGGCATCCTTCTTCAAGGCGGGCGAGAGCAAGGAGTTCCAAAACAGCGCCCAGGCAGACGCCGGCGAGAAGACCTTCCCGGCCGGCACTGCCACGACCACTATCACCAACCAGGTCCTGGACAAGACGGCCAAGCGCGCTTCCGACGGCTCCCACGTCACCTTCACCATCAGGGTGAACCCCAACGCCCTGACCATCGGCACTACCGGCTCGCTTGAGCTGGTGGACACTATGAATTCGGGCGCAAGCTTTGCCTCCGGATCGCTGCACGTCAAGGACGCCAAGACCGGCGCCGAGGTGACCGAGGGCGTCTCGTACAAGCTTGGCAACGGTACCGCTGCAGACGGCAGCTCGACCACGGTCCTTACCCTCACCGTGCCGGATTCCCGTGCTCTTACCGTTACCTATGACGTGAGCCCGCAGGGCGCCCTGGGCGAAAACGTCTTCATCAGCAACGATGTCTCGATGAACGGCTTTGCCAGCGCGTCTAAGAAGTACGGCAAATACTGGCAGGTGGCGAAGTCCAACGCCGGCACCGAGGGCACGAGCTACGGCCTGACCATCACCAAGTCCGACGACTCGGGCAACAAGGTGCTCGAGGGTGCGGAATTCGCGCTTTACAAAGTCGATATGGACGCCTCTAAAGAGGGCGATATCGTGAAGTCGCTCGTTACGGGCGTTGGATCCAACCCGAAAACCACCGGGGCAAACGGCGTGGCGCAGTTCGGAACCGAGGGCTCACCGCTCGAATCGAACGTTCTGTATTGCTACGTTGAGACGAAGGCCCCGACCGGTTACAAGATTTCCAACACCGAACCCTTCTATGTGATGTTCGGCGGAACGAGCGAGCAGGATAAGAAGGACCTTGCCGCGGCGCAGGCCAAGGCCAAGGCCCTCGGCATCACGCCCACCATCAGCACTTCGGTTTCCGTGTACGACTCGTTGGCTGACGGCAGCTTCAAGATTCATGTCAACAAGGGCGTTACCGGTACGTACGAGGAAGACGCTGCTCCCGCCTTCACCTTCACTGCTGCGGCCACCGGCGACAACGCCGAACTGGCGCCCAAGCTTTCCGACGTCACCATCACCGGCGCCGGCGAGGCCGATTTCGAGGGCGAGCTGACCGAGGGCATGATTGGCCGGACCTTCACGTACGAACTGAAGGAAGTCAAGCCGGAAATCGTTCCTGTCGGCTGGACCTACGACGGCAAGACCGTGACCGCCACCGTCAACGTCGTCGAGAAGGACGGGAAGATTTCCGCCGACGTTTCCTACACCGAGAACGGCGACCCCGTGAACTCCGCGCAGTTCAACAACACGTATACCGCCCCCAAGCCCGATTCGACTACGGCTTCGATTAAGGTGACCAAGACCGTCAACGGCGGGCCCATCGCCAAGGGCGAGAAGTTCACCTTCGCCCTGCTTGATCAGGACCAGAAGCAGGTAACCGGCACCGGCGAGATCACCGCCGACTACGATCACCAGGTCGTTTCCTTCGGCGAGCTGACCTTTAGCAAGGCGGGCACCTACACCTATACCGTCCACGAGACGAGCGACTTGGGCAACGGCTGGACCAACGATGATGACTTCCCCGTGACCTTCACCGTCGTGCAGGGCGCCGATCGCGACCTGCACGTGACCAAGGTCGAGTATGGCCAGCGTGGTTACGAGGCCGATGGCTCGGTCGTCGCCAAATTCGACAACAAGTACGAGGCCACAGGCTGCGCCACCATCTCCGTGACCAAGACCGTCAACGGCGGCACCGAGGCCGTGGCGGGCGAGTGGTTCGAGTTCGAGCTCCTCAACAAGGATGGCAGCAAGGTCGAAGGCGTCGAGGGCGTCAAGACCCAGGCCGGCGGCACCGCGTCCTTCTCCGGCATCGCCTACACCTTGGCCGACGCCGGCAAGACCTTCTCCTACAAGGTTCACGAGGTCGGCCACAACGACAAGGGCTGGACGGCCGACTCCGACGTCGCGGTTACCGTCAAGGTGACGCAGAACGCGGACCGCAGCCTCAAGGCCGACGTGACCTACTCCCGCGGCACCAACGCCGCCGCGTTCACGAACACCTACGCGACTTCCGGCGAGCTTCAGGTTGAGATCTCCAAGACCGTCAACGGCGGCTCGACGACCTCCGATAAGGAATTTACCTTCGGCCTGTTCGAGACCGACGATTCCGGCGCTAAGACCGGCGAGGCCATCGCGACCGCGACCGTCAAGGCCGGGCAGGCCGCCGTGCTCGACGGCGTCTTCTACGACGAGGACAACGCGGGCGAGACCATCACCTACGTGATCAGCGAGCTGGGCGATCTGGGCGACGGCTGGACCAAGGCCGCCGACCAGAAGATCACCGTGAAGGTAACCGACAACGGCGATGGCACCATGACGGCCGACGTCGCCTACGAGGGCGGCGCGACCGCCGCGGCCTTCGACAACAAGTACGAGGAGCCGAAGACGCCGGAGACTCCGAAGA
>CAVDXU010000062.1:0-7572 GCA_963613135.1 bacterium
AACACCGCGATGCCGCCGAGCGCAAGCAGCACCACCGACGCCACGGTGAGCGCCGCCTGGGACTTCTTGCCCGCGCCCTTCAAGGCCAGCACGCCGGTGCCGCCGAAGACGCCGCACGCCCACGCGGTCAGGGTCGTGAACAAAATCAGAGGCCATTGCAACTCCATTATTCCTCCCCCTTCCAATCCATGTCGCGCAGGATGTACGCGAAGCTGGGCGCATTGCCGACGTTGGGCAGATGATGGATCTGGTCATTCGTGAACGGCTTGGTCGTCTTCAGGATGTTCACGCGCGAGGCATGCACCTCCTCGTAGGTGGCGTCCTTGTGCAGCAAACGCCCGGGCGCCTCAAACGTATCCCACCCGGCGTCAACGTCGCCGAAGAAGCGCGCCCGCGCACCGCATTGCGCCACGCACTGCGGCAGCTCGCCTTGCGAGATCTGCTGCTCGCACAGCGTGCACTTCTCCACGACGCGCTCTTCCTCGTTCAAATAGCGAACACCGTAAGGGCAGCTCATTGCGCAGAACTGGCATCCGATGCACTTGCTCTTGTCAATCTGCACCGTGCCGTCGTCCAGCTTGTGGCTCGCACCGGTCGGGCATACCTTCACGCACTCGGGTTCGGCGCAATGCTGGCACCCCACCGTCATGAAATACATCTCCATGTCGGGCATCTTCGCGCCGTCGTACTTCGGGTTCGGCCCGATGCGCAGCGTCTTGTTCCAGAAGCTGCCGATGGGCACGCCGTTGACCGTCTTGCAAGCGACGCTGCATGCCAGGCATCCCACGCACTTGTTGAGGTCCGTCAAAATCGCGTACTGCGTCATAGCCTAGTCCCTCCCTTCGTAAACCGGCAGCCATTCCTTCAAGCGCGCATCGCTCGAGTCGCTGATGATGGGCGTCCCGTCGTCATCGCACGGGCACGGGTTGCCGAACGGGCTGTTCTCCGGCGTGGCCTTGTACACCTTCACCGGATAGGCGCGCAGCTGGCTGGAGCCGGTGAACGGGTCTTGCGCATCCTTGTCCACCAGCACGTTGATGCACGACAGGTCCCACCCATGCTTCGGCGCGGACAGCTCGGGATACCACCAGGTGTGCTCCGCGTTGATGACGCCTTCCTTGATGCCGGGGAAGATGTCCACCGTCTCGCGGATCTTGCCGTCTTTCGACTCGATCCAAATCCAGTCGCCCTGCACAACGCCCAGGCGCTCGGCGTCGGCGGGGTTGATCTCGCAGCGCGGCGCGGGCCACAGCTCGCGGCACCACGGCAGCTGGCGATGCTCGGAGTGGAAGTACACCGGGATGCGGCGGCCGGTGGTCATGTTGAAGGGGTACTCCTCCGTCAAGTCGGGCCGCGAAACCGGCGACAGCGGCGGCTCCTTGTACTCGGGCAGGCAGATCTCGGAGATGGTGTAGTCCTTCAGCTTGTCGGGCAGATAACCCAGTTCAGGGCTTAGATACGTCTCCATCACGGTCGACCAGATCTCGACCTTCATGGTCGGCAGCACCGTGCCGGGCATGCCGTCGCCCTCTTCAAGCGCGTAGGACATGCTGTCGGGCTGGCGCAGCCCGCCCGTTTCGTAGCGGCGATACGTGCCCCAGCGCTCGGGATATTCCTCCTTCGCGCGCCACCAGCCCTTTTCCTGGAATTCGGTGATGTACTCGTGCCAGGTTTTGCCCGTGCCTTCCACCTGCCAGTCAAGGTAGCGCTCGACGTCGCCCCAATACTCGCCCGTGTCGCTCTTCAAAAACGGCTTCTGCGCGACCTTATACCAGTCGTTGCAGATGTCCACTTCGAACTTGCATTCGCCCGGCGCCTCGATGCAGTGCTGGTTGGCACCCATGCCGCCGGACGCCCCCTGCGACATACGCGCAAACCCGGGGATTTCCATCCAATGCTGCGCAGGCAGCTTGATGTCGGCCAGCTCGGAGGTGGGATGATGCCACAGGTCGATGTCCACGAAGAAGTCCATCTGCTTGATGGCGTCCCACGCGTAGTTCGAATTGCACTGGTTCATGAAGTCGCCGGCGCAGCACACGCCGCCCTTGATGGGATACGGCTTGCCGGTCATGGCGGCGTCCCAAATGCAGCGCGCGTCGTCGCGGCTCGTCCAACGCGTCAGCGGGTAATCCTGCGCCGAAGCCTTCACCGAATTCTTCGTGAACGTCTCGACGAAGGTGCCCGGGTCGGTGCCCATGGTCCAGTTCGCCCACGAATACGGGCTGCCCAAGCCGCCGCAGGACAGCGGCGCGCGCGTCATGCCGCGGTTGCCGCCCGGGCAGTCGTATCCGCCCACGATGGCCGACAGGATGGTGAGCGCGCGGAAGTTCTGCAGCGAATTGCCGCACTGCTCGGGTGCCAGCTGGAAGTGGATGCCGCCGTTGGCGAAGCGCGGGTCGAAGCGGTTGCCGGCCCAGGCCTCAACGGCACGCTCGATCAACTCGGGCTCGACGTCGCAGATCTGCGCCGTGTAATCGGGCGTGTACTTCGCCACCACGTCGTCCCAGTACTTCTGCCATACGCTTTTCACGCGCACCTTGCGGCCGTCCTTCAGCGTGACCTCGCCGGTGTACCACAGCTCGGGCTCGATCTCGTTCTCGAAGGTGGTCGGGTCGGGAATGCGGCCCGACACGTCGCCGTCGGTATGGTCGCCGAACGCGCCGGAGGGGCGCACGTAGTCAGTGAACGTGGTGGGCATGTGCAGCTCCTGCTCGCCCTCCCACTTGCCGACGCTCTCATCCGCGTCGAAGTACGTCAGCCGGTCATGCATGCTGTCCCAGACCATGAACCGGCTCACGCTGCCGCCTTCCACCAGGTCGCACTCGCGCAGAAGGCGCGTCTTGACGCTCAAGCCGCCGCCTTTGGTGAACTTGCCGGTGAAGAACGGATTGTCCTCCAAGCCCAAATCCTCGCAGTACAGGAAGGGCGCGTTCGACCAGCGCGTGCAGAAGGTGTGGTCTTCCCAGCCGTTCTTCATGACCAGATGCGTCCAGCCCAGCGCCATGGCGCCGTCGGTTCCGGGACGCAGCGCCAGATGGATGTCGGCGTCCTTGCCCTCGTTGGTCAGGCGCGGATCAACCACGATATAGGTATCGGCGCGCTGCACGGTTTCGCTGATGGTGCGGGCGCTGTCGTCGTAATTCGACACCGAAGGCTGCGTGCCCCACTGCACATACACGCACGGGAAAGCAACCGTTTCGAAGAAGAACACGCCGTTCTCAATGGTCAGCGCGCCGGCATCGCGGCGGATGCCCTTGCAGATCTGCGCGGCGGTGATGGAATTCTTCGACCCGTACAGTCCCACCAAGGGCGGCGACGCCATCGCCCACAGGCGCGAGGTCCCCATCATGCCGATGATGCCCTCGCCGCCGTAGCGGTCCTGCACTTCCTTCATCTTGGTGTGGCACATCTCAAGCGCCTCGTCCCAGCTGATGCGCACCCAGCCCGGATCCTCGCCTTTCGGGTTCGTGCGCTTCAGCGGAAAATGCAGGCGGTCCGGATGGTAGGCGGCCTGCAGGCTTGCCTGCGACTTCGCGCAGCAGTTCCCGTTGGACTGATACGCGCTCTCGTCACCCTCGACTTTGATGGCGCGGCCGTCCTTCACGGTCACCCATACGCCGCATTCCATCTTGCCGCATCCGCGGCAGCAGGTGCGCACGCGCTTGACGTCGCCGGCGGACGCATCGCCCGTTGCGGCCAGCGCACCGTCGACATTGGCAGCGCCGCCTATAGCAGCGACGCCCGCAACGGCCGCAGCCGTTTGCAGGAACGTGCGGCGCGACATGGTGGCTAGTTTGCCCATGTGCTTCCCCTCTCTTGTTTCCCTCGTGTCCTATCACTCGTCTTGCCGCGGCTTTGCGCGACGGGTTGCACGATACGGGGCGAGGGGAGCGGCCACATCTCACCGGATGCGTAAACCGCAGGGGGAAATCGTCGAAAAGCAGGCGGTAAAAGGCGAAAAAGCTGCACCGCGGGTCTACCACCAGGGTGGTATTTTTGCCGAAATGCCTGATGGATTTGGTAGCATGAGACCGGACGAGAGCAGAGGGGACTTTCAAGGGGGACGCCGATGCGAGAGGCTATGGCGGCGGAATCAGAGACGTGCGACAGCCGAGATTCGGCATTGGACGAATGCGGGAATGCGAATTCGGCTTCAGGCGGGTACGGAGGTGCGCGCAACGGCGGACGGAATGGCGCTGGAGGCAGCGAACGGGATAGCGCCCGCGGCGACGGGCGCGCGAAGCCCGGCTTGCTCCGCGCGTTGCCGACGATCACCGAGGGAGTCCCCGGATTCGCCATCGCCGTGGCGGGCCTGGCCTTCGGCATGTTGGCCAAGGAGTCGCAGAAAATGCCGGGGTTCCAAAGCGTCTCGATGGGGGCGCCCGAGCGGTGGGTCCCGGCCGTCATCGCACTGATGCCCGTCATCGCGCTCATGTTCGCCTATCGAGCGAACCCGCGGTTTCGCCTGTACCGCAACCCGATCATGGGCTTCTGCATCGGCGGCGCGCTGCTGCTCTCGACGCTGCCCGCGACGGGCACCACGGTGCTCACCCTGCCGCAGGAAGCGACGTTCGCCTGCCGCTGCATCAGCAGGAGCTGCGAGCTTTTGATGCTCCTGTGCTGGGTCGAGGCGCTGCTGCAGCTGAAGGCCAGGCAAGTCGCGGCCATCGTGGGGGCGGCGCTTATCGGCATCGGCGGGCTCGACATGGCGCTTTCCATGTTGAAATCCGATTTCGCAAGCCTGCTGACCGCCTGCCTGGCGCCGCTTTCGATGGGGCTTTTGTACTGGTTCAAAGACTACAACCATTTCCTGAGCGACAGCAAAGCCGGGGCGGCGAGGCCGGCGCTCGGCATCGACGACTCGCTGCGCAGCGCGGCCCGCTCCTCGACGCCCGCCTTCGCGGCGGCGCTGCTTATGCCGTTCGCCTGCTATCCCTTCGTGTTGGGAAGCATTCATTCCACGTGGCTGCCCCAGCAAAGCGTCGCCTCGACGACGCTCTACGTGCAGATGGGCTACGCGGCGGGCGCGATATGTGCGGGCGCGCTGTGCCTGTACCTGGTGGTTTCGTTTTGGGGACGCAGGAAAATCGAGCTGTACAACCTGATAGCCTTGCCGTTCTTGATGCTGGCGCTCTACTTGACGGCCTCTTCGGGGGGCGCCTATCTGCTGCTGTACGCGTTTCTGCAGAGCTTCGTGGAAAAGCTCGCCATGTTCCTCATGTTCGTGGCGCCGTTCCTCCTGGTGACGAAGCATCCCGCCGCGATGACGTGGCTGGTGGCGCTCATCCTGTTCGAAGCGGGCAAACTGCTGGCATCGAGCCTTTTAACCGTGCTGTCGCCCGAAATATACTCGGGCTGCACCATCGCCGCCGCATTCGCGCTTTCGCTCGCAAGCATCGGGCTCGTGGTCATTGATGGATCCAAGGGTTCTGGCGAAGGTTTGCCCGAAGGCGCCTCCGGAAGCCAGGCCGCCGCCACATCCGGCGCCGCCTTGGCGGAAGAGGTGCCGCTTTCATCGCTTTCGCCGACTGCCGCAGAGAACTTGCCCGACGAAAATGGCGGACCCGCTGCCCAAAACCCATTCCGCGAAACGCCGGCTGAACGCATCGCCCGCGAGTACCGCCTGACCAACCGCGAGGAAGAGGTGCTGCAACTGCTGGCGCAGGGCATGACGGCGCGGGCGATCTCCGAGGAGCTCGTCATCAGCCCCGGCACCGCGAAAAGCCATCTGCGCAACATCTACGCCAAACTCGGCGTGCATACCCAAAGCGAGCTCATCCTGCTCGTGCACGAGGAGCCGCCTTCAGGCCAATGAACCCCACTCAGGTATCAAACCCCATCCTGAGTTTTACCACGTCAGAGTTCGGATGGGTATGGCGTATATGCCCTCTTCCATCCGGCGCGCGTACTCCCCGTTGCCGGTTATCACGGCCATGAACTCAGGGAGGCGCGTTTGCGCACGGGCGTTCGAGCACAGTTTTTTCCGCAGGCGCTTGAGGCTTTCCGCGCCAGCGGCCACCTTGTCCTCACTCACCTTGAACTCGAACGCCGCCCAACGACCGTCCGCCAGCTGAACGATCGCATCCGCTTCCAGACCGGAATCGTCGCGATAGTAGCGCACCGGCACATCGTCAAGCAGATCGAGCGTGCGCGCGTACACTGCCAAGTCTCGAACGCACAGGTTCTCGAACACCAGCCCGAACGTTTGCCAATCGTGCAAAAACGCCTCAGGAGAGAGTCCCAGCAGAGCCGTTGCCAAACTGGGGTCCGCAAAATAACGCTTCGGCTTGATGGTGAACCGCTTCTTGTCGCGCGCCGGCGGCGCCCATCCCGGCACCTCTTCCACAAGGTACATGCTTTTAAGCGCCTGCAAATAGGCGCGAACTTTTTCCTCGCTGATAAGATCGGTTGGGTTTTCCTCGGCCCCAAACATGTCCGAGGCGATGGTTTTATAGGTGGTCGACTGCCCCAGATTGCGCGCAATAGATGCCGACAAGCGGCGCGCCAGGTCGCCGTCAAGCCCGATTGCCGGGAAGCTGACGTCGAACGCGGCACGAAGATATTCGCGCGAGAGCAGCTGCCCCGCCTCGGCGTCGAGGTCGATTGCCTCGGGCCACCCGCCACGACAGGCAAGCTGCACTAGGCCAAGCGTGTCTCTTTCAATGCGGCAGGGTTCGAACTCACCCTTGAACAGGGACGACAGGCTGACCGTTTTCGCAGAGTTCCCCGATTCCGCAAGGCTCATGGGGTGCATGCGCACTCGCCCTATCCGCCCGGCACCGCTGTGAACAGGGGCGTTCTGCCCGCTCAGGGAGGGAGTGGACGAACCTGTAAGGATAAATGCTCCCCGCGTTGCGCGCTTGCGGTCGACCTCATGACGAACCGCGTCCCAAATCGCCGGAACGCGTTGCCATTCGTCAATGACGTGCGGGCGATCGCCCAACAGCATCATCGATGGATCGGCTTCGGCCAACTCAAGAGCCTCATCAACGTAGCTTACCGAGGCGCCGTGCTCGAGCGCCGTCCATGTTTTGCCGCACCATTTCGTCCCCGCGACCTCCACTGCGCCGAAAACGGCCAGATAGCGCTCAATTTGCGCATCAACCGCACGCGGCAAATAGCCCTCAGGTTTTTCAAGCGTCCGAGACACACGACCTCCCTCATCGGGTTTCCATGCCCCATATTATAGGACGATTCGGATTTTCTTTGTTTACTTGTTCGGATTTTCCCAATCGGATGGTTCGGATTTTCCTGATTAGACAATTCGGGTTTTCATACGGATGTCTTTAGGATTTCCGGGAAAGCAAGTGCGCATTCCAGAAACGTTCGCACAAGGTCGACTCCAGCTATTGTTCCGTTGAGGGCACCCGCAATTCAAAAAGAAAAGCAGCCCCCTCCGCTTGAAAGCTATCCCGTTTGCTTGTCGAACAGTCCAGCGGACTGTCCGATGCGTTTAGCGAGCTCGCGAACGATAAGCCCGCGGCGAAGCTGCGCTGCGCACCTCAAGACGCAAGACGGCCCCTTTCGCTTGAAGGCTTTCCCGTTTGCAAGGGGGGTTTGGGGATGGGAAGC
>CAVDXU010000063.1:0-7365 GCA_963613135.1 bacterium
ACGAAGTAGGTCGCGTTGGCGGCGAACAGCCCTCTCGCATATGACTTCGAAGCCCTTGCGAAAACGGCCGCCTCCCATCTCACGGACGTGAGAGGCGGGAGGCGGCTTGCAAAGGCTTTGCGGGGGCTATTCGCGAACGGGACCTTATGAGAACGCCCCGCGAACAGAGCCTTCGGATCCCTCTGCGAGAAGGCTTTGCGGGCACTACCTTACACCAACGTGGCGTCAACGGCGCTGATGACGGCGCTGCGCATGCCGGCCGCTTCGAGCGCGGCGACGCCCTTGATGGTGGTGCCGCCCGGCGAGCAGACGGCGTCCTTCATGGCGCCGGGGTGCGTGCCGGTGGCCAGGTGCAGCTGCGCGGTGCCGGCCATCATCTGCGCGGCCAGGCGATACGCGGTTGCGCGCGGCAGGCCGTTCTTTACGCCGCCGTCGGCCAGCGATTCCATAAACATCGCGGCGAAGGCAGGTCCGCATCCGGCCACGGCGGAGGCGACCGACAGCAGGTTGCCCGCAACCGGTTCGATCAGCGCGATGGGGCCGAACAGCCCGGTGAACGTTTCCCATTCGTCGTCGGAAAGCGAATGGCGCGTCTCGGTGGCGATGACGCCGGCCCCGACTGCAATGGGGGTGTTCGGGATGGTGGACAGATGGTGGACGCCGGCCCCCAGCAGGTCCTCGTAGAAGTCGAACAAAAGCCCCGCCGCCACGGACACGACGGCCTTGCCGGCAAGCGCTTCGCGCGCGCCGTTGAGCGCCTCGGCGACCATATGGGGCTTGACGGCGACGATGACCAGGTCGGAGGCCTGTGCAACTTCCGCGGCGCTGCGCAGCGGCTTGATGCCCATTTCCGCACAGGAGGCCTCAAGCTTGTCGAAGTGCGCCGCGCACGCCGTGATGCGGTCTCCCTCGACGCCGGCGTGCTCGACGAGTCCTTTCGCCATCGCCTGCGCCATGTTCCCGAATCCGATGAAGCCGATGCGTGCCGTTTGAGCGTCCATGCGCGTCCTTTCCCGATCATGCGGTTGGAGTTTGTTTCGAACACTATAAACCTCGTTGTGCTTCGATTACGGTATTTGTTAGAATGCCCAAGGATGTACCAGCACGCTTGAAGCGTTTTGCGAGATTAAAGCCGGCCACCCTGCAAGGTTCCGGCTTTATTTCTGCCAAAGCGCAGCTCGCGTTTCGCGTTGCTGCGCGGGTTTGCTTGTAACTCCGGGGTTTGCCCGTATGTCCACCGCACGACCGATCCTCGACCGCATCGCACCCTGCAAGGAGGCAGAACCCATGAGCGCTGCAATGAGCGCGAACTACTCTTTGTACGTTCTGTTCCTCCTGATGATCGACGTGCTTTTGGTCTACAAGCTCACCCGGACGCCCGGTTTCGGCCCTGAAGAGGGCTGGATCATCAAGCTCGTCTCGGCCGTGTGCGTGACCGCCTTGTCCGATGCGCTGTGCGTCGGCGTGGGAGCCGCTGCGGGCTTCTGGGGAAACTACCTGTTCAACTTCGCGTTCGATCTGTCGTCGGGCTATATTGCGTACTTCTTCTTCTGCTATTGGGGCATGCGCTTCTCCTCGCGCGTCGTGACCGACAGGCGCTGGAGCATCGTGTTCAACATCCCCATCATCTTGCTGATCGTCGTTTTGGTGGCGTCGTTGTGGACGGGGTGGGTCTTCGGCATCGAGCCTGATGGCACATATGTCCGCGGGCCGCTGTTCGCGCTGTTCGTGTTCGTACTGGCGAACGGCTACACCGTCGGCGCCATCATCGTGGCCGTCGTGAGCTACCTGCGCGATCGCACGCTTGCGCACCGACGGATGCTCATCGACTGCATCAAGTACGTGATCCCGCTGGTGCTCGGAACCGTTTTGCAGTTTTACTTCACCACGCTCCCCAGCTCCAACATGGGCATGACCTTATCCATGCTGCTCATCTTCATGGACAACCAGAAACGCCTGCTGCAGCGCAAAACGCTTGATGCCGAGGCGGCAAACGCGGCCAAGTCGGAGTTCCTCTCGCGTATGTCGCATGACGTGCGCACGCCCATCAACGGCATCATCGGCATGCTCGGCATCGCGCGGGAGAACATGGATGATCCGGCGCGCGTGCGCATGTGCCTGGAGAAGATCGACGGGGCGGCCGACCAGCTGCTCGCGATGGTCAGCGATGTTTTGGACATGTCGAAGATCGAATCGGAAGGGCTCGACCTGACGCATGAGCCGTTCGATCTGCTGGAGATGCTGCACGATATAGACGGGCTGCATCAGTCGCTCGCGGAAAGCCGGGGCGTTGTCATCGAGTCGCTCGACGCGGACAAGTTGCAGCATCGGACGGTCGTTGGCAGCCCGGTGCATGTGCGCTCGGTGCTGATCAATTTGGTGTCGAACGCGGTGAAGTATACCGACGAGGGCGGTACGGTCACGTGTCGCATTCGTGAGGTTTCACCCGATGAAGCGCAAGATATTCGCGGTCTGAAACAGCCTTCGCCCGAAGGCGTCGTCGTGGAGTTCTCCGTTGCGGACACGGGCATCGGCATGACGCACGATTTCGCCAAGCATGTGTTCGAGCCGTTCACCCAGGAACGCTCCGATGGGCGCACCACGTACAAAGGGTCGGGTTTGGGGCTTGCCATCGTGAAGAAGATCGTCGATGCGATGGGCGGCGTGATCTCGCTTGAGACTGCCATCGGCGAAGGGTCGACGTTCACGGTCGTGCTGCCGTTCGAGGTCGCGAGCGAGGCGGATGCGGCGCGCGCGGGCGGCACGGCTGGCGCTGCGAACGGCGTTGCGGGCGTTGGTGCCGGTGCTGATGCTGACGCGGCTGGCGCTGCGAACGGCGCTGCGGGCGAGGGCGACGTCGCGGTTGGCGTGGCCTGTGCGGCTGACGGTGATGCTGACGCGGGCGCCTCGGTCGCCACGGCGGCTTCGGCTCCTGCTGCTGGCGATTCGCCTCTCGATGGCATGCGCATCCTGCTGGTGGACGATAACGCGTTGAACCTCGAGATCGCGCAGTACGTGCTCGAGGACGCCGGCGCCCTGGTGACGTTGGCGACCGACGGGCAGGAGGCGCTTGAGACGTTCGCGAACAAGCCGATCGGGGCGTTCCAGGTGGTGCTGATGGACGTGATGATGCCGCGCATGGATGGCCTTGAGGCGACGCGGCGCATTCGCGGGCTTGCGCGGGTCGATGCGCGGGACGTGCCGATCATCGGCATGTCGGCAAACGCGTTTTCCGATGACGTGGTCACGGCGAAGCAGGCGGGTATGGACGACTACATCGTCAAGCCCGTCAATCGCGACGCGCTGCTGCAAGTGCTCGCCGAACGGGTGCACACCCGATAGCCTGCATGCCCAACGCGCGGGTCACTCGGCCGTTTCGTCTTCTTGGCGAAGATCGCCCACTCTCTCGTCGAGGAGTTCTTTGAACTCGTCTTCGTCCTTGATGTCGTAGTATGCAAGAAGCGAAATCGTTTCCGCGGAGCTTAAGCACCGGAGCTTTTCCTGCGGGTCTTTTGCTGCTTTGGCTTGCTTCCTCATCGAAGAGGAGAGCCGATGGAGCCCTGCGCGGCTGAGCACCAAGGTCTCGTCTTCACATGAAAGAAGCCCCGTCCTCGCCTTCCCGCTAAGCCGCAGTTTGCGATTGCGAGCCTTGGAATCGCCTTCAGCCTGCTTCTCGTCGGGGCAATGCTCCTCGAGCCACCGGCGACCCACGAAGCCCTTCGACTTCAGCGCCCTCAGTATGAAAACGACGATCCCGAAAACCGCCGCAGCATCGAGTGCCCGATCGATGAGCATCGCCAAGAAGCTGGAAGAGAAGACGCCCAGGCCCAGCGACATGAAACCGTCTCGATAGGCGTTCTCGAAGGGGGTCGTGAAGACTCCGTCATGCAAGGCGAATGCCAGAAACACGCTGATGACGCTTTGGATAACCACGATGACCGCAAGGGCCTTGCCCGCGTTGCGATAGGGAAGCTTGCCGGTTTTCATCTGCCTGAACAGATAGCCGTAGGAAAGGGCGACCAGAGCGCTTTCCGAGAAATACAGGATGTTCTGCGGGCTATCCTGGTAGACCGCGATGATCAAATTGTTGATGAAGCTGACGATTATGCCGGCAGCGGGGTCGAGGGCGCAGGCGACGAGGGCGGTCCCCGTGGTGTCCAGCCATAGCGGCTGCCCGATCTCGGAGAAAATCGCGCACAGCAAATAGTTGAGGAAAATGCCTGCGAACATATAGCCCATATAGAGGCGCAGTTTCGGGTTATCCCTGAAGTACGCCTTGATTTTCGCAGGCGTCAAACAGAATTTCGAAGCGTCGATCCCTTCGAAGAAACCCGTCGAATAGTAATCGTCGCCCTCCTCTTCCTGCTGCCGTAATTGTTGCAAGAAGCCGCCCGTCATAATACCGGCGGGAAGGGCGAGAATGAAAATTCCGATGATCGAGGTTATCGACGTCAGGACGTACCCCAAGTCGCTCATCGGCGTGATGTCTCCGAAACCAACGGTAGTGAGCGTAATCGTCGACCAGTAGAGCGCATCCACGAAGTTCTCGAAGGTCGTGGGCTCGAAGTTGAACATCAGAAGCGCCGTCGTGAAAATGAAGGCCAGGGCAAGCAAGACGGCCGAGCCCAGCGTTTTCCGCTCACGGATGAAAACGTTGACGATGACGGTCAGATGCCTCGAATACCGGAAAAGCCTGATGATGCGAAGTGCGCGCAAGAATAGGAACCCGCTGGGCAAAAGGTTGAGCGTCGGCAGGATGGAAAGCAGATTTATGATTGCGGTGAGCGTGAACGGGTATTTCAAAAACTCCGTCCACCTGCCCCGTTTGCCTCGGGCGATGTCGAAAGTCATCCAGTTCAAAAGATAGTCGAAGCAAAGGATGTACACGGCCACGATGTCGATTATCCCAAGTGCGTGTTGAGCGTTCTCGCCGATGCTGTTCGCATGGAACACCACGGGGATGATGCTCAGAATCGAGACAAAGACGATGAACAGGTCGTAGAGGCAGCTTGCGTTGTCTCCACGCCTTGGACGCGAGACTATTTCATAAATTCGTGTTCTCATGCTGCTATTAAAGCAAAGGATCGGACTCCGCGATACGGCGAATCGCGTTATCTAGACACCCTACACTGTTTGAAGCTGTTGCTACTGAACCAGGTCCAGCAGCTCCTGGCGGCTGTGCACCCCGCATTTCTGGTAGATATGGCGCACGTGGGTCGACACGGTGTTGTTGCTGATGACCAGGTTCTCCTGAATGTAGGGAACGCTGCGTCCCTGAATCCATAGCTCCAGGACGTCTCTTTCGCGGTTGGTGAGGTTGTGGGTGCGCGCTATCTTGGCGACGGCCTCGCCGAGCTGCTCTTTGCCGCCCGTCCCGCTGCCGCCTCCCCAGAAAAAGCGATGCAGGTTGTTCTCGGAGAGAAGCCAGATGCCCGCCGTCGACATCAGCATGACGCTGACGGCCACGATGATGCTGCGGGCGGTATTGCTGCTCTGGAAGTCGGGCACGGCGCACCACAGCGCAACCGAAACGAGCATCCCCGCCACAAGCGAGCCTGTCACGATGGCGCGCGCGGCGGCGAAGATGGCTGTCGGCGATTGCTCGGCATGGCTCGCCGCATCGGACAATGCCACGATGATCACGTATTCGAACAAAATGAAACCGCTGATGATAAGCGTGTTCCCGACAAAGCGGACCGCGTCGTTGCTCACGAGCGGGAACAGGAGATACCCCATCACCAGGATCGATGTGACGGTGCGCATCGCCCGGCGATAATCGGGGTCGTCGGTGCGCCCGAACACCACGTACGCGATCAGGAAAGCGAGCACGAATGCGGCGAGCACCATCTGGGCGAGCAGGACCGGTCGCACGTTGTTCACCGTAAGCAGCGTTTGCAAAAACCCATACCCGGCGCAGATGATGGCAACCCCCGCAACTACTTGCGCATTCGGTTTGATCCGATTCGCGCGCTTCGCGCATGTTGCCCCGCGCACATCCTTCAGGGGGCTCCTGCGTGCCGCCCAGAGGGTGGCGAACGCGAGCACGGGCAGGCTGACGAACACCGCGAAACATGCCGCATAAGGGGCGAACACCAGGAAGAGGAACGGGATCGGCACGATGAGCTGCATGAGCGAGAAGGTGCGCACCCATTTTTGGCTGAGCGTTGAGAACAGCTCGCCCCACATGACGAATGCGAACGCGCTGCCGATGCCCGTGAGAATGCCGCCGCAGACGCGCCCCGCGCGTGCAAGCTCCCCGGCAAACTCGCCGCTTCCGCTTACGGCCGAAACGACGGTGCCGATGGTGAAGGCCGCTCCCGCACCCCAGTAGATGAGGGGCACGTCGCTCATCCGATCGCCGCGCTTTCTCCAGGCAGCCCAAATGATGGCGCACGCAAGGGCGAATGCGAGCGAGGTGGAGATATGGATCCCCATCATCGAGATGGCGTTTTGCGCCGGCTCGGCGAACAGGAGGCGCTCGTATTGGGTGATGGCAAGCCAGCTTCGGTAGAGGGCATAGCCGGCGAAAGGAGCGAGGGCAACAACGAGCCCTTTTCCCGGTTGATTTTGTTTCCCCTGCTCAGAGGCCCTCGCATGATTCATGTGATTCGTCATTTGGTGCCTTAATCCGTGTTTTGGCGTGATGTGCGAATCCGATCACGATGCTTATATGGCTGTAGTTTCCTTTGGAGGGGAACGATGGTAATGCTACCAAAGAAAGGGGTCATCTCATGGCAGATGGACGAACTTCGGCGCAGACGGCGCCGTACAAGGGGACCAACAAGCTGTTGCTCGGCATAGTCCTCGGAGTGCTGACGTTCTGGCTGTTCGCTCAGACGACGCTCAACATCAATTCGGTTATGAGCGCGGAGCTCGGCATCGATGCGAGCACTATGAACATCGCGGTGTCGATCACGTCCCTGTTCTCGGGAATCTTCATCGTCGTGATGGGCGGTCTTGCCGACCGCGTTGGGCGTATGAAGGTTGTGACGAGCGGCTTTTTCCTCTCGATCATAGGCTCGGCGCTTGTGGCGCTCGCGCCTGCAGGCGCCGTGGCCTACCCGATGCTGCTGATCGGTCGTGCGCTGCAGGGGCTTTCGGCCGCCTGCATCATGCCGGCGTCGCTCGCGCTCGTGAAAACCTATTGGCAGGGGAAGGACCGTCAGCGCGCCGTGAGCATGTGGTCGATCGGATCATGGGGCGGCTCGGGCTTCTGCAGCCTGTTCGGCGGTTTCATGACCGGCGCCCTCGGTTGGCGCTCCATCTTCCTGATCAGCATCGTCGTCGCCGTCATCGGCCTTCTGCTCATGCGCGGCGCCCCTGAGTACAAGGTGAAGTCCTCCGGCGACTACAAGTTCGACCTGC
>CAVDXU010000064.1:0-6675 GCA_963613135.1 bacterium
ATGGTGGAGCAGAAGCGACATTCTGCGAACACCACCATATACCTAAAAAAGGCTCGAATCAAGGTAACACGTAACTGGTTCGCTGTCATATCTTTTTGCGAATCTAGTAGTAAAAATATTTAACAAATACCAAAATACCGCTTGCTATTCTCTATGGTCTACCCTATAATAATAGACGTCAAGAGGAAAGGAGGTGGTTCAAATGGAAGACTTCATAAAGGACTTGGTGGTAGCCGTGATAAGCAGCTTGGTCACAGTAGCAGCGGAAACGGCAATCCAAGCCCTAAAAGAAAAGACCTCTCGCAAAGCCGGGAAGCACGCAAAGAGGTCTTGATCCAAAGGGGCATCGCGAAAGCGGTGCCCCGCCACGAACGATTTTACACTAGGAGAATCACGATGAGAACGGTCTTGATTGCAGTTGCGGCATCATTGGCGACCATCTTCGTAATGAAGTGGATTAAAGGCAGGAAAGGCGGCAAATGATGGTTTACGATTCGCAGAAGCGCGCGGTATCGGCCTACCGCAAGAAATCGGTTAAGCAGCTCACCATGAGGTTTTATCCAAACGATGCCGACGATGCCATGTATCAGTGGTTAAAGAGCCAGCCGAACACCACCGAGTACCTTAAGAAGCTCGTTGCGGCCGATATGGAAAAGCGCGTATGAGACGCAGAAAAAGCCCGCACCCCATTCAGGGTGCGGGCTAATTCGTTTAGTCGTTCAGTTTCGAAATGAGCCAGAACAAGGGCATCAACGGCAGGGCCACGAGCGCGATCAACGCGCCGACGACAGTGCCGAGCAGCCAGCCAAATTGGCTTATCATGCCAAGAGCTCGTTAACGCGAGCCTGCACGGCATCATAACTTGAGCCGAGCGCCGCGCGACGCTCATCGCCGTTGCCGTACTCGCCGCGCATCACGGCGCGTGCCAGCTCATCGATATCGACGCCGTTGGCAAGCTCGTTGACGCGAGCCTGCACGGCATCGTAACGGTCTCCCAAGATGGTCTTGCGAATCTCGCCATCGCCGAAGGCGCCAGAGAGCACAGCGTTGGCAAGCTCTTCGATGCTGGCGGATGCGGCGGTGTTGATGAGCGATTGAACCTCATCATAGCGAGAGCAAAGGCGATTGCGGCGCTCATCGCCGTTGCCGTACTCGCCGCGCATCACGGCGGCGGCAAGGTCTGCCGTGTCACCACCGGGCGTATCATTTGCCGACGGCACATCAGGCAAAGCCGCGCCGGAAGGATTGGCGTACTTGCCCCAAGCGTCGACATCCATGTGAGCGATATCAAGGTCGAGATTGCCGTCGTATCCGTCAATCCTGCCATGAGATGTGTACTGATGTATGGCGGCGAAATCCCATGCGCCGAAGCCGCCAGAGGGCAACCACGGGTCATCTTGATAGCCCGTGGTGTTGTCATCGGCGTACTGGGCAACCCACAGGCCGTGGTTCGGCGCTATAGCGCTCCAATCCTCTTCGGTACAGACCGATCGGGACATATACACGATGCAGCGCACACCGGTAAGCTCATATACACGGTCAAGAAAACGCTTGGCGCCGTCGGTGCCGATGCGCCCATACATCTCATAATCGAGCACGGGAATGCCATAGCCGAAGTAGTTCTTGCAGTTCTCATAGAAGTAGTCGGCCTGAGCGACAGGGTCTTCCTTATTCATAAAATGGTAGAAGCCCCAAAGCTTGCCCATGCTGATTGCTGTCTGGACAAACGGGTCGCACGTATTGTGGACGATGCCAGTCCCCTCCGTTGCCTTGCAGATCATGAAATCGTAGTCGATTGCTTTGAGGTCGATGCCTCGCTGATAGTCTGATATATCCAGTCCCTTTAGTGTCATAACCACCACTCCCTATTGCGCTTTTATTGCGTTGAACGAACCCCATTCAACGGTTTCCAGTTCTTCGCGCGACCACACGCGAATCGAATTGCCTCCGTCGTCGGAATCCCTGATTTGATACGTCCCATCGCTGTTGGAGCGCCAGATCAAGATGACGTGACTGCCATAAGTGCGGTCTCCGAGCCTGCCGCCCATGCCCGCGAAGACGAGCCAGCCTTCATCGACGCGGTTCAAGGCGTCGTCGATATTCCAAAACGTGTCGAGCTTGACAAGGCCGCTGTAGTGCTCGCTCAGCCACGATGCGAACTTGCTCATGTCGTTCACGCCGTCCGTCAGGCATTCGCTCCCGACGTGCGAAAGCAAATCTTTGGGCGTCACGTGGTCGGTCGTGAGATAGCAGACAGCCATGGCAGCGGCGGTCAGTCCGCAGCCGTAAGAGCCTATCGTTCCGGCACTGTAGGCAGTCTCGGACCACTGCTGATCCTTTTGGAGGTAGAGCGGCATAATGCCGCTCGACTCGACGGGTTTGTCCTGCAGCCAAACGTGCGCCGCGTAGCCGTCTTCATAGCCGCGCTCATACTCGCTTGCGAACCGCGCGCCGTCCTCGGTGGCGTGGCTCACCATGAGGGAAAACCAGCCGCCCAGGCCAAGCACGATGCCGACAAGCAGCGTGGCGGCGAGGCGCAGAGAATTCGCCTTAAACCTCTGTGCTGTCATCGGTCAAGATCTCCTTGTCGATAACTCGCTCGAAAATGCTCATCAGCCGTGAGTTGGCAAGCTCCGGGTATGCCTTGCACAGATTTTCAAGGATGCTCGCGACCTCCATCACGCAGATGAACAGGCACACGGCATAGACGGTCACGCCGTCAAGACCGAGTCCGGAAACATGTAGGCTCACGACCTCGATGCCGAGCGCGAGCGTGATGAACAAAAGCATCACAACCTTGTGGCCAAGGCCGACACGCATCTTGGAGCTTGAAACCTCCTTGTTGATGATGGCGGCGGCGAGGCCGCTGATAATGTCGAACACCATGAAGAAGGCTGCACCGGCGATAGCCCATGCCTGCTGGTCCGTGAGAGTATAGATGTCTGCCATTATTCCGTTACCTCTTTCTTGTCGGATTTGTCTTGATCGAGCAGCGCCGCAACGGCATCGCGCCAGCGTTTCGGAACGCTGTCGAGCGTGCGCGAGCCGCTCTTGACGGCCTCGTAGTAGAGCTTCGCCATTACTCATCACCGCCTACGAGGTCGCCAAGCTCAAGCAGCGCGGCGGTCGCATCGTCAACGGCGGCGTTGGTTTTCTCAAGCTGCTCGCACAGGATGGCGATTCGTTCGCCATCGGTCAGACCGTCAAGCTCATGAGCCGCCCAGAGCGCGTCGAAAGCTTCCGTCACCTCATCAACGGCAGGAACGCCGACAGAAACGAAATGCACCTCATCGGCCTTGTAGAACGTGACTGATTTATCACCTTCGATACCATTGTCATAAACATCCTGTTCGATATTCTTTCTCAGCCACACATCGGCGGTCATGCCGTCTGTGCGCGATTCGATCAACACCGCATCAAGCGGCGTTGCCGACATGGTTTGATAGCTCATATCTTTTCCTTTCCACGGCGCTCACGTGCCGTCTTGCTGCCTTGAAAACATCGCCGAAGCCGTTGCCTAACCAGACCTTTGCCGAATCCGTGTGTCTAAACCATCCGCTATAGCTCGCAACGCGCCTGGCACGTGCCAGGGTCGGCTTTCGTCTGTATCTTCGAAATGCGCGGCATGCGCGAAGAAAGAGCGTTGATCGCAGCGTCACACGATTGCGGCGCACAGTGAAGCCGACAACATCAACCGGCTCTTGATCGCTCACGCGGCAGATCTTCCACGGCTTGATATGCAATCCGAACTCTTTCAGCAGCAGCCGTTGGAGTTGCCTTGCAGCGCTTCTGAGATTGCGCTTGTCTTGCCCGAACAGATAGATATCGTCCGCATACCAAAGCTGATGCGAGACAAGCTGCACACGCGAAGAGCGGCGCGTTTTGTGCATGCCCTCAACTTCGTGATAGCCGAAGGACAGCACAAGCTGTGCCATTCGCAAGCTGAAAAAGCTGCCGATTTCCAATCCATCGCCATAGGTGGACAACAGCGCTTCGCACAGATAAAGCACATCCGGGCTTCGCACGTAGCGGCGCAAAATGCTCATCACGGCATCGGGCTTGATTGACGGGTAGCATTTACGCACGTCAAGATGAACGAAATAGCCGCCCTCTTGCACCCATCGGCTCACGGCGTTTGCCGCCATGATCTGCCCTTTACCCTTCACGCTTGAAACCTGCCAAAAGCCGACTTTGGCCACAAGCAGGGCATTGAGCGCTTCAATGGCAACGTAGTCGCAAACTTGCTGCTTGACGGACTCAACGCCGATGACGCGCAGCTTGCCGTTGGTCGGCTCTCGGTGGCGGTAGCGTTTGATGGGGCGGAACAGCAGCGAACGAGATTCAATCTCGCCCGCAATCTCGGCGACGAGCGCACCGGCGCTGCCGTATTCCGCGTTGACGCGCCACGCGTTCTTCCTGCCCGCGGGCGCGGCGAGCCACCTCTCGTAGGCGCTCGTTACGAGGGCTTCGTCGATGCGCAGCCCCTTGCAGTAACTCTTCAATTACTTGACCGTTTCTCTCTGGATGCCGTCCGAGCGTTCGCCTTGCAGCTACCAGCCCGGTGGTCTTAAGGCCATTTCAGTCGGTTGACCCAGGCTTGCCCGCTCGTTGCCAGCACGGCGGGTAGTCGCGGCGGAAGTTATATAGCTGGTCATGGGAGAAATCCATCCAGATGGGCGCGAGCCGATGTTCCACCTAGCATTCGAGGTGCCGTTGTTGCCGTTGACGTACCAAAGGCCGGCGTTGCCCCTGTTCCTCAAGTTGCCGAGGGAAAGCCAGAAAAACAAGACAGCCCACGCGCCGCGAATCCCTGTTGTTTATATCCAAAGGGGGCTTGCACCCCCTCGCGGCTTACGCCGCTTCACCCCGCTGGCGACCATTGACAGAGAGGCGCGAGCCGATGTTCCACCAAGCATACGAGGTGCCGCAGTCGCCGCCGACGAACCAAAGGCCGGCGCCGCCCCAGTGCCGCAAGAGGCCGAGGGAAAGCCACTCTCGCCATCCCGTCACGGTGTCGGCTTGCTTGTAATTGCCATCGCAAACGCCGGTAGACGTGCTTGCGCCGGTTCCCTGCTGCAGCATCAGGCCGTTGACGGTCTTGGGATACAGGCCATAGTTCCAGCCTTCGCCGGTACCGCCGGGGAAAGCGCCGGCAGACAACGCCGAGTCGGGCGAGCTGCCCGCCTTCTCGTCCTTCGTGTCGGGGTTGACGTAGATCGTCCAACCGCTACCGGTGCTGTTGAGCAAAACGTTGCCCATCACCTCGTACATGCCCAAGCCAAGCTCGATGCCCTGCACAACGAAGGGCTCACGGCCGCTGGTGCGGCTTGTAGGCGAGCCGTCGCCTTCCAGGGCGTCGCACGCGCCGGTGTTCCACGGGCAGGTGCTCAACAGGTAGGTGGTCTCGGTGGAGAAAGCCGCCGTGTCGAAATAGAGCGCCGTGTTGGAATCGTCCACCGCGGCCTTCTTGAGCACCTTCGCGCCGGTGAAGACGTCGTAGTTGTACGCCGTCCCTCGGTCGGTCGACGTGCCGGTGTGGGTGCCGAGCATCATCGCCGAGCCGACGGGTATGTTCGCCGCCGTGCTGGCCGCGATGACCACGCGGGTCGTGTTGCTCTCTGCAAGCGTGGGGTTGACCTGCTCAGTGTGTCCCGTGCAGCCTGCAAAGACGCTCTGGCTGTTCTTGGTGGCGTACTTCAAGAGAAACATCGCCTTGACGTACCAGTCATCGGCGCTGTTGCGGAAGCTATACCCGGTCGTTGCCGTCTTGCAGAGCGTCACGCCCGTGTCGTGGCTCACGAAACGCTTGACCGGCTGGCCGCTCACGCTGCGCAGGTTGCCGTCGGCATCGACCGACAGGGCGTACTTGGCGTAGAGCATGTAAGGGCGCTGCGAGCCGTCCGGCAGCAGCGCGGCGGGCTGACGCTTCAAGCCGCCCTGGCGCGTGTCGGACACGGTGAGGTTGACGGCATCGTCTGTCTCGGTCTCGGACGTGTAGAGCACCGGCGTCATGACCCAGGTGTCCTTGGAGCGCGAGAACCGCCCATCGCCGTCGATGGCGGTGACGTACGGCATGCCGTCCGCGTCCACGCCGCCGTTGACCTCGAAGAAGATGAACGGGCCGTGCCCGACGTACGGGTCGATGGCTGGCGTGCCGATGGTGCCGGGGACGGGGTTGGAGATGCCGGCGTTTGCGCCGGTCTTGGTGCAGGCGGTGGAGCTTCCCTTGGGGATGCTCACGCCGTAGTTCTTGCCGTCGCGCATCTTGGCCAACCAGGCCGCGATGCTCGCGTTGGTGTAGCGCCCGGTGTCCTCGTTGTAGATGGGAACAGTAGATGCCCCCATTGATTCGAGCGCGATTGCAAGGCGCTCAAGCGTCTCATGGTCCGCGATGTGGGTCTTTCCCATGCTATTCCTCCGTGTCTACTAGGGTGAGGTATTCCGTGTCGCCAACGGTGTCGAAAGTGAGATAGAGCTTCTTTTCCGGGCTTATTGACCCTCGCGCCTCCTCAGCGGCCTTGAGCGCGTCCGCCGCTGCCGCGTTTGCGGTATCCGTCGCTTCGTTGGCGTGAGTGGTCGCATCGTTGGCCTTGCCGGTGGCCGTGGTTGCCGCGTCGGCTGCATCGTTGGCCTTGCCGGTGGCCGTGGTTGCCGCGTCGGCTGCATCGTTGGCCT
>CAVDXU010000065.1:0-6600 GCA_963613135.1 bacterium
CCGTGTAGCTCCTCATCGCATGCTCCTAGCGCGGAAAGTGCAATACATTTGCTTTAGTTGCATTATACGCCGCAGCTGCGCGGAACCTTATCGCATGCTGGCGGGTGGCTGTGTACAGGGAACTGGACAGCCGAGCGTCTTCCTGCAGCCACGGGCCCAGCCTTCTCGCCCGAAGCGCCCCCAGCGTTTTTGCAAAACGAAGAGAACCAGCCTATCACTCTGACTGTCGAATCAGCGCCATATTGCTTTCGCACCCCGACGAAGCGCCTTGACGGCGTTCGTCGCCGCTTGCTCAATTGTCATCACTTATCACCGACACGCTCCGCGCGGCTACACCTGGTTCTTTCGGGCGTAGTCTAGGTAGCCTCCTACGCT
Organism: bacterium; assembly: GCA_963613135.1. Classification (GTDB taxonomy): domain Bacteria; phylum Actinomycetota; class Coriobacteriia; order Coriobacteriales; family Eggerthellaceae; genus Senegalimassilia. The sequence goes on from CAVDXU010000065.1 coordinate 376, forward strand.
GTAGTGGTCGGCATCGTCCGACGAGGTGAGGTACCCGCCGATGGTGCCCAGATAACCCACCTGGGAAACGCTTGCGTGCTCAAGCTTGTTTCCTTGCGCATCCACAACCAGGGCGTACCAGTGGCCGTTCTCGTGCGCGGGCTTTCTGAGTTGGCACGTGAGGGTAAACTTCCGCTCGCCATCCAACTTGGCAAAAGCACCGGCCTCCCGCAGAGCCCTGAGACGATCGCCGTCAATCCAGAAGCACATGAACGGCGTCTCGAGGACATCGGTGAGGGCATCGGCTTTGGTGTTGTACACATAGCAGAACAGCGCACGGTCGTGCCCGTGCGCAAGCAGGTCGAGCTCGCGCTCGCTCAGCTTGAAGCAGACGGTCTGGAACGCCCCCGGATTGGTCTCGTCTTCGCCGACCTCGGTCATGGCGGTCTTCACCTGGAACAGGAACGTTTCCGCGGCAACTGTCGGGTCTTCGAGCCTCTGCTTAAGGTTGAGCGACACCACGTCGATGCCCATATCCGCCGGCGGGCGCAGGGCATCGAGCCCGTGCCGGTACAGAGAGGCCGTAAGCTGGTATTCGCCGGTGTAACCGTTGTAAAGGCTGTCGAAAAACTGATTGCTCATATCGCTCCCCCGGAGTCGTCTGTTCTGCGCTTTTACTGCGCAATCGCATGCATCCCATATGTTAACGCGCCGCCCGTCGCTTGAGAGAGGCCATTCAAATCATCAAAATAGACCCTTGACAGGGCTTTGGCGTCGGCGATATAACCTAAATACCCGTTAGGCGATGTTTGGGGTCGCCATTGTAAGGTTTGCATGGGGGCTGCATCGGCGGCCTTTGGTTACAAGTCGCGTTAGCGCGGCGCCGTGTCACATGCAAATCTCATTCCCAACTTTTTGCAATTTAATACAGGAGACATTGTGAGCAGGACCTGCCCTTTGCTGCGCTTTTGCGCGCAGAGGACGCTTGGCATTGGCGTTTTGCGCGCTCAAGACTGCGCGCGAGGCTGCACTGCGGCCCTGCTCATGCAACTCCGGCGGCGCTGCGGCGCCATTCACGAAAGGACGGCCATGGGCACGTATTCCTATTCGCCACTCATCATGCACGAGACATCGCTTGGCCTGGAGAGGCTCGATATCCGCGACGAGATGCTCGCCGATCGCGAGCTCGAGCTCTGCGGGCCCGTCGACGCGGACTCGGTGGCAGACATCATTCGCGGCATGCGGCATCTTCAGAAGGCCGACCCAGATGACGCCATCACGCTGTTCATCAACAGCCCTGGCGGCGAGGTGAGTTCCGGCCTTGCCCTCTACGACGTCATGTGCGCCATCAGCTGCCCCGTCCGCACCGTTTGCCTGGGGATCGCGGCCAGCATGGCGGCACTCCTTTTCATTGCCGGCGACATGCGCGACATGCTGCCGCACAGCCGCGTCATGATTCACGACCCCCTTATCAGCGGCGGCGTGGGCGGAAGCGCGCTTTCGGTGAAGGCGCGCGCCGACGACCTCATGCGCATCCGCAACATCACGGCCCAGGTCATTTCCGACCACACCGGGATGTCGCTGGAGGAGGTGTTCGACCTCACGGCTCGGGACACCTATTTCGAGGCCGACGAGGCCGTTGCCTCGCACCTGGCCGATCGCGTCATTCGCGAGCTCTAGCCTATCGTCCCTAAATTCCCGAAGGAGGAAACCATGACTACCGCGAAATTCGAAACCGATCTTGAACCCACCTACGTTTTGACGGACGAGCCTTTCTCGCAAAATCCTGCCGACCGCAGCGCCTACCAAGGCAAAACGCTGCTCACCTCTAAAACGGAGCTGGAGACCGACACCTGGAAATCGGGCTTGAACAACAATGTTCTGGTGCTGGGTTGCTCGGGTGGCGGAAAGACGCGGCACCACGTAAAGCCCAACCTGATGCAGGCCCAAGGCTCCTACATCGTGATCGATTGCAAAGGGAGCCTGTACCGCGAGGTAGGCCCCTACCTCGCCGAGGCCGGCTACGAGGTCGATCAGCTGGACTTCACGCGCATAGGGGGCACGGTGGGCTACAACCCCATAGCCCATGTCCGCCTTGACGAGGACGGCTGCCCCATTTTCCAGGACATCATCACCATTGCGTCGGCGATCTGCCCCGTCGAAGCCCACGAGACCGACCCGTTTTGGCCTCTCGCCGCAGCCAACTACCTCAGCGCCTTCATCGCCTACGTTTTCGAGGCGCTGCCGAGCGAAGAATGGCACATGGGATCGGTGATCAGGGTGTTCGAGCAATCGTGCACCGGTTGCGCCGACGCCATGTTCGAGCAGCTTGAAAAGGAGAATCCGGAAGCCTATTCCCCAGGGGTGTACCGCCGCGCGATGGTCACCTGCGGCGCCACGAAGATGCACTCAAGCATCATGGGTATCATCGCGGCGAACCTCATGGCATTCGGCTTTCCCGAGGTCATGAGCGCATATCGTCATCCGAAGCAGATGGATTTCCGCTCGTTTGGCCGCAGGAAGCGCGCGCTCTTCGTCACCGTGAACGACATGGACCGAAGCCTGGATAGGCTTACGAGCATGTTCGTGCGCCAGGCTTTTTGCGTTCTGTGCGACTCAGCCGACAACGACTACGCTGACCATCGCCTGCCGGTGCCCGTGCGCTTCGTGCTCGACGACTTCGCCAACCTCTACCTGCCGAACATGGACGACGTGCTGTCCGTGATCCGCAGCCGAGAGATCAGCTGCACGGTCATCTGCCAAACAGTCAGCCAGCTCGAGGCGCGCTATGGCGAACCTGCCGCGAACTCGATCATCGGCAACTGCGACGCGCAGCTCGTTTTGGCTTTCCAAGACGAGCGAACCGCAAGCTATTTCGCCATGCGCGCCAACAAGCCGGCGAGTTCCCTGCTCGAGACCCCTGCGGGGATGTGGTGGGTTTTCGTCCGCGGTCAGCGCGGACGGGTGGAGCCGGCATACCAACTCGAGACCAACCCGCGCTACGACGACCTCGTAAAGGCCGCCGCCCGTGCCGAATGGGAGGAGGCCAAGAGCATTATTCTGGAATGGGACGGGGTTGTTCTTGAAGAGTGCTGCTAAACAATTTGATATATTCCGTATCGGCAATTAGTTCAGAAACAAAGCTCATCACCGCGAATCATCAAGGTTCTTGCAATTACAGAGATGACGCGCCGTTTAGAAGGGTAAAGCATGTACGAAATACCGAACTGGGAAGAGCTGAGGGGAACCGACCCGAACGATCCGACGTGTTTTAAACCCAGGGAAGGGATAGCTCACAAGATCATCTTAGGGCCCGAAAACAATCGCTGGTTCGTGGTTGCGCGCCCCGATGGCGAGCATTGCAAGAAGCCCACGCTTGCATTGAAAATCGAGGAAGGCGAGATGTACTGGTTTCGCCCGTCACCAAAGACGCCGGACATGAGCTCGAAGATGACTATTTTCACCGACCTCAAAGAAGTGAACCAGGCGGTTTCTGCCGCGCAGGAGAAATTCCCTGAGTTCACCATCTGGTCCAAGGGATTCACCGTCAAGGAATAGCTTCGCATCTCAACTATAGAATCAGGTTCGCGGTGGGGCCATTCTAATTTTGAGAACGGGTAAGTGCCAAATGTATAGTATATACGCTATACTTTTGACATGGCAAAAATCGATGACATATACGACGCTGTTGATGACTTCGGGTTGATCACCTCTGCAGAGGCGGCCGATCTTGGCATGTCCAGGGCCGAGATGGTCCAGCAGGAGAAAATGGGCAAGCTCGTCCGTGTCGCTCGCGGCGTGTATCGCATGCCAGTTTGGCCGTCTCAGCCGCAGGCTCCCTACGCCATCGCCGTGAAGGCGGCCGGTGACGGTGCCTTCCTCTACGGGGAGTCGGTCGTGGCGTTGCTGGAGTTGGTCCCGACGGACCCTACCAGAATGAGGCTCGCATCGCCGCGCCGATGCCGCCGCAATCTCGGGGCGGGGGTTACGGTGGAGAAGATGGCGGGCGTGAACCCTGTCTATATAGAAGGTATCGCCTGTCAGCCGCTAGCTAACGCTATTGTGGACGCTTCAAGGACCATGGGCACCGCCCGAGCGCTCGAGGCTGCGGCCGAGGCCTTATCGCGGGGCTACATAACGAAAAGCGATGAGGAACGGATTCGAGAGGAGGTTTCCCGATGAAGAGACCCAACAGCATGCGCCATCTTGATGATGCCATACGAAGGCTAAGCGGGAACACGCCCCGGGGTTTCGTAAGGATGCGCACCGTGATGGCAAACGCCATTGTTGCGAGCATGCTTCCCGACGGGGTCATTAAGGGCGGCAGTGCGCTCAAGATGCGCTTCGGCGACGAGGCAACAAGGTTCACTACCGACCTCGACACGGCGACGGCAACGGATCCCGCTATCTACGCCACTCGTCTTGATTCAAGGCTTCGCTCCGGCTGGGAGGGTTTCTCCGGTCGCGTGGTCGCGAGGGACCCGGCTTCCCCTGAGGGCATTCCCGAGCAGTACGTGATGCAGCCGTACGACGTGAAGCTGGATTACCTTGGTAAGCCATGGTGCACCGTACCGCTCGAGGTCGGGCACAACGAGATAGGCGACGCCGATGCTGCAGACTGGGCTGAGCTGACCGATGTCGCCGGGCTTTTCGAGGCAATGAGTTTCCCCGCCCCTGGCAAGGTCCCGCTTATGCCACTTGACCACCAAATCGCCCAGAAGCTGCACGCCGTCTCCGGCCCGGGCGACAGGGTCCGCGATCTCATCGACCTTCAGCTGATCGCCGCCAGGACCAAGATCGACCTCAAGGCCACGAGGCTGACCTGCGAGAGGCTGTTCTCCTACAGAAAGGCGCAGGCTTGGCCGCCGATGGTTGTCAAACAAGAAGATTGGGACGAGATGTATGCCAGTCTCGCCGAGGGCCTGCCCGTGCTGCAGGACATCGACGAAGCGATCGAGTGGGTCAACGAGCTGGTTGTCGAAATCAACGATGCCCGATAGACGCAGCGAGACCTCGGTGCTGGACCGGCAACGTCCGCGCGAAAAATCTACTCGATGTAAAAGCCCTCTTCGCAGGCGTATCCTGCTTGAGTTATATTCAAGGTCAGAACGCATGCAAAAACGAGTACGCACTTTTATATAGCTGTGTATCGCTTTCGAAACCTACGCAAATCAAGAAAGGCAGTCCCATGAAGACCAAAGAAGAGCTCCCTGAGTGCCCAGTCGCAACGGCGGTGGCACTCATCGGCGGCAAGTGGAAGCTGCTCATCATCCGCAACCTGCGCGTGCGCCCCTGGCGCTTCAACGAGCTGCGGCGCGACCTCGCGGGCATCTCACAGAAGGTGCTCACCGACAGCCTCCGCCAGATGGAGGACGACGGCCTGGTCTTTCGCCGCGACTACGGCGAGAATCCGCCGCGCGTCGAGTACGGCCTCACCGAGCTCGGCCGGCAGATGCTGCCCGTCATGGACTCGCTCGCCGCCTTTGGCGATCATTACAAGACGGTCATCTCGTAGAAGGTGCGGCGCTTCGGAGGCGGCGGCGAGCTAGTGGCCCAGGTTGCCTGCGGTCTGCAATCTAACCTGCATAGGCGTCCTCCGCGGTGTTCCTGAAATCTTGCTCCTCGAGCCAACGCCTCTCCCGATCGTTCTCCGGGATATCTACCCTCTCGATTTTGAATATGACGGGTCTTGTGCCGTCATTGCAGCAGGCGATCATCATGCGCTCGTCGTTCGTCCAGTTATGCATGATGGACCCGCCTTGAAGCGCGGTGTAGACGTATCGGCTCACGGCGTCCCATGCCTCTCCGCAGAACTTACCGTTCATCAGGTGGTAGAAGTCGTCCTGCTGCGGCGTCCTTTTGAGCAGAAATGTGTCGCCCGCCTTGAAGCAGGGGCACGGTCCCGATTTCGGATCGGCGAGGTACTTTTCCTGCAACTCGGGGAAGACCTTGGTCTCCAATACGGTTATCCTGCATTCGTGCTTCATGGCCACATCCTTTCTCTGCGTTATGCCCCGACTAGCGAAGAATCTTCGTAATCGTAACCCAACTCATCGCTCCACCGCCTCACGGATCAGCCGCAACGCGTCGTCTATCCTGCCGTCGATGCCGAAGGACTTGGCCGCGATCGGCCTCGGGGCCTACCCCATCGCCGCGGCCACGGCGTCCTTGATGACGGCGCGGTCTAGCGGCTTGGTGATGTGACCGTTCATGCCCGCCTCCAGGCTGGCGTGCACATCGTCGGCG
>CAVDXU010000066.1:0-6594 GCA_963613135.1 bacterium
CTCGATGACGCCTTCGCCATCGATTGGCGTGATCGTCTTCGTGCATGCGAACCCGGCGGCGTCGAGTGCGGTTTCGACGCGCTGCTCGAGCTCGTAGTCGCGTTCTGCGCAGTAAAGGCCGCAGTCGTACGGCATCCATCGAAGGTGCGTCGCGTTGTCGGCGTACGCGGCTTCTCCGTAGCCCGCTTCTATCTCGATGTACGGCGGCGTGGGCCGCTCGTCGGGCTGAAACGCGCCGTTGCTGAACGGCAACCCGAACGACTTGAGCACCGCCACAAGCTCGTCAAGCGTGTTCATCACTCGCCGCCTTTTGCGAACTCTGCGGCAACCTCGTTGTACACGCCTTCGATAACGTGGTCGCCCGCGACGTGGCCCGGGTAACGCCCGCTTTGGTTGGCGATTGCATGCCCCTTTTCGAGCAGGTGCGTGAGCTGGTATTGCTTGTTGTGCACGACGCAGCTCGTGCCCGTCTCGTCGGTCTGCACGTCGGCCTTCCATCCTTTGGCGTAGCTGCCGCCGTGGTGCTCGCGCTTGCGGCTGCGCTCCCGAAGAAGGCGCGCGGCCTTCTGGCCTGCGGCGAGGGCGTTGCCTTCGAGGGCTTCGATGTCATCGTCGATGACCTCTTGCATGTCGTTGACAACGATCGCCGCCAAATCGTCGATGTTTAAGCTGCTCATCTGTTGCCCGCCTTCTCGACCAGCGTGAGACGGATGTTGTCGGCACCGCTCATCAGCTTGCTATCGACCGAGTAAGCGACGCCGCCAAGCTCCACAAGCGTTTCGCCCGAATAAGCGCAGACCCTGATGCCGATAATCGCCTGTGGCTTGACGCCAGCCTGCGCGGCGGCGTAGTAGGCCGCCGCGCTCATCGAGTACACGTTGCACGGCACCTTTCGGCGTCGCTCGCGCTTGTGCGCCACGCCTTTATCGTCGCGCTCGGTCTCGGTCGATATAAGCGTGGCTACGCCGTTCCAGTTACTCATCTTTCGGCTCCGCTCTGTACAGGGAATCGCCGCTCATAGACGTGAGCATGCATTCGAACGACTTCATGAAGCGGTCGGCGTCTGGGTTGTCCATCCCGAAGTTGGCCTTGACGTAGACCTTGATGGCAAGGCGGATTCGACCGTCATCATCGTCGTTGGCCTTTTCGGGAAGGACGCCGCCCGCTACCAGCTCGGCGCGGGCGGCGTCAATCATGTCGGCGATCTCTTCGTCGAAGTCGCCGCAGAAGGCGGGGATGCGCAGGGCGGCACGGCAAGCGTCGAGCAGCTTGGTCTTAGCTTTGTCGGCCATGGCGCACCGCCTGCTTAGGCGGTCTTGATGGTCAGCTGCGCAAACGCCTGCGGAATGGCAAGGCCGCAATCGAGCAGCTCGTAGCCGTCGAAGCAGCGGTTCTGCGTGCCTGGCTCGATGTACGGCAAGACGTCAGGGCCGTCGAAAACGTTGCCCTTGATGAGGTCGGGGTATCCGGCGATGATGACGCCGTCGGAGATGGAATCGTCGCGCTTCACCAGCTTCCCGAAGATATGGCCCTCGACGGTCGGGTCGGCGTTCTTCTCGTCGACGAAGTAGGAGCGGCCGTTCGCATCCTCAAGCAGCGCGATGTAGTTCCAAATCATGTTGTTGTTCGCATAGATGATCGCGCCCTTCGGCGCGGCGTTGCCGAACGTGTAGAGCTTGGACAGCAATCCGGCCAAATCTGCCTTCGCGAGAACCTGGGCCTTGGCGGTCTGGATTTTGTTGGCCTCTGCCATGCCATAGGCGGAATCGACCAGGCGGGCGTGCGCGTGAGCGTTGCAGGCAACGGACAGACGCGCCGAGATCTCGCTGATGAGGTACTGCTCGAAGGACGCGATTGACTGGACGGCCATGCGGCGGCTCATCTTGACGGTCTTCTTGATCTCAACGCCCTCAAGCTTGAGTGTGTCGAAGGTGTTCTGCTCGTCGTCGGTCGGCGCCTTGCCCTCGTCGGTCTTGGCGGCGTCGCCCTTGTCGATGGACTTGTGGCGCGGGATCTCGTACTCGTGCGGGAACGACTGTTTGCTGATGTCGCCCCAGAGCACGGCGGTGTTGTCGATGAGCGAGATGATCTCGTTCTGCATCTCGACGGGAATCACGTCGCCGGTGTTGCCGGTGGTGTGGTTGAACGCGGCGCGCTGCTCGACTGCGTGGCGCTGGGCTACGCGCTCGACGTCGGTCAGCGCGTAGCCCTCTGCGAGGGTCACGCCGCTGCGCTCGGCGACGCCCTTGAGCCAAGCGCGGCGCTCGGCGGCGCTGTAGTCGGTCACGTCGTAGGCGTTGCCCGTGCCTACGACGTTGGCGGAACGGGCGAGTGGAACGGAATCGATGCGGCGAGCGGTGCCGTTCTCGATGGCCGCGCGGGCGGCGGCGACGGTTGCCGCGCGGGTCTCGGCGCTCGCGGCCTGCGCGGCGCGGATCTCGGTGATGTTTCGCGTCAGCTCGGCCATGCGGGCGGCATCTTCCTCGGTCGGCTCGGCGTCGTCGCCGTACTGGTCGATAAGAGCCTGAAGCTCGTTGAGCAGGTCTTCAAGATTCATTCTGTTTCCCTTCTAGTTGGTGGCGATTGCCATTACTGCGCGCGCCTTGACGAGCGCGTTCCTGCGGCGCACGTGCTCCCCGTGCGACTCCTCAATCACTCCGTTGAGAAGGTTTCTTGCACTTATTTCGGTGTTGGGGTCAGCCGGGAGGCTTACCGCCGACACGTCATAAATCTTCTTGACGCGCGTGATCGTCGTGGTGTGCGTGTCTCGGTCGTACTCGGACGCGCCGATGGTGAACGCCCACGACATGCGCGTCACCAGGCCGTTGTCGATTTCCTCGAACCGGTTGCGGGCTGCTTCGGATTTCGACAGGTCCGCTGCGATGAAAAGCCCGTGCTCGTCGGGCTCGACGATGAGCGTGCCGTTCGACAGGCGCGCCAAGACATCGCCCGTATGGTCGAACTGCATAATAATGTCGCTCATATCGGTGTCGACGAAGGCATCGGGGCTTATCACCTCTCGGTACTCGGTGCCGTCCCAAGGGTCTTGCCACAAGACATACGGGTCGTTGAACGTCGAAGCGTATCCCTCGACGTAGTATTCAGAATCGATGCGGCGCTCGCGCTTGCCGTCATCTGGCAGGCTGCGCAGCACCATCGGCATCGTGCGGTACTGCCGCTCATTCGGTTTCGCCGGCATCCGTATCACCGTCCTTCTTCTTTCCGTCTATCGTTGCAATGTTCGCGTTGGTCTCAGCGGCCTTGGCCGCCTGCTCTGCCGTGTGCTCGCTGATTAAATCGAGGTCGATGTACTCGCCACGGATTACGTGGCGGTCGCCGCCGGGAAAATGCGGAAGCTGGAAAACATCGCATCCCTGATTGGCGGTCATCATCCCTCTGTCGTATAGCGTGGTCACAGCATTGAGCTTGGTTTGAGTACTAGCAAACTCCAAGCGATTCGCTGAGAACATGATGCTGTTGCCGTTGGCGATCTCTTCCGGCGTGAACGTCATGCACGTGAGCACGTAGCCGAGCTGCACCGCGAAAACCTCGGTGTGCCCCTCGTAGAACGAGTTATATGTCTCCTCGTCGGCCTTGTTCATGACGATGTCTTCGCACGAGCCGAAGAACCGATACGCAGCTTTCTCGATGCGCTCCATCTGGGCGGCGTCAACGGTATAGCTCTGCGGCGCGATCTGCTTGACGTCGCTGTATTTGTTGTCGTAGACCGCGATGCCACCCGCGTTGGCGGAACCGAGCTGCTTGTTGAATTCCTTGCGGGCCTTCTCCAAATCCTCGGGGTTGCGGTTTTGGCTCATCTTCCCGATGAAGCGCACTGCGGCGCCCTGCTCGATTGCGACCTTCTCGGCTTCGTTCTGCGCGTGCATCAGCTCAAGCGTCGGCTCAAGCACGTTCGTACCATCGCCAAACAGATCGCTTTTGAACTGGTGGCGCGTCATCACGCCGACGCGCGACCATTCGAGCATCGCGGCCTCGCCGCCTGGAAACGACAGCTTGAGCCACAGTGCGCCGTCGACGTCGTAGGCTTCGCATTGGCTAGGCAAGACGGGGTAATAGCCCGTTATTTCCTCCGTGTTGCCGTCGAGCATCGGCACGATGATGCACGTGTCGCACACGTCGAGCATCGTCGACACGCGATGGAGGAACTGCGGCGTCGTCATCCAGGGGTTTGGCATCCACGCGAGCGAGCGGGCGGCCGCACGTTGGGCGGTGCCGGAAACCTCCGGCTTGAGCTTGCTCGCGTGGTCTGCGTTGCGTTCGATGATGCTGCGCGTCAGCTCAGCCTCGTAGATGCCGCCGCTCCACGTGGTGAAGCGCGGCGCATAGGCCGTGAACGTGGAGAAGTAGCCGTCAATCGCCTTCATGACCGGCTTATGGAACACGGCATCGAACAACGAGCGGAAAGCCGACTGTCGTTTTGCCACATCAGCCTCCAATCATGCTTTTGAAATCGTCCATCATGTCTTTCAGAACCACGAACGCATCGCATTCCGCCGCCCAGGCGTCGATGCGGTTGCGCGGGTCTTGGTTTTTCTTGTCCGGCGCGATATTGCCGTTGGCGTCGCTTCTGACCGCGACGTTCGAGCGGCACCATTCGGCAATCGGGTTCGAGTTGTCAACAACACGGTTCTCCTTGTAGAGGGCGCGAAGCTCTTTCATGGGCATCGAGAGCGTCTGGGCGCCCTGGATGACCTTTTTGAAATTGTCCGCGCCGAAATAGCCCTCGTAGGCTTCTACGGTGGGCATATCGCGCATGTGCCATGGGTCGTATCCGCACGCGACGGCGTAGATGCCCGTCTGCTCGCGAACCTCTTCGACCCACTCAAGCACCAAGCGCTTGTCGATGATCGGCGTCGGCGAGGTTCGAAGCAGCCCGCGCGCAATCCACGCGTCGTAAGGGACACCATCGCGCCCACCGCGCCGTCCTTCCGCTTCCGCCTGCTCCAAAGCGCGAAGCGGAATCCACGCCATGTGCATCGCGTATATGCACTCGTCGTTCGGGCGCATCATCAAAAGGCACGCAGCGGTAAGGTCAGTGGTGTCCGATGCGTCAACGCCGAGAACCGCATAAGAAAAAGACCCGTCGGACGGGTCGAAAGTATCTTCGTTGTGTATCTCAGCCCACGTTAGCCAAGCTTGACTCTGGTTCTCGATGAGGTTGAAGTCCTTGACCAAGAGCGTCGGCAAAAACGTCGGATCATCCTTCGCCTTCGACACGTTTTGCCGCAAGCCCTCTAAGCTCTTGATGGTACCAAGTCCGGGATTCGCCTTAATCCAAGCGGATTCCTCTTGCCATTCATCACGCTCGTCAAGCTCGAAGATGAACGCGATGAAACGCTCCGCCTTCTCTCCGGTCGCTTGGCCGTCGAGCCATTTGGTTGCGTACTCATACTGGGCGTCGAAGATGCCGTTTCGAACGAAACCGTTGGTCGTGATTTCCAGAACCAGCGGTTGCCGACGCGCGGACGTGCCCTGAATCGTCAGGTCGTAAAGGTCGCGGTTCTTCATGGCCGCAAGCTCGTCGACGATGGCACCTGAAATGTCCAGGCCGTCGAGGTGGTTCGTGTTGGCGGAAAGCGCCTTAATCGAACCCATGTTGAGGTCGCAATACAGGTCGCTCACGCGCTTTCGCACGTGACGCCCCAAAGCTGGCGATGTGAGCACCATGCGCCAAGCATTGTTGAATCCCTTCGCCGCCTGGTCATGGGCCGTCGCGACGTTGTAGACCTCGGGTGCGCCCTCATCATCGTTGATGAGCAAGTCAAGCTCGATGGCTGACGCGAGCGCGGTCTTGCCGTTCTTGCGCCCCATAATCCAGAGCACTTCGCGGTATTGCCGCTTTCCCTCGACATCGACGAAGCCGAAAACAACTGACAGGATTGCACGCTGGAAAAGCTCAAGCTCGAACGGCTGACCAAGCTTGCCAGACGGAAGTCGGCAGAAGCGCTCGATGAAGCTCACATGCTTCCGTGCGTATTCCTCGCGGTAATGATAAGGATACAGCGGGTCGCTGTTGTCTAAGTCACGAAGGACGATCGCTGCAACCTGCTGCATCTTCGCGCAAGAGGTTATCATGCCGTCGAGGATGCCGCCAAAGTACTCGCGTATCGCCTTCTCGCACGAGCCAGCGGTATTCCTCCTAGCCACCGAACCTCGTCTCGTTCAGGTAATCCATGAGCGCATCAGCCGACGTGCTGCCGCTCGGCATCATGTCGGTGATCTGTTTGATTCCCCGGGCGAACGTCGTGAACAGCTTGTTGTAGGCGGAAAATCCGGGATGCTCGCGCAAGCCGGATTGACCGCCGCCGTTGTCGTACACGGTGAAGATGCTCTCTCCCATGAGCTCGCGGCGAGCTTGGTCGAGCTTCACCTTCAGGAAGGCGATGTTCGACATGAGCGGCATGATGGCAGTGCGCTTGTCGTCTGGAATGACGTCCTTGGTAAGGCGTTGGAGCCTTTTCAACTCGGTTTGGTAGAGCGACTGCACCGATTGCTCACGTCGCTTCGGGGGGCTTTTCGCGACTTTGGGCGAAATTTCGGTACTTTCGCACACTTTTCGCTTCACCACAAGAC
>CAVDXU010000067.1:0-6591 GCA_963613135.1 bacterium
ACTCCCAAACCCTCCCGAAATGCCCTGATTTCCTTTGGGGAGTATGCGATTTCCATTCAGGACATGATAAAAGCCGCCCCAACGGACGGCTCAGCCAGATCTGCGACCGCGCTTCATGAGAGCGCAGGAGGTCGCGGACCGCCTGGGCGTCCACAAAACGACTGCCTACGAAATCATCCGCACCCCCCTTTCGTTCATGCACACAAGGAAAACGAAGAGATCTACGGCATACTCGAAGGTCGCGGATCGGCCGTGATCGACGGCGAGGAGATCGAGCTCGCAGCAGGCGATTGGCTGCGCATCGCCCCCGAAGCCAAGCGCCAGTTCCGCGCCGCCAGCGATGAAGGCATCGTCTATGTATGCATCCAGGTGAAGCAGGGCTCCCTCGACGCATTCACCGCCGACGACGCCATCATGTGCTAGGCGAGCTTCCGCACGGCAGCTCGATTCGCCCTATCTTAAATATGGTCGGCGACAAAAGGGCACATCAAATGTCACTTTTCGTGAAGGATATGACGGAAAGTGAATGACGTTTGGCGTGCCCTACGTTGCTTATGTTTGCAAATCGACAAAAACGGCCGATGCAGGCCAATCTTCACCGCGATGGAACCGTGACGTATTGTCTGGTTTACATGGCAGCATTTTTTATAAATGCCGCACCGAGAAGGCCGCATGAGTACCACGGCGACTCCGACCATCGATGTCGCCAGCGACGGTGAGCAAAGCCCCGCAAACCGAAGAAGATGCCTGGATCACGGCCACTAAGAAGGTCGAACCACGCTAAATCTTGGCGACGAAGGGCGTCACCTTTCCAGCCGACGGAGGAATTCTTCACAAGCCCGGCTGCGAAGACGGTATTTCTTCCACACCAGAAACGAGCTGATTGACAGCGGCGGCGTTAGCGGAACGAAAGCCAGGTCGCTTCCCTCAAGCTGCAGCAAGTGGTCGATGCCCATGGCGCAGGCCTCGCCCGTGCGCACCAGGTGCGCGGCGTTGCCCAGCAGATCGAAGCGGCCCACCACGTTAAGATTTTCGAGCGCCAACTCGCCGCGCGACCAAGTCGCAAGATCGACGGCCTTGTTCGACGCGCGCGAGCTGAGAAGCAGAGGCATGCGCGCGACATCGGACGGCGTTGCTCCTTCAAGCCTTGCCCATTCGCTTTCCGCCGACACGGCCACGCCCACCCTATCGACGCCAGGCATGCGCAGCCATTCATACTTCTCGAGGTTCACCGGCTCTATGAGCAGCGCAAAGTCGAGCAGTCCGCGCTCAAGGCGCTCTTCGACGGCATCGGCGTTACCTGTGTAGAGCTCGACAGTCACACCCGGATTCTCTCGATGAAGCTGGACGAATGCCTGCAGCACGAAACGCATGGCCTGCGTCTCGCCCGCGCCGATGCGAATGACGCCCGAAAGCTCGCCAGCGTCGTCGGACAGTTCCGCTTCCGCCCTTTCCACCAGCGAGATAATCTCTTCAGCGCGTTGACGCAGGCGCATACCCTCGCCAGTAAGCACGCATGCACGGTTCGTGCGATCGAACAGCGTCACGCTCAGCTCGCGTTCCAAATCGGCAATCTGGCGCGAAAGCGTCGGCTGCGTCACATGCAACACGTTGGCCGCCTCGGTCATATTCTCCTCGCGCGCCACGGCAAGGAAGTAACGCAGAGTTCGAAGTTCCATGTTCACCACCCGCCCTTTCGATATCATTCGTATTACGTATACCCAAGTAGTCGGTATAGGTATTTTACATTGCGCCGCACCGCGAATACCGTTAAGGGAGCAAGAACACCTCGAACGCTTCGGAAAGGCGGCGAATTATGCAATCACGACCCTTGGGCACTCCGGCATCAAGATTCCCAGGGGTCGCCCTGCCAAGAAAGCACTTACCGGCACAACCAAGGTCAAGCTCACCCGCTAGGCGACGCCCCCTATGGATGAAAAAGACCCTGATAAACCTTCGTGACGCTGGCTGCGATGAGGCGCTAATCACCGAGCTCGACGCCCTGCCCAGCACATGCGCCCGGATCTGCCGCCTCAAGGCTTACCGGCGCGATCTGCTGAACGGCATTCACGCAGGACAGAAGAAGCTCGAATGCCTCGACTACCTCATCTACCAGCTGCGTTGCGAACTCGAGCATGACTGCTGCGACCGCCGTGATACCTAATTCGAACAGTCGTTCATAACCCACAACAAGGCGCGCACAAACGAATCTGCCTAGCAATTTCAAAACGAATGGGAGGACAATATGACCATCAAACAAACCGCGGGGCGCGACCAACTTGGCGACTTCGCGCCCGAGTTCGCGCACTTCAATGACGACGTGCTCTTTGGCGAGAACTGGAACAATGAGGACATCGACCTCAAAACCCGCAGCCTTCTTACCGTAACGACCCTCATGGCGCAGGGCATCACCGACAGCTCGCTTACGTATCACATCGCCAACGCCAAGGCGCATGGCGTGACCCGCAAGGAATTCGCGGCCGCTGTGACCCACGTGGCCTTCTACGCCGGCTGGCCCAAAGCGTGGGCAACCTTCCGCCTGGCCAAGGAGGTCTACGCGGACGGCGAAACGGGCACCGAGGCCGCCGACTCCTCCGAATCCCACGGCGGCTTCTTCGGCCTCGGCGACCCCAACGACGCCTACGCGCAGTACTTCACCGGCCAGAGCTACCTCAAGAACCTCACGGCCCCCGGCGACTACCTGTCCATCCACAACGTGACCTTCGAGCCCGGCTGCCGCAACAACTGGCATATCCACCATGCAAGCACGGGCGGCGGACAGATCCTCATCTGCGTTGATGGTTTCGGCTGGTATCAGGAAGAGGGAAAACCCGCCCAGGCGCTCAAGCCCGGCGATGTGGTGGAAATCCCGGCAGGCGTCAAGCACTGGCACGGCGCGGCGGCCGACAGCTGGTTCAGCCATCTCGCTTTCGAGTGCCCCGGGCAGGATTGCTCCAACGAGTGGTGCGAACCCGTGGATGACGATGCCTATAACGCGCTGAAAGCGTAAGACACGGCCACAATCGCGCAATCACGAAAGGAAGCAACATGAGCAAAAACATGCTGGTTGCCTATTACACCTGGACCAATGGCAACACCAAGAAGATCGCCGAACAATTGGCTGAGGCCTGCGACGCAGACATCGCGCGCATCGACACCGTCGTACCCTACCCCGATGACTACGATACGACCGTCAGCCAAGCACAAGACGAAGTGAATGCCGGATTCGAACCCCAAATCGATACGCTTGAGTTCGACCCTGCCGACTACGATGTTATCGCCGTGGGAACTCCGACCTGGTGGTACACCATGGCACCGGCAGTCAAAACTTTCATGGGCAGCGTCGACTGGGCGGGCAAGACCGTCGTGCCCTTCTCAACAAGCGCCGGCTGGCCCGGCAGCACCACTGCCGACATCGAGTCGGCTGCGGCGAGCGCCACAAACGGCCCCTCCCTCGAAGCCACGTTCGATTCCGTCGGCGGCACCGAGCAAAAAACCGCGCAGGCCGAAGTGGACGCCTGGATTGCAAACGTCAAGAAGCTCTTGCGCTAAAACGTCCGAAAGCCGGAAGCCCCAAGGCGCGATCCAACCTCGTCGCAAAGAGGCTTCCGGCGACTCTTCGCTGGTCAGCCGCGCAGCGGCAATCGCTCGGCACGGCAAATCGCAGCGAAAAAGCCTCGCCGCGCACACAAAAGAACCCCCGCGAACATTGCTTTGCAGCTTGCCCGCGAGGGTTCTTTTCGCTAGAGAGGCGGCGCTTTAGAGGCAGAATGCCAAAGCAACGCCGATCTCGGTCGATGCGGTTGTTCCGTATGCGGGCGTGCCGACCTTATCGGGGCAATACACCTCGCAAAAAGACCCAGTCCAGTTCTCGCTCAGCAGCGGCGAGCGCTCCCAGAAGCGAAGCGCGTTCATTTCCACGTTCGCGGGATTGTTGCCGGCGCGCGTCAAGAATTTAAGGCATTCCCATTTCTTGGAGGTATCGTAGGAAACACCCATGTTAGCCCAATACCGATATTGGGAGCCTTCGTATGCGGCCGTACCGCCAATGCCAGCGCCGGTATACTCGCTGTAGCACAGCACCCAAAACTTATCCTGGGAATATGCCTTGTCGGTGCTCATGTCGCCCTTGCTCGATGCCTTGCTCACCGTCAAGATTTTGTTGGTGAAATCGGCGTCGAAGCTCTCGTAAATAGCGCCACCCTGCTGCATGCTCGCACGAAGATCAGTCGCGCCCCAGCCGCCGGTATTCGTATCGGTGCTGTTCATAACGGCCGCTTCCGGCAAAAGATGCGTTGTCTGGAAGGTAATGTTGCAGCCTTCGTTATCGTGATTGCCAACCTGGATGATGCGGAACTCCGCATATTCGTTGGCAGCCTGAGCCTCACCGCTCGCATCCACCGTCGAACCATTCCAACGCGTATACAGGTGCACCGAATCGTCGGCGAGATACTTCGAATATTCCTCGATGGTGGCCGAATCGCCGTTCTTTATGGCCGCAACATCGGCGTCGATTTCAGACATAGGTTTGATAACGCTCGCGGTTGGGTCTTGTGCATCGGCAGCTGCCAGCCAATAGCCCTTAACGGACCATTTGGCGTACAACGTTATATCGGAAGTGATGGGCGTGCTGAAATCGAAAGCCTGCGTATAGTCTTTGTCGGCATACCAGCCAACGAATTCGTAGTCGTCGCAAACGGGCTCGGCCGGCATGGTTGCCGTGGCATTTTCTTGAACAGCCTGATCGCCCACCGCAACGTCAATCCCGCAGGTATCAAAGCTGACCGTGTTATAGGCAACGGCAACGGTAACCGTCATGTGCAGCGTGAGCTCGTTGTTGTTCGACTTGAGCTGCTGCAGCATTTCGGAGCTGACGCCTTCGGCGCTCCATGCGCCGGCATATTCGCCTGAGGCTTTGATGGCAGCCTCGGGCGCCGTTGCGTTCCAGCCGCTCAAACTTTCGGGTGCCTGAATGCTTTTCACGCGAATATCGCCAGCCGAGCCATTCGAAATTCTGAAGTTGCTCGACACGACTTTGCCGTTTTCATCAACAACGACCTGCCCGCCGCAGGCAACGCCGGCAAGCTCTTCGGCGGCATATGCCGCGCTGACAGCGAACTGCCCAAACGAGAGGGCTGCCACAAGCGTGCAGGCAACTATAACGGCAAGAAGCCCCTTGCGCGATACCTGGGCCGATTCGCACGTTCCATTCGAGCTGCTCGCGATTTTCCCGCTTGCCCGCATCGCAGCAACGGCGCATACGCCGATCGCGACAATGCCAAGCATCAGCCACAAAACGGCATCGCCGGTTTTCGCCAAAGCCGCCGTGCTCGCCGCCGCCGATGCCGCTTGCGAACCCTGCAGGGACACGGTTACGTTCCCTTCGACGGTGTAGGTGCTTTCGCTCGCGAAGGCAAGCGCCGGCGTAAGCAGCGCCGCCAAAGAGGCAAACCCGAGCGCCGAAGCGCCCCTCCTCCAAGAATTCGAAACCATATCTGGCCCCTTCCGTATGCCGGCCCCAAGGCGAAGCAGGAACATTCGCCACGCAAAAGTCGTAGCGAAGTATACCAGCACCTCAACGCAGCCAAGTGACGACGGCGGCCGCAAAGACCTCGAAGAGCAGCTAGCCATCTTCAGCGCGCTCGCCGGAGCCTACACGAACGTCTATCTCATTTATGCGAAAACGCGAAAGGTCAGAGTCCTCAAGCTCGATGGCTACGTAACGACCGGGATCGAAAAGGCCGATGACGCAGTCTCTGACTACGACATCGTAGAAAAGCAGTATGTCGCAGAAAGAGTCCACCCGAGCGACCGGGATATGATGTATGAAGCCATCGACCTCGACCGAGTGAAAGAATGCCTTCGTTCAACAAGCGAGTACAGCGGCAATTACCGCGTACTTTTAAACAGCGAACTGCATTATTGCCAATACAAGTACATCCAGCTTGAAAATGCCGACTACATCATCGCGGGGTTTCAGAATATCGATGAAATCGTTGCGGCCCAAAAGAGGCAACACGAAAAAGAAAAGGCCCACCAGCAAGAACTCGAAGAACAGCTGGCTATTTTCAACATCCTCTCGCGCAATTACCGCAACGTGTACCTGGCCAACATAAACGACGGAACGGCAAAGATCTTGAAAGTTGCCACCGATTACGACCTTGAGGAAGTAGTGGCGCTTAAAAACAGAGTCTTCCCCTATGAAAGCGTTCTGGGGTTTTGGATCAACCACAGGGTGCACGCCGAAGACAAAGAGCGCCTGCGCCAGCAGCTAAGCGTCGAAAACCTGCGCAAGGTTTTGGCCGGGCGCGAAACATTAATGCGAAACCTCGGGGACAAAAACGTAAACTCAAAGGGCCTGAGTTTAGCGCTGAGTTTAAGTTTTTGTCCCAAAATTGTCCCCGAAAACATTCAAAAGCCCAGGTCACGGGATTCCGGCACTCAGCGGCACTCGAAAACGGACGCACAGCACATACGCAGGCTCAAACCTCGGACTTTCTCAATCATTGAGTGGGAATAGAACACCTGTTCGTATTAATAATATAATAGCAGCTAAAACGGCCATTTCAAGCGAAATGGCCGTTTTATCTT
>CAVDXU010000068.1:0-6393 GCA_963613135.1 bacterium
TTCTTCCCCGCGCCCTTCAAGGCCAGCACGCCGGCGCCGCCGAAGACGCCGCAGGCCCACGCGGTCAGCGTGGTGAAAAGGATCAGAGGCCATTGCAGCTCCATCAGAACTCACCGCCTTCCGAAATCGAATTGGATGAAGCTTCAGCGAACGCTTCCGAGCCGAAGGTTCGCAGGGGCGCTTTAAGCGCACCCGCTCCTTTGGGGAGCAAACTAATTTGCAAACTCATTTCGCTCACTCCTCCCCTTGCCATTGCTCGCCGCGCAGGATGTACACGAAGCCGGGCTTGTTGCCCACATCGGGCAGATGATGGATGTCGGACTGCGTGTAGGGCTTCACCGGGTAGTCGCAGCCCTCGCCCGTCACGTCGCCCAGCTTGATGCGTGCCTTGACCTGCGCATCGTAGGACTTATCGCCCTCAAGCGGCGCACCGGGCGCCTCGAAGCTTTCGATGCCCTTGTCCAGATCCCCGAAGAAGCGCGCACGCCCGCCGCACTGCGCCACGCACTGCGGCAGCTCGCCTTGGGCCACCTTCTGCTCGCACAGCGTGCATTTCTCGACCACGCGCTCTTCCTCGTTCAAATAGCGGACGTTGTACGGACAAGCCATGGCGCAGAACTGGCAGCCGATGCACTTCGACTTGTCGATCTGCACGGTGCCGTCGGACAGGACATGCGATGCCTCGGTCGGGCACACGGCCACGCATGCAGGGTTCTCGCAATGCTGGCACTGCACCGTAAGGAAGTAGGTGTACACGTCGGGCCACTGGCCGCCTTCCGTGCGCGGGTTCGGGCCCACGCGCAGCACCTTGTTCCAGTAATTTCCGACGGGAACGTTGTTCACAACCTTGCAGCTGATGGAGCACGCAAGGCAACCGACGCACTTGTTCAAGTCGGTCAGAATCGAGTAATGCGTCATGGCTTACTCCTCCCCTCGCGGGCTGTCGTAATCAGGCAGCCAATCCTTCAGGCGCGCATCGTCGCACGTGTGGATGATGGGCGTGCCATCGTCGCCGCACGGCACGGGATTGCCGAACGGGGAATTCTCCGCCGTGGCCTTGTACACGCGCACGGGATAGGCGCGCAGGTTCGACGAGCCGCAGATGCGATCCTGCGCATGGCGGTCGATCAGGCAGTTCACTCCGGAAAGTTTGAAACCGTGATCGGCCTGCTCAAGCTCGGGATACCACCACTGATGCTCGGCATTCACCACGCCGGGCTCGATGCCGTAGTACAAATCCACAACCTCGCGGATCTTGTGCGTGAACGCCTCGGTATAGGGCGTGGCCTCGTAATTGGACTCGATCCACACCCAGTCGCCCTGCTCAAGCCCCAGGCGCTTCGCGTCGGCGGGATTCATCTCCAGCCTCGGCACGGGCCACTGTTCGCGGCACCACGGCAGCTGACGATGCTCGCTGTGGAAATAGGTGCCCTGGCGACGGCCGGTAGTCATCAGAAACGCGTTATCGTCGGTGTAGGAGCCGGGCTCCTCAACAGGGCCGTGCGGCGCCTCCTTGAACAGCGGGAACACCTCGTCCTTGGAGAACTTCTCATCACTGAACGCCATGTTCGGCGTCACGCCGTCGTTGTTCACGCCATTGACCAGCCAGGACTCAAGCACCGTCGACCAGATTTCCTGCTTGTGCGTGGTGGTGTTCCAGCCCTGACGCTGCTTGGGCGTGGGCGGGAAGCCGCCGGAGATGTGCCCGCTGCCGATCTGATAGCGGCGGTAGATTCCCCAGTCCTCGCGCTTTTCCACCTTGGAGTCGAACCAACCGTTCTTCTGGAACTCCTCCTTGTAGTCCTTCCATTTCGGGATGCGGAAATTCGCCAGGCCGACCTCGTTGCACGCATCCACGCACGCCTCGCCCTCAAGCCACTTCGCGCCGTGCTTGGTCTCGTCGAAGTACGGAACGCCGGCGGCCTTGTACAGGCCGACCACGATCTCCAGGTCGTTTTTCGCCTCGCCAGGCGGATCGATAGCCTTCACCGTGGCACCGAACGCGCCGGACGAGCCCTGCGACTTGCGGATGCAGTCAAGCTCCATCCAATGCGCCGCCGGCATGACGATGTCGGCAACCAGGTCGACCGTGGGCGTGTGCCACAGATCGATGGAGCACCAGAAGTCCAGCTTGCAAAGCTGCTCGGCGTTGTAGATGGAGTTGCCCTGATTCATGAAGTCGCCCGTCTGGCCGATGCCCACGGTGACCGGATACGGGTCGCCGGTGTTGATGGCGTCGTAGATGGACGTGCAGTCCGCCCAGCCCGGACCGCAGTCCGAGCCGATCATCGGGAATCGCTCGCTTCCCAGGATCTTGCTGGAGTCGTACTTCGGGATCTCCTTGGAGTCGCCGTTGCACATGGCCAGGTCGAAGTACGGCCAGCCCGGCGTGGAACCGCGCATACCGCCGGGGACGTCCATGTTGCCCGTGATGCCGCACACCAAATCGCACGCGCGCTGGTTCTGCACGGAATTGCATGCGTGCTCGGGCGCCAGCATGTACTGAATGCCGCCGTTGCCGTAGCCGGTGGAAGGGTCGACGCGCGTGGCGTAAGCGAGCGCGGCCTGCTTGAGCGTTTCGGCCGATACGCCCGTGATCTGCGATGCCTTCTCGGGCGTGTAGTCAGCCAGAAAGTCGATGTAGTGTTCCCACACGGTGCGGACGTGAACCTTCGTCCCGTCCTTGAGCGTGACCTCGTGCCCGCCCGACTCCGTGTACAGCGCCGGGTACAGCCCGTCGGGGAACGGCGAGTAATCCAGCACGAAACCCTGCGTTTGGCCCGTGGCGTCAAGACCGGGCTGCTTGGCCTCGCGGCCCTCGGTGGCCGGCTGCCAATCTTCACCTTCCCAACCGGGATTATCGGCGGTGGTGTCGTAGTACGAAAGCTCGCCCGACATCTCGTTGATCACCATGAAGCGGCCCGAAGATCCGTCTTCCTTCAGGTCAGATTCCTTCAACAAGCGCGTTTTGATCTTCTTCGACTGCTGCGTGGAAGCGCACTCGGTGGGTTTGAACGACTCCTCTTCGACCACCAACATGGGCGCGTTCATCCATTTGCGCACATACATGTCGTCGTACAGGTCGTTCTCGATGATCACCTGGGCCCAGCAGTTGGCGACCGCGCCATCGGTGCCGGGGCGCAGATTCACCCAGATATCGGCCTCCTTGCCCAAGTTGGTCTGGCGCGGGTCGACGATGATATGCGTGTCGGCGCGGGTCGCCACGTCGACGGTGGTGCGGCAGCTGTCGTCGTAGTTGGAAAGCTCCGACGCACCGCCCCATTGCACGAACACGCGCGGGCGGCCAACCACTTCCATCCAGCTGTACGCATTGGATGCGTCAAGGCTGGTGGCGTAGAAGCGCGGGCCCTTGCAGATCTCGTTGGCCTGGATACCGTTTGGGCTGCCGAAGCATTGCTTCAAGCTACCATAGGGTCCCATGGCCCAGATGCGGCTGGTGCCGCCCATGAAGATGCAGGTTTCCTTGCCGTACTTGTCCTGCTTCTCGTGGATGGCGTCGACCGTCGCCTTGTACGCCTCGTCCCAGGTGATGCGCTCCCATGCGGGGTCTTGCCCCTTGGGTCCGGTACGGCGCAGCGGGTAGCGCAGGCGCGTGGGGTGATAGGCCGCTTGCAAGCTAGCCTGGCCCTTCGCGCAATGATTGCCCGCCGACTGGAACGCGCTCTCGTCGCCCTCCGACTTGATGACGCGTCCGTCCTGCACCGTCACCCACACGCCGCATTCCATCTTGCCGCAGCCGCGGCATGCGGAACGGATGTGTTTGACCTCGCCCGTCGTCGATGTCGTCGTCCCCTTGATTTCGGCTAGGGCCTCTCCCCCGATTCCGGCGACGCCGAGCGCAGCGGCAGAAGCTGCCGCGATCTTCGTGAACGATCGGCGCGTCATGTTCAATTTGCCCATTCCTCCTCCTTTCATCGGTTACGAAGATGCCTTCACAATATGCACACAATTGGTGAAGGGACATCGTGCGCAGTGCCCATTTCGGGTCATGACCGCATCGTGCGCTGCGCACGATATGCATTGAACTGGGGAAATGTTGTTTTATCCATAAGATAGATAGGCCGCTCGTCGATAGGACGGTTCTGCGCGTTACGCCTTCGAGATCCGTACAGCTAGAATGAAAGGCACGAGAGGGACGCATGGCCGAAGGGCAGCACGACTTGATCGCAGGGGAAAAGCGATCCTGCTGACACGCGCCATGCCGCATGGTCTGGGGGCAATCATGCAGCACAACCATATTCCCACCGCCGCCGAGCTAACGGTCGGCGCGGCGTTGGGATGCAACACGGCATGGGTTTCCATGTCCTTCAAAAGCCTGGGAATCTATGCTGGGATGTCGCAAAGCGAGACCGTGCTCGACACCGTCTACCTGGTGTCCATCGTGTCCGTAGCGCTTACGCTTGCGCTCGCCGGCGCGTTCGCGCAAGCTTGCGAGCGCCTGCTTGCTCGCAAGGCCAGCATGTGGGCGTTGCCGGTTGCCGTGGCCGCAAGCACGCTGGCCATGCCCCTTTGCATGTACCTGCCCGGCGGCGCGAGCATCGTCGCGATGGTGGCGGCCGGCGCGGTATCGGGCGTGACTTCGGGGCTGTTCTTGATTCGGTTCGGCGTTGCGTTCAGCCTGCTATCAACAGGCTCGTGCGTCATCGGCGCAGCGACGGGCACCATTTTGGCATCGCTTCTGTTCGCCCTGTTTCTGCTGTTCGACCCTTTCCCAGCGTGCGTGTTCGCCGCATCCATGCCCATCTTCGCCGGAATGCTGCTGTCATATGGCATGCACATACTTACTGATCGAGGAAAAGCCTGCTCGATCGAAGCAGCAGTCGCGCAAGCCAGCGAGCCGAGGGCGAATGCGGGCGGTGCAGCAGGCGACTCCATGCTCACCGAACGCTCGTTAAGGCGCCTGACGCTGCAGCTTTCCTTTTGCTGCGCGCTGATAGGGTTCTCGAGCGAGGCCGTGCGCACGCTGTACGTGCAAATGGGCGTGCGAGATCTAGGAGGGACGGGCTACGCCCTCGTGGAGGGCGGCGGGGCGTTCGTGGCCACCGTGGTCGCGGTGGTTGTGGCGCTGGCGTTGGCAAACATGAAAACGCAGCGCATGGCGCGCAACATCTACCATTTCCTTATCCTGCTGCTTGTCGCCAGCGTGCTCATGCTGATGGCGCCCATCGTGTACGGACAGCGCGCCGCGCTGGTGGCGCATGCGCTGAACTCGGCGTCGTATGCGTGCTTCGGCATGTTCATGTGGGTGATCCTGGCCGGCGTGTGCAACCGATACCCCACCCAATGCGTGCGCACGTTCGCGATCGCCCGCGCCGGATGGGCGACTGGGCCGTTGCTGGGCCTGCTGGTAGGGCGATTCGTGCTGCATAACATGGGGATCAGCGCGGAGTCGGCCCTGCCCATCATGGGGGCGAGCGTTATGGCCATCCTGGTAGCCAGCGGATTCGCGTTTTCCGAGACGAACCTGGTTCGTGCCATGGATCTGCTGCCCATGCAGCATAAGCATCGCTTCCGCGAAAAATGCACGAAGGTGGCCGGAGACTACGCGCTATCCAGCCGCGAGCAAGAAGTGATGACCCTGCTGGCAAAGGGCCGCAATCTGCCTTACATCCAGGAAGAGCTCCTTCTGTCGAAAAGCACCGTGAGCACCCACCGGCAGCACATTTACGCCAAGCTGAGCATACACTCCCAGCAGGAGCTCATCGACCTGGTGCAGAACACCAAAGTATGACGGCGCTGCGGCGGCTCTGCGCCTTTCTGTACGACAACGTCGGAAACCTGGCCAGCCCCTCCTCGATCGCGAAAGCCATGACGGCGGGCGGGCAATCAATCTCCGCGCCAACGGTAACGCGCTACCTTGCGGCGCTCGAAGCCGCCTTCTTGGTGTACCCCGCCGACCGCTACGGCGTGCGGGACAACTACCCCAAAACGCTGCTCACGCTCGACGACGCCCGCGAGCAGTCCTACAACGGCATACGCCGCATCTACGCACTCGATTGGCTCCTTGGAGAAAGCGAGGCATGAGGCCCAGCGGCCCTTTCGCTTGAAGGCTTTCCCGTTTGCTTGTCGGACAGTCCAGTGGACTGTCCGATGCGTTTGGCGAGCCTGCGAGCGATAAGCCCGCAGCGAAGCTGCGCCGCCCACTTCAAAACGCAAGCGGCCCCTTTCGCTTGAAGGCATTCCCATTTGCAAGGGGGGTTTGGGGATGGGAAGCCTCCAAGCGGAAGGGGCCGCTCGGATGGGATGCTCGGCCTGCCGCCCGGCGGCAGCGGCGAGAGCCCTCGCTCGAGAGCCCTCGCCGCCACTTCGCCGGCCAACCTCCTAGTAGAACATGAACACGCTCAGGCCCATGTTGTAGAAGGCCACGCGCAG
>CAVDXU010000069.1:0-4471 GCA_963613135.1 bacterium
GGGCTACGATGCCGACCAGCTCCAGAAAGCCGAGGAGGCTTATCAGGTGGTCGTCGACGATTACTATGCGGCTTTGAACGAGTACGCTAAATCGGGTTCGTCGTACAACCAGAGCGCGTTTTCCGCCAAGCATCCGTATCTGTATACGGACAGGCTTTGCGATTCCGAATTCCTCGATCAGTCGAAACGGAAGATCAGCTATGCATTCGTGAACCTTGGCGATGACGAGGTTCCGGGGCTTATCGTGCAGGCCGCCCCGGTCAACGGGGGGACCGTGACGGTTTCGGATTCTCGATCGAAGGACTTGGTGGCGGCGTACACTCTGGTCGACGGCAAGCCGACGATCGTGGGGCAGACGTATCACGAAAGCGGATCCCTTTCGCTCGTCGATGACAAGTACCTCTGCATGACCACCGTGGCGAACGATGAGTCGGGCACGCCGGTTCATTCGTCGGTGTACTTCGATTTCGCCACGCAGGACGACCCGGGCTACAAGGCTTCGGCCGAAGATGGTGTCGTGTTCGTGAACGGTGCTCCTATCAGGACTTCTGCGCCGGCCTCTGTCCATGTGGTTGGTTCTATCCGCCAGCCGACGCAAGGGGGCGGGGAAGCGACCGTCGTTCACCCCGACGGCACGACGACGACCGTCAGCGGCGATTCCTCTGACGCGGATTCCAGCCTTCGCGACGAATGCTCGGCGTTGCGCCCCGGCAAGGTCGACGATATCGAGTGGAAGGAGCCGACGGCAAGCTCGAAGGATGGCCAGGAGGCAAGCGAGCAAGAGCCGATAACGTATTCCATCAGGACGGAAACGATAAGCGTGCAGGTGCCGAACGATCCGTATCACAAGGGCGAGCACATAACGAATCCGTCCGAGTGGAAGTACGAGCAGTTGGAGCCGTCGCGTCATAGCGATGCGGTCGACAAGATCAACGCGGCCATCAAGAAGTCGGTTGAGGACACGGCTGCGGTGACCAGGTCGAAGACGGAACGGCAGGCGAGTGGGTCTTCGGACGAGGACATAACGTCTCAGGTATGCATAAGCAGGTCGATTTACGTGACCTACCAAAGTGATTCGGTGGTTTGCTTTTTCGATTATTCCTACATTACGAGCTATGGGGTGCATGGCTACTCGGAGCGCGGCGGTATCGCGTTCAGCCTTGAAACCGGCGAGCAGATTCCCATGTGCACCGTGGTGGGCGTTGAGCAAAGCGCGTTGACGGACCTCACGTGCGCGGCGGAGGAAACGTATCTTGCGGCGAATCCGACGTTGACAAAAGCTTCTGAAGTGGTAGCGGGGACACGCAAGACCCTCGCCGACGATCAGGGGAAGTTGAAGAAAACGACGCCGGGGCTTGAAGGCGAGGAGCGTTTCTGCCTGGGCGAAGATGGCATGTATTACCTGACAGCTGATTACGAGATGGGGTGTTACGCCGATGGAACGCGCAATATCTGCATCGCAGGCTTCACCGATCAATCGGTTGTGGGAACCGGAAGCTCAGGGTACGGATTCGGTCGGGCGGTGTAGGCGCTCATCCTGCATCTTCGCCGCTCGCACACGTGGTCGCGGTATACTGACGGGCAATGTTCGCGGGCCGCTTGGGCGCGAGTCCCGTACGGTTCCCCTCACGAAGAAAGGCAGTCCCGATGGAGGATTTTGAGTTCGTATCGCCGACGCATTTCGTGTTCGGCAAAAGCGCCGAGGAAAAAGTCGGCCCTATGCTCGCCGAGCGCGGCGCCACGCGGGTGCTCGTGCATTTCGGTGGACAGTCGGCGCTCAAAAGCGGGCTGATCGATCGCGTGTGCACGTCTCTGGAAGCCTCAGGCGTTGCGTACGAGAAGCTTGGCGGCGTTCGTCCGAACCCGGAGATTGAGCTTGTGCGCGAGGGCGTTGCGCTGTGCAAGGAGAAGGGCGTCGATTGGATGCTGGCCGTCGGCGGCGGGTCGGTCATCGACTCGGCGAAGGCCATCGCCAACGGCGCCTGCATCGAAGAGGACGTGTGGGAGCTGTTCACCACCAAGCGCCCGAACAAGAACGTGCTGCCCATCGCCGTGGTGCTGACCATCCCCGCGGCCGGCAGCGAGGCCTCGAAGAACACCGTTATCAGCAACGATGCGCTGGGCATGAAGACCGGTTACGCGAACAACTTCCACCGTCCGAAGCTGGCGTTCATGAACCCGGAGCTCACCTTCACGCTGCCGCCGTTTCAGACGGCCGCCGGACTGACCGATATGTTCTGCCACCTGCTGGAGCGTTTCTTCGACGACGTCGGAGCGGTGCCGGTGACGGACAATTTGAACCTGTCGCTCATGAAGACGGTGCGCGCCGAGGCCCCGCGCGTGCTTGCCGAGCCGGACAACTACGACGCCCGCGCCAATGTCATGTGGGCGGGCATGCTGTGCCATCAGGGCCTGGCCGGTTGCGGGCGCCACGAGGATTGGGCGACGCATGGCCTGGAACACGAGCTTTCCGCCTACGACACGTCCATTACGCACGGCGCCGGTTTGGCCTGCATGTTCCCGGCCTGGATGGAGTACGTGTACGCGGAGAACCCGGCTCGTTTTGCGCAGTACGGGCATGAGGTGTTCGGGCTGGCGTCGACGGGCGACATCGAGGCGGATGCGCTGTCGGCCATCGACGAGACGCGCATGCTCTTCGCGTCGCTGGGCATGCCGACCTCGCTTGCCGAGCTGGGCATCGACGAGGGCAACATCGAGTCCGCCATCGAGCAGATGATCCCGACGCTGCGCCAGAACAAGGGCGAGAAGTTCGGCAACTTCAAGAAGCTGACCATGGAAGACGCCGCGGAAATCTACCGCCTGGCGCTGTAAGCAGCTTGCTGGCCGGAGAGCTCGTTCGCAAGAACGCGCGCTCCGGCGAAGCCGGAACACCAGTCGGGAAGCCCTGGCCGGCAAAGCCGCTCGCATTGGACGCGGTTGAAGGCCGCGGCCTTTACTGCAAAAAGCAGCTGGCTATGATTACGATTGCGGTGGTGAGCAGGCCCGACACGGCAATGGACACGCCGGACATGGCGCCTTCCAGCTCGCCCATCTCAAGCGCCTTCGTGGTGCCGACCGCATGGCTGCATGTGCCGATGGCCACGCCCTTCGCGATGCGGTTGTTCACGCGGAAGATCTTCGTCATCAGCGGGGCGAAGATGGCGCCCAAGATGCCGGTGATGATGACGGCGGCCACGGTGATCGACGTGATGCCGCCAAGTTCCTGCGACACCGCGATGGCGATGGGCGTCGTCACCGATTTCGGGATGAACGAGATCGCCATGTCGTCCCCCAGCCCCAATAGCTTGCAAAGCGAATAGGCGCTGATCATCGAAACGACGGACCCCACCAGGCAGCCGCAGAAGATGGGCACGAAATGCTGCTTGAGAATCTGGCGCTGGCGGTACACCGAATAGGCGAGCGCCACGGTGGCGGGCCCGAGCAGAAACGAAATAGCCTGCACGCTCGACTCGTACGATTCGAGCGGAATTTGGAAGACGCACAGCAGCACGATGATGAATATGACCGTGACCAGCAGCGGGTTGAGCAGCGGCGAGCGCACCTTCTTGTACAGCGCTACAGCAAGTTTGAACACGATGAACGAAACGACGGTGCCGACGATGAGTGTCGCGATGAGGTGTAACATGTTTAAGCCTCCTTGCTGGCGACGTTCTTTGCGATCGGCGCAGCCGGGGCGGTAGCCACCGTCGCCTCGGACGGGGCGGTCTGCGTGGCCGACGTTCCCGAAACCGCCTGAGCCGCCGGCGCCAGCGCGGTGTCCTTGCCCATCTTCGCCATCACCCAGGAAACGAACAGCACCGTGTACGACGTGGCCAAAAACACGATCACCGTGGTGGTGATGCAGACGAACGCGAACTTCGCCGCCGAGCTTTCCAACAGGGAAAAGCAGCCCATGATGGCCACGCCGGCGGGGATGAAGAAGATAGACATGTTGTCGATGAGGTAGTCGCACGCCTCGCTGATGTACTTCGTTTTCAGAACGTGCGTGCCTAGCAGTACGAGCAGCAGCACCATGCCCAAAATGTTGCCCGGCAGTGCGATGGGAAGCACCGACGCGATAGCGCAACCAGCGGCGTATACGCCCATTATCAGGCATAACTGTCCAAGAAGAAGCAGGCCATGCTTGATAGAGCGCTGCAGGCGCTCAAGCGGGGTGACCGCGCCATGGAACATCTCGGCGTGGATTTCCCTCATGTCGTCGCGGGTCGAGGTGACGAAATCCTTGATGCGCGTCCAGATGGAGCGCGCAGAACGATTGGCGTCGCTCTCGGCGCCGGTATTCGATTTCATGGCGAGTAATGCATCCCCTTGCTTTGATGACGGGCAGAGTCGTTTGTTTCGGGGATTCATACTATGACGCTAGGGGATTTTGCCCATTGCCGCCGTTGGAATTACACGTGACATGCACATGGCCTGCGACGCTTCATCATATTGCGCGGCTGGTGGCGTG
>CAVDXU010000069.1:4660-6139 GCA_963613135.1 bacterium
CTCGCGGGTTCAACCCGCACTCGCTGGCGCGCTAGTCGTTGGCGCCGACGATGAAGTTCATGATGGAGGAAACGATGCTGATGACGATGGACGCCACGAACGCGCTGCCGAAGCTCGAGATGACGAAACCGACCCCGAACAGGCCGTTCGCCAGCCAAGCGGCCAGATAGAGCATGGCTGTGTTCACGATAAGATAGAAGATGCCGAACGTCAGGCACGTGATGGGCAGGCTGAGAATTTGCAGCAGCGGCTTCACGCTCATGTCGATGAGAGCCAGCGCCAGGGCGCAGGCGACGACGGCCACCCAACTTTCGGCGGTTCCGGCGATGAAGATGCCCGGCACCAGCCAGACGGCGGCGGCGACGGCGACGGCGGTGACGAGCAAGCGGACGATGAAGTTCATGCGAGTTCCCTTTCGTGCGTGTAAACTGGAAGCTTAGTGTACACGCTTTTTCGACGCGAACGGGGTTCATCATGACGGATAGGTGCAGCGCGCCGCGCGAGGGGATGCCGACATGCCCGCAGGCGAAGCGATGCGGCGCTTGCCAGCATGTGAGCGAGCCGTATGCGCGGCAGCTTGCGGCGAAGGATGCGCGCGTGGCCGAGCTGTTCGCCGACGTGGCGGCGCCCGATGCCCTGCGCCCGATCATCGGCATGGACGAGCCGTATCGCTACCGTAATAAGGTGATGTCGCCGTTCGCGCCCGCTCGCAAGGGCGGCCATCCGGCGAAGCGAGCCGGCGGTGGACGTGGTCGCGGGGGCGCACGCCCGAGCCGCCCGAATTCGGGCTCGGCCCAGGGCGACATCCTGTGCGGCATGTACGCCGCGGGCACGCACCGCATCATCGACACGCGCGACTGCCTGATCGAAAACGAGCAGGCCAAGCGGGTCATTCAGTCGATTCGCAGCATCATGCTGAAGTTCGGCATCGAACCCTACGACGAGGATCGAGGCTGCGGCTTCATTCGCCACGCCGTCGTGCGCGTGGGCCATACGAGCGGGGAAGTGCTGGTCACGCTGGTCACGAACGGCCGGCAGTTCCCGGGCGCGAAGTCGTTCTGCCGCGAGCTGGTGCGCCGCTGCCCGTTCATCACCACGGTGGTGCAGAACATCAATGAGCGCAAGACGAACGTGGTGCTCGGCCAGCAGGAGCAGGTGCTCTACGGCCCCGGCTTCATACTGGATAAGCTGTGCGGGTTGAGCTTCCGCATTTCGTCGCAGTCGTTTTACCAGGTGAACAGCGTGCAGACCGAGGTGTTGTATCGCAAGGCGATCGAGCTTGCGAACTTCACGGGCGTCGAGCATGCTATTGATGCGTACTGCGGAACGGGAACCATCGGGCTGGTGGCGGCTTCGATGGGCGCCGCGCGCGTGACCGGCGTCGACTCGGTGGCGTCGGCCATTCGCGATGCGCGGCAGAATGCGCGCCACAACGGGGTGGACAACGCGGAGTTCGTCACGGCCGATGCGGGCGCGTTT
>CAVDXU010000070.1:0-6111 GCA_963613135.1 bacterium
GTCGCGCCCAGCCTGAACGCCCACGGCCGCCGTGTCGGTGGGGTCGATCACCTTCGTGTTAGCCACCGTGTAGACAAAATCGTCCCACAGCGTGTGCACGAAAACCTTGTCCCCCGCCGAAAGCTTCTCGATGTCGCGGAACATCGCAGCTGCCCCATAGCCGCGATGCCCCGCGATGACGCAATTGCTCGACGCCTGGCCAAGCGGCGCCGACGACCCCGCGACCACGGTCGCACCCTTCGCCATATGATCTTCGCTTGCGCCCAGGTACAGCGGGAGTTCGCAGTTCATGGCGGGAATGTCGATGGATCCCACAAGCCCGTCGCCAAGCCCCTGCAAGCCGAACAGCCCAACCGCGTCGCCGAAGGCGAACGGGTCGGACGCGATGACTACCTCGCCGGACGCGACTTTAGCGTTGTAAGCTTCAAGCAAGTTTCGCGCCTGCGCCAGATCGCTGGCGGTCAATGCAGGGGCGCCGGCGGAGGAGCCGCCGGAATCAGAGCCGGAGCCCGATGCGCCACCAGCCCCCGCGGCCGACCCATCGCCCGAAGCGCTTTCGCCAGCCCCAGAAGAACGCAGCTCGGCCACCTTCGTAATCTCCGCGTTCATCGACGCCTGGCTGATGGCGCTACGCACCAAAGGGCCGAACAGGAAAGCGGCGCCCGCAACAAGCAGAATCAGCGCAGCAACGGTTGACGCAACCCTAGCGCGCGAAGAACGACCAGTCGGCGAACAATATTGCTTGCCCGCTGCGTGGCACAAGCGCTCGCCACCATCACCACCGTTCCCGCCGCCGCAATCATCAAAGCGTGAAACGCCACCCGCCATTTCACTTGCGCCCTCCCTAGCGCCTCGGCTCTCCGCAGCTTTTGACTCCAACCTCATCGCCGCCCGCACTTCCTTCGCGCCACGCGAACGACAACCACCACGACCATGACGCCTACCGCCACGAACACGCCGATAAGGAACGGCGGGAACGAACTTGCACCCGCCTCATACGGGAACGGCAGCCCGGTGTCGCCAGAAGCCTCGCGATCAAGCCAATCTTGCGGAACCTCGCAGCGCTCAGCATGCACCAGCAAGCGATGCGAGTTCACCCCATACGGCGTGCACGTCACCAGTGTGACCAGGTCTTTTCCTTCTTGAACGCCCAAGCTCGTCGTGTCGTCGGGCAGCACGACCTCGGTGGACGTCACGCGGTACGCATGGTCTTCGCCAAGCACCTGGATAACGAAATAGTCGCCCACGGAAAGCTGGTCGAGCTTGTCGAAAATCACCGCCGAGGGAAGGCCGGTGTGACCCGCAAGCACCGCATGCGTCGAAGCGCCGCCCACGGGAAGCGAAGTGTTCACCACATGCCCGACGCCGCGGTCCATGCCCGCGCCCTCGGTCCCGTGCGCAACGGGGAGGTTCACGCCGATGGACGGGATGACGATCCGCCCCATCACGCCGTCGCCGTTGAGGTTCAGGCACGCGAGGTACTCCTCGTCGCCAACGGTCGGCGTATCCGGGTCGAACGGGTCGATCACGTAGGTCGACCCCGCCAGCAAGCGGCTGTTGTAGTCCTCGGCTTGGCGCAGGTAGGCGCTCAGGTCCTCTTGGGGCGTCTGTTCGATAGTCTGGTCCAGGTTTTGAGTGACCTTGGCTTGCTCCAGCTTGTTCAAATAGTCGCTGGCGAACGGGTAGGCGATCATGCACAGGCCGGCGATCACGATCAGCACCGCGAACAGAATGGGCAGCCCACGAAAGCCACGATGCTTCGCAGCGGCCCCTCCTGCCGCATGCGCGCCCCGGCCTTGCGATGTCGAGGTGTCGGCCCGTGCCGGCAGCGATTCGCCAAGCTGCTGAGCCGGGCCGCCAGGCTGCTGCCGCGAAACCGCTTCGGCAACGGGAACAGGGGAAGGGGAACAAGTCCCCTTCCCCTGAAACGTATGTTTCCGTCGAATAGCCACGTATCAGTGCTCTACGGAATTAGTCCTGGTCACGACGACGGGAACGCAGGATGACAACCGAACCGCCAGCAACGAGCAGGATGCCGCCAGCCGTCAGCGCAATGGTGCCAGCGCCACCGGTGGTGGGCAGCACGCCGACCTTGGGGTCGGTCTTCTCGCCAGCGTAGTTGAAGTTGAGCTCGGTCACAGTGCCGGTGGAGGACGCATCGCCCTTGGCGGTGTCGGCGCTCAGCTCGACTTTGAAGTCGTCGATCTTCTGGTAGCCGGAGGGGACCGTGGTCTCGGACACGTTGTAGGTGCCGGCCTCGAGACCGTTCACGTAGACCCAGCCGTTGGCATCGGAGGTCACCTTGCCGTCGGTGTGCAGGGTGCCGGAGGCGTCGATGTAGGTCACGGCTTTGCCAGTAGTTTTATCCGTCACCGTGAACTCGGCGCCGGCGAGAGCCTTGCCGTCACCAAGCTTCTTGAACTCGAAGCCGTAGGTCTGGTCCCAAGGGTCGGTCTTGCCGGTGTCAACGCCCTTGTTCTCGTACGGGTTCGGGGCGAAGGTGCCGTACACCTTATTGCCAACCTTGCCGCTAGCGAGGTCGATCTTGGTGACCTTGGCACTGTAGTCAATGGTCACGGCCTGGCCGGGATTCGCGAGGATAAACGTCTTGGTGAAGGCCACGGTGTAAGTCTCGTTATCGTTTGGGGTGAGCGTGTAGTCCGTGTCCTTTGTCAGGGTCTTGCCGCCGGACATCACCACGAAGCTGGCGGTATCGACAGCAAGACCTGCGTCGGGAACGTCGGTGATGGAGTAGATGGCGTACGTGGCATCTGCCGGGTAGCTGGGCACGGTGCCGGAAATGGTGAACTTGGCCGTATCGCCCACGGAGTACCTGTCGGTGGACTGGTCGGCCTTGCCGTCAGGGTCGACGATCTTCTTGGTCGGCGGCGTCACGGGCTGGACCTTTGCTGCAGTCTCGCTAATGGTACGCGTCACGTAGGCGCCGTTCTGGACGTCGGGCGTGGCGTTGACAAGAAGCGTCTGATACACCTTGGTTTCCTTGCTGTTGGAAGTGACGGTAACCAACCAGTAGCCGGAGTCCAGGGTCAGTGTGGCCTTGCCGTCAGCATTGGCCGTGACGTCGTCGGCCTTCTTGGTGGAGGTTGCGATAACCTGGGCCGCGATGGCATTGGCAACCGCGCGGCCATCAGTTTCGGCAGAAATCTCATCAACCGTGTCATACTTCTCGGGCAGGCCGCTCACCTTCGCCTTATAGGTGAGATTATTGTTGGCGTCGATATCGGTATCGAAAATCTGATACGCGTGCACCACGTCGCCCGACGCAATGTCGGTAAGCGTGAAGGACGCGTCGTCAACATCGGTGTCACTCGTCTTGGCCAGCGCTACACCCGACGGGATCATAAGGCCTGCAGCCAGGGCGGATGCGCATAGGGCACGGGCGGCCTTGTTCGCACAGGTTTGCATTTTCATGTTGGTTCCCCTTTCAAAGAGATTACCTTTGTCTCGTCTTTATCTCAGCCGGGCATGCACCGGCGAAAGAACGTTGTGATGGCGATTGCCAGATTGAACGTTGGCGCTACCAGGCTCGATGTTTTGCCGCATCGACACGTCGCCGCAAGTGGAGCTCGTAGGCCGCGAAGCAAAACGCCCCTATGGCTATAAGCCCGAACCCGCAATCGATGACGCCGCGTGCACCCGGCCCGGCAGTTACCGGCAGCGCGGGAATCGGCCGATCGGCAATCGTGACCTGATTCGCCGTGTTCGGAGGCTGCATGTTCGAGCCATCGGCGTCGCCAACCCGAATCATGTTGTCAGCCGTGCCGCCGGCTTCGCCCTTCACGTCATAGACGTCGATGCGATAAACCTTGCTGTTGAGTTCGTAGCCAGCGGGAGTGAAGGTTTCCTTGAGGTAGTACGTGCCTACCGTGAGTTTTTCGAAAACGTCCTTCCCGTCCTGACCGGTGGTAATATCGCCGACTTTGTTGGCATCGAGAAGATCGCTCGCCTCGTCGAACGCGCCGTCGCCATCGTCGCAGTACAGGGCAAAACGTGCTCCGCTAAGCGGGGTGGTGTTATCCGAAGCGTCGACCTTAAGCAGCGTCACATCTGTTTTGACGCGCTCATTCACGACGGTTTGAGTACTGCCCTTGAGCATCGCGTGATTGGCATCAGCGACGATCGTCGAATCCGTCAGCGCGCCGGAATTGTTCGTATAGCACAGCTCGAACGTGACCTTGGCGTTATCCGACAGGACGTGGCCCGAAGGAGCCGCCGTTTCCTCAAGCGTGTAGGTGCCCCAAGGGAGGGAGCCGTATTTCACATAGCCGTGTTCATCCGAAGTAAGGCTATCGGAAACCACGTCGGTGTGTGCTTCCCCGAACGAATCGGTCCAACTGCGCGTCAGCTTGAAGGTCGCGCCAGCGAGGGGCGTCTGGATCTCGTTGGTCTTCAGCGCCTGCAGGTCGTAGAGAATGCCCTTGACCTCAGGTTTCGGGAAATCGACAGTGTTGCTTTTGTAGCTCGTGCCACCATCGACGCTGTAGCTGTAGGAAAGCATCGCCTTATTGTTAGTGAAATTAGAATTGGTTACGGTGGCTGGATTGTATGAGCTCGCGAAATCGAGGGCTTGGGTGTTCAAGCGCACCTTATAGGTAAGGGAAGCCGCGCCATAATACCATTTGCGCTGGGTAACCGTAACCTTTGTCACCGCGCCTTCGTCATTGGTTTCGGTGTCGACCTCAGTTTCCACCTCACCTTCTGTGCAAGAGGCGCTGTAGGCGGGGTTCCAAATTAGGGTGCGCGTGGTGCTGTTGTAGTCTACCGTCCCACCATCAGCCGTGGCACCGCCAATGTACTCAACGCCGTCACCCATGACATCGGTAACCGAAGTAAGCCTGGTGGGCTCGCCCCATTTCGTTTTGCCCTGAATAGCCTTGTTGATCAGCTCATAGGCTTCTTGGGTGAGATACAGGTCGTTGTGTTCATCAAATCTAACAGAGATTCCCATTAGGACGTATCCGGTAACACCAGCAACGCCGAGCTTGCTCAGGTCAAGCACGATAGTAAAGTTGTTCGCCTTGTTCCAATACAAAGTCACATCTTTAGCGATGCGGTGTTTCTCCGGGTCGTAGATATCGAAAACAGCACTGTTCTTGTCTTGATTGGTGCCGCTGACCACAACCCCAAAGGCTCCCGCATCTTTTGTCGTAACACTACCTGCCTCAAATGCCTTGTAAGTATTTGACTCAGTTCCCTCATAGGGCGCATTCACAAAGAACGAATAGTAGTCAGTCACTTGCTTGGACGTGGCGCTCGTGTCCACCGACAAATGCACGACAAATTCGTCCTCGACGGTGGTCGGCTCGACCGTCTTGGTCACGTGAACCTGGCTACCATCGTCGCCGTCATTCGATGCCACGAAATTGTGCGCCACCAGTTCCGAATCGGACAAACCCTGGCTCGTCGCATACTTGGCGTCATACTCCCCGCTCACAATCTGCCACGAGTTGTCGCCGCCGCTCGCACTCGCATCATCGTCGGCGGCAAACGCGCTTCCCGCCCCTGCAGCAAACGCGCCCCATCCACCAACAAGCGAAAGCGGCCCGGCATTCACGCACAAACCGACGGCAAGCAGCACGGCAAGCGCCGTACCCAGCATCTTGCCGGCCCTCGCTTTCATGCCCTTACCATTCATCACCGTTACTACTCCCTAATCTATCCCGAACCCCTCGTCCTCCGAGGACTCGGATTATTCACTTCGCTTTTTGACAGGCTCCATTTTGCCTAAGGCGGTGTGACGGTAAATTCGTGTCACCATTGATCGTGACTGATTGTGACGCGCCTGTGACTGGCTTATATTTCCCCTGATAAACGCAGGAAACTGATTAACCGGAAGTTATTCTCGGTTAATCAGTTTCCTCAATCAGCGCGCCTTTGAACCCTTGGTGAGCAAAGTTATCCCTAGTTATTCACTTCCGGCGTGGCTCACACCCCTTGGCGTGACGAATCGCCCCGGAAAAAATTTCTCGCTCATTCAACGATGAGTTGAACCTGATGCCTAATGCCTAGTGCCTAATGCCTAATCGACCCTCACATACTCCGCCCAGGAATACTCGGGCAGCAGATCGCCCGACGGCTGGGTCAGCCCGT
>CAVDXU010000071.1:0-6109 GCA_963613135.1 bacterium
GATAGATCCATCACCACGTCGTCGACCACGCCGCCTGAACGGCCGGAGGGGCAAGCCAGCAAACCCTGCTCGCGCGCATACTCGTAAGTTTCGAACGCCTCGGTCAGGGTGCCTACCTGGTTCGGCTTCAAGATGAACCCGTCAACGGCGTCAAGGGCTACCGCGCGCTCAAGACGTTCACGGTTCGTGACGATCAAATCGTCGCCGAGGATATTGGTAGTGGTGATCTTGCGTTTCGCCTCGACGAACCCATCCCAATCGTCCTCGTCAAGCAGATCCTCGATGAACAGGAAATCGAAATCGCGCGCAAGTTGCGCGGTGTAGTCGACCAGTTCGCTCGAGCTCACGCGGTCCCCCTTGAGCAGATACGTCGCCGTTTCGCGATCGTACATCTCCGACGAGGCGCAATCGAGCGCGAAGCAGAACTTGTCCGCCGCGCCGATCTCCTCCATACCCTGGCGCATCACGCCCAAAACCTCGGCAGGATCAGCGCTGAACGCCTGATAACCGTACGATTTCGCCACGCCGGCGGGCTTGCCGGTATACCGGGCGATGGTTCCTTCCAGGTGATTGAACAGCTTCACGCCCAAAGCAACGGCCTCTTGAATATCGCGTGCACCGATGGGCACGACAATGAACTCGTTGAACGACTGGGTGAAGCCATCGTAAATGCCGCCGTTGACCATGTTGAACGTCGGAACCGGCACGGTTGACAGCGGTTTGCCGGCGATAAGCTGATACAAAGGCATGCCGGCGCAAGCCGCCGCCGCACGGGCGATGGCGATCGATGTCGAATAGATGGCGTTTCCGCCGAGGACGCTCTTGTCCGGCGTCCCATCCAGGTCGATCATGGCGCGATCGATGGCCTGAAAGTCCTCTACGTCCATGCCCGTGATGGCGGGCGCGATGACATCGACGACATTCGCAACCGCTTTATGGACCGAAAGGCCCTCGTAGTCATCCGGGTCGCCATCGCGCAGCACGACGGCCTCATGGATCCCGACCGACTGACCGGTCGGAGCGGCACCACGCGTGACGACGCCGTTTTCGCAGGTGACCTCAACCTCCACCAGCGGACGGCATTTGCAGTCGATGATCTGGCGCGCATGCACCTTCGCTATCTTCATGAATCGTTTCCTTCCAATTCGCGAACGGGAGCCCCCGCAAAACCTTACGGACGATCTTCGCCGATCGCCGGCACGTACATCAAGTTCAAATCGCAGAGATTCGTTCCAGTGTTGCCCGTACGAACCACATCACCGATCGCGTCGAGCGCTTCGAAGCACGCATGACCGCGCAAGGCTGCATGAAGGTCAACGCCTGCCGCCCGAGCCGCAGCGGCGCTATCGCTGTCGCATATGCCGCCAGCCACGTCGGTTGTCCCGTCGGTCCCCTCGGAATCGATGGACAGCAAGCACGCGCCCGGAGCCTTTTCGGCAGCGATGGCGAAAGAGGCGCACATTTCCTGGCCGCAGCCGCCATGACCGCTGATGGATTCGTTGTCGGTGATGAGCGTCGTCGCTTCGCCGGCCGAGATAACCATGCAGGGCGCGGGCATGGGATTGCCGTAGCGCTGGATCTCCCGGGCGACAGACGCCATGACCGTACCCACGTCGCGTGCCTCCCCCTCGATGAAGGAGGAGAGTATGAATGCATCGACCCCTAAGCCGCGCGCTGCTTCAAGGGCATAACGAGGTGAATCCGGAACGGTGTTGAGCAGGAAATACGTATTCTCGGGAAACGCTTTCGGGGTTTCCTTGTCCGGCCCGGCGTTCATGATGTAGTCGACGACGGACTTCGGAAGACGCTCAGCCAGATCGTAATCGGCGATCACGCGACGCGCATCGTCAAGCGTCGTCTTATCGGGCCCGATGGGCGTGGAGTTGTACTGCTCATAGGGAACCGAGATATCGCCGGTCGGCGGATTTCCCACGGCGTCGGAGATGCCGAAACCGATGAACTCGGCGCCGGAAGCCTGGATGCGTTGAGCCAGACGGCCGCCGTTCATCTGCGAGATATGGCGACGTACCGCATTGATCTCGTAGATGCCCGCGCCCGACTTGAGCAGAACATCGGTCGCGTCCATCTCATCTTGCAGCGTGATCCCCTCAACCGGGCAGCTCATCAGCGCGGACGACCCACCGGAAACAACCCCGATGAACAGATCGTCGGGGCCGGCCTCATCGGCAAGCTTCAGGCACTCAAGCGATGCCTCCAAACCAACCTCGTTCGGAATCGGATGACCGCCCACGTAAACTTCCGTATGACGAAAAACGTCGGTCGGCTCGCTGGACTTCACGATGGCGATGCCGCGGGTTAGGTGATCGCCGAGGATCTCGTCGATGGCCATCGCCATATGGTTGCAGGCTTTGCCCGAACCCACCAAGTACACATGACGCTTGCGCGACAGGTCCCAACGACGAGACCCGATGCACAGCACGTCGCCCTCCATATGGGCGATCGATTTGATCCGCTCGTAGGCATCGAGCTTGGAAAGCGTCATTTCCGCGACGTCGAGCACCGCCTGACGCGACGCGGACACGCCGTGATCCTGCGCCTGTTCTCTGTTCCTGATCTTCTTTTTTACGGGCATTACGCCTCCCCTTCGAACGCAAGCAGGCCTCAAGGCGCCAAGCGCCCCGAAGCCCACCTGCCTGCCTGACACGATGCCGCTCGCATGCTTTGAATGCGTCGGCGCACTACCCTTCAACCGGGGCTTCTGCGGCTGCTGCCTGCGCAGCTTCGTCCTCCATGCGGCGCAGCTCGTCGTTGTTCACGAACACCATGACCAGCACGGCGGCGACGATCATGATCACGCCGATGACGATGAACCCGGCGAATTCCTGCCCAGTCTGCTCCTGCATCACGCCGATGAGCGTCGGGCTGACAAAGCCGGCAAGGTTACCGAAGGAATTCACCATCGCAATGCCGACCGCAGCCGCGGGGCCGGTCAGATAATAGTCGGTCAACGACCAGAACGGGCCGAACAGGGCGTACACGCAGGCGATGATGATCGCCAGCATCACAACCGAGAAGAACGATCCGGTCAGGTTGCCGATGGTTGCCATCGCGATGGCGCATAGCACCAACGGGATCACGCAATGCCATTTGCGCTCGCGCAGCCTATCGGAACGATGGCTCCACCAAACCATGGTGATCGCGCCGAGCACGTACGTCGCCGAGGTGAGCCAGCCGACCATCGTCGCCGACAAATCGCCCAAATCGTCGATGATAAGCGGCGTCCAGAAACCCAGCCCGTATTCGCCAAGCTCGATGGCGAAATAAATCACGAGCAGGATCCACATGCGATAGTTGAAGAACGCCTCTTTCGAGAAGTACTTTTTCGCCTGAACGGGCTTGCGCGCAGCCTCGGCCGCAAGACCGTTCGCCAACCAGGACTTTTCCTCGTCGGTCAGCCATTTCACGTCCGAGGGGCGATCGGGCAGAACCTTGAGGCAGACGATGCCGCCGATGATCGAGGGCAGGCCTTCCAAGAGGAAGATCCAGCGCCAACTTGACAGCCCGAACCATGAGATGTTGTCGGAAATGTAGCCGGAAAGCGGCGCGCCGATCATGTAGCTCACCGGGATGGCCAGCATGAACATGGCGATAACCTTCGCGGAATCGCGACCCAAGAACCAGCGGCTCAGATACAGCACCACGCCCGGGAAGAATCCGGCCTCGGCGACGCCGACGAGGAAGCGGAACACGTAGAGCGCCCAGATATTCTGAATCGTCGACATGAGCATCACGATAATGCCCCACGAAATGAGGATGCGGGCAATCCATTTACGGGCGCCCACCTTGTCCATGATGATGTTCGACGGTACCTCGAACACGAAATAACCGATGAAAAAGATGCCGGCGACCAGGCCATATGCGGCGGCCGAGATGCCCAGCTCCTCATTCATGGTCAAAGCCGCATACCCCAGGTTCGACCTGCCGATGTATGCGAGCACATAGAAAATCACCAGCAGCGGCAGCAGATGCTTGGCGCACTTCGCGTACGCCGAATCGCCTATCGCCCCGCGCCAGCTTGCCTGTTTCGATGAAGCCATGTTCACACCTTTCGATTTCATGCGGCCCTAGGCCTGGTACGGGTCATCCCACAAGACGAGCTTCTGGCCGATGCCCTTCTCAAGAGCCTTCTGGTAGCAGGTGTAACCCCAGCCCAGATCAAACACGGCCATACCGCTGGCAATGAAGAAAATGCGCTCGTCGTCGCTTTGGCGGCCGGGCTTCTCGCCCAAGATGATGTGCCCCAAATCGGCCGCCTCGGACAGCGGCTCCTTCTTGCCGGCATCGATCAGTTCGTAAACCGGGCCGCCAATCTGCGCGGCGTAGGCAGCATGGTAGTCTTCCGAAGCGCGGGCGTCGGCCACGTAGGCTTCGTGCAGCTTCGTATTGTCCCAAACGATGGTGGAATGCTCCCAAACCTCGTCAGGCGCCTTCATCGGGCCGGTCAGAAGCACGAGCGCGCCAGGTTTGAACCATGAATCCTCAACGTTAAGCGGTGCCAGGCGAGAAGCAGCGGTGGTGACGATGTCTCCCTCGCCGATAGCCGTTGCCAGGTCGTCGACCGCAACGGCCTCGGTGGAGAATTCCTCCGTCGCCCAGGCGGCGAACTTCTGAGCAACCTCGGGGAACAGGTCATAGCAAACGATTTTCTCAACGCCCGGCTCTTGCGACATCACGCCGGCAAGGCACGAGTGGTTGATGGCGCCGCAACCGACAACGGTCACGACCTTGGCATCCTTGCGCGCAAGGTAGCGGCAGGCGACGCCGGGGATGCTCCCCGTGCGCGCCGAGGAAAGCAGGTTCGCGGACTGGAATGCGATCGGCTCGCCCGTTTCCTTATCGTTAAGCACCACGGTGAGGACCGACCGCGGAAGGCCGTGTTCCTTGTTCCCAGCATTCGAACCGTACCATTTGTTGCCGCAGATGTTGAAGCGGCCGCCCAGATAGGCGGGCATGGCAACGAAGCGACGATCCGGGCCTGCAAGCGGCATGTTAGGGAACGGGCTCGACTCGGGAAACACCAGCGCCAAGCCGTGCGAATTGTGATTCGAACCGCCCATCAGGTAATCACCTGTCGCCAGCAGCTTGAACACTTCCTCGCACACATCGACGCATGCGGCGGCATCGTTAACGCCCGCGTCGATCATATCCTGCTCGGACATGTAGAGAAACTCGGTCTTCTTACCCATGCAAATGTCCTCCTTGCGTTCAGGGATTCTTTACAGCAGCACCGTGCGCGCATGGCAAAACCAATACCCACGTGCCGAGTTTACTTTAGCGAAATAAAGTGATTTAGTGTTGCAAACGGGTAAAAGGTTGTATTGGCGCACTGAGCGGTAAAGAGCAGCGCTGGCGATTTTCCTTAAAGAAAAATAGCGCCGGAAACCGATTTCCGGCGCTATTTTCACTGATATGCGCTACAAGGCGTTTCGCAGATGGTTCCAAAGGGCGACGCGCTCATAAAAGCCCCGCCCCATGCGGCGCCGTCAAGACGCAGGCAACGATGCCGTCGGCGGTTCCGGCAGCGCACAGCACGCGAATTGAGGCTCAGCTCCTCAAGAGTTCGTCGCCTCAGCCGCCTGCTCGCCCGCCGCGGCGCGGGCGGCCTCCAGCTCCTCGCGCTCGAGCACCTGCTGCATAGCGGAAATGGCGCATTCGAGCATGGAGTCGTCCGGCTCGTTGGTGGTAAGATACTGCATCTGCATGCCCGGCCACAGCACCACCTTCACCAGCGGGTTCTCCGGATGGCTGCCCGCCCAACGCACGGTGATCTCGTAAGAGATGCCGGCGATGACGGGCATGAGCACGATGCGCGCAATGATGACCAGCACCAGTTTCGGCGCCCCGTCCGGTACGCCCCAGGCGGCGATAAGGCCGTTTAAGGGCGTAATGGTGTACACCAGAATGGCGATGATCATCACCATGATGAGGAACGCCGTGCCGCAGCGCACATGCAGGCGCGGGAATTGCCGAGCGTTCTCCGCCGTCAGCGGCAGCCCGTGCTCATAGCAGTGGATGGTCTTGTGCTCGGCGCCGTGGTAGCCGAACATGCGCTTGATGTCGCTCATGCGCCCGATCAGCCAAATATAGA
>CAVDXU010000072.1:0-1672 GCA_963613135.1 bacterium
TCGAGGGCTTCGGCGACAACAAGATCGCCGTCATCAAGGCTGTCCGTGAGATCACGGGTCAGGGCCTGAAGGAGGCCAAGGAGACCGTCGAGGGCGCTCCGGCCACCATCCAGGAGGGTGTCGCCAAGGACAAGGCCGAGGAAATGAAGAAGGCCCTGGAAGAGGCTGGCGCTGCTGTCTCCCTGAAGTAAATTCAAACCTTTCGAGGTTTCGATTTTACGGGACCCGCTGCTTGCAGCGGGTCCTTTTTTTGCGCTTTCGAGTGCCCCCCGACGGATGCGATCCAAAACAGCTTGGTAACGAACAGGTGACAGGCTTT
This sequence comes from bacterium, assembly GCA_963613135.1. Classification (GTDB taxonomy): domain Bacteria; phylum Actinomycetota; class Coriobacteriia; order Coriobacteriales; family Eggerthellaceae; genus Senegalimassilia. The sequence continues at coordinate 320 of CAVDXU010000072.1, forward strand.
CGCTGTACGTATAAAGTGAGTGAAACGTCTACGAGGGAAAGGAGCGCCGATGCAAGCCGGGTATTTCAGCACCGTATGGCGCGACATCAAGGAATCGCCGGGATGGTTCGGCCGTCTTTGCCTTTTGGGCCTTTTGATGATCATTCCCATTTTCGGGCAGATCGTGGTTCTCGGTTATGCCTACGGCTGGGCGCGCGATATCGCGTGGAACCTGAAGACGCCGCTGCCTGCGCACATTTTCGGCAACGAGGATGGCAGGCTGTATAGCCGCGGCTTGCACATGTTCGTCATAGCGCTCGTGTTCGGCATCGTTCCTTATGTTCTTGAGCAGGCGTGGAGCCTGATGGCCGGCGGCGGCCTCGGTACGGCGTCGAGCATGGCTTTCGGGGCTGATGTGGGCACCATCATGTTCAATTCACTTGCCGGCGTGGTCATCCTTGCGTTTTCGGTGTTCTGCACCGTTTTCGCCTACGTCGGGTGCATCCGCTCCGCGGTGTATTGCCGGCTTTCCCCAGGTTTTCAGCTGAAGCGCCTTTGGTCGATGATCCGCCATGATGCTTCGGGAATCATCCGCATTTTCTTCATGGTGCTGTTGGTGAGCGTCATCATGACCGTGGTGTTCTGCTGCGGGATCTTCGGCGCCGGATTTGCCATAACGCTGGTGGCGGCTACGAATTCAAGCTCTCCGCTGCTGTTCGTGTTCCTTTTGGCGGGTGTCGTGGTGCTGCTCGTCCTGTTCTTCGCTTTGTTGGTTCTGTCTGCGTTCGTCTGCCTTATCGAGGCGCGCGCGCTCGGCTATTGGGTCGCCCAGTTCGATGTTCCCTCATGGCGCGGCGAAGATGATCCTATGCCGTTCGAACTGGCCGGAACGTCTCAGGGGTAGGTTGCGTTGACGCGTGGGGATTCAGCTCGGCCGCAGGGTCGAGGCAAGCAGGCCCGCCGGCATGACCGTGCGGAGGCTCATCGCTCATCGGGTGGCAAGCGAGGTGGTGCTCAGGAGCGCCAGCGCGTTGATGCGCAAGGCAGCTCGCAAGGGCGCAAACGCGACGAAGCGAAAGGGAGCCTTAGTGGCCGCAAACGCGACGATGCGAATGGCAGCTCGAAAGGGCGCAAACGTGTTGCTGAGCGGCCTTCGCAGCAGCGGCAGCCGAAAGCGCCGCGCAGCGCGTTTCTGCCGGTGAGCCGCGCCGATATGGATGAGCGCGGATGGGATCAGTGCGACTTCGTGTTCGTATGCGGAGACGCCTATGTCGACCACTCGTCGTTCGGCATGGCCATCATCACGCGCATTCTCGAGGCGAACCATTACAAGGTCGGCGTCATTTGCCAGCCGGACTGGCACGACGACGCCAG
>CAVDXU010000072.1:1904-6000 GCA_963613135.1 bacterium
CGTCTGGCTCATTACGATTACTGGTCCGACAAGCTCAAGCGATCGATCCTGCTCGACTCCGGCGCCGACCTTATCAGCTACGGGATGGGCGAGCACTCCATCGTCGAGGTGGCCGATGCGCTCAACGCCGGGCTTTCCATTGAGGACATCACCTTTATCGAGGGCACCGTGGTGCGCGTGAAGTCGCTTGAGCACGTGTACGACTACGAGCTTTTGCCCTCGTTCCCGCGTATGCAGGACGACAAACTCGAATACGCGCGCAGTTTCAACGTCCAGTACTGCAATAGCGACCCGTTCACCGGCAAGCGTCTGGTCGAGCCTTATTCCGATCATGAGTTCATCGTGCAGAATCCGCCGGCGAAGCCCCTGACCACCTCTGAAATGGATGCGGTGTATCGCCTGCCCTATGCGCGGACGTACCATCCGATGTACGAGCAGGCCGGCGGCGTTCCCGCCATTCGCGAGGTCAAGTTCAGCCTGACCAGCAATCGCGGATGCTTCGGCGAATGCTCCTTCTGCGCGCTGACGTTCCATCAGGGACGCATCGTGCAGGTGCGCAGCCACGAGTCGATCATCGCCGAGGCGAAGACGATGATCGCCGATCCGGATTTCAAAGGCTACATCCATGACGTTGGGGGACCGACGGCCGACTATCGGGCGCCCGCCTGCGATGCGCAGCTGCGGCGTGGGGCGTGCCGCAGCAAGCATTGCCTTTTCCCGAAGCCGTGCCGAAAGCTCAATGCCGACCATTCCGATTATATTTCCTTGCTGCGCGAGTTGCGATCGCTTCCCGGTGTGAAGAAGGTGTTCGTCCGCTCGGGCATCCGTTTCGATTTCGCTCAGGCGTCCTCCGACGGTGGCCGCGCGTTTATCCGCGAGCTTTGCGAGCATCATGTGAGCGGGCAGCTGCGCGTCGCGCCCGAGCATGTATCCAATGCGGTTCTCGCGGTGATGGGCAAGCCGTCGCACGAGGTTTACGAGCGCTTCGTCAAGCTTTTCGATGAGGCGAACAGCGCATGCGGACTGAAGCAGTTCGTGGTTCCGTATCTGATGTCGTCGCACCCGGGCAGCGGGCTCGACGAGGCCATTGAGCTTGCCGAATACGTGCGCGACATGGGCTTCAACCCCGAACAGGTGCAGGATTTCTATCCGACGCCGTCAACCATCGCGACGGTGATGTACTTCACCGGGGTCGACCCGCGGACGATGGAACGTATCTTCGTGCCGAAAACGCCGCATGAGAAAGCCTTGCAGCGCGCGCTTATCCAGTACCGCGATCCGAAAAACCGCGACCTGGTGTTCGAGGCGCTTAAAAGCGCCGGACGGATGGATCTGGTCGGATATGGGCCGAAGTGCCTTATCAAGCCGCGCAAGGGTAGCGGCAGCGGAAAGGGCGGCGGCGACGCGGCTTGCTCCGTCGGCGGCGGTCGCAAGGGCGGCAAGAGCGGCGTGGGCGGCAAGAGCGCTGCAGGTGGCAAGGGAGGCGGCTCCGGCAAGGGACGCGGTGCCAGCAAGGGAGCCGGGTCTGGCAAGAGCCGTGGCTCCGGCAAGGGGCGTGGCGATTCTGCCAGACCGGGAAAAGCTGGCAATCCCTCCAGTAAAGATGCCGTTCGTCGATCGTCGGGGCACGGCAGATCGCATTCGCCGCATAAATCCGCCAAATCCTAGGGGATTCAAGGGTATAATCAGCCTGCGAATTAATTTCAACCGCAACGATGCACGTCGTCGCGGTTGTTGAACCGTTCCTGCGACCTTGGCGCGTGAAAGGCGGCGATACGTGCAATGAAAATTTCAACGAAGGGCTTGTACGCGGTGCGGCTCATGCTCTACCTGGCCGAACATGACGGCGGCGGCCCGGTTTCGCTCAAGGAGGTTTCCGAATCGCTCGGTATTTCCAAGAAGTATCTTGAGCAGATCGTCTCAAACGTCGTCACCGCGAAGCTCGTGCGTTCCATCCGCGGTGCTGCGGGCGGCTATCAATTGGCCAAGCCGGCAAGCGTCATCACGGTCCTCGACGTGCTGCGCGTCACGGAAGGATCTCTTGCCCCGGCATCCTGCTTGGAGAGCGACACGTTCGAATGCGACATGGAGACGCCCTGCATGGAATTGGGCGTGTGGCGCGGGCTGTATCGCGTTATCAACGAGTATCTCGGCGGGATCACGTTGCAAAGCGTGATCGATCAGAATTCAGCGGTAGCTGCCGACAGCTATTCGATTTAGCGCAGGCGCAGGCTTTCAAGCTTGCGCCTTTTTTGTATGGCCGTTTTTGGCATTCTGCCTGATAGTCGGTGCGGTTTGCATCAATTACCTGTTTCTGACTAGGCAAACCGGAAAATATTTTCCCATTTAATATTGACAATGCCTACAGACATAGTAGGATAAGTGCATGCAAAAGGACGCGGCCTGATCAAGGGCGCAAATAACGAGAGGATGAGCATCATGGCAATTCACAAGAACGTTTCCGAGCTGATCGGCAAGACCCCGCTGGTGGAGTTGACCAACTACGAGAAGAATCACAACCTTGAGGCGACCATCGTCGGCAAGGTCGAGCTGTTCAACCCGGCCGGATCGGTGAAGGATCGTATCGCGAAAGCCATGCTCGACGATGCCGAGGCCGCCGGCAAGCTTGACAGCGAAACCGTCATCATCGAACCGACGTCAGGCAACACCGGTATCGGGCTTTCCGCCATCGCGGCGGCCCGTGGCAACCGCATCATCATCACCATGCCGGAAACCATGTCCATCGAGCGCCGCAATCTCATGAAGGCCTACGGTGCCGAGCTGGTGCTCACCGACGGCAGCAAGGGCATGAAGGGCGCCATTGCCCGCGCGCAGGAGCTTGCGGAGGAGATCCCGAACTCCTTCATCCCCAGCCAGTTCACCAATCCGGCGAACCCTGCCGTGCACGAGGCCACCACGGGGCCGGAGATCTGGGCCGACACCGAGGGCAAGATCGACATCTTCGTCGCCGGCGTCGGCACCGGCGGCACGCTTTCGGGCACCGGCAAGTTCCTGAAGTCAAAGAACCCCGACATCAAGGTCGTCGCGGTCGAGCCGGCCGGTTCCCCGGTGCTCTCCGAGGGCCATGGCGGTGCGCATAAGATCCAGGGCATCGGTGCCGGTTTCGTGCCGGACACGCTGAACACGGAAATTTACGACGAGGTGCTGCCCATCACCGACGAAGAGGCCTTCGAGGCCGGTCGCGAGCTGGCGGGCAAGGACGGCCTGCTGGTGGGCATTTCTTCCGGCGCCGCCGTCGCCGCCGCCACGAAGCTGGCGCAGCGTCCCGAGAACAAGGGCAAGGTCATCGTCGCCGTCCTCCCCGACACCGGCGAGCGCTATCTGTCCACCGCAATGTTCAACTTCTAAGATAGATGTAGCGCCTGACGGCGCTCTCCAGCAAGGGCCGATCTCGCGATCGGCCCTTGCGCGTCTTTACCGAGGCGTTCTCGGTTGACTGCTGTCGATCTTCGTGCTGCTTCGACGCGCTACACTGTTGCTTGCGAAAAACGACGGCGCGCGGAAGGCGGTACGGCATGGAAAATCATTCGAACGGTTGCGGGGGACGGAGCTTGGGCGCTCCCGAAAGCCACCAGCAAGCAAGCAGTGCCCAGGCCATGCTTGATTTCGTCGAATCCTGCCCGAGCGCCTTCCATACGGCGGCGACGCTGCAGGCGCGCCTGGACGCGGCGGGTTTCACGTACCTGCCCGAAAGCGAGCCTTGGAATATCGAACGCGGCGGCCGCTACTACACGGTGCGCAACAATTCCAGCGTCATCGCCTTTAAGGTTGGCTCCGCGCTCGACAACTACCATTTCCAGCTGACGGCATCGCATTCCGACTCGCCCACCTACAAGGTGAAGGCCCGCCCGGAAATCTCAGGTCCTGCCGGTTACCTGCGACTGGATGTCGAGGCGTACGGCGGCGTCATGGATCATACCTGGTTCGACAAGCCGCTTTCGGTAGCCGGCCGCGTCATGGTACGCGCGAACGGCCGCATCGAAAGCCGCCTGTTCGCGCCCGATACAGATCTGCTCATCATTCCGCGCGTTCCCATTCATCTTGATCGCGAGGCGAATTCCGGGTTCGCTCCGAA
>CAVDXU010000073.1:0-5113 GCA_963613135.1 bacterium
CCACGAGCAAGGCGGAAAGCGCCATCGCGGCGATAAGCCCGGCGGTCGAGGTTCTGCTTGAGACGGCAGCCCCGTCAACGGCGAGGTGCGCACCCGTTGCAGCCGCCCCGTTAGCGGCGGGGCGTGCGCCCGTGGCGGCGGGGCATGTGCCCGCAACGGTCGGATGCGTGCCCGTGGCGGCGGAGCGTGCGCCCGCGCCCTCGTTGTCGTTCATGTTGTCGCTCATGGGACTCCCTTCCCCTTGCATGCTGGTCAAGCGCATGACGCGGTCTTTATTTCCCGCATGATATCATCGGTAGCACGCACGGGCGTGAAACGTAACAGCATGTTTCAAGCCCGCAGCACCTGCCACCCCTAGCCTTCCAAGGCCCCCTTCAGCTCCTCCTCGCCAAACAGGTTCCCCCGACCGAACTGGCCCTTCGGGTCGATCTGGCTCTTGAGGTGCGCGCACTCGGTGATATGCTCGCGCCCGTACATCGCTTCCAGGAAATGCGCTTTCAGCTTGCCGACGCCATGCTCTGCCGACACCGCGCCTCCCATGGCCGACACCTCGCAGGCCCAATGCGAGAACAGATCGGTGGCGCGCGCATATTCCTCGGCATTGCGCGGCAAAATGTTCACGTGCAGGTGGTTGTTACCGATATGTCCCCAGGTCGCGCTTTCGAAACCCTGCTCGGCGAGCGTTCGCCGGTACAGCGCGACCACCTCGCGCAGCTTGTCATCGGGCACGGACATATCGCTGCCGAGCTTGGTGATGGTCGCATCGACGCGACGTCGCTCGTCGATGATGGCGTTCACGCTTTCGGGGATGGCGTGGCGGAAGAAGCGCTGCGAGGCGCGATCAGCGGCGTTGATGGCAACCCACGCGTCGTCAGCGGAGCCGCCCGCAGCTTCCAGGATGTCGCACAGCTCGCCGAGCTGATCGGTGGCTTCATCCTCGTCGGCGCAGTCCAGCTCGACGAACACGCAGGTCCGAGACGAATCCGCAAGCGTCGGCAGGGCCGCATACGCCGGGTTCGACTCCTTTTGCGCACGCAGGATATCCAAGGCATGCTCGTCGAAGTACTCGATGGCCGCCGCGCAGCGAATGCGCTCGCGCGCGGCGATGGTGAAGTCGATCGCCGCCTGCTCGCTTGGGAGGAAGCAGTTCGCGCCCCACATCTCGCCGGGGGCCGGCTGCAAGGCAAGCTCCAGCTCGGAGATCACGCCGAGCGTGCCGCATGCGCCGATGAACAGGTCGATCGCGTCCATGTCATCGGCGGCGAAATACCCGGCGGCATTCTTGGAGCGCGGCATCTCATAGGTCGGCAGATCCAGCTCAAGCGCACGGCCGCCTTCGGTACGCAGCGAAAGCGTGCGCCCCTTCGCGAACACGGCGCCGCGCGAGAGCGCCAGCACATCGCCGTCGGAGAGCACAACGCGCAATGCCGCTATATGCGGGCGGGCCGGGCCGTAGCGGAAGCTCCGCGAGCCGGAAGCATTGCAGGCGGCGATGCCGCCAAGCGCCGCGGAGGCCTCGGTCGGGTCGGGCGGGAAAAACTGCGTCGGCGCGGCTTTGAGCTCATCGAGCGCGGCGAGGCTGGCGCTATCCCAACCCTGCGCATCGAACGAGCATTTCGCCACCATTTCGCGAAATTCCAAAAGCGTGAGCCCCGGCTGCACGCGCACGAAGAAATTGCCCGACGCATCACGGCGCATCCCCAAAACAGACGTCATGCGCGCCGTGCTCAGCACCAGCCCGCCATGGGGAACGGCGCCCGCCGCAAGACCCGAACGTGCGCCCTGGACCGTGATCGGCGTGCCGGCGTCGTGAACCGAGCGCACGAGTTCGCGCAGCTCATCCTCGCTTTCCGGAAACGCGATGCCCTCCGCCCAGCCGACGCTGCGCGATTCGTCGCGAAGATATTCTTCGTAGTCGGACGTGCAGGGAATGAAGTTCGCCATGAGTTTCTCCTCGGTTTCGATCGATACGTCCATGATACAGGGTTTGACGCGAATGCGCCGCCGCGACCGCATCGCAACCCGCCTTTGCTACAATCGATTGCAATGGCTCGGTTGCTGGAAGCCGGGCGAAGCGCGCAGGCGGGACGGGCCGCGCATAACGTGCCGGCGCGACACGACAAGAAAAAGCGCAACGACCCAGCGCGAAACAACCACAAGGAGGAACCCCATGATCGTGACGACTGCAGATCTGATCCCCGGCCAAAACGTAACGGTGCTCGGGCTGGTGCGCGGCAACATCGTGACCTCGAAGAACGTCGGGCGCGACATCATGGCAGGCGCAAAACAGCTGATCGGCGGCGAGATCAAAACCTATACGGACATGACCAACGAGGCGCGCACCGTCGCCGAGGAGCGCATGATCGCCGAAGCGAGGAGGCTTGGGGCCGACGCCATCGTCGCCATGCGCTTCGCCAGCGAATCGCTCGACCCCGGCGTCACCGAGATGCTGGCGTACGGCACCGCCGTGAAGTTCGCCTAGCAAAACGCTCGAAGGTTCGCCAGCATGAAGCTTCAGCAGCTGAAATACGCCGTTACCGTGGCGCAATACGGCAGCATCACCGAAGCGGCGCGCAAGCTGTTCGTCTCGCAACCCTCCGTCACCGCGGCGATCCACGACCTTGAACGCGAGATGGGCGTCACCATTTTCTCGCGCACGAACAAAGGCGTCGTGGTGACCGAGGAGGGCGAAACGTTTCTGGGGTACGCGCGGCAGGTGCTCGAGCAGGCCGACTTGCTGGAAAGCAAATACCGCGGCGAGGGCGAGCAGGTGCCGCATTTCAGCGTCTCGTGCCAGCATTACTCGTTCGCCGTGAACGCGTTCATTGACACCATCCGCGCATTCGACGCCGCGTCGTACGATTTCACGCTGCGCGAGGAGCAGACCCACGAGATCATCGAGGACGTCGCGCACATGAAAAGCGAGCTGGGGATCCTCTACCTCAGCAAGCGCAACCGCGAGGTCATCGGCAAGATGATCAAAGCCTCCGAGCTGACCTTCGAGACGCTGTTCACCGCGCGCCCTCACGTGTTCATCTGCTCGTCGCACCCGTTGGCAAGCCGCGACAGCGTCACGCTTGAGGACTTGGACGATTTCCCGTATCTGTCGTACGAGCAGGGGCAATACAATTCGTTCTACTATTCGGAGGAACTGCTGAGCACGCTCGACAGGCGCAAGAACATCCGGGTTCGCGACCGCGCGACGTTGTTCAACCTGCTCATCGGGCTTGACGGCTACACGGTTTGCTCGGGCGTCATCTCCCACGAGCTTAACGGCGAGAGCATCATCGCGAAACCGCTGGCAGTCGACGAGCATATGGAGATCGGCGTGATCATGCGGCGCGGCATGCAGCCGTCACGCTACGCGACGGCCTATCTGGAAGCGCTCAAGCAGCACACCGCAAGCTGAGCGAGCAGGTTTCCCGGCGCGCACGGGCAGGTGCACGCCGATCGTCGCGCGGATCGAGCCCAACCGATCGTTGCGGCAGGCTTTACCGTGCGTTCACGGAAGAGCAGCAGCGACTCGAGGCGGCCTAAACAGCGCTGTAGAATGTTGCCCCGAAGCCCTTCCTATGAAAGCGCCCCGATAAGTTCGGGAAGCACGTCGTTCGCATCACGTAAGATGCGGGCGAGCCTCGCCTATTATCCAGGGTAGACGGGGTGGGTGCGCTATTCAAATTTAATCGAGCTGAACGCCATTTCGCCAAAGGCCGCAAAAGACGACAATAAGGGAGACATCAATGAAGCACGAACTGCCGCTCAATCAGACCGAATATATTCGAGTTCCCGGAGAGGAAAATCCAAAGGCCGCAGATTCGTCCAATCCCGAGGGGGCCGCTAAGATGCCGTCCTGCGACAAGAACGCCGGTCGCGCTTACAAGGCCCCGCTCAATGCCGAGGGCGTTCCCATCCTCCCCGCCGACTGGGATGATGGCGAATAGCGGAGACCCAACCTTAAATGAACGCAGTTGTCGCAGGCGCCAAAACGCCCCCCTCGAGTAAGATGCTCTCGCCCATGAAAGAAGCAGCGATTCGACTCACTGTCCGGAACAGTAAAACCACCTGACATGCGCCGCGTCCGGCAATAATGGGGAAAGGCAGAAAAACCTAGAGTCTTATAGGGCGGAGTTGCGAAAACGGTTCCGCCTAGTTTTTCTATTTGCCGAGAAGGACCGTCGACGCGACGCTCGAAGAGCTGCGCGACAAATCGACCGCCACGGTTCAACGCACGGGTTACCTGCTGCAAGGCGCGCGCCCCGACATCGCCAACGCCATCTTCGATGCGCGACCCCCAAGAAGCATTGCCCACTTCGGCCGGGGCGCGACGCTTCGATCATGCGCGAAATGGATGATGGCCGACGCGACGCTGCCCTGGGACCCGGGGCGCCTGAAGCCCTTGCTATGCCCTTGCGAAGAACAGCAACGTAAGGCATAAACGCATTCGGTGGCGCCCCAAGCGCTGCCTCCAACTGCCGGGGGAGCTCCCAGGCTTTTCTTTTCCAAATCAACCCTAGGTGGCCTATATAGACTTTGCGGTGCTTTTTTGCAGGTAGAAAGCTATTTTTAGAGAACCAAACAATGACACTCAAGATCTTGAAAGGCATACCGTGAAGGTTCGTTCGTATCGCTTTTTGTATCTCCCCTACCTAGAGCTCGGAATCACAAGAGCGCCTTTCACACCAAGAAATCGAATTCATGCTCAGACTCGTCCCCTCCAGACAGAACAGCCGTACAATGGATTTGATGAATATCGTGTATAAGGTTTTCATCATTTGAAGGAAGGAGGAGCCATGGCCGAGGCAAAAGCCATCAACAACCGAATCGCTCAAATCGGCGCAGGCAAAGCATTCACAGCCGCGGACTTCTCCGACGTGGCGAGCCCACGCAACGCCGGCAACGTGCTGGGGCGCATGCACGCCAAGGGCAAACTCGCCCGTGCGGTACGCGGCGTCTACTACGTGCCGGAGCGCAGCGCGCTCATGGGCACCAAGGTCCCCGTCAGCGCCAACGAGGTCGTACACGCCATCGCGCGGGCCAACAAGTGGGTCGTGACACCGTCGGGCGACGCCGCTCTCAACAGGCTGGGGCTGGACACGCAGGTCCCCGCGAAGCT
>CAVDXU010000074.1:0-4993 GCA_963613135.1 bacterium
CCTGCTCCGAGGACGCGCCAAAGACCTTTTTCTTCGCAAGGCGCAGCTGTCCCATAAGGAAGTCCAGCTTCTGGTTCAGCTCGGCATTCTCAGCCTTGAGTGCTTCATATTCCGCACGGGAGACAGAGATTCGCTCCTCATTCTCCGTGGTACTTGTGGTCAAAATCGCATCACTTTTCATGTGCTGATCATACCGCAAAAACCGCTGAAAAGCCAGCGCTTTCAACGGTTTTGCGGTGAAATATTCGAACTCGGGGATCGCTAAACCATGCGCAATCCAGTCACGGCCCTGTGTGCGTTCGGCTGCTCGATCCGGAGTCCTTCCATCAGCCAGCGGTACTGCTGCGGCGTCAGCGCCTTTACCTCAGGCTCAGACCGCGGCCACTGGTAGGAACCCTGCTCCAGCCGCTTGTACAGCAGCAGAAAGCCGTCCTTTTCCCAGTATAAGCCCTTGATCCGGTCTCGCCGCCGTCCACAGAACAGAAACAGCGTATTGGTAAACGGATCCAACTCAAACTGCTGCTGGACGATACTGGCCAGTCCATCAATTCCTCTCCGCAGATCTGTATAGCCACAGGCGATATAGACCTTATCCGCCCCTGCAAAGTCGTTCAGCATGACTTCAACACTTGGCCGAGTGCCTGCACCAGCTGCGGATCTGCTCCTGCGTAGAGATTTACGGATGCTTTGCCGATCTGGATGCTGGCTACCAGCGTTTCAGAAATCTGCTGCATACTTGGCTGCTCCTGCGGTGCCGGAAGTTCCACAAAGCAGCCGTGCTCTTCGGCCTCCAGCTGAACCTGCTGCTGTTCTACCATGAACTCAAATACTTTCTTTTGCCAGCTGTAGTAGGTCTTAACGCTTGTCCCGTTCTCGCTGCACCACCGTTTTACAGACAACCCGCTTTGGCGGCAGTCTGCAACTTTCTGACTCCATTCAAGGAGCCGCTGCCGCTGGCCTAACGTTTGAAGAGATGTTTCCTTTCGCATTGTGTGCCTCCTGATTACCCTGACTCACCGGCACTGCCGGTGAGTGACGGTGACTGTTACCCTCTATGCCGAAAACTCACCGAGACTCCCGGTGAGTCTCGGTGAGTTTCATGGATATTCTGGCACACTTCGCCGACCTCTTCAATCCGGCCTGCTATTTGACGCTTACCCGATTTTTGTTACCCTATCATGCGCTTGAATTTTTGGCGTAAGTGGCGTAAGTTTGGCGTAAATCCGCTTTTGCGCATCCAAAAAATCAAGCAATTTCAAGGCTTTGCGGTGTCTCTTAGTACATGCCGCCCATATCGCCCATGCCGGCGGGAGCGGCCGGTGCGGGGGGCTCGGGCTTGTCGGCGACGAGCGCCTCGGTCGTCAGCACCATGGAGCTGACGGACGCGGCGTTCTCCAGCGCGGAACGCGTGACCTTTGCGGGGTCGACGATACCGGCGGAGATCATGTCGCAGTAGACTTCCTTGTAGGCGTCGAAACCATAGCCGACCTTGCCGCTGGTCTTGATCTTCTCAAGCACGACGCTGCCGTCGATACCGGCGTTGGCCGCGATCTGACGGACGGGCTCCTGCAGAGCCTTGACGATGATCTGGACACCGGTCTTCTCATCGCCCTCGACCTCGCTGATGAGCTTTTCAACAGCGGGAACAGCGTTGACGTAGGCGGTGCCGCCGCCGGCGACGATGCCCTCTTCCACAGCCGCACGGGTCGCGTTCAGCGCGTCCTCGATGCGCAGCTTCTTTTCCTTCATCTCGGTCTCGGTCGCAGCGCCGACCTTGATGACGGCCACGCCGCCGGCGAGCTTGGCAAGGCGCTCCTGCAGCTTCTCCTTGTCGTATTCGCTGGTGGTCGCACCGATCTGGGCGCGGATCTGCGCCACGCGGTCAGCGATGGCCTGCTTGTCGCCGGCACCGTCGACAATGGTGGTGTTCTCCTTGGTGACCTTAATCTGGCGCGCACGGCCGAGCATGTCGATCGTGGTGTTCTTGAGCTCATAGCCAAGCTCCTCGGAGATGAGCTGGCCGCCGGTCAGGATGGCGATATCCTGCAGCATCTCCTTGCGGCGATCGCCGAAACCGGGTGCCTTGACGCACACAACGTTCAGCGTACCGCGCAGGCGGTTGACGATCAAGGTGCTCAGGGCCTCGCCCTCGACGTCCTCGGCAATGATGACAAGCTTCTTGCCGCTCTGGACGAGCTGCTCGAGGATCGGCAGGATGTCGGAGATGACGGAGATCTTCTTATCGGTGATGAGAAGATACGCGTCGTCGATGACAGCTTCCATCTTCTCGGTGTCGGTGACCATGTACGGGGTGATGTAGCCGCGGTCGAACATCATGCCCTCGACGACCTCGCTGTAGGTCTCGGCGGTCTTGGACTCTTCGATGGTGATGACGCCGTCGGCGCTGACCTTCTCCATGGCCTCGGCGATCAGCTTGCCGATGAACTCGTCGCCGCTGGAGACGGTGCCGACGCGGGCGATGTCGTCCGTGCCGTTGACCTTCTGGGAGTTGGCCTTGATGGCGTTGACCGCGGTCTCAACGGCCTTGGCCATGCCCTTCTTCATCACGACGGGGTTTGCACCGGCGGCGAGGTTCTTCAGGCCCTCGCGCACCATGGCCTGCGCCAGAAGCGTTGCGGTCGTGGTGCCGTCGCCCGCGACGTCGTTCGTCTTGGTGGAGACTTCGCGCACGAGCTGCGCGCCCATGTTCTCAAACGGATCGTCGAGTTCGATCTCCTTGGCGATGGTCACGCCGTCGTTGGTGATCAGCGGAGCGCCGAACTTCTTGTCGAGCACGACGTTGCGGCCCTTGGGGCCGAGGGTGACCTTCACGGTATCAGCAAGAATGTTAACACCGGCCTCGAGCGCCTTGCGCGCCTCTTCGCCGGACTTAATGAGCTTAGACATAAGAGTGTACCTCCATTTTAGGAATTAGAATTTCGCGGAACGCGAAAATAATTTAGAACATTTTTGCCGCGACATGCGTGTGGCAAAAATACTTTGACCCAGCCGCCTTGGGCGGCGTCGCCAGTCCGCAGACTGGCGGTGGGGAATCCAAAGGGGGAGCCTGCTCCCTCTTTGCGAGTCTTACTCGACGATAGCGAGAATATCGCTCTGGCGGACGACGACGTACTCCTCGTCATCCAGCTTGACCTCGGTACCGGCATACTTGCTGGTAATGACCTTGTCGCCGGGCTTGACGGTCATCACGACGTCGTGACCGTCCACCATGCCGCCGGGGCCGACGGAAATGACTTCGGCGACGGAGGGCTTCTCCTTGGCGCTGGCGGTCAGGATGATGCCGCCCTTGGTGGTCTCTTCGACCTCGACCATCTTGAGGATGACGCGGTCAGCAAGCGGTGTGAGTTTCATGGCTTGATGCCTCCTTGTATATTTTAAAATTTTTAACGGTTTCAAATCGGTTAGCACTCAAGATTGTTGAGTGCTAACCAACGGTGCTATCATAGCGCACCGTCAAGCCATTTGCAAGGGGTATTTGGTGATTTTTTCAAAAATTCACAGCTTATTCAAAAACTCCCTCGCTCGCTCATGCCCGCTTTTCCGCCGGAGAGGCGAAAAAGGTCGAATGCTCCGGCATTCGGCCTCTTTTTCTGATCTGTTCTGTTATTGAGCTGCCGCGTTAGCGTGCCGTCGCGTCCGGATCGCAGCCCTTGGGCGCGAAGAAATTGACCTTCTTGTCCGCGAGCTTCAGCGTCACGCACTGAGAGTGCATGCTCTCGCCGTCAAGGCAGGTCGTGAGGTCGCCCTTGAGCGCTTCGATGCGCACGACCTTTGCTGTCGAGACACGGATGATGTCCTGCGGCAGCCTTTTGTAGTTGCCCGCGCTGTAATCGGGGAAGAGCGTCGCAAAGCGCGCCTTGCTGACATTCTTGACGAGCACGGTCTGCAAAATGCCGTCGGTCATGCGCGCCTCGGGCACGGGGGTGGAGCCGCCGCCGTAGTAGCGGCCGTTGCACATCGAGACGAGGGCGAATGTGTCCTCAAGCACCTCGTCGTCGAGCGTGACGCGCCATCTGCGCCCGATCTTGCGGAAGAGGAAGTTGACCGCGACGCTGGCCAAATAGCTCCCGCGGCCCGAAAGCATCGGCGACGCGCCGAACTCGTGCACGCTCTCGGCGATGCGCGCATCGATGCCCGTGCAGGCGATCGTCAGGCAGTATCTGCCGTTGCAGTCAATGAGGTCGAGCGGAGTCACGTCGCCGTTCCACAGGTTTTCCGCATCGAGGAACAGCGGCATCCCGTCCTTGCCGAAGTTTTTGAGAAAGTCGTTGCCCGTGCCGATGGGGATACAGGTCATCGCGGCGTTGGGAAATCCCGCGATGCCGTTGGCGATCTCATTGACCGTACCGTCGCCGCCGCAGGCGTAGAAGCGGACATAGTCGCCCGTCTCCGCGATGGCGCGCGTCAGAGCCGTCGCGTGTCCGCGCGACTTGGTGAGCATGCACTCAACGTCTAAATTGTGGTTCTTTTTCAGCGACTCGGCCATCGTGTAAACGCGCTGGCTGCTGTCCTTTTTCCCCGCCGCGGGGTTAATGATAAAAATGTGCTTCAAGAAGCTCACTCCTATGCGATTTGCTATGTTCAATATACCGCAACGCGGTAAAAAAGAAAATGGGCATGGCGTTAAAAACGCATAAAAAGAAGTTGTGTGGCTTTGCTGCACAGGTGCAGCGGGGGTATGCGGCGTGCACGCCGCGGCGCCAAAGGGGGTATTCTCTTTTCGAAGAGAATACCCCCTTTGAATCCCCCAGAGAAAGGCGAGGGGAAACCCCCTCGGCCCCCGACATTGGCAGTCTCGATCTTGAAGAACTGCTCAGCCTGCGGAATCGGGTGCGGTGTACATGGCTTCGCCATGAATCATCTGCGAATCGTTACCGGTCGCAACCGCGCCTTACTATCGTGAGGCGCGAGTGACGTTACCTCGGCGGCAGACTGCGTGCCGAATGCGGCATTGCTGCGCTCGCCGCATTGT
>CAVDXU010000075.1:0-401 GCA_963613135.1 bacterium
TTTCGGCACCACGCGTTATTTCTTCCCCAACTGGAACTCTGGAAGCGATGAGGGCGGCGTGGAAGTGAAGCCGGTCATCGCGCTGAAGTCCTACGGCGACAAATCCGACATGTCCGAGGGGGTGCTGAGGATGTACGCGGTAGCGGCCGACATGCTATGGGCTTACGTGTTGAACTTCGGCCAAACCACCAGCTACGACTACACGTACAATCTCTTCATGAAGCAGCAGGACGCGGCCACCGTGGTGTACGAGGCTGATGTGGCTGCGAACTCAACGGTCAGCAAGCTTGCGAATGACCTGCTCGCTCAAGCGCAGGCCGACCTCGAGGCTACCTCGCAGGGCACCGACGCCTCGCAGGTTTCTCAGGGCGTTATATTCGTTGCGCCCGAGCAGCACGAGG
>CAVDXU010000075.1:411-4981 GCA_963613135.1 bacterium
ACGAGGCGCTCAGGCGGGTTGTTGAAGCCGCCGAGAAGACCTTGTCGACAAGTCCGACCAACGATGCGGCGATGACCGCATACGAGCAGCTGAAGGCCGCCATGGAAATGTTCGACGCGGCGAAGCGGACGGGCACGTACCAGGTTGGTAGATCCGACCTGCAGGCTGCCGTCGAGGTGGCTATCGCCGACCTTGAGGGCACGCTGATAGATTCCGATGCGGGAAACGTCGCTGCGGGAACGGCATGGGTTAATGCCGATGATCAGGCGAAGCTATTGAAGTTGACGCGCCAGGCTCAGGAGATCCTGGCGTCTGCCGATCTGATCGATGACGCGACGCTTTCCGAGGTCGTCACCAAGTTGGTGGCCGCCAACGACGCTTTCGATGCCTCTAAGCAGAAGGGTACGGCCGTCGATTCCCAGCATGTGATCCGCCGTGCGGGCGACACACGCATCGAGACTGCGATCGCTCTGTCGCAGACGGCCTATTCCATGGGTTGCGACACGGTGGTTATCGCCACCGGCTCGAATTTCCCCGACGCGCTTTCCGGCTCGTCTTTGGCCGGTGCTCTCGATGCGCCGATCTTGCTGGCTGATGCCGAGGGCTTGACCGATGCGGTGAAGGCCGAGATCAAGCGCCTGGGCGCGAAGAAGGCCGTGCTGCTTGGCGGCACGAACGTGCTGCCCGGCGCAGTGTACGATCAGCTTGCCGCATGCGGCATCTCCGAAAGCAACGTCGAGCGCCTGTCCGGCGATACGCGCTATGAGACCAACCTCGACATCTACGATGAGGGCAAGGGTTCGTGGAGCAGTACCGCCATCGTGGTTTCCGGCGAGAGGTACGCCGACGCGCTTTCGATCGCGCCGTTTGCGAACGATTCAGAGTCGCCGATTTTCCTAGCCGACGAAACGGGCGCGTTGCCTGCGGAAACGCTATCGACCATCATGAGTGGCGGGTTTGATCGCGTGGTCATCGTCGGCGGTGATGCGGTGGTGAGCAAATCCACCGAATCCGAGCTGCGCACGGCTTTGGGCGACGCGACGACGCTCGTGCGCCTGTCGGGCGATGATCGCTACGAGACCAACGGTCGGGTGAACAGCTGGCTGCTCTCGAGTGAGAGCGGAAGCGGTTTCACGGCCGAGAACACGGGCTTCGCGACGGGCTCCAATTTCGCTGACGCTCTGTCCGGCTCTTCGGTGCTCGGTGGCACGAAGAGCGTGCTGGTGCTGGTCGATCCTGCGGACGAGCGCACCGCGTTGACACGCTTTGGCGACAACGTGGCAGGCGTCGGGACGGCGTACGTGTTCGGTGGCGGCGCGAGCATTTCGACGAATTTCTCAAGCAGCTTGAACGATGCGATAGCCAAAGCGGCGTAAGGGGATTGATAATGATGGAGAACGATAAGCATACTGGGGGGATGAAAGGTATGGCTATGATTACGGACAAGCTTGCCCGCGTCGGTATGGCGCTGGTGCTGACCGTGGGGCTTATGCCCGTGATGGCGTTCGCTGAGGGTGCCGATGGTTTCGAGGTCGGCGCAGGCGGCGCGGACGTCGACGCTGCTTCGGGCGTCGTCGCGGGCGCGGGCGCAGGCTCGGGTTCGGGCGAGCACGCCGCCTATGTTGAAGGCGAAGTGCTTGTCGCCTACAGCAACGAATATAGCCAGGCCAAAGTCGCCTCGCTTATGGAAACCGATCGGGAAAGCACCGTCTCTTCGCTTTCCGAAAGCCAGAAGATCATTTCCGCCGAGGGAAACCAGGTCATCGTTAAGGCGGAGCTGAAGGACGGCGTGTCGGTTGAAGATGCCGTGAGCCAGATGGCCGACGATCAGCGCGTCGCCTATGTGCAGCCGAACTACCTGTACCACCTGAACGACAGCGTTGCGGTCGATGAGGAGACGGCCGCAAGCGCGACGTCGGACGCGGCGACCACGAGCGCGGCAGCTGCTTCCGCGGATTCCGCAACCGGCTCCGCAGCTGAGGCAATCGCTTCAGCGACCACCGCTAGCGCCGATGCGACGCTGCTTACCACCACCGTCAACGACCCGTACGCCAACAACCCCACCGATTCCACCGCGGAGACGAACCAATGGTGGCTGTACTCCGTGAACGCGTTCGAGGCGTGGGATATGTCCCGCTGCAACAATTCCGTGACCGTTGCCATTCTTGACACGGGCATCAATTTCGAGCACGAGGACCTGAAGAACAACATCGACACCGAGCATGCCTACGATGCCTACGCAGGTAAGCATATGACCGAAAGCCGCACCGAGGAAGGCGCAGGCCATGGCACCCACGTTGCAGGCATCGTGGCGGCTGAGGCCAACAACGGCCTCGATTTCGCCGGCGCGTCGTACAACGCCAACATCCTGCCCATCAACGTGTTCTACTATGACTCCTCTCAAAGCGAGTGGTACGCGAACACCGAGACGCTGACCGAGGCCTATCAGTACATGAAGGGCCTGATGGACGAAGGCGAGCTGACCGACCTGCATGTCGTCAACATGAGCCTTGGCGGCTACGGCTCCATGGACGCGGACGACTACGCGCTGCGAACCGAGATCTCCGCCATGAACGAGCGCGGCGTCATGACCGTGTGCGCCGGCGGCAACGGAGACTCGTACGGCAACCCGCGTACCGACAAGTCGTACCCGGGCGACTACGACGAGTGTGTGTCCGTCGTCGCGCTGCAGTCGAGCAATGTGCGCGCCGCCTGGTCCGATTACAACAGCTGCAAAGATATCTCGGCGCCTGGCGTGAACATCTTCTCCACTTGGATCAACGGTGAAAGCGCCACGAAGAAGGCGTCGGGCACGTCGATGGCATCGCCCCTGGTGGCCGGCTGCGTGGCGCTGCTGTTCGCGTCGAACCCGAATTTGTCGGTCGACGACGCGAAGGGGATCATGTACTCCACGGCCCAGGACCTTGGCGATTCCGGTTGGGATCAGTACTACGGCTGGGGCAAGATCGATGCCGCGGCGATGCTGCAATCGCTGCGCGGCGCCGAGATCTCCTGCGATACCGACGAGGTGTATGTGACGCAGCAGGCGAAGTTCAGCGCCAAGCTGTTCACCAATATGGATGACGATCCGGCTGAGGGTTGCGATTGGGTGTGGAGCATCGACAAGCCCGAGGTGGCCTCCATCGCCGAGGACGGCACGCTGACGGCCCTGAAGGAGGGCACCGTGCGCGTGACGGTCACCTCCTCGGTCGATGAGAAGGTCAAGGGCTCGAAAACCATCACGATAAAGCCCATCGCCATGCCCGATGGCGTTTCGGCCGAGGCCACCGATAACGTGGTGAAGGTATCCTGGCTTTCCGCTCCTGCGGCCGTCGGTTACGATGTGTACCGCGCCGTCGGCGCCGTATCTTCCGGCGCTTGGGAGAAAATCGGCACGGTGGCCGCTACCGATGCCGCAAGCTATGAGTTCGCTGATTCCAATGTTGAAGTGAGCAAACCCTATTACTACTACGTTGCGCCGTATGGCACGTTGGATGGTGAGGCGGTGTACGGCAAGTCCTCCGACAGCGTCGTGACCATGTTCAAGACCACGGTTATGGAATATGCCGGCGATACGCGCTATGACACCATGGCTTCGACGGTTGACATGTACGCCGCCGAGCGCGCGCTGGAGGATTCAGCCATCAGGACCGTTATCGTGACGAGCGGAACATCGTTCCCCGATGCGTTGGCCGCGTCCGGTCTTGCGGGCACGCAGAGCTGCCCGATCGTGACAACCAACGCGAATGAGCTCTCCGAGGCCGCGGCGAAGGAGATCGCGAGCATCAACCCCAAGCGCATTTTGGTTATCGGCGGCGAAGCGGCTGTTTCGGCCGAGGTTGTCGATGAGATCAAGGAAATCTGCAGCGCCGCTGTGCGCCGCGTTTCCGGCAACACGCGTTACGAGACCGCGACGAAGATCTACGACGAGGGCCGCGGATCTTGGGGCAAGACGGCCTTTGTCGCCAGCGGTTCCGAGGGCAAATTCGCCGACTCGCTTTCGGCCTCTCCGTACCTGTATGCATCGAACAGCCCGTTGTTCCTGGTAGATACCAATTCCGCGTCCGGGCTTTCGGCCTCGGTGCTTCAGCGTCTGCGCTCGGGCGATTTCGACCGCGTGGTCATCATTGGCGGTACGGCCTCGGTGTCCGAAGTCGTGGAAAAGCAGCTGACGCGTCTGGGCATCGCAAACGAGCGTTGGTCGGGCGATAACCGCTACGCGACGAGCCAGGTTGTGGCCGCCCACGCGATTTCCGAGGGCGTGCTGAGCGCAAGCGAGATCGGTGTCGCGACGGGCGCCGCGCCGTGGGATGCGCTGGTTTCCGGGCCGCTTTTGGGCATGCAAGGAAACCCGTTGGTGTTGATGGAGGATAGCGAAGACGGTCTGGTTGCCGCCGGCGATAAGGGCATCATCGCCGACAGCAAGTGCGTTGTCGGGCGACTGTCGTTCTTCGGCGGGGTAGGGGCGCTGCCGCAAACGGTGCGCGACGTTGCCACGAGCGCGGCCGGCCTGTAAAGGCTTGACGAACGGGAGACGGCCGGCCGGGTCGGCGGAGATGCGTCGCTGATG
>CAVDXU010000076.1:0-4215 GCA_963613135.1 bacterium
CGGAGCCTGTGCCCCAGGACTTTTATAAACGCATCGCTGGAATTCTGGAGCAGGCGCGCAAGCGTGCGTATGCCGCCGTCAACTATTCCATGGTGCTGGCCTACTGGGAAATAGGTTGCAGCATTGTCAAAGAGCAAGGTGGTGCGGAACGTGCCGCATACGGAGACAGGCTGATAGTCGATTTGTCGGAAAGGCTTACCAAGGATTTCGGTAAGGGATTTGATGAGTCCAACCTTCGTTATATGCGCTTGTTCTATCAGGCTTTCCCAATTCGTGACGCAGTGCGTCACGAATTGACTTGGACGCATTACAAAAAGCTGAGCAAGATCAAAGACAGTAATGCCCGCACCTGGTACATGAACGAGGCCGCCAACGAGCATTGGTCCACGCGCCAGCTCGATCGCCAGATATCGGTTCTGTACTACGAGCGCCTGCTCGCGAGCAAGGACAAGGAGTCCGTCGTCGCCGAGGCACACGAGAAGATCGCCGCCATGGCGCCTGAGCAATTCATCAAGGACCCCTATGTGCTGGACTTCCTGAATCTTAAAGATTACCCCGGGCTGCGCGAAACCGACCTGGAGCAATCGCTCATCGACCATCTTCAAGAGTTCCTTTTGGAGCTTGGTTCGGGCTTCTGCTTTGTCGCCAGGCAGAAGCGCATGCGCTTCGATGACGAGGATTTCTATCTTGACCTGGTCTTCTACCATGCGGTACTCAAATGCTACGTGATCATCGATCTGAAAGTCGGGAAGCTTACGCACGCCGACGTCGGCCAGATGGACAGTTACATCCGCATGTTCGACGCCCTACAAAAGCGCGAGGACGACAACCCGACCATCGGGCTTATTTTGTGTTCCCAGAAGAACGAGGCCATTGCCAAGTACTCTGCGCTTGCCGACGGCAAGCAGATGTTCGCGTCACGCTACGTTTTCGAGCTGCCCACGCCTGAAGAGTTGGAGCAGCAGCTGGAGGCTACTCGCCAAGAGTTTGAGCTTGGGCGTGCCGAGGGCGCCGAGAGCGCCGACGCGCCCGAGGAAGGCGGGGACGAGTAGATGCAGTTCAAGTTCAAAGTTCAGCGATACCAGACCGATGCGGCCGACGCCGTGTGCGACGTGTTCGAAGGGCAACCCAACCAAGGCGCGGCGGCATACCTGCGCGATCTCGGCACGCTCAGGAAGAACCGCAGCAAGAAAGCGCAGAGCATGTCGGCGACGGGCGCCCTCATGGCGATGATGGACGGCGACGAGGGCTACGCCAACGCGCCCGTCGCCCTTCCCGGCAGCGCCCTGCTCGGCAACGTGCAGCGCGTGCAGCGCCGCAACCAGCTGGCCGAATCGCAGACCCTCTTCGACGGCATGGGCGCTTGCCAGCTTGACGTGGAGATGGAGACCGGCACCGGTAAGACCTACGTGTACACGAAGACCATGTTCGAACTGAACCGCCGCTACGGCTGGTGCAAGTTCATCGTCGTGGTGCCCAGCGTCGCCATTCGCGAGGGCACCTACAAGAGCCTGCAGAACACCGAGCAGCACTTCTTCGAGCAATACGGGAGGAAGATCAACTACTTCATCTACGACTCCGACCGCTTGACCGAGCTGGACGCCTACTCGCAGTCGAGCGACATAAACTGCATGGTGATCAACATGCAGGCGTTCAACACGTCCATGAAGGAGGGCGCCAAGAACAAGGCCGCCCGCATCATCTTCGACGAGCGCGACGAGTTCGGCAGCCGCCGCCCCATCGACGTCATCGCCGCTAACCGTCCCATCGTGATCGTGGACGAGCCGCAGAAGATGGGAAAGAAAGGCGGCGCCACGCAGAAGGGCATCGAGCGCTTCAACCCGCTGTTTGTGCTGGGATATTCTGCCACACACAAGGAGAAGCACGAGCTGGTGTACGCGCTCGACGCGCTGGACGCCTACAACCAGCGCTTGGTGAAACGCATCGAGGTGAAGGGCTTCTGCCTGAAGAACATGCGCGGTACCGACGGCTACCTGTACCTGAAGGACATCGTGGTGTCCAAAAACAAGGCGCCGCAGGCCGTGATCGAGTTCAAGAAGATGAGCGCCACCGGCAAGGTCCGCAAGGTGACGCAGAGCTTTTGCGAGGGCGACGACATCTACCTGGCAACCGGCGCCACGCTGTTGGAGGCCTACAGGGGCTACCAGATAGCAAGCGGCAACGACGGCATTGTGCCGCCGCAGGACGGCCGCCCCGGCTACGTGCGCTTCCTGAACGGCGAGACGATCCGGATCGGCGAGGTTCTCCACGACAGCGCCGCCGACGACATGCAGCGCATACAGATCCGCGAGACCATCAAGAGCCACCTGCAGAAGGAGGAGGCGCTGTTCCGCCGCGGCATCAAATGCCTGTCGCTGTTCTTCATCGACGAGGTGGCCAAGTACCGCGACCTTTCCGGCGGCGGGGCGGCCGTGGGCTACGGCAAGGTGTTCGAGGAGGAGTACGGGGCCATCGTGGCCGAGCGGCTGGCGAACCCCACCGCCGACGACCTGGTGGACGGTTCCTACGCCCGCTACCTTGCCCGAGACGACGCGCACGCGGTGCACGACGGCTACTTCTCCATCGACAAGAAGGGCAACGCCGTGGAATCGAAGAAGGAGAAGAAGGCCGAGGCGGCCGAGGGCATCGGCATCAACGACGACGACGCCAAGCGCGGCTACGAGCTGATACTCAAGGACAAGGAGCGGCTGCTTTCGTTCGATGAGCCCGTGCGCTTCATATTCAGCCACTCGGCGCTGCGCGAGGGCTGGGACAACCCCAACATCTTCCAGATCTGCACGCTGAAGGAATCGGGCAGCGAGACCTCCAAGCGCCAGGAGGTCGGCCGCGGCATGCGCCTGTGCGTCGATCAGAACGGCGACCGTCAGGACGCGCAGCTGCTGGGGCCCGACGACGTGCACCGCGTGAACCTGCTGACCGTCATCGCCTCGGAGAGCTACGAGACCTTCGTGCGCGACTTGCAGAGCGACATCAGGAAGACGCTTCGCGAGCGCCCCGGGAAGGTGGAGATGGACCTGTTCAGCGGGAAGTCCGTCGACGTCGGCGGCGTGCCGGTGTCCTTCACCGAGGAGCAGTCCAAGCAGGTGTACAAGGCGCTGTACAAGCACGACATGATCGACGACGGCGACATGCCGACCGACGATTTCCGCGCGAAGGTTGCCGACGGGTCGTTCGTCGATTACTTCGTCGTGAAGCTGCCGGCGGAGGTGGCGGACGAGCCGCACGCGAGGGCCGTGGAGGCGCTGGTGCGCAGCGTGTACGACGAGCACGCGCTCGACGGCATGGTCGGCCGCGCCGAGGAGAAGGTCGCCGAGAACACCCTGACGGACAACTTCAACCGCCGCGAGTTCCAGGAGCTGTGGCGCCGCATAAACAGGCAGCATGCCTACACCGTTAGCTTCTCCGACGAGGAGTTGCGCGCCAAGGCCATCGCGCGCATCAACGCCGATCTGAACGTGAGCA
The DNA here is from genome assembly GCA_963613135.1 of bacterium. GTDB lineage: Bacteria > Actinomycetota > Coriobacteriia > Coriobacteriales > Eggerthellaceae > Senegalimassilia. The sequence goes on from CAVDXU010000076.1 coordinate 3,484, forward strand.
GGCTGCAGTACACCCTCACCGTGGGTGCCCAGCGCGCCGAGGCCAGGCACGACCAGCTTGCCGCGGGAAGCTCGTTTGACGCCCGGCGCTCGGAGACGCACGACGTGGGCGTCGGGGACGTCGCCGGCGGGGTGGCCTACGACCTGGTGGGCGAGGTCGCCCAGGCGGCCGCCATCACGCGCCGCAGCGCGGCGGCGATACTCTCCGGCATCGACGCCAACGTGTTCGGCCTGTTCAAGGTTAATCCCGAGGAGTTTATCAAGAAGGCTGCGGCGCTGATCGTGAGCGAGAAGGCCGCGATGGTGGTCGAGCACGTGAGCTATCACGAGATCGACCGGACCTACGACACGGCCATCTTCACCGAGCGCATGCCCGACAACGCCAGCAAAGCTTACGAGGCCAGGAAGAACATCCAACGCTTCGTGTTCCCCGACTCCGACGGCGAGCGCAGGTTCGCCGAGGATTTGGACCTGCACGACGAGGTGGCGGTGTACGCCAAGCTGCCGCGCACGTTCCAGATACCCACGCCGGTGGGCAACTACGCGCCGGACTGGGCCATCGCCTTCAAGGAGGGCAGCGTGCGCCACGTCTTCTTCGTGGCCGAGACCAAGGGCACCATGGACACACTCGACCTCTCAAGCGTGGAGCAGTCCAAGATCGCCTGCGCCAAGAAGCTGTTCAACGAGATGAGCACGGCCGACGTGCGCTACCACAACGTGGCCACCTACGACG
>CAVDXU010000077.1:0-4194 GCA_963613135.1 bacterium
GCCCAGCTTCACATCGCCGCGCTTGGCGGTCACCAGCAGGCGGTAGCTGCCCGCGCCGGAGGGGGCAGCGTTGTCGGCAATGTCTTCATAGCCCTCGCCACTCTTCGCCTGCCAGGTGTAGTACAACGCCACGCCCGTTACGGTGCTCGGCTCAACAGCGACATTGGAGGCGTCATACGCCACCGCCAGGCCGTCGTATACTTTCAACTGGTCTGCGGCCATCTCGCCGCCGCTCTCCGAAACCAGCAGCTTCACGCCGGAGATCGTAACGGTCTTGGCCGAAAGCTTCAGCCCGCCACTGCCGTCGGCCACCAGCTCGTAGTTAGCATCATCGCTGGAGAAGACCTCGGTGTCCGTCGAGCCGTTCACAATCGTGGCGCCGTTACTATAACCCCAGGCCGTGATGCCTACGGACGCGTTTTTGCCCATGCCCCCAGCTGTGACCTTGATGTTTTCGCTGCTTTGGTGATTGAGGTTGTTGACGTTGCCGAACGCCGTGTTGTCTTTGATGGTCACGTTGCCCGAGAGATTGAGCGCGCCGGAGTTGCGGACGCCACCGCTGTTGTATACAGCGGAATTGCCGGTTATGCTGCCGCCGGACATGGTGAACGTGCCTTTGTTGAAGACGCCGCCATCGAAGCTGGCGGAGTTGCGGGTGATGGCGCCGCCGAACATAGTGAACGTGCCGCCATTTATAACGCCGCCGCCATCGTAATTGCCTGTGTTGCCGGCGATGCTGCCGTTCCAGAGGGCTAGGACGCCGCCGCTGTCGACGTTGATACCGCTGCCCTTCGCGTTCTCTGCATGGGTGATCTCGCCCACAGCGTCGCCGCTATGGCAGTCGGTGATGGCCAAGGATGTGTTGGCCTTGACCCTGATCGCGTTTTTGTCACTGGTCTCGGTAATGTCATAGCCGTTGAGGCAGATCATGATGTCGGCGCTGCAGCTCCACGTTTTGCTGAGAGCCACGTTGGCGGTCAGGTAGTAGTAGCCGGCAGCGGTAGGCAGGCTATCGGTGCTGGTCCAAGCCTTCCACGTCAGCTCTTTGCCGTGATCCGCAACGGCACAGCTCTCCTCGCCGCAAACCTTGTGCTTGTGCACCTTCGCCAGCTTCAGCCCATTGTCGCCGTTGGGCAACAGCTCGTAGTTGGCGTCGTCGCTAGAGAAGTGAGTAGTATCCGCTGACCCAGTCACCACGACGGGGCTGTCCTCGGGCTCCTCCACCGTGATGCCTACAGACGCGTCGACGCCAATGGCGCCTTCGACATTGATCACATCACCAACGAGAAGATAAACGTTGTTGGCCGCGGCGTTTACCGTATTGTCTTTGATGCACGCGTTGCCTGAGAGATTGAAAGCCCCGAAATTGTAGACGCCGCCGCCGTCTCCGCCGGCCGTGTTGCCGGTGACGCTGCCGCCGTACATGGTGAATTCGCCATCGAGGTTGTAGACTCCGCCGCCGTCTCCGCCGGCCGAGTTGCCAGTGACGCTGCCGCCGAACATGGTGAACGCGTCCCAGTTGGCGACGCCAGCGGCGTAGTCAACCTCGGAATTGCCGGCAACTTTGCCGTTCCAGAGGGTTAGGTTACCCCAGTTGTTGATACCGCGACCCAACGCGTTCTCTGCATGGGTGATCTCGCCAACATCCTCTTTGCAGTCGGTGATGGCCAGGGTCTTGCCGTTGACCTTGATGGCGTCCGCATTACCGGTCTCGATGATGTCATGGCCGTTGAGGCAGAGGTTAATGTCGGCGCTGCACTCCCAGGTGGACGTGAGGGTCACGTTGCCAGCCAGGTAGTAGTTGCCCGGATCGGTGGGCAGGTTCGCTGTGTCGGTCCACTCCATCCACGGAAGGTCGTCGTGGTTCTCGGTGCAGTTTGTCTCGGCGCAGATCTTGTGGTTGGTGTGGGCGCCGTTCGTCGAGGCGACAGCCGGCTCGCCGGCGTCGTCGCCCGTCTCGGCCACGGCGTTTATCGCTTCTTCGTTGTGTAGGGTGGTTTCGTTGTCGCCATCGCCACCAGTCGAATCCTTGGGGGTATCGTTGCTCAACGTTTGCCCCTCGTTGTCGGTGGCGCCGTTCTCGCCATCGCCCGCAACTTTGTCGGACCCCTGCTCGGTCTCGGGGGTCGCCGATGCGGTGATCGTCCCGTTGCCCACCGCATCGGCCTGCGCGGCCAGCGCCGCCGTGGGCACGAACTGCGTTGCCATGCACAGGGCCAGCAGAACACTCAGGAACCGTTTCTTCATAGCTTCCTCTTCCCATCGGGGTGGGCCTCTCCGACACTCCCGGCCCGGATAGGCTCCTTCTCGCCCCCCCCGCGGGATCTCGCCCAACGGGAAGGCAGCCTGCCTGTCTCTGCGCCTTGCGCGGCGTCAGGACCCGAAAAAGAAAAACCCGCCTAGGCAAAAGCCCTGGGCGGGTGCGGAGCATGGGCGGGGCGTCGCTGCTCGAACATCGGCTCTCGTCGACGGCAACCGGCTGTCATAGTCCGAAGACCTTAGACCCATATGGCTTTGTGCCCCCGCCTTTCGACGGGTTTACCTAATTCTTTTGTAGAAACAAATTATAACATGCACAACCAGCTGAAATAGTGTGCTGCTGGCGGTTGCAGAGGCGCTTTCCCGTTACATCAGCAAACGGCTGTCCGAAAAGACCCAAGCGACGACGTATCGAAGATGCACACCCGCCAGGGAAGCAGTTTGCCAACACGGTTTACCGGCAGGTCCTGGGTTGTGCAATATCACCGTCTGTGAGACGGTTGGTTTAGCGCTCCGATAGCCAGACGGTCGAGGTGAAGGAGTCTGTCGGCATCCACAGTTTGTTCCAGTTCGTCGCAGTATGCTCCAGTTTGTCCTATTTACACTGAGTCTCACGAAATCAGGCGCGCCCATGCGGTCATTATTTGGGTCACGGTTTTCAGGGCAGGGCAGGGCAGGGCAGGGCGCTTTCGTGGGTCACGGCGGGTCACGAAAGCTTAACCTATCCTTTTTCGCCTTGCCTGCTTGAGCCAGTTCTTCTTGAAGGGGCCGATGCCGCCGAAGAACTTGTTGTACGTCCCGCCGTCCTCCTTCGCGGCGTACTTGACGGCTGCGAGCTCGATGGTGCACAGGTAGTCGGCCGCCTGCTCGAGGCGGTAATCGGACATCGTGGTCTTGCGCGGGTCCACGACGCCCTTGGAGAGCGCGAACCCGATCGACTGGTCCAAGGCCCTCTTCACGATGTCCTGCCCGTTGTCGTAGTAGACCTTCACCTCCGAGAAACCTTGGAAATATTCCAGGCGGTCGAAGAGCAGGTTGGAGATGTCGCGCTTCATCCTTGCGGAGAGTTTGGCTGGGTCCTCGAACTCGCTACGGCGGTAGGCGAACGTGGTGTAGGAGATGGGCAGACGCTGCACCATCACGTTGAACGAGTACAGGAGCTTCTTCCTCTGCTCGATAGTCATGTCCTCGTATGGGCCATGCCCGTTCAGCAGCGGTTCCGAATGGAACGGGATGTCGGGAAGGCCGGATCTGAGCAGCGATTCCTCGTAGCGAGCGACCTTTTCGGAGATGTCCTCGGATTGATCATGGATCACGAGCGTGAGCAGGTAGTAGCGCGCCTTGCCGCCGCGGTCGCCGCTCTCGTCGACGAATATGCCTCAGATCACGCGCCAATAAAACCCCTAGATAGAATAAAAGCCGGGGGATAAGCCCCCGGCACTTGGAGGTAGCTGAAACAGCCACCGATAATTGTTTACCGCAGCGGAACCGCGCTTTCAAGGCCAACGCAGACGTTTCCTGCGGCTAAGCGCGGGATACGAGGCACAGCAGCGGGGCTAATCGTTTCGCAGCGTGGCGTACCTGCGACAGCGCTGTCGGCCGCGTTTCTCGCCGCCGCGCTCGGCCGACGGCCTGGCGGTGATCTCGAAGGGGGATTCGCCGTTCCCTTGCGGCCTGCTTGAGGAACATGTCGATCGCTCCCTTCGTCGCCTGATCGAGCTGCCCCTTGTTTTCATAGGTCATAGGTGCTGCCTTCCCGTCATCGCCTTGTACAGGCTGGCGTCTTTCGGCATTCCGGCCAGGGCGCCTCTCTTGTTGATTTCCGCCTTGGCCGCTTATAAAAATGCCCTCGGGATGTCCGCCGCCTCCGGCATAGAACACTATCGCCGAACCTTCCGGCTCCGGTCTTACGTGCATCATGGGTCGCCTCATGCG
>CAVDXU010000078.1:0-4134 GCA_963613135.1 bacterium
CTGTGCTGGTTGGTTGAGCGGTTCGGCGACTGACGGGGGGGACTGACGGCAAGAAGCGCCGGTGACGAAGATGTCACCGGCGCTTCTGGATTTAGGCAAAAAACTAGGCGGAACCGCTTGCGCAACCCCGCCTTACAAAACCCGAAGATTTTGCTATCTGACCCTATTATTGCCTAAACGAACCATTTGTCAATCAGCCCGGTCAAAAAATCTACGGACGAGCGGACCGTGTCGTTCCCGGACAACACCTCGAGGGACGCGGCTATCTTCGTCTTCAGGCGCTGCATGTCGTCCACGGCGCGCTTTCTGCCCGTGCCCTCGGTGACGAGGCGGCTGTGCAGGTACATGAGCGTGGCGATCTGCTTGAGCCGCGGGTTCTTCATCTTGGACGTTCTCACGCGGTGGGAGAGGGCGGTCTCTGCCAAGGCAGCGCTCATGATGGCGTTCGGCTTGATCGCGTCGTCCTGCAGGCCGAAGCCGTTCGCGATGTTCGAGGAGTGCGCGCATGCGTTGCGCACCGACTTGGCCTGCCTGAGGAAGTAGTGCTCGTCCTCCATGCCGGAGTCCTCCCAACGCTTGGCGCAGAAGCGGTAGAGGTCGATGAAGCTGCCGAAGGAGAACAGCTCGAGCAGAACCCAGACGGGCATCTTCGCGGGGTCGGCGCCGTATTTCTTGAGCACGCCGCTGCAATAGATGTCTTTCTTGAGCATCCCCACGTCGCTTTTGCGCCTTCTGCGTTCGTCGCTGTTCAGGGATGCCATGTAGTCGGCGCACAGGCCGTAACCGTCCTCGTCTTCGAGCTCGGTGACGATGTGGACGAGCTTCGTCCTCGCGGCGTGCTCGACGTCGAGCGTGAGCGGCAGCAAGGCGTAGCGAAGGTCGCGGTCGAGAGATGCCAGGGCGTGCAGGTGGCCGAAATCGAGGTTGATGTACTGGCCGTCGCGATCGCCGCCGACGCGCTTGTCGTAAAGGGTTCTGAACGACCTGATCTTGAAGTAGTAGGTGCGGTCGGCAAGATACGCCCGTGCCTCTTCCTCTGAGCAGAGATCGAAGGTCACGCCCTTCTCATTGAGCTGAGCAATCTGCTCGTCGATGGACAGAAGGGGCATGTCCTCCTTGTCTACCCACACGTCGAACTCGTCGGGCTCCTTGGCCATCCGCGTTTCCTTCCAGTCGATGATTTATTGATGCTCATTATACAGGCAAGCAGGGGCGTGAGCCCCTGCCCGGCGGCGCCAGCCGCCGGGCTTTTACCTTATGTTCGGCGGGGCCGTGCACGGGTTTTCAATGACGCGGCGTGGCGGGTGGGTCCCACACCCAACCCGCCCGCCGCGCCGCGTTGTTGGAAACCCCCGGTGCCCGTGCTAGTGGATTGTTGGCCGGTGACGTCGCTGGAGTTTTCAATAGCGCGGCGCGCGGGGTTGCCGTCGTTGCTGTGGAAGCTCCCGCGCCGCGGTGTTGGAAACTCTAGGCACCATTGCTTTCGAAGGGTTGTCTATCTTATTCGGGCATCAAATCGTGAACCGAACTAGTTAAAGGAATTGGCCAAAGGTTGTTGTTCATTTCGGCCGAAATCGCCCCAAGGTTGTTGTTCATTTTCGCGATTCGAACTTCGTTCCGGCGGGGGTTTCTGGGGACCTGCGAGACCCTTCGTCGGGGCCTGGAAATCTGCTTGGAGACGAATTTCGGTACAAATCCAGACGCTATTTTGGGTTGCGATTTGCTACGACTTGCTATGCGCGAGAGGGCTAAAACCAGCCTTCCTACCTGCGGAAACGTTGCGTTTTGCTATGACTTGCTACGACTTGCTATGCAGGCTTTGCGAACCCAAGACCAACAACTACCATGAGGGTCACACTTCGTTCATGGGCTGGTCAGGAGCTATGTTTTCCGGTGTCCTGAAGGCGCTTGGTACGAAAACGGTACGAATTTCCGCCGGTACGAACCGTTCCGGAGAGGTGTGCGGTTTTGCGGCGTTTTGTGCTCCCGGGGGTCATTGTAGTGCAGTGGCGGTGCTCGCGTAATGTCTTCCGCCGAGGAGGCCATCGCGACTTCGAGCGTTCCCGCCGAAGCGCCAGAGGGCGCAATCAAGTTTCATCCGAATATCATCGTGATCGACGGTGCCTTGGATACTCCTAAGCCGATTACCCTCACACCTGAGGAGGCTAAGGGGATGGGTGAGCCCGGGCCGGACGCCGAGACCGCTGCCGCTGCCGAGCGCCTGCGCCACGGACGTTTGGGCTACTGCGCCATCAAGCGCCTGTTCGATATCGCTTTCAGCCTTTTGATCATCGTCTTGTTCAGTTGGCTATTCCTGCTGACCGCCATCGCCATCAAGATCGACGACCCTTCCGGCCCCGTCTTCTTCGGTCAGGACCGCGTTGGGCGCGACGGGAAGCGCTTCCGCATGTGGAAGTTCCGCTCCATGTGCGCCGACGCCGAGGCCAAGCTTGCCGAGCTCCAGGCCAAGAACGAGAAGGACGGACCTGTATTCAAGATGGCGGACGACCCCCGTATCACGCGTGTGGGCCGCGTCATCCGCAAGACGTCCATCGACGAGCTGCCGCAGTTCTTCAACGTGCTACGTGGTCACATGTCTGTCGTGGGGCCGCGCCCTGCGCTTCCTAAAGAGGTCGATACGTACACCCCGCGTCAGAGGCAACGTCTTCTGGTGAAGCCGGGCATGACTTGCTACTGGCAGACGCGACGTAATCGCGATGCGATTTCGTTCGCTGAGTGGGTGGAGCTGGACCTGCTTTACATCAAGAAGTCCTCTGTGTGGACGGATTTCAAGCTCGTTATTCAGACCATTGGCGTCGTGCTTACGGCGCAGGGAAGCTAGGGGAGAGGGATAGATGGCAATGAGAATTGCGGTCGCGGGTACCGGATACGTCGGTTTATCTCTCGCCGTTTTGTTGGCGCAGCACAATGAGGTGCGGGCGCTGGACATCGTGCCGGAGAAGGTCGAGAAGCTTAATAACTTCGTAAGCCCTATCCAGGACGACGAGATCGAGCGGTTTCTGGCCGAGGCGAAGGCGGGGGAGCGCGAGTTGAACCTTAGGGTGACGCTTGATGCCGCCGAGGCGTACGCAGGAGCGGATTACGCCATCATTGCCACTCCGACGAACTACGACAGCGACAAAAACTTCTTCGACACGTCCTCGGTCGAGGCGGCCATCGCTGCCGTTCGCGAGGTTAACCCCACGGCTTGGATCGTGATCAAGTCGACAATCCCCGTGGGCTACACCGCCTCCCTGCGCGAGCGCCTGGGCGACGAGCGCATTATCTTCAGCCCGGAGTTCCTGCGCGAGAGCAAGGCGCTCTACGACAACCTGCACCCCAGCCGCATCGTCGTCGGCGCCCCCAAGGACGACGCCGAGGCAGTCGCCGCCGCCGAGAGGTTCGCCGAGCTGCTGGCGCAGGGCGCGGACCCCGCAGAGTACGAGCGCCCCAACGCCGACGGAACCAGGGGCATCCCGCGCTTGGTGCTGGGCACCACCGAGGCGGAGGCCGTGAAGCTGTTCGCCAACACGTACCTGGCCTTACGCGTGGCCTACTTCAACGAGCTGGACACCTATTGCGAGGTTCGCGGCCTGAACACCCATGACGTAATCGACGGCGTGTGCCTGGAGCCGCGCATCGGGTCCCACTACAACAACCCCTCCTTCGGCTACGGCGGCTACTGCCTGCCGAAGGACACCAAGCAGCTGCTGGCCAACTACAAGGACGTGCCGCAGAACCTCATAGAGGCCATCGTTGCGGCCAACCGCACCCGTAAGGACTTCGTGGCCGACGAGGTGCTGCGCCTTGCCGCCGAGGCGGGGGAGAAGGCTGTCGTGGGCGTGTATCGCTTGACCATGAAGAGCGGCAGCGACAACTTCCGCGCCAGCTCCATCCAGGGCGTCATGAAGCGCATCAAGGCCAAGGGCGTGCCGGTGGTGGTGTACGAGCCGACGCTGGATGACGCGGAGTTCTTCGGTAGCGAGGTTACGCACGACCTGGAGGCGTTCAAGGCGAAGTGCGACGTTATCGTGGCCAACCGCTGGAACGACGAGCTGGCCGACGTCGAGGGCAAGGTGTACACCCGCGACCTCTACAGGAGGGACTAGGAGTTGCCTGCCGAGACGAGGAAAG
>CAVDXU010000079.1:0-3562 GCA_963613135.1 bacterium
ACGTTGCGCAGGCCCTCGGAGACGATGACGTCGGCCAGCAGCGTTGCGGTGGTGGTGCCGTCACCGGCAACATCGTTGGTCTTGACGGCGGCCTCGCGGATGAGCTGGGCGCCCATGTTCTCGACCGGATCCTCCAGCTCGACTTCCTTGGCGACGGTCACGCCGTCGTTGGTGATGAGCGGCGCGCCGAAGGACTTCTCAAGCGCAACGTAGCGACCTTTGGGGCCAAGCGTCACCTTGACGGCGTTTGCGAGCTTGTTGACGCCGGTCGCAAGCGCGCTGCGGGCGTCGGCTTCGAACTTGATGTCTTTTGCCATACTGAAAACTTCCTTTCGAAAGGGATTACCGAAAACCAGCGTTTATGCAGGTCAGAACTTACGCGAAGACCGCGTACAGGTCGTCGGAACGCAGGATCAGCACGTCCTCACCCTCGACCTTGATCTCCTGGCCGCCGAACTTGCCGTAAACGACCTTGTCGCCAACCTTGACCGGAACGGGAACCAGGTTGCCGTCCTTGTCAAGCTTGCCGTCGCCCACCGCGAGAACGGTGCCGCTCTGGGGCTTTTCCTTGGAAGAGGAAGCGAGCAGCAGACCGGCAGCCGTGGTTTCCTCAGCTTCGTCGGCCTTGACGATAACGCGGTCGCCTAGGGGTTTGAGATTCATGATGATGCCTTCCTTTCAGACGAGACGTGCGAAGTCGTTTTCGCATATCCGGTATTTAACCACTCTGGTTGGATGAGTGCTAGCACTCTTTGGTTACGAGTGCTAAACACTTTGGTAACTATAGCAGCCGGGAAAAGGAATGCAAGGAAAGATGACGGGAATGTGAATGCCGCGAACAGGGATCCGGGGCTCAGTGCGCGAACGCGGGCAGAGGACGTAGGCCGAGGGCGGAATGCGGCGAGCACCTGCGGCGGGGACGGGTGGGCGCAGGCCGAAGACGCAGCGCGGCGAGCACCTGCGACGCGGGCAGAAGGCGAAGCGCGACAAGCGCGCGGGCGCAGAGAGATGCCGCAGATCCGTCGAAAGTCAGCAAGGGGCCCCGTGATGCCCGGAATTCGCGAGATCTCGCGTGCGTCGTATCCTCCAGGAAAGGACACTGCGGGATCATGCGAAGGCCGGGTGCCACAGGGCCCCTCATGCCGAAAGAGCTCGACTGCCGTAAGGCAGCCGGAACCAAAACTAAACGCGCTTGATGACGCGACCGTCGCGCGTGTCGATCTGCAGCACGTCGCCGATCTCGACGAAGGTGGGAACCTGCAGCTCGATGCCGGTCTCGAAGGTGGCGGGCTTGGTGGTGTTGGTGGCGGTGTCGCCCTTGAAGCCCGGCTCGGTGTGCGTGCACTCGAGCTCGACGAACATCTGCGGCTCGATGCTGATCAGCTCGTCACCGGCATACAGCAGGCTGACCTCGTCGTTCTCCTTCAGCCACTTGGCCGTTTCGCCAACCGTCTCAGAGGGCATGCTCATCTGATCGTAGGTGTTCGGGTCCATGAAATAGAAGTCGGAACCGTCGTTGTACAGGTACTGCATCTTGCGGGTTTCCAGACGCACGGTGTCGAACTTCGTGCCGGAGTTGAACGTGTAGTCGACCACGCGGCCGGTCTTGATGTCGCGAAGCTTCGTGCGGACGAACGCGCCGCCCTTGCCGGGCTTGACGTGCTGGAACTCGACGATGGTGCACATCTTGTTGTTGTAGACGATGCACATGCCGTTCTTGAAATCGGCGGTAGAGATTGCCACTGGTGTTTCCTTTCGAACCTTGCTGGCGGCCCATGCCGCCCAAAAACGCAAACTGCTAGATTATAACCATCTCGTGCGTAGATTGCGTGAACACTTCGTATCCGTCCTCGGTCACCACGCCGAAATCCTCCAGGCGCATGCCGAACTCGCCTTCCAGGTAGATGCCCGGCTCGACGGTGACGACGTTGCCGGGCGCGAGCGGCTTGGGATTGCGCGGCGACAGCACCGGTTCCTCGTGGATGTCGATACCCACGCCATGCCCGAGCCCGTGGCCCATCTTGCCGCCGAAACCGCCGGCCGCGAGCACGTCTTCGGCCATCTGATGCATGGCCTCGCCCGTGACGCCGGGCTTGATAGCGGCCTCCACCTGATCGTTCGCCGCGCGCAGCGTCGCATAGGCATCGCGCATCTTGACGTCGGGATCTCCCAAGAAGACCGTGCGCGTCATGTCCGAGCAGTAGCCCAAAGCGCGCGCGCCGAAGTCTATCACGACGCACTCCCCCGCCTCAAGCACCTTCTCGCCCGGAATGGCATGGGGGCTTGCACCGTTTTCGCCGCTTGCCACGATGGAGCTGAAAGCCAGGCCGGTCGCCCCGTGACGAAGCATCCAGTCCTCAAGCTCCACCTGGACCTGCCGCTCAGTCATGCCGGGCTTAATGTAGGTGCAGATATAACTGAAGGCCGCGTCGGTGATGGCTTGCGCCGCCTTCATGCGGGCGACCTCGGCGGGCTCTTTCACCGCACGAAGGTTGCGGATGAAGTCGGAGGTTTCGCGCAGCTGCGGCGCCGCAGGGGCCTTCGCCAGCGCGCCCTCGAGCGCACGGAAATTTGCGAGCGTCATCGAGTCCTCGATGCCGAGGACGATGGGGGCAGCGGGCGGCGCGGGCGTGGACGCGGACGCACCAGCCGGGGCCGATGAGCCTGCCGGCGCGCTCGCGTGGCGCGCGACGAACACGTCGGCGAGCCATTTTCCGTGCGCGACCCGTGCGTCATCGACGGTCACAACCCCTTCGCCAGCTGCAGCTTTGCGGGCCGCGCCGCTGTAGCGGGAATCGGTATGCAGCACCGCGTCATGCGGCGTCACCAGGAGCGCATGGGCCTGCTCGTCGTCGAACACGTCGTCGAAGGCAGTCAGCCACGCGATGTTGGAGGTATCGCGCACGAAGAAAGTGCGGATGCCGGCCTCGTCGCACGCATGGCGCAGGCGAGCGAGACGACCGGCGGCATTAGCTTTGGTGCTACTCATCGAGAAGGCCACGACCTGCGATGATGACCTCGCCGGACTGGTAGCGCTTTTCGAACGCCTCGCCTAGATGGCCCTCGTAGTCACCTTCCAGCAGGATGTCGAGGGCGTCGCAATAGCCCTTGAAGCCGCGACCCTTGACCTGCGCGACGCACGCCGGGGCGACCACGGAAATGTGGCGGAACGGCTCGCGGTCGTCGACGTTGGAGATGTGCACCTCGACGCAGGGGGTATTCACGCTGCCGAGCGCGTCGCGCAGGGCGTAGGAGTAGTGCGTGTGCGCGCCGGGGTTGTACACGATGCCGTCGCAGGTGCCGTGCGTGGCGTGGATCTTCTCGACCAGCTCACCCTCGTGGTTGGACTGGAAGCACTCGACCTCGCAGTCGTGCTCCTTGCCGTAGGCGGTGAACATCTCGTGCAGGGACGCGAGCGTGTTGCTGCCGTAGATGCCGGGCTCGCGAATGCCGAGCATGTTCAGGTTCGGGCCGTTCATCAGCAGAATCTTCTTCATGGGGTTTCCTCCTGTGAGATTGAAGGTGGCAGATACTGCAGGCCATTGTACGACCAAGGGGCCGC
>CAVDXU010000080.1:0-3497 GCA_963613135.1 bacterium
GTGATCTCACGGACAGCCTTGATGACGGCGATCTTGTTGTCGCCGAAGCCCTCGAGCACGACGTCGAACTCGGACTTCTCTTCAGCGGCAGCAGCGCCAGCAGCCGGAGCAGCGGCAACGGCAACCGGAGCAGCAGCGGACACGCCAAAGGTCTCCTCGATGTCCTTGACCAGCTCAGAAGCCTCGAGCAGGGACATTTCCTTCAGAGCCTCGATGATCTCTTCGCGAGAAACAGCCATGTTAGTTTCCTTTCATAGGGTCGAAGCGCTTTCGCTTCGACCGAATTCACAATTCTTCATGCAGCGCACTTCACGCCGCGGACGAAAGCCTTAAGCGGCCTTCGTGTCGGCAACTGCCTTCGTGACCTGAGCCAGGCCGCGCGGCACGCCATTGATAGCGGTAGCCAGACCGGTAGCAACACCGTTGATGGCTGCGGCGATGTGAGCGTAGAGCTCTTCGCGGGAAGGCAGGGAAGCGATGGCCTCCACCTCTGCAGCGCTGACGGCCTTGCCCTCCATCAAACCGCCCTTGATCTCAAGATTCTCGTTGGTCTTCGCGAATTCCTTGACGGCCTTGGCGGCAGCAGCCACGTCGGAGCCGGCGAACACGAATGCGCTGGGACCATGCAGAATCTCCTCGAGCGAAGGCTGATCGGTTTCCTTGAGGGCGATGTTCATGACGGTGTTCTTGTACACCTTCATGGTAGCGCCAGCCTCGCGGACGGAGCGACGCAGAGCCTGGACCTCTTTCACGGTCAGGCCGCAGGCGTCAACCACCCAAACAGCACCAGCGCTTTCGAGATCGGACTTGATCTGATCGAGCATGGATACGTTCTTTGCGTTCGGCATATGTGCACCTCCTTTTCCTCAAAAACAGGTTCCGCCCCGTATGGGTGGAGTCGTGCTTGAGAAAAAGAACGACCCCCTGCCGTCCTAAAGACACAGGGGGTCGAAAAGCTCGAAACTTTACAACCACCTCGGCGGGCCGCTTGCGCGATTGAACCTTTCGGTACCTGCTGTCTTTGGCAGCGGAACAGCTACTATTGCTGCGCCTTCGCCTCGGTGGATGTTTGGGCGGACGTTGATTCCGTGTTGGCATCCGTTTGAGCCGAAAGCTGTTCCATAATACCAGAATCCGCCTTCGTGTCAATGATCTGTTGTACGGAATTTGTGGAGTCGCCCGGAATGTAGGTGAAGCTGATCTGGTCGCCCTCCTTGTAGCCGACGATGTCGAGCATGCCCGGCAGCGCGAAATCGTAGATTCCCTTCGAATCCGAAAGCGTCACGTAGAAATGGGAGTTTCCATCGATGACCGCCTGCGCCATGCTTCGAATGGTGCCGCTCGCCTGCTGCATCGACGCCGATTGGGCATCTGAGGATAGCGAGCCGGAGCTTGCGAGCATCGCCTGATAGGACTTCTGCGTTTCGGCAACGGTGTCGCCGGTGGCGACGTTTTGGTAATGCTGGATGTCGACCATCGCGAACTTCTTCACCGTACCGGCATTGTCTTTAAGCGCCATGAAGTACGTGGGCTGCTCGGACACGTTGATCAGGATGGGGAAGGTCGCCTCGTAGCGCAGGTTCTGAACCGCGCCCTCGGCCGACTGCATGGCCGATTCCTCGGTCGCGCCGGCGACGGGATAGTAATGCGATTCGGCCGTTCGCTGATTGACCAGCACGAACCCAACGATCGAGTTATCGGCGGTTGCCGAGGTGACGCCGGTGTAGACCCACACGTCATCATCCTTGGCGATGTAGTTGTAGCCGACGTCGCCATCGGTGCCGGGCGTGGTCTGCACGACGTTCTTCTGGCCAAGCCAGCTGTTCAGCCAGCCGTCCTGATACTTGCCGGACCAGTTGTACTGCTCGATGAGCAGCTCGGAGGGATACGCGCGGTCAACCCACTCGGGCACCTCGCCGATTTCCAAATCGGTGCACTCGCCGGTGGTGGCGTTGACCATGACGACGCGGTCGATGGTGGTGCCGCCGAACAGGCCGATGGTGCGCGCCTGCACCGGGCAGATCCACCAGGGATTGCCGTCCTCGTCGATTTCGAACGACTTTTCATCGAACATGTAGAAGGGGTACTTGAGCTGCACGTAACGGTCGATGTTGCGCGCGAGCGGCTCGGACTGCGAGTAGAAGATGGCGTTGTCGCCGAGCTTGACGATCTGCGCATCCTGCGTGGTCATGTCCACCAGCGCGTAGGCGGGAATGCCCTCGGTGCGGTTGGTCAGCCACTTGAACAGGTCGGCATAGCCAAGCGGGCTCACGCGGACCGGCGTGCCGTGGTAGTTGATCTGGCTGTAGGTGCTGGCGATCTCGAACTGGCTGACGTATTCGGGGATGTTGCCCATGGCGCGGTTGCCCAGAAGCGTCGCCGACGCGCGGTCGATGATGGGGATCTCGGAATAGTCGACCTGTTGCATATCTTCGGAGAAGTTTGCGTTCTCGGTTTTAAGGACGCTTGCGTACTTCGCGGCGTTGCCCGGGAAGATGGACAGGGACATCAGGGCGCCGATGACGCCCACCGCCGCGATGGCGACGGGGATGTAGGAAGCGAACTTGAACGCACGGGCCTTCGTGCGGTTGGGATCGACCTTCGAGTTGCCCGTCTCGTAGGTGCGCGACTTCACGCGCCAGATGAGAAACGTCGGCAGCAGGATGAACACGGCGACGAACATCCACGTATCGACGCTGTGGATGTTGATGGGCGGATGGAACCACCAATACGCGATGGCCGCGATGACTAGGACCAGGATGACGGTGACGATGATGGCCTTGCGGGACATCTTCCCGACGGTATCGTTGAAGGAAAACGACGGCATCTCGTCAGATGTGTGCGCACCGCCGCCTCCCCCACCGAAGCCCCCGAAACCGCCGAAGCCGCCGAACGGGTTGAACGGATTTTCGCCGCGGCTTCGCGACTTCGAGCCGTCTGCGCCCGAGGAGTCGGAGGAGTTCGACCCCGCGCCCGCGGATCCTCCCATGCCCCCCATGTCGAAGCCCGACTGTTTGAGCGCGTCGATGAGCGATTCGAATCCGGATGTCTGTTTCACGGCACCCTCTCCCTTATTGTTGCGTGATGAACGGAATCCACCCCATCATACATGAAAACGTCCATCAATTCGCACTTGTTACCTAATCGTCTGACAGAGGTGTGGCCGCCATCGAGAAGCCGGCTATCGAGATGCCTTGATCCATTGAACAGCGCGCAACCTCGACGCACGTTTCGAAAAACGTCAAATAAGCTGCAAAGAGGGCGCAAGAAGAAAAGGGCGCGACGAAAAAGAGGCGCGACCATCGGATCGCGCCTCTTTCGGCGTCATGATTCAAGCCTGCGAGCACCTGCGCACCGCGGCGTCGCGCGCCGTCCCTGCGAGCAGCAGCGCGACCCGGCACAGTCGCGACGTCGCGATTGAGAGAGCCGGCGCGCTCAACCAACCTGCGACCGCGCTCGCGGGCGCTATTCGGCCAGCTGGCGCAGGACGTATTGCA
>CAVDXU010000081.1:0-3362 GCA_963613135.1 bacterium
ACATAGGTTTCTAATCTCCTTGAATTTTCTGATGCGAGATATTTTACACTTTTACGCGCCGCGCGTCAACTGTCCGCCACCGCCCGCCTTTCGCTTGCAATTTACCATGTCGCTGCGCGGTCACCCCCCCCCAGCTCTCTGGCAATGGCGGTGGCGAGGTCGTCGCGGACATCGGCCTCGCCGGCAAATCGCGGCCAACAACGGACCGCCGCCTGGACTTCATCAATGATGACGAGGCAGGCGCGTTCGTCCAACCCGGCGACCCGACCCGCCGCCAGCAGATCCGCCCGCCCGATGCCGATGTTCTTGCCGTTGACGGACATCTGATGCCGAGATGTCCAAAAGCCGTTTGGATTGTGGGCGTAGCAGAGGTCGTAGGCCGGGGCGAGACTCCACACGCCAGACCTGTCCATCAGATAGGAGATGTTCTTCACATGATCATCGCAGTTCCACGACAGGACATTGAAGACCATGCGGCGAAAGGCCTCCCGCTCGGCGCGAACGTCGTTGACAAGACGCCGTGTGACGCGAAAGGCCTGCTCATAGGAATGGCGCGTTGGGTCGTTGAAGTCGAAGTGAGCCAACGCGCCCAAGGTCTGCGCGTGACATTTCCGCCCGTTCGCCGTCCGGTCGAAACGGCGCGTCATAAAGTGGCGTTTCTCCCATAGACGGCAGTCCATCATGTGGATGCCGGCCGCCTTGGCCATGAGGGAATAGGCGTATTCGACGCGGCCGAATCCAGAGACGTCATCCCCTTCCTTGTCGCCATTTCCGTCGAGGCCGTCGAACTTGATCAGCCAGTAACCGAAATCCGGCGGCAGGGCGACTTGGCCGGAGCGGAGTCGGAGAGCAACCCTGGAAGTCCATGAAACGAAGCGCTCGGCAAGGCGGGAAAGCCGTAGACCTTTCTCGAGACTGGCATCTCGATGGGCGATGGCTCAATGCCCCGTCCGATGAAGGCGGGGTCGTATTCAAATTCCGCACACGGCATCCCGTCGCGCCGAACGACGCAACCGATTCTCGTTCCCCACAAGATGACATCGGCCGCCTCGATCATGCGCGTTCCTCCCAGATTCCATCCTTCGTGCGCGAAGACTTTCGAATGCGTCTGGGCAGTCGCTCGCCCTTAGCCAACGCCATGGGACCGAGTTTGACCGCCGGTGCCAACGCATCGAACCCTTCGGTCAGGCCGAGAGTCTGACAGACGGCGACGAAAGCCGCAAGCCGAACATCCGAGGTCGATGTCTCCAGTCTCTCAACCGTGCGCTTGGAAACGCCCGCCCTCTTGGCAAGTTCCTCTTGCGTCAATCGACGACTCAACCGATGTTCGGCAAGACGGGTTCCAAGCCCAGAGAGGATTTCGTCAACCGTATCAGTCGATGCAAACATAATTCGCCTATTTCGTCGATTATTCTATTATTCTCTCATATAACTCGTCAGATTATGCGTATTAAAACATATTTTTATTAACATGTCAACCAAGCGCTACACATCCGAGCCTTCGCCGTTGTGTCTCGAGACGAGAAGAGGAGGGAGACGTTGGCGACGGAGTTTGGCGTCGCCAACGACAGCGCAATCCAACGAGAAACTTGTGGGCGCGTCAGACGCCTTGTGCGACCATCGCGTCGGCGACCTTCGTGAAGCCCGCGATGTTCGCGCCCATCACGTAGTCGCCCTTGTGGCCGTATTTCGCCGCCGCCTCGTAGGCGTTGTCGTGGATCGCCTTCATGATGCCCTTGAGCTTCGTGTCGACCTCCTCGGCCGTCCACGAGAGACGCTCGGAGTTCTGCGACATCTCAAGGCCCGACGTCGCCACGCCGCCCGCGTTCGCCGCCTTGCCGGGGGCGAAGAGGATTTTCGCCTTCTGGAACGCGGCGACGGCCTCCGGCGTCGACGGCATGTTCGCGCCCTCCGCCACGAGACGGCAGCCGTGCTTCAGGAGGTAGGCCGCGTCCTTCTCGTCGAGCTCGTTCTGCCGCGCGCACGGGAAGGCGCAGTCAACCTTGTCGACGATCTGCCAGGCGTTGACGCCCTTGACGAACTTCGCGCCCTTGATCTCCTTCGCCACGTCGGCGAGCTCGCCGCGTGTGACGGTCTTGAGGAACATGATCTTCTCAAGATCCTTTTCGCTCAACCCCGCCTGCACGAAGATCGCGCCGGAGCGGTCGGAGAGCGTGACGACCTTCGCGCCGAGAGAGATGAGCTTCTGCGCGGCGAACGTCGCCACGTTGCCGGAGCCCGAGAGGGCGCAACGCTTGCCCTTGAGCGTCTGCTTCTTCGTCGCGAGCATGTTCGCGGCGAAGTAGACGCAGCCGTAGCCCGTCGCCTCCGGGCGGATGAGCGAGCCGCCGAACGTGAGGCCCTTGCCCGTCAACACGCCCGTCCACTCGTTGCGGATCTTGCGATACTGGCCGAAGAGGTAGCCGATCTCGCGGCCGCCGACGTTCATGTCGCCGGCGGGGACGTCCGTGTCAGGGCCGATGTGGCGGAAGAGCTCCGTCATGAAGCTCTGGCAGAAGCGCATGACCTCGGCGTCGCTGCAACGCTTTCCGGGCGTGTGGGGCGAGACTTTCGGGTTGAAGTCGGAGCCGCCCTTGCCGCCGCCCATGGGGAGCGTCGTGAGCGAGTTCTTGAAAATCTGCTCGAAGCCGAGGAACTTCAGCACCGAGAGGTTGACCGTCGGGTCGAAGCGGAGGCCGCCCTTGTAAGGCCCGATGGCCGAGTTGAACTGGACGCGGAAGCCACGGTTCACGCGCACGATGCCCTTGTCGTCCACCCACGGCACGCGGAACAGGACGACGCGCTCCGGCTCGACGATGCGCTCCAAAATGGCGTTCGCCTGGTATTCGGGATGCGCGTCAACGACGGGCGAGAGCGTCGTCAAGACCTCCTCCGCCGCCTGAATGAACTCGCTCTCGTGCGCGTTCTTCTTTTTCAAATCCTTGATGACCGAATCAATGTAGGTGCTCATGGGTTTCCTCTTTATTTTGTTTTTGACGAATCTGACATGTGTATCAAAGCAAGTATATCAAAACCCGTGCCATGCGTGGGGAACTTTTTTCGCGCCAAAACCGATTTTTTCGGGATGGGCATTACACATCTTGTAATCGCCAGTCAGCAAATGCGACAGAAAATGTAAACACCTCCTCTTGCAGACAGAATCGCAATCAAAAAACGCCTCTTGGGTTATCGCGTCGAATGCCAACCACAAACAAGACTTGCGCGGCAAGCCTCGGATATGATACAATGAATCGAAAATTGTCACGACAATCTGGAAAGAAAGGAAGAAATGACGAATTCGAACAACGACACCTGGGGAAACTTGATCTTTGACCTCATGAGGCGGTTTGTCCCGCTCGCGG
>CAVDXU010000082.1:0-2832 GCA_963613135.1 bacterium
AGCGACGCGCCTGAAACCGAGCCTGTGCGTCCGGTTGATGATTCTGTGATCGAGGCCACCTGCGCCGTCATGGCGCGGAACACGTCGGACATGGTGCGGGTGCAGCGGCTTACGGGAATGCGCCCCGGCGAGATATGCAACATGGAATGGTCGTGCATTGACACCACGCGGACGCCTTGGGTCTACAAACCGAAGTGGCACAAGACCGAATGGAAGGGGAAAGACCGTGCCGTGTTGATCGGGCCGAAGGCAAGGGCGTTGCTGGAGAAATACATGTCATGGCCGCATCCGTTCTCGCCGCAAGCCGCCTTCGATGTCGAGACGGCTTGCGGCGCGGAAGGTCGGCGCGGCGTTCGCGGAATCCCGGACAAGCTGACGCCCGAATGGGACACGGCGCGTTATGGATGCACCGTCAGGGATGCCGCGAAGCGGGCGGGCGTCTCGCAATGGTCGCCAAACCAGTTGCGGCACAGCTTCGCAACGGACGTGCGCAGGAGATACGGGATAACTACCGCAGGCGCACTGCTCGGCCACAGCGACCGCCTGAAGATCACGCATGGCTACTCCTTCGAGGCGGCCACGGACGAACTGGTGCGGGAATACGGGGCGATAGCGGAGGCTATTGGATAGCGTGACAGGCCGCGTAATCCTTGGCGGCGCGGCGTATCGCGTCAGACGCGACGCGGCGACGATACGCCTCCGGGACGGACATCAGCGCGTCGGCCGCCGACCTGTCGATCCTGATCAGGCGCGAGGGCGGGCGGGGTTGCCCCCACCTCGCCGCCGCGCCCAAACGGCCAACCTCCACCTTGACGTCCGACTTGGCCATCACGCCTCCCCAGTCAAAATCTCGTCCGTGACATCGACCCAAGCTGTGCCATTGGTGGCCAGCTGGCCATCCCATGTCATCGTCGTGTAATACCGCAAGATATACACCTCGTCGCCCATCGCCTTGTGTTCCGTCGCCTCAGCGACGGCCTCATCCTCCGTGCGGTCGTTGTCGGTCTCCTCGCCGTTGATTTGGACGGAGTATGTGTATCGTGGCGTGTCGTCGTGGCAGACGCCACGGTAGTTATCATCGCCGTCCACGCCGCAAAGCGCGTCAACGAGATATCCATCGACCTCGTTGGACGAGATCTCGTCGAGACCCTCGCCAAACTCGCCGATGCCGTAATGCAACGTCCACTCGTTTGCAAATCCGCGCTGCCGGTCGATGCGCCACGTCACACCATCCGGCAGCGTGGCCAAAAAACCAACTATTGCGTCACGCTGCGCGTCCTTGTCCGGCTCGAGGTAGGCCTCCTCGTCGCGCAGACCGGCCGCGCAAGCGGCCTCGATCAGCAAGTCATCGTCGCCGTCGACGTGCGCCTCGTAGCTGTCAACCAAGACCTCGTAGCCATCGCCATCCGTCGACACGCAGACCTCGTGACCGTCAACCTCGGCGGTCGCGTCAGCGTGGACCTCGTGGTAGCCGGTGTCGATCTCGACGAGGCGCAGCGACCCCTCGTGTTCCTCGACATCATATTCGCGGTCGTTCGTGTGGTCGCACTCCCACTTCAGCGTCTCGGGGTCAACCGCGACTTCCACGCCCTTGATGCTTTTGATTTTGATCGTGTTCATTTTTTTATCTCCTTCGTTTTTTTGTTCTTGTTTTTTTCGCCGGCCGTTGGATTTGTCCATCCCCCAACCGACACAAGTATTGTATCATATTATTTGCCATTGTGTCAATGGCAAAATCAACTTTTTTTTTATTTTTTTTTCACGGCGAAAAAAAAACACGCCCGACTGGGGACAACCAGCCGGGCGACTGAAACAGCCTCGTGCCTTTCGGCCTCGGCATTTTCGTTTCAATTCACGCGCCCGCGTGGGACGAAAGAGGCGGATGACCGCCAAACAAGAACCCCACGAGGTCGCGACAAGGGACATTATAGCATATCCGACCCGCCGTTGTCTACACGGCGCGATATGGTATAATATGAACCATGAAAGACTGGAAGACATACGCGCTGATTGCGCTTGCGGCATGGTGTGCATACCTTACGTGGAAGGTCGCGAAGCCTCAGACCCTCGACCCGGACGCTGTTTGGGACGCGTACCATGCCGCGAAAGGCGTTCCACATCCGAAGCCCGGCAATCTGCTGAAGAAATAAAATCGCCCCGCCTTCATCGGTTTTGGGCAAAACCTCGGACGGGGCGGCGCGGATAACGAAAGGCTAACCGCGCAAATCGATATTATAGCACATCGTCACTTCGCCGCACAGTCGGTGCAGTTCCCTGCGGCGCGCCGGGGACGTCGCGCCCTACCGTGTCCGCGCCCGTCTCGCACGGCTCGACCTTAACCTTCAACCGCATCGAGTCGCGCATCTCGACGATGCCGAAGTAGGTGTTCGTGTAGGCGTTCGCGTATTCGACCGAAACGACCGAATCCTTCGCCGTCCACACACGCGCCCCCTTGATCGACTCGTAGACGCGCACCGCGATGCTGTCTGACGAATCCGTGATCTCCGGCAGGGCGAGCTGCTCGCCGATGATGGTGCAAGTCCCCGTGTTCGGGTTCGCGCAGCCGCCGACGAGCGACAACAGGGCGAACGCCGCCGCCAGGAAGAACAGCGACACAAGCCCCATCACCGCCCGCTCAAAGCGCGTGTATTCCATCACAGTTTCTCCTTCAGCGCGGCAACCGCCTTGTCGATGAGCGCGGCCAGCTTCTCGTCCGTCAGCGTCGCCACGCTCGTCGCGTCCTGAAGTTTTGTCAGGATCGACGCCATTTCCTCGGCGGTAATCTCGCCGTCCTTCGCGGACTTCGCGACCTCGGTCAGCACCGCGCCGTAG
>CAVDXU010000083.1:0-2660 GCA_963613135.1 bacterium
GGCGAATTGCGGGTTGGCGGCCCGGAAGGCGGCGGGGTCGCGCGAGAGGATTGTGTATTGGCCGATCGCAGATCGGCCATCATCGCTGCCGGGGGGCGAATCCGGCGCAGATCGGCCATCATCGCTGCCGAGGGGCGAATCCGGGGCAGATCGGCCATCAGCACTGCTTGGGGGCCGTGGTTGGGCAGCTCGGCCTGAGATTTGCGTGTGTGTAGGGGTGGGGGGGGTGGTGATGGCCAAGCTAAGCTTGGCCAGTATCGACTTGCCGAAGAAGCCGGTGCCGCCGGTGATGAAGATCCGCTTCATGATTGGTTGGTGTGAGTGGCGATTGCCAGGCCGTGGGGTGTGGCAGTGGTGATGGCCGAGCTGTGGGGTGTGGCAGTGGTGATGGCCGAGCTGTGCTCGGCCTGTACACAAGGGCCGGTTGGCTTCCAATATACCGCCACCCCCTCGCCGGCTGTGGCGATCTCGATGATCTCGGCGTTGTAGTCAAGGCAGGCCTCGCGGCCAAATGCCACGTCATCGTTGCCGCGCCCGATTTCAAGATAGCGCCCGGCGGCAAAGGCCGGCACATAGCGGCTTTCTGGCTTGAAGCGGGCATTTGGGATGCAGGAAGGCAGAATGCGGATGAAACGGGCATCGGCCCGTGCGCAAAGCATATCGCGCACGGCCTTCTCGCCAGGGCTGATGAAGCCGCTCAAGATGATGTAGCCCTTGTCGATGGCGGCCTCCATGCGGCGCACGGCGGCGGCAATCTGCTCTGGGCCGCATCGGCGCGAGATGCGCAGGGCGGCGATCTTTTCGCCTGTGCCGAGAAGCGCCGTGTTGCCTACGCCTTTCCAGTAGTCGCCATCTGCAAGGCGCGGCGAATCAAGCGGCTCGTGTATGCGCAGCGCATGGTCGGCGCCGTGCATGAGCGCCCATTTGAGTGGATTGTAGCGAATGTATCGCTCGGTCGCATCGATGAATGTGCGCGTGAGGCAGAGGCGATCATGGTAGCCCTGCTGCCATAATTGGCCGAGCTCAGCTCGGCCATCACTACTGCCGGGGGGCGAATCCGGGGCAGCTCGGCCATCAGCGCTGCCGAGGGGCGAATCCGGGGCGGCTCGGCCCTCGCAGCTTGTGCTGGGAGCAAGGGCAATGGCTGGGCTGTGAGGCGTGGCAGTGGTGATGGCCGATCTGGGATCGGCCAAAAGAAGCCTGGCCAATTTGGTGGTGTGGTTCTTGAAGCGCCGAATCGCATTCCCCAGCACCTTGAGGGGCTCGTTGAGGCCGGGCCTCAGGTAAACGTTGAAATGGATGTGATCGGGCATCACGACACGGCCATAAAGCCTGAGGCCGCTGTTGAGGCGGGGCATGGCATCAAGCGCATCCGCGACATGCCTTCCGAGTTGTGAAAGGCACGTCTCATTGCCTGAAATGCGGCCGAAAAGATCACGGCGCGGAGCAGTGGAAATCGTGATGAAGAGCGAAGCCCCCCGCGCATAATTCCACGCATGGGTGCGGCGATAGCGGCGAATCTCTGTCGGTTGCGGCGTCATGTGCGCGGGATCGGCGGAATGATCATCTGCCGTGCGAATTCCTCCCATGGCAGGAAGGGGGCCATGTCCTCGAGCGGCGCCGAAACCATCGTGCCGTCGGGGCGTTCCCGGGAGGCGGTCTTGGGTCCGAGCTGCTCGAACGGGTCGAGCATCACTTCTGCCAATACGGGGCCGGGGGTGGCGAATATCCGAGGCAGCGTCTCGTCAAGATCCTGGTTGCGCCCGAGCCGGAAGTACGGCAGGCCGTAGGCGGCGGCAAGCTTCTCGAGCGACGGCAGCCTTACGCCGGACCCCGCCTCCGACCCGACGAAGCGCCCTTCGAAGAAGGCGCGCTGCGTCGTCTTGATCGAGAGGTATCCGGCGTTGTTGTAGACGAAGACCGTGACGGGCAGGCCGTAGGTGACGAGCGTCTGGAGTTCCTGGAGGTTCATCTGGATCGAGCCGTCGCCCTCGATGCATACGACGCGCCGCCCCAGGGCGAAGCTTGCGCCGATCGCCGCCGGGAGGCCGTAGCCCATGGAGGCGCATCCCTCGTTCGCGAAGAGGCGCATCCCCCGGCGGATGGGCATTGTCTGGAAGGTCGATGTGTACGCGACGCCGTTCGCGGCGACGACGGTGAGCGGCGTCGGCGCATGGCGCACGATCGCCTCAGGCAGGACGTAGCTCGAAACGTAGTCGGCACGGGCGCGGTGTTCGGGCAGGATGACGGGGTAGGCGGCCTTGACGCGGCGGCAGTATGCGAGCCAGTCGGGGCGTGGCGGCATGGATGGCAGCGAAGTGTGAAGGGCTTCGAGAAAGGCGCCCGCGTCGGCGTGGATCTTGATGTCGGGGCGGAAGGTCGGCTTCTCCAGCTCGTTCGCGTCGATGTCGACCATGATCTTCGTCGCCGCGCGCGCGATGGTGTCGTAGGCGTGGCCGCAGAGGCGAAGGCCCATGCGCGTGCCGACCACCAGCAGCAGGTCTGCGTTCTGCATGATGAAGTTGGCGGGGCGTTCCCCGAGGATGCCGGGGCGGCCGAAGAAAAGCGGATGGTCGCTTGGAATCAGGTCGATTCCTGAGATCGCGGTCAGCACGGGGATGTTGAGCGCTTCGGCCACATCGAGGAAGATGTTTTCGGCC
>CAVDXU010000084.1:0-2594 GCA_963613135.1 bacterium
GAGCAGCAGCATGGCCGGCGGTATCGTCGGTAAGCTGGAAAACAGCACGTACAACAACATAACCGTCGAGAAATGCTACAACGCAGGTTCGGTCAGCATCAACACGGCGTCCTCCTCGTTTGCCGATTACTATGGCGGCATCATCGGCTACGTGTATCGCAGCAACGCCGTTTCCAGCACCAGCATCGTCAACTGCTTCTCGCTTGAGGCCACCACTATCGATGATGTTGCGTACGGCTGCGATAAGCTGATCAACGGCGATAGCAGCTCCTATGGCACCTTTGCCGCCAAGTGCGCCAAGGTCACGGCTGATCAGCTGATGGGCACGGGCTATATCGCCGTTGACGGCGATTCCGGCTCGGTGCTTTCCTTCCTGAACGCCGACACTGGTTCCGGCATGCCGGCGAACGCCTTCGTGGCCGACAGCAAAACCGAGCCCGCCAATATGGGCTTCCCTTGTCTAGCTATCGAAAGCACGGGTCCGTCTGAGGCAACGCAGGATGTCAAGGTGACGGTCGACCCGGCGGATGCCGAGGTGGTGTTCATCAACGGCGATGGCCATAAGTACACGCGCTACGACAAGGACTTCGAAACCGGCGTGCGCACCTACAAGCTCCCGGTCGATACCTATACGGTTACTGCCTCCCTGTTCAACTATATGCCCGAGAGCATGCAGGTCGTGCTCGAGGTCGATGATGAGCCTGCCGATTTGAGCATCAGCTTGATCGAGAAGCCCGTCTTCGGCCTGACCGCCAGCGTCACAACCGACGATGGAGCAACGTTCGCCGGCACCCTGAAGGTTATGGACGCCGAGGGCAACGCGGTTGATTTGGCCGATGGCGCGGCCAAGGTTCACGCCGGCACGTACAGCTACACCGCTTCCATGAACGGCTATCTGGCCAAGTCCGGCACCTTCGACGTGGTTGACGACGATTACGCGTTGGCCGTTGAGCTTGAGCGCGAGACTAGCTGGAACGGCACCATGGTCGAGCCTTCCGATATGACGTACGACGAAGAGGGGCAGCACTACGACATCAAGGTATACATGGCTTCCGAGCTTGCTTGGGTTGCCAACGCCGTGAACACGGACGACAAGTACGGCAACGCCCACATCACGCTGATGGATGACATCGCTTTGAACGAAGCCGGCTCGACCGACCACGAGTGGGCGCCGCTCGGCTCCATGAGCAAGCCCTTCTACGGCGTCTTTGATGGTGCCGGGCACCGCATCGCCGGCGTGTACGAGAAGGCTGGCGCGGCCAGCACCTACAACGCGTTCTTCGGCGTGGTCGGCAGCGACAAGGCGACGGGCGCGGTCGAGATCAGGAACCTGGTCGTCGATGGCGACATCAGCTCCAGCTTCTTCGGCGGCGGTCTGATCGGTTGCGCCGCGAACGGTAAGTATGATCTGGCCATCACCGATTGCGGTAGCGAGATCAACGTGACCGGCACCTCGGCGAGCATGTCCGGCGCTGGCGGCATCCTGGGCTATGTGATGGCGTACGGCTCCGATGCCGGTACCATCTCCATCACGGGCTGCTACAACGCTGGCGATATCGCCGTTTCCGGCACCTCGCCGAGCAGCGCGATGCCGAACTTCGCCGGCGGCATCATCGGTCAGGACCATATGGCCTCGAACGACTCGATCGTCGTTGCGGTCAGCGATTGCTACAACACGGGCGACATCACCGCCACGGGCGGCGCCAGCGTTGCCGGCGGCATCGTCGGCGCCGGCAATGGCGCGTATGCGCTTTCCGGCACCTACAATACCGGCATCGTCGCCGTTCCCGAGGATTCCGTTGCCGGCTCTATCGCGGGTGCGTTCACGAGCGAATACGCTCGCATTCCCGCAACGTCGCTGTGGCTCGAGGGCACGGCAGCTTCGGCTGTCGGCACGCCCGCAACGTCCGGCGATGCCGCCATCGAGGGCTTCGATAAATCCACCAAGGTTGCCGCTACCACCGACGTGATTTCAGCCGCGCTTGGCAAGGCGTACAAGGATCCGGCTGCAGGTGCTGCCGTCAACAACGGCTCCGCACTGCTTTCCTGGCAGATTGAGCCGGCTGCGATTTCGGCAGCCAAGGTTTCCGTCGCCGATGTCTTGTACACCGGTGAGGCCGTGACGCCCGTTGTCGCGGTGACCGATGGCGACAAGACGCTTACCCTGAATATCGACTTCAGCGTCGAGTACAAGGACGCTAGAGGCAGCGTTGTCGACCCAGCCGAGCTTGTCGGTCCGGGATCTTTCGAGGCCGTTGTGACCGGCATGGGTGACTACGCCGGCACCAACTCAGCCGCGTTCCGCGTCTGCAAGGAACTGACCGGCGAGATGATCGCGGTTGACGATCAGACCTACACCGGCGAGCCCTTGACGCCCGCTCCGAAACTGACCGACGGCGACAGCGTGCTTGTCGAGGACACCGACTACAAGGTGGTCGGCTATGCCGACAACACCAACATCGGCGCCGCCACGGTGACGGTCGAGGGCATGGGCCTTTACGCTGGCACGGTTACCGCTAAGTTCGCCATCGACTCGCAGTACGATGCAGGTGCGCTGGCTGCCCTTTTGAGCGAGGCTTCCGGCACGCTTGCAG
>CAVDXU010000085.1:0-2445 GCA_963613135.1 bacterium
CCCTTGACGACAAGCACGGGCTGGGGGTTGTCCTCGGCCAGCATGAACACGCGCAGCTTCTCGGCTTCGAGGGCCCGGATCTCGGCGAAGACGTAATCCTCCAGCTCCTTCTGCTTGTCCGCAGCCGTATAGCCGGCGCGAAGCTTCTTCTTGAGGATCGCCTTGGCCTTGGTCGAGGCCCTGAAGTTCTCGCGGTAGGCGGCGAACGTCTCGCTTTCCATCAGCGGCTTCGGCTGCCCGCCCTTCAGGAACGACTCGTAGTCGTCCGCACTGACGCCGATGACGGCGGCGTATTTCCGGCGCAGTTCGGCCCCGCCATAGACCGCGTCGCCCGTGAAGTCGCCCTTGAACCAGGCCGCCACGCGATTGCGGATGTGGCCGGCCGCGTCGGGATCGGTCTGCTTGCGGCGCAGGAAAAGCGTCGCCGTGCTCGTGTTCGTCTTGCCGAACGTGCCGTTGCCCATCTCGACGATGGCGACGATGTCGAAGCTCTCCAGCAAGATGTCGCGGCACTTCACGTAGATGTTGCCGTTGTTGAGGATCGAAGACGGCAACACGATCGCCGCCATGCCGCCGGGCGCGAGGAGCTGCGCGGCCCGTTCCATGAAGAAGCATTCGATGTCGTCGTTCTTGGCGAGGTCGTCGACGCATTCGGACATCCGGAACTGCCTGCGCTCCTCCTCGCTCAGCGTCTCCAGGAAGCCCTTGACGCTGTACGGCGGATTCGTGAAGAGGAAGTTGACCGTGCCGTCCTTGACCTGGTCGTTCTTGACGAGCGCGTCCGCATAGATGATGTGGATGTCGTCCTGGCCGTACATGAACGACGCGACCTTCGAGACCTTGGAAAGCCGATATTCCTTCTCGATGCCGAAAATCCTGTCGTAATACGGCCGAAGATGCGGATACAGATCCTCCGGCAACTTGCCGCATTTCTTCTTGGCCGCCTGCTCGGACAGCCGCGCCTTGACGCAAGCGGCCGCCTGGCGCGCGTACTCGTTCAGGAAGTGTCCCGCGCCGCACGCGTAGTCAACCACGACGGGCGGCTCGCTCATGGACGCAATCGTCTCGGCGACCGGCAGGGAGCTCACCATGAAGCGCACGAACGGGATCGGCGTGAAGAACTGTCCTTCGCTCTGCTTGACGCCCTGATCGAGGAAGTTCTCGAACAGGTCGCCCAGGAACTGGTTCTCCGCGTCCGTGCGCAGGCGGATGTCCTGAAGCATGCGCACGACTTCGCGCAGCACGACGGCGTTCTGGTTGAACAGCTTCTCGTTGTGCACGTCGATGAAGGCGAAGTCGTTGTTCGTGAAGAACTTGAGCTGGCGCACGTACTTGCGGACGGTGTCGCGCGTCGCGTCCGGGTCGTTCTTGAAGCGGTGAAACGCCTGGTCGATCTGCCGGTCGTCGATATAGGTCACGTCCTCGCCCAGGAATCTCTGCATGCCCTCCTTGTAAAGGCGCTGAAGGCGATCCTGCAGACGGAAGTCGTCGTCGTAGGCCGCGCCCTTCCAGTTGAACTGAAGCTTGCCGTTCTGCAATTCGTCAACGACCTTGGCCAGCATCAGGTTGACGAGCTTGTCAAAGGCGTTTTCGCGTCCGCTCACGTTGTACTTGCGCAGCGTCTCGGCGAAACGGTGATACATCTTGCCGATTTCAACCGCGTCAACCGCCTTCAAGTCCTCCAAGGTGTATTCGGACTTGCCGGGATGATAGGCGGCGATGCCCTTCTCGAAGAGGCCGATCGTGGCATAGTCGAGCTTGTAGGTTTCCTTCCACGCCTTGAACAGGTTGCGCCGTCCCGTGCCCTTTCCCTTCTCGAAGGATGCGGGGTTCTTCAGCGTCTTGAGATATTCGTCGTTGTCCTGGACGTTGATGAGATGATAGGCGCTGACGATCTTGTCGTTCGCGTAATCGCTGGCATAGAGACAGAGAAACTTCGTCGACGGGGCCTGCGCAAAATAGCCGAAGAGCTGGTCGCCGTCTTCAAGCGTGTCCTTCCAAGCCGAATTAAACTCCTTGCCGAATGTTTTACATTCGATAATCAAAAGCGAGTCAGGCTCCTCGGTGCCAGGCCTTTTCGTGCGCACCCAAATATCTGCACGACCACCGCTTGCACCATGTCCAACCTTCCACTTGGGTTCAAGCTCAATATCTTTCGGATGATACCCCATCTCCAACAACCTGTGAACGCACTCGAACACGACAAAATTCTCGGCCTGCGAAAAGTTGCTCGTCGTGCCTGTCGTCACCGTCAGATCTTTCGGCCACCGGAATTCACGCTTGCCGAAGTCCGCCACCAAACACCCATCGACGATATCGCCATAGTGCATCGCATAGGTATCGTCTTTCGCATAGTGATTGAAGTTCAGCGACTCAAGCAGGCACCTGAATTCATTTTCCGTCATCTTCAGATCTCCATTCCAAATTCTCGGTTTTAGCGGTCTT
>CAVDXU010000086.1:0-2425 GCA_963613135.1 bacterium
CAACGGCGTCGGCGCACAGGAGGGCGTCGCCTACACCCTCGACACCGTTGCCCCTCACGCCGTGGCCTACGGCATGAACCCGCAGGCGTCGCTCATGCACCCCTGCACCGAGGGCGTCGCGCAGACACTCGCCGTCTCCCCCGATGGCGGCGTCGTTCAGACGCACCGCTCGACGTGCCTCACCCCCGGCGACCCGATCCAGAAGCGCGTCTACACCGCCGACGGCCCCGCACCCACCCTCCAAGCCATCGCCGAGGGAAGCGGCGTCTCCGCGCAGGCCTTCGTCCTCCCGACACGCCGCGCCGTGCCGATTGACATCCGCAACGCGACCCGCGTCACCCACAACGGGCAGGGCGCGGGCATACTCGGCGAGAAGGACGCTTCGCCGACACTCTGCGCCGACTTCGTGCCGGGCGTTGCGTGTGACGACCCCCGCTCCAGTTTTGCCTCGCCGCGCTCCGTCGCGGCGGAAGATTCCCTCCCCGAGGTCGTCGTCCGCCGCCTCACACCCACCGAGTGCGAACGACTAATGGGACTGCCTCAACAACAATACCTCAGGATAAGCGATATGAACAACGATGAGTTTGTGGCATGGGAAATTGGCAAGGGCAATATCTCCGTCGATACGGAAAACGGCATTGTCTACTCCAACCGCCGAGCGCAGGGCATACCTTGCGAACCGCACGAATTGAAGGGAACGATAATCAACGGCTATCGGCATTTGAAGATTGTCGATGGAAAAGTCCGCCGTGCCGTTAGACATCACCGCGTCGTGTGGATTGCCGCTCACGGAATCCCGCCCGAAGGTATGGTCGTTGACCACATCAACAACAACAAAACGGACAATCGAATTAGCAACCTTCAGTTGCTGACCCCAGAGGATAATTCGCACAAGGCGCACGATGACGGCCTCTACCTGACTGGCGAGGATAATCCTGCTGCCAAATTGAACGATTGCGAGGTTGAAGAGGTCGTGCTGACCTATCAACTCGGCTACACAATGCGACAGGTTGCGCGGATGTTCGGCATCTCGAAGTCTCGCGTCCATCAGTTAGTCCATCAGTATGGCTGGACGCAAGTGCGGTTTACGAAAGAGCAAATCGCCGACCCCGACCTCATCGCCTACTTCCGCCGCGTCCACGACGACTGGCAGAAGATGATCGCCGAGGACGGCAAGACCCCGAAGCCCAAGACCGAGGCCTTCGTCCGCGACTGGCTCGCGAAAATCTCCGACCCCGCGACCTGTCCCGACGCGCCGCGCTTCAAGGTGTGCGGGAACGGGATGTGCGCCAATCAGGTGAGGTGGATTCTACTCAATATGCTTCACTCGGAAAAGATAAATCCATGGTATTTGGAGGATAACCAATGACGAGAAAGACAGCCCTGACAGGACGGCGGTTTTCGCACCTCACCGTCCTCGGCTATGCCGACGACTACATCAGTCCCAAAAACGGAAAGCACTTCTCTGTCTGCGTGTGCAAGTGCGACTGCGGCGCGGTGAAGAACATCCGCGCTTGTAGTCTGCTCTCCGGGCTGACCGTCTC
The DNA here is from genome assembly GCA_963613135.1 of bacterium. GTDB lineage: Bacteria > Actinomycetota > Coriobacteriia > Coriobacteriales > Eggerthellaceae > Senegalimassilia. The sequence continues at coordinate 1,545 of CAVDXU010000086.1, forward strand.
TTGCGGTTGTCACTCGCGGAACGCCGCGAGGCTTCGCCAACTGAAGCACGGCTACGCGCACAAGGACAGGCTCTATTCGACGTGGCGCGGCATGAGAGAGCGTTGCTCCAATCCACGGCAGAAATGCTGGCACCGCTACGGCGGACGCGGTATTTCGGTCTGCCGCGAATGGGACGACTTCGCCGCGTTCCGTTCCTGGGCGTTGTCTCACGGCTGGCGGCAGGGCTTGCAGATTGACCGCATAGACGACGCCAAGGGCTATTCGCCCTCCAACTGCCAAATTGTCACGTGCAAGGAAAACAACGACAGGCGCAATTCGCCGCGAGACGCGAAGGGTCGCTATATGGCGAAGCCCCTCCTCCGCGCCGAAAACATCAATCCATGGTATCAAGAGGAAAACGAATGAAAGTCCTTGAACTCTTCGCCGGAACTCGCGCAATCTCGCAAGCGTTCGCCGCGCGCGGACACGAAACCTACTCCGTTGACTGGGATAGGAAACTCGGCGGCATGAGCCTCTACGCCGACATCGGCACACTCACGCCGCGCCGAATCCTCGACGAGTTCGGGCGACCCGATGTGATATGGGCGTCGCCCGACTGCACGACCTACTCCGTCGCCGCGCTCGGACATCACCGCGACGGCATAACGCCGAAGACCGAATATGCCGCGACGTGCGACAAGATAAACGCGCACGTCGCCGACCTCATTCTCGCGCTTTGGCCGCGCTATTGGTTCGTGGAAAACCCACGCGCCATGATGCGGCGTATGCCGTTTATCAAACGCCTCTGCGAAGAAGGACACGGAACGCGCTACACCGTCACCTACTGCCACTACGGCGAGCGGCGAATGAAGCCGACGGACATCTGGACGAATCACCCCGA
>CAVDXU010000087.1:0-2416 GCA_963613135.1 bacterium
GCGTCGCCTTGATGTAGAGCCACACGAACGCCACCACGAGCGCGGCGAACGCGAGACACCCGAGAAACTCCTGGACGTTCTCGCGCCTGACATCGCGCGCCACGATCTCCTCAATCTCCTCGTCCGTCATCGTCTTATCGAACCTTCTCATTTCATTCACTCCCGTTACTGTGGTTTGGTCGACAGCACAACCATGATCGCAGACCTGCGCCAGCGGCGGCACCGCCCAACCACAACGGGGTTCGCGTTGCGCACGTCAACCTTTCCCTTCGGGCACCGGTATGACTCCATGCAGTGCTGCCGAAGGGCGACGCGGGAAAGCCCGAACAGCTCCGCCGCCTCCACGTCGCCTATCACCTCCGGCAACGCCGTCACGACTCTCCCCCCTTCCTTATCGCCATGCGCACGATCTGCGCCGCAGCCGTCGAGGGCTTCGGTTCGCAGCGCATGTCGCACAGCTTCTTTGCCTCGTCTTCCTCCAGTTCGAAGGAGCAACGCACCTTGCCCCCGTTTGCGTTCTTCGTCTTTCCGTCCATTTTCGCGCACCTTTCCGCCGTCGCGTTATAACGCGCCACGGCAAAAATTATCGCCACCAATCCCCATGATATCGGCGCGATATAACGCGCCACGTCGCGAAAAACGCCGATGCTCCGCAATCTCCCTTTCCAAAACGGCACCAGCAGTGGCGCCGCTTCTCCGGGCAATTCGGGCAATGGCTTCGCGCCCAGTGATTCCGATTCCGTTTCCGTCAATGCCGTTCTTCATTTTACTTGGCTCCTTTCGATTTGGTTTTGTTGGATGCAACAGCCTGTTTGCGGGCTTCGCTTCGCCGCCGCTTGTTCACGCGGATTGCCTCGGCGCGGGCGGCGATCCGCTCCCTCCATTCTCCCTGCACCTTCCCGTCGCGCATCACGCCGTGCGCAACCGCCCGGTCGAAGATGTGACGCCGGAAGAAGTCGCTGACCGTCTCGATTTCGTCAAGCTCCGTCACCAACTCCGCCAACGCGCGAATCTCCGGGGAATCCATGAATCCAATCAGAACATCGTCTGGATTGTGTGGCCCGCTTACCTTGCTCATAGTGTGTTATCTCCCTTCTTGTGTTGACGCCGCTTCGTTGCAAAATGACTGCGTTTGGTTGGTTGCCCAAACTTCAAACTTCGCATGCCTGCTCATCGTGATTGCCTTTCGTTTTTTTGCCCTGTGCTTCGGATTGCCCTTGTCCTCAGCTGCGGGGACATTATATCACATCGCGTTATAACGCGCAAGGTGGAAAATTGATTTTTTTTATTTTTTCTTACAGAGCGCGTCCGCCCTTGGTTTTATTGGTGTCAATGCGTCTCTGCCAGTCCAGTCGCGGTTCAAAAGCCGTGCAAGGCGCCGTCTTTTATGCTATGATGTCGGCAACCTTGGGCAAAGCGAAAGGACGGACAACATGGCAATCACACTCGGACACGCAATCGGCGTGGCAATGTCGCTGGTGTTGCTTGTGGCGATAGCCGCAACAGCACACTACTTGCAGCAGATACGCGACACCCTGCGCGAAATGCAGAATACGCAGAAGGCAGTTGCAACGCGCCTCGGCGCGAAGGTATAACGCTCCCTATAGCAAAGGCGAACGGAGGCGAACATTGGCACAACATCTGACACGCGGAAACCACCGAAAAATCAACACTCCCATACAGTCACATATCACCCCATACGGCTTATAAAATGCGTGACGAGCAAATTGTGATATAATATAGATACCGAAAAATAAGGGGTTTTGTGAAAACATATAACATATTATAACACTTTGGGCGAACAAAACGAAAGGAAAAGCCATGAAAGGAACAGTCTATGTCAACAACGGCTACTGGTGGTATGCGGTGCGACTGCCGGGCGAGAAGAAGCGCAAGGCGCGGAAGCTGTGTGCGCGGGGAAGCGAGATCGCGCTACACGCCGACCGCTCCCGCGACATTGCGATTGCCGCCGCGCAGAAGGTGTGGGAGGCCGCCACGCGGCACGTCCCAACAATCCACATCGAAGGCAAGACGGTGGACGAGATCTGCGGCGGATGGATCGGCTGGTGCGAAACATATTACCGCCGCAAGGATGGGTCGCAGACCGGCGAGGCGTGGGGGTGCCAGAACGCCGTGCGGATTCTCCGGAAGATGTACGGAACGCGCCCGGCGGCGGAACTGCAGCACGCCGATATGTTGGCGGTGCGCGACGCCTTGGTGCGTAGCGGCATCGCCCGCGTGACGGTGAACCGCTACATGGAGCGCATCAAGCGGATGTGGCGTTGGGCGTTGGACGAAGGCCTTGTCTCGGCCACGCAGAAGGCCGAGCTTTCGCAGGCGCAGAACCTGAAGGCGTTTCGCAGCGACGCGCCTGAAACCGAGCCTGTGCGTCCGGTTGATGATTCTGTGATCGAGG
>CAVDXU010000088.1:0-2333 GCA_963613135.1 bacterium
TCCGGTAGGTGCGCGGACGCCGCCTCCCCGAATGGGAATCGTGCATCAGGTCGATCATCGCGTCGAGCTTCTCGCGGGCCTCGTTCAGGAGCGAGAAGTCCTGCGGGAATCGGATGTTCGAGGGCGAGCAGGTGGCGTCGAGGATCATCGTCCCCGCGTTCCCGTTCGCGGCGGGCGTCTCGTCCTTGTCCTTCGCGTGGGCCGGCGTCGGCTTCGCGTCCTTGAGGAACGTCTCGTTGACCTTGACGAGGAAGTCCTTGCCGAGCCGCTTGCGGAACTCGGGGAGGACGCCGTGCTGGAACGGGCACTTCGGCCGGAACGACTGCATCCCGATGAAGTACTGGTACGCGACGTTCTCGGCGATCTCCTTGACGAGCTTGCGGTCGCTGAGCTGTTTGCGCTTCTGGATGATGAGCGCGCCGAGCGCCTGGCGGGCCGAGACGGCGGGACGCCCGCGCCTCGACGGGAAGAGCGCGCGGTACTCGGCCTCCACGGCGTCCCAGTCGATCCGGTCGGCGAGGACCACCCACTCGTCCTTCGGGTCGAGCTTCATCCCGCAGGACTGGTTGAATCCGTCGAAGGTCAGCTGCTGCTCTTTTCGGGGCTTGTACATGCCTCGCGCTCCCCAAAGTGCGGGGATAACCGGCACCCCCTTCAAGTTTGTTTGCACATAGTATACCATATTCGAGCGCGAAGCGCAATAGTGCATTGGTAAATCTACGGTTTTAGTTTTAATGGGCAGACACTATTTACGATTTTTCGATTTTCGATTTGCGATTGCACTTGGCCATTTAGGCATTTGAGGATTTTGGCTTCGCCTGCTCACTACATTTCTGGACACGAGGTAAATCTCCAGATGCCAAAATGGCCAAGTGCAATCGTAAATCGCAAATCGCCGATGCGCCATCATTCGCAGCCTGTGCGGCGATATATCCTGGCAAGGGCATCCGAAAGCCTGATCGACCCTTTCCACAGCGGAAGCGCAGCACTTGCGGCTCCGCGCTTCCCGAAGCGCACGCCGCGCAATCGGAGCAGGAGCGACGGATCGCGGATGAGCGCATCGCCAAGGAGGTACAGCACGGCGGCGATGTGCTTGCAGGGCTTGGACCAGTCCGGGCAGCTGCACCAGAACCTGTCCACGCCAAGCGTAGGATACGGGGAAAGCCCCGCAACCGAAAACTGTTCGCTGACTATCGTAGGCATTTCGCCCGCAAGTATGCGGCCCACCGACATCGCGCCAAGGCGCTCGATGAAATCGGCGCCGCCATGCGGCATCACCGCGAAATCGATCTTTACGTCATACGGATCCGGCCGTCCGCCAAGCACAACCGCCTCCACATGCGAACCATCCACGCGGATCGACAGCACCTGCCCCTGCTCCGCGTAGGCACGGCCGCGCCCCGCGCGCGGGCCAAGCCGCATCGCGTCCATCGCCTGCATCCATTGCTTGGCCCACCAGGCGCCGCGGGGGATGTTGCGCAAATCCTGCGCCCGGAATCCGTGTGCCGTACGCGGCACACGCGGCGGATATCGCTTCTTCCCCATGGCACAAATCCTTCAGCGGAAATTCACACCATGAACGGATTTGACGACACCTCTCGCCCTATGGTCGTGGAAGGGCCGTGCCCCGGAATCACCTGCGTCCCGGACGGCAACCGGGCAAGCGACGCGAGCGACGCGCGCATCGAGGCCATGCTCCCGCCAGGAAAATCGGTGCGGCCGCACGAGCCCGCAAAAAGGGTGTCGCCCGAAAGGAGGTGGTCGCCGACCATAAGGCATACGCTCCCGGGGGTGTGTCCCGGCGTCTCAAGCACACGGATGCCGAACTCGGCAAAATCACCCGTCATCTCGCGCACGTCGCGAAGGCCGTCCGGACGAGGCACGCTCGGATAGTCCGGCGGCATCTGGTTCATGGGATGCCCAAGCATCGGCCAATCGGAGGGATGCGCATAGACCGGCAGGCCTGGATATGCCGCGAGCAAGCCCGGTACGCCGCCTATGTGGTCGAAATGCCCATGGGTAAGCGCTGCCGCAACGGGCTTGAGGCCCTGCTTGCCCATGAAGCCCCTGATGGCATCGGCATCCTGGCCGGGATCGACCACGATGCAGCGGCCATCAAGCGAGACCACGACGCAGTTTACGCAATACGAACCTACTGGCATTATGTTGAATGAAATCATGGTAAGGCTTCCGATATGCAAACGTCTCCTTGATGCGGGACTCGCGCCCCATCCATTGGCCAACCTGAAAAATGGCGGAGGAGGAGGGATTTGAACCCTCGGTACGGAGATTAGACCGTACGACGATTTAGCAAACCGCTGCCTTCAGCCACT
>CAVDXU010000089.1:0-2111 GCA_963613135.1 bacterium
CGTTGGGAGGGCGGCTGTCCCCAGCCGCTGTATTTGCGGCGCGTGAGGACACGCGCCCTCCCGCACAATCAATCCATTTTATTGCCGCTTCTATAGGGTAGCGGAAGCCGCTGACGAACTCGCTGGCGGACGCCACGCGCCGAGGGCGGCGCGGGTACAGCGTGTGCCGAGGTCGGCGCGGGTGCAGCGCGCGCCGGGCCGGTCGGTCTCTGTGTTGTTCATGCCATCAAACGATGCCCTCAAGATCAAATAATGCCCTCGATATCAAGTGATGCCCTCAAAGGTGATGCCCTCAAAGGAGACCGCTGTTTCTTTTTCCACAAAGCACTACCATTGTGCTCGTCGCCTCCAAGCTCGTCACGCAGACGCCCATCCCCGTCCTCCTCTCCGCCGGCCTGCTCCTCTCGGACGAGGTGGTCAACGGCGTCGTCGGCCATAACGACTACGACGTGGTGGCGTTCGGCAACCTCGACATCCTCCCCGCCGAGAACGTCGCCATCGGCGTCGAATACAAGCAGGGCGTCGACGCCGGGGACGGCATCCGCAACCACGACTGCTGGGACGCGCACGTCGCCTGGTTCGTCACGAAGAACCTCACCGTCGTGGCCGCGTTTGCCGAGACGGGCGACAAGGACCGCTTCTACCGCCACGGCAGCACGAAGAAGCTGGGCGTCGGATCCGACGCCGTCTTCTCCGTACAGTACCAGTTCTAGCGCGCGCGCCCCGCGTGCTGGCCGATGTTCGGGCGCGGCCACATCGCGAACGTCATGTTCGACTGGCCGCCGCAGAGCCACCCCTCTTCATGTCTTCAGTATGCCATACCGATTGGGATGCCGCTTGGGATGCCGAGAAGGGGCGCGACAAGGTGCGGGGAAGTTGCGCCCCTCCCGGTACGGGCGAACCGTCACTTCATGTTGTCCGCAATGGCCTTGTACAGCGCCTCGGGGTAGTCCGTGCCAAACGAGTCGAAGCCCATCTCCCAGAGTAGTTTGTAGGTGTTCGGGCTGTCCGCCTCCTTCTGCCACACGCACACCGAAGCCTCCACGCCGGCGGCATGGAGGCGCGCGGCGCACGCGCGCAGGGTCTCGGCGCGCGGACAGAACGTCGCGTTCCCGCCCGCGTCGTAGCGCAGCTGGCAGTGGACCTGCACGTTGTCGATGCCCTTGAAGCCGTCCTTGGCGGCGCGCTCGAACTGGTCGAGCAGGAACTTCTCGCAGCGCGCCGTCTCGTCCGGCTTCGTGAAGTCGATGCGTCCCCAGTTGCCCAGATGCATCCAGTGGAGCGTCCGGCCGTTCGGCAGCGCCGCCTTGTAGCGGCGGACGAGGCCGAGGTCTGCGGAGATGAACCAGCACTGCCGCTCCAGGCCGTGCGCGCGCACCCTCTCCGCCACCTTTTCCGGCGGCACGTCCTTGTAGTCGATGTGGATCATGCGGGACGGATTCTCCTCCATCGCCGTGAAGATCGTCTCCCAGAGCGGCGCGCGGCACGTCGCATACTGCGCGCCCCGGTAGCTCCCCACGTCCTCCTCCCGGAGGTCGCTCCAGAGCCAGTCTCGGATCGGCCGCCCCTTGAGCGCGCCGTCGTGGAACGCGACGATCTTGCCGTCCTTCGTAAAGCGGATGTCGCTTTCGGGCGTGTAGCCCTTCGCCCACGTGTAGAGCAGCGCCTCCAGCGTGTTGTCCGGCCGTCCCTTCCCGTCGCCGCGATGGATGAGCGAGTGCTTCAGCAGTTCCCGTGCCCGGGGCGTCACGGGCCGTTCCGCCCAGACCAGGCACCCCATGCCCACCACCACGATCCACGTCATCAGTTTCTTCATGTTCTCTTTCCTGTTCTGTTTTTTTTTTCAAATCCACTCTTGCTTCGGCAATCGAATGTTGCGCGCCACAAAGGACACAAAGCCCTTGTGCCCTTTGCGATCTTTGTGAGCGGCGTCACCGTCCTTCGTTGAGGATGCCCTCCGCCTGCACCCGCGCATGGTAGGCGCGGATGTCCTCTGGCGGATACGCCCCCACCGCCGCCTCGACGAGATCGAGGTATTCGCCCTTCGAGACGCCCGTCGCCGCACGCCCCGCCAGCGCGAGGCCGCACAGAATGCCCGTCATGAAAAGATG
>CAVDXU010000090.1:0-2091 GCA_963613135.1 bacterium
TGCAGGGCAAGGACATTCCGAAGATCATTTCGCTCTTGGCTGAGTCCATCACGAAGAATCCGATCGGCGCGCGGAAATGGGAATACCTCGGCGGCGTGCTGAAGGCGTCGAACCGCCATCAGGATGCGGTCGTCGCCTATCTGCAGGCACTTCGGCAGAAGAATGACAGCGCCTGGGCGTGGAAGGGCCTGATGGAGAGCATGAAGAAGGCCGGCATGACGGCTAATGGCGCAGGGCTTGAATGGCATCTTCGCATGAAAGGCATTGTCCAGTGAGCGAGGGTGCGTTGCGCCCTCTGCAAGATTGATTTTCGCAAACGAGTTTTGCTATAATTTTCCTCGTGGAAAGTCGTAAGCAAGCAGAAAGGAAGCACGAGATGAAGCACCTGAAACGTCTTTTGGTTGGCGGAGCCCTGGTGGCGTCGGCCGTGGCGGTCGCGCAGCCTGCGCCGCCGAAGAAGGGCGGATTCCTGCACTGGCTGTTCGGCTGATTCCGTCGGCGCGGCTTATGCAGATCTTACTTTCAAAGTAAAATCTGCATAGACATTGGCGGGCGCATATTTGTCCGCAAGCGCATCGAGAATGAGTCCTTGGCGGCGTGGTCAAAGCGTGGTGATTTGATTCCCGCTCGGTACTGACGCGGGTTGATTTCCGAAAACGGGTTTGGTATAATACCGCTCGGTACTGAAAAAGGCAGACATGGCGGACAGACTGAGGACAGTGAAGGCCATTGGAATGCGGATTCGCGAGATTCGCAAGGCGCAGGGCGTCTCGCAGGAAACGCTGGCGGGGCTGGCGGGGACGGGTCAGCGCTATGTCTCCGAACTGGAGCGCGGCAAGGAGACGATCCGGGTGCGGGAGATGCTGAAAGTCCTGGACGCGCTCGGCTGCGGCATCTACATACCTGATCGGCAGGGGAGCGTCTGATGGAGTCGCTGGACGTCTATCTCAAGGGCCGCAAGGTCGGCATCCTTCAGGACGCCGCGAGGGGACTCGTCTTTTCCTACGATGCCGACTATGCCGGGATGTCCGCGAACGAGCCGCTGTCGTTCTCCCTCCCCATCCGCGAGGAGCCGTATGACGGGGCGGAGGTCGAGGCCTATTTCTCGAATCTGCTGCCCGACGACTATGTGCGCACGCGGATCGGCGAGATCCTGAAGATCCCGCGGGAAAACACGTTTGCGCTCCTCGCGGCGATTGGCGGAGACTGCGCGGGCGCCGTCGCGCTGTATCCGTCCGGGCAAGCGCCGGATCAGGGACCTGACTCGTTTCGTCGTCTGAAGGACGAGGAAGCCGTCCGGATTCTGGCCGACCTTGAGAAGCGTCCCCTGAACGTCGGCGACGAGGGGTGTCGCATTTCGGGCGCCGGTGCGCAAGAAAAGCTGGTGGCGTGCGTATGCAGGGGACACGTCTGGCTTCCGCTGAACGGGACGCCTTCGACGCACATCATCAAGCCGGACATCAGGAACGATCCAGGAAGCGTTCTGAACGAATGGTTCTGCATGAAGCTTGCGAAGGCCTGCGGACATGACGTCGCGGCCTGCGGGACGCTGACGCTTTGCGGCGAGACCTATTACGTGACGTCGCGCTATGATCGGGAGCAGGTCGGCGGGCGGACGTCGCGGCTTCACCAGGAGGACTTCTGCCAGCTGCTGAAGATTGATCCGAAGCACAAGTACGAAGCGCAGGGCGGTCCGAGTCTGGGCGAATGCCACGAGCTGATGAAGACGCTGCGCCTGTCGGCGGCGGAGACCGTCGCGTTCTGGAGCCGCGTGGCATTCAACTTCCTGATCGGCAACGGCGATGCGCACGGAAAGAACTTCTCGGTCCTCTACCGGAACGGACATTGCGAGCTGGCGCCGATGTACGACCTCATGTCGACGACGGTCTATCCCGACGTCGGCAAGCGCATGGCGATGAAGGTCGACGGCGAATATTCGTTCAAGTGGGTTTCCATGGGCAAGTTCCGGCGTCAGGCAGAGAGGGTCGGCATGCAGGCGGCGTTGATGGAACGACTGCTCAGGCAACAGGCGCAGAAGCTTCTCAAAAAGGCGCCGATGCTGGCGGAGCGCTGCAATCGCCGCCATCCGTC
>CAVDXU010000091.1:0-2060 GCA_963613135.1 bacterium
GCGTTACCCCGTCGATGCGCTCGAGGGCGGCGTTAGGGCACGTTTCCCGCACGGCTTCCACGGTGTTCGCCGGAATGACTTCCTCGCCGCCCACGACGAGCACGCGGGTGGGCTTGAGCTGCTTGAGCTCCTGTGCCGTCACGTCGCCGAGCGTGTCGGGTTTCGCCAAAAGCACGGCGGCGTCCAGGATGCCGGAAAGCCCCGCTGTTGCCAGGCACGGCGAAGCCTGCTCGCCCGGGGCGACGATGGCAACCCCGCCCTGGTCGAACTCGCATTCCTCGACCAGTTTCGCCGCAGTGCCGTAGCGCGTTTCCCCGCTGATGGTGTCAATTATGCTCGCGGGCACGCGCACCTTCTTGTTCAGCACGTCGAACACGCGCTGCTCGGCCTCGGCGCTGCCGATGTGCCCGCCCAGAACGCGGTAGGTGCGGCACACTTCTGCTGCGTCGCCGATCATGCGTGTGTGGCCCTTCTCAATCCAGATGGCCTTGTTGCACAAGCGCTCGATCTGGTCGTTGTTGTGCGACACGATGAGCACGGTGACGCCGTATTCCTTGATGAGTTTCGTGATGCGGCGCTCGCACTTCTGCTGGAACATGAAGTCGCCGACGGAGAGCACCTCGTCGACGATCAGGATTTCCGGAACGATGATGGTCGCGATGGCGAAGGCGATGCGTGCCACCATGCCCGAGGAATAGTTCTTCATGGGCATGTCCAGGAACTTTGCGATTTCGGCGAACTCGACGATCTCGTCGAAGTGTTGGTTAATGAACTTGCGCGAGTAGCCCAAAAGCGCGCCATTGAGGTAGATGTTCTCGCGCGCGGTCAGCTCCATATCGAAGCCCGCGCCCAGCTCGATAAGCGGGGCGATGTTGCCGTGGATGGAGCAGGTGCCCTTCGAGGGCTCCAGCACGCCGGCGATGATCTTGAGCATGGTGGACTTGCCCGAGCCGTTGGTGCCCAGGATGCCGAACACGTCGCCCTTGCGCACGGTGAACGACACGTCGTCGAGCGCGCGGAACTCCTTGAACATCAGCTCGCGGCGCGCCAGCGCGATGGCGTATTCCTTCAGGCTGTTGAGCTGCTGGTTCGCCATGTTGAAGATCATGGACACGTGGTCGATTTCGACCATGGGGGCGCGTTCGTCGAGGGTGGCCTCCTCGTCGGAGACCTGCATTTCCAGCGGCGTGGTGTTGACGTTTTCAGGCATGCGGACCGCCTATACGTAGAGGATGAACTTCTTCTCCGTGCGCTTGAACACGAAGAAGCCGACGGCGAACGTGATGAGCGCGATGGCGAGGCACACCAGGTTCTCGCGCATGCCGGGCCACTGGCCGTACATGGCGATGTCGCGGAAATAGGTGACGTAGTGGTACATCGGGTTGAACGCCTCGGCCTTCTGCATCCAGTCGGGCAGCAGGCTCATGGGGTAGAACAGCGGCGTGGCGTAGGTCCAGGCGGTGATGACGACGCCCCACAGGTGGCACACATCGCGGAAGAACACCGCCAGCGCCGACAGCAGCATGCCCAGGCCCGCGCAGAACAGCAGCATGTATATGAGCAGTATGGGCATGGCCAACAAGTAGATGGTAGGCGCGATGCGGAAGAACACCATGACAATGACGATTGCGATCAGCGATATGGCAAAGTTGACCAGCTGGAAGAGCACCTTTTCCAGCGGGAAGATCATCTTCGATATGCGGATTTTCTTGATGAGCGGCGCCGATTCCAGTATAGATGTCATGGCATCACCGGTGGAGTCGGACATCAGGGAGAACAGGACGTTGCCCAAGATAAGGTACATGGGATAGTTCTCGATGTTGCCGAACTTCAGCACGTTGGTAAAGACGGCGGCCAGAACGCACATCATGAGCAGGGGGTTTAGGACCGACCACAGCACGCCGAGCACGCTGCGGCGGTATTTGAGCTTGAAGTCCTTCGTCACCAGCGACGTGATGGTGAACCAGTTGCGCTTCAAGTTGCTTTTAAACGTTGACGACTGCGCCATAAGCTCCTCGTGTCAGTTGCGCCTTGCAGGCGGGTTGCCTTTAAGCGAAGCC
>CAVDXU010000092.1:0-2012 GCA_963613135.1 bacterium
GTAAGTTTCAAGTTCCTTCGTGGAATCGAGATACGGCGTGGCGACATTCTGGTCGAACTTGCCGCCAGTCACCACGAGCGTGCCGCCCGAACCGCCCATGAGCGAATTGCCGATCGTCTTGAATGTTCCGCCTTCGAGCGTCAGAACGCATGCAGTGTTCCCAGACGCATTGAAGAGCGACCTGCCCTCGGATTTTTCCGCAGATTCGTAAGTGCCGCTCTCGACCGTCGCCGCCGAGTTTTTCTCCAGCCAGACGGCGTAGTATTTCTGCGCCTTGATGGTCAATTCCTTCAGGATGACGCCCGTGGCGTTGTAGATGTTGATGCCGCCCTCCATCACGACATTCTCGACCGTGAAACTCGTGGTATCTTTCTCATCGCCGATGAAGAGCGCATACGAGCCGCCGTTAAGGCAAATCATCTTGCCGTTCTTGATCACGCCGCCCGTACCCTCAAAGATATGCGCGAAGTTATAGTGCGAATAGGTGTGCCCGTTCAGGTCGAACGTCACGCCCGGCATGTCGTAGACGATTGGCCCCACGTTTTCATCCGTGTAGTCCGCGATGAGCTTGACGGTATCGCCGCTCTTCGCCGCGCTGAATGCGTCGAAGAGAGTCGCGTATTCCTTACTGTCGATCTTGGCGACCATGAGCGTGTTGGTCAACTGCGCGGGCGCGGGCGGCAGATAGGTTCCCCAGTCGTTGTATTCGGCAACGAAGGTCACGCCCTCCGGGAGGTCTTCACCGCCCGAAACCTTTATGCATTCTTCCGTGGAGCTCGTGCTCTCCACGAAATTGTTCTTGATCGTGATCTGCGTGCCAGCGGCGACCGCGCCAAAGCGAATCGCTCGGTCTTTGAGGTCGCTGAAGACATTGCCATTGATGACGACGGAGCCGAAGTCGCACGCACCATGCGTAGTCGTCTGGACGGCGATCGCGTTGTGATACATCGTCTTGAATGTGCAGCGCCTGACCGTGATGCCGTTGACATGCACCGCGTAGACGCCCTGATAGCATCCGTTGAACTTGCAACCCTCGACCACGAGGTTCTTCAAGTTCCCGCTGTTGCCCTCGTCGTAATACCTGATCGCCTGGTAGTCCGTACTGTCCGTCGTCCCGTTGTTAATGTTGAACTTGCAGCCCGTGAAGGTGAAGCCGTCATACACCGTCGCGTTATTCGAAGTCGAGATGTCCGTCTTCGCCGTGAAGGTCAGTCTGTCGAAGGTGAAGTTCTTCAGCGTCGTGCGCTTGTAGTAGCCGTTGTTCGTGTCCTTGGACGACGTGTCGCGCACGTGGTCATAGAGCGGCTTTTCCGTCGTCCCATAGACGTGGTTTCCGCCCTCGGCGTTGAAGCCGGCGATCGTCACGCCATTGTCCGCCGTGAAGGTGACGTTCTCGACCGTCCGCTCGTAGTAGCTGTATTCCGTCCAGCCCGACTGGCTCTTGTAGGCGATGAAGTTCGCATACGACATCGCGTCGCCCTCGAAGCTGCCGTGGCGGTAGACCGTGCCGCTGCCGTCGTATTTCGCGGCGCGCCCGAGGATGAGCGTCTCGGTGATGCTCTCCGTGAAGTTGATCGTCTTGCCGTCAATCGAGCCATACGCGCCGTCCAGCACATACTGCGCGTTCTCGGCAGTCACGTTGACGACCGTCCCGCTCATGTCGGGAGCCGTCGGGAGCGCGTCCAGCGTCCCATCGCCATCCAGATCATACCCGAATGTGCGCAGGTCGACGAAGTTCGCGCCCTTGTAGGTCTCCGAAGCAACAAGCGTTGTCGTTGTCGGCGTGATGGTCGTGTCCGTCCCGCCCTTCTCGAAGACCGAGAGCGTACCCGCCGTGTTGGTAATCGTGTAGGTGATGTCCGCGTTGTTCTCGCTCAGCTCCTTCTTGCCGATACCGATCGCATATTGCGCGCTGGACTCGTCGAAGGTCAGGCTGTCGAGCGTGACGGTCGCCGATGTGCCGGCTTTCTCGCCCGCCACGCGGATGACGGCCACGCCCGACTTGCCGCAGT